>DDXB01000013.1 GCA_002347405.1 Rhodocyclaceae bacterium UBA2271 | reverse complement strand
TGGAAGTCACCGTCGACCCGATACGCGGTCGCTTCTCTGCCTGGTATGAATTGTTCCCTCGCTCCTGCTCCACGGATGAAGCGACCCACGGCAACTTTGCCGGCGTCATCGAACGACTGCCCGACATCGCCGCCATGGGCTTCGATGTGCTCTACCTGCCACCGATTCATCCCATCGGTCGCGCCTTTCGCAAGGGACCCAACAACAGCCTCACCGCCGGACCGGATGACCATGGCAGTCCATGGGCGATAGGTGCAAGCGAAGGCGGTCACCACGACATTCATCCCCAACTCGGCAGCGCCGCAGATTTTCGCCGGCTGGTCAAGGAATCCCGCGCGCAGGGCATGGAAGTCGCCCTGGACATCGCCTTCCAGTGCTCACCTGACCATCCCTATGTGAAGCAGCACCCCGAATGGTTCCGCCATCGTCCCGACGGCAGCATACAGTATGCCGAGAACCCACCGAAGAAATACCAGGACATCTACCCTTTCGATTTCGAGTGCGAAGACTGGCAGGCGCTGTGGAACGAACTTAAGGATGTGGTCGATCACTGGATCGGCGCGGGTGTGCGCATTTTTCGCGTGGACAACCCCCATACCAAGCCCTTCCCCTTCTGGGAGTGGCTGATCGGCGCCATCAAGGCCGAACACCCGGAAATCATCTTCCTCGCCGAGGCATTTACCCGGCCGAGAATCATGCACCGGCTGGCAAAACTCGGCTTCACGCAGTCCTACACCTATTTCACCTGGCGCAATACGCAGCAGGAACTGATGGAGTACTTCACCGAACTCGCCCGTCACGATTCGCGCGAGTATTTCCGGCCCAACCTCTGGCCCAACACCCCGGACATCCTGCCCGAATTTCTGCAATATGGCGGTCGCCCCGCTTTCCTGCTGCGGGTGGCGCTGGCGGCAACGCTGGGGGCCAATTACGGCATCTATGGGCCGGCCTACGAACTGATGGAGCATGAGCCGCGCGATCCGGGCGGCGAGGAATACCTCGATTCGGAGAAGTATCAGTTGCGTCACTGGGATATCGAGCGGCCCGACAGCTTGCGTGACTACATCACGCGTCTCAACCGCATTCGCCGCGAAAACCCCGCCCTGCAATCAGACTGGAACCTGCGTTTTCACGCCATCGACAACCCCCTCATGCTTTGCTACAGCAAGACAACCGCGGACGACACCCTGGTCATGGTCGCCAACCTCGACCCGCATAACGTCCAGGCCGGCTGGATCGATCTGCCGCTGGACACGCTGGGCGTACCCGGCGACAGCCCCTACCAGGCGCACGATCTGCTTTCGGGAGCCCGCTTCCTCTGGCAGGGGGAACGCAATTTTGTCCGCCTCGACCCGCAATCCTCCCCGGTGCATATCCTGCGCTTGCGGCGCCGCCTGCGCAGCGAACGCGACTTCGACTATTTCCTTTAAGCAAGGCGCATGATGCATATTCAGACTGACATGGCCCTCGGTACCGCGGCGGCGATAACCGCCGACCTGGAAGGCGACACCCTCTGGTACAAGGATGCGGTCATTTATGAACTGCACATCAAGGCCTATGCCGACGGCAACGGCGACGGCATAGGCGATTTTCGCGGCCTGACCGAGCGACTCGATCATGTCCAGTCGCTCGGCGTCAATACCATCTGGCTGCTGCCCTTCTACCCGTCGCCGCAGCGCGACGACGGCTATGACGTAGCGGATTACGAGAACGTGCATCCGTCATATGGCACGCTCGACGACTTCCGTGCCTTCGTCAATGAAGCGCACCGGCGCAAGCTGCGCGTCATCACCGAACTGGTGGTTAACCATACCTCGGACCAGCACCCCTGGTTCCAGGTCGCGCGCAGCGCGCCGAAGGATTCGCCGGAGCGCAACTTCTATGTCTGGAGCGATGACCCGAAGAAATATTCCGGTACGCGCATCATTTTCACGGACACGGAGAAATCCAACTGGACCTGGGACGAGGTCGCGCAGCAGTATTTCTGGCACCGCTTTTTCAGCCACCAGCCCGACTTGAACTTTGACAATCCGGCGGTATTGCAGGCGGTCTTGAACACCATGGAGTTCTGGCTGGAAATGGGCGTGGATGGTTTTCGGCTCGATGCGATTCCCTACCTGATCGAGCGCGACGGCACCAGCAACGAAAATCTGCGCGAGACCCACGATGTCATCAAGGAGATACGCCGCCGCCTGGAAGCGAAATATCCTGGTCGCCTATTGCTGGCCGAGGCCAACATGTGGCCCGAAGACGTGCATGAGTATTTCGGCGACGGTGACGAATGCCAGATGGCCTACCACTTTCCCCTGATGCCACGCCTGTATATGGCCATCGCCCAGGAAGATCGCCATCCGGTGGTGGAGATCCTCGCCCAGACGCCGGACATTCCGGCGAACTGTCAGTGGGCGGTATTTCTGCGCAATCACGACGAGTTGACGCTGGAAATGGTGACCAGCAAAGAACGCGACTACATGTACAACATGTATGCCGCCGAGTCACGCGCACGGATCAATATCGGCATTCGCCGCCGTCTCGCTCCGTTGCTCGAAAACAATCCCGACCGCATCAAGCTGATGAACAGCATGCTGCTCTCCATGCTTGGCACTCCGGTGCTGTACTACGGCGACGAAATAGGCATGGGCGACAATATTTTTCTCGGCGACCGCGATGGCGTGCGCACCCCGATGCAATGGAGCACGGACCGCAATGGAGGCTTTTCCCGTGCCGACCCGCAGCGCCTTTACCTGCCGCCGATACAGGACCCGATCTATGGCTTCGAGGCGGTCAATGTTGAGGCGCAAGCCCGCGAACCTTCGTCGCTGCTGTCCTGGACCCGGCATCTGCTGGCGATTCGCGGAACCACACAAGCTTTCGGGCGCGGCAGCTTGACCATGATGCACCCGGGCAACCGGAAGATCCTGGCCTATCTGCGCGAGTATCAGGGCGAAGTCATCCTCTGCGTCGCCAACGTGAGTCGAGTGGCCCAATCCGTGGAACTCGATCTGGGCGCCTACAAGGGGCGCGTTCCGGTCGAAATGACCGGGCGCAGCGCCTTTCCTCCGATTGGCAAAGAGCCCTATTTCCTGACCCTGATGGCCTATGGCTTTTTCTGGTTCAGGCTTTCGCTGGACACCGAGCCACCGGAATGGCATACCTGCCGCACCCCGATCGAAGATCTGGTGGTAGTGGTGCTGTTCGATGAATGGAACAGCTTCTTTCGCAACCGTGTCGTGCCCTGGCGCATCGCCATGGCGGAAAAGACCCGCGCCCAACTGGAAAATCAGATTCTGCCGCGCTTCCTGTTGAGCCAACGCTGGTACGCCGCAAAAACCGAGCCGCTGCAACACGCGGCAATTGCCGAATACTCCATGCTGCAGGCCGGCGAGACACAATGGCTCATGGCGCTGGTGGATATCCACGGGGCTGCCAAACCGGCGCGCTATTTCGTCCCGCTGGCGCTCTCGCTTGAGGAATCGGAAAGCGAAAGAACACATGCGCTTTCAGCCGTGGCGATCGCCAAGGTGCGCCAGCAGGCCAATACCGGCGTGCTGGCCGACGCCATGGCCGACGAGGCTTTTTGTCGTGCCATGGTCAATGCCATCGGCGCGAAGCGTGAGCTGAAAGCGGAAGGCGGCACGCTGCGCTTTTCACCGAGCGACTCCTTCGTCAAGATCGTCGGTGGCATGCTCAAGGACGCAACGCCCCTGACGCGATTGACCGCCAGCAGCAACTCGGTCAGCCTGCTGGGCGACCGGCTCTTCCTCAAAGCTTACCGCCACCTGCACGACGGCATCAGCCCCGAACTCGAGATGGGACGATTCCTTACCGATGCGGTCGGTTTCAAGCACTGTGTGCCGGTCGCGGGCAGCGTCGACTTCCACGCGGCAAACGGTGCGATATATACCCTGGCATTGTTGCAGGCACAGGTGACCAACCAGGGTGACGCATGGAGCCATACGGTTGGCCAATTCGCCCGCCTGCTGGATTCCAGCAGCATCATTGGCGACGAAACCCACGATGATGCCGGGCCACTGGTCGAGCGCATGCAGGCACTGGCACGCCGAATTGCCGAGCTCCATATCGCCCTGGCGCGCACCACCGGCGATCCGGCATTCGACCCCGAACCGATTCAGCCCCTTGATCTGACAAGTTGGGTCGCTACCGTGGAAGGTGAGTGCCGCGATACGCTGGAGTCAATGGCGCAACGCGCAACGGCCTGGGAAAAGCCGCTGGCCGAACTGGGGGCGCGGATTATCGAAGCGCTTCCTGCGCTGGTCACGGCCATCAAGCGGGCCGCGCATTCGCCGCCTCCGGGTGTGAAGACGCGCCTGCATGGCGATCTTCACCTCGGTCAGGTGCTGATTTGCCATGATGATTTCCTGCTGATTGATTTCGAAGGCGAGCCGCAACGCACGTTTGCAGAGCGTCGCGCCAAGCACAGTGCATTGCGCGATGTTGCCGGCATGTTGCGCTCGTTCGACTACGCACGCCACGCTGCTTTGCACCAGAGTGCCGCAACCGGAGCCGACCTCGAACGGCTGGCAATCTCGGCGCGCCAATGGGAGAACAGCATGCGCGAAGGCTTTCTGCAAACCTACGGTCAGGTTGCCGTGGATGGCGGCCTGTATGCCGACGCTGCGGAATTCGAGGCGGCGAAAAGCCTCATTGACCTGTTCGAGCTGGAGAAGGCCTTTTACGAACTGCGTTACGAAATGGACAACCGACCCGACTGGATCGGCGTTCCCCTCGAGGGAATTGCCGCGCTGGCCGGCGTCTCATAGCAAGCCAAGGGAGATCTGCCATGAATGAAATCAACGTCCTGCTGGTACCTGTGCAAGCGTTTTTGAATCAAGTCGGTAGCTACATGCCTCGCCTGGCGATCGCCGTCGGCGTACTGATCGTCGGCTGGTTGCTGGCCAAGCTCGTTCGCTACGGCGTCGTCAAGGCCTTGCGCGCGCTCAATTTCAACATACTGACCGAACGCTCCGGCATCGACGGGTTTTTGCAGCAGGGTGGCAGCGAACGTGACACCACCGAAATGGTCGGCTGGATCGCTTATGCAATCGCGCTGCTGCTTGCCCTGATCATTGCCTTCAACAGTCTGGGCCTGACGCAGGTCACCGATCTGCTGAGCAAGTTGCTGCTGTTCGCGCCCAAGCTTCTGGTGGCTTTGCTGGTCATCGTGTTCGGCAGCTACTTCGCGCGCTTCGTCGGCACCACGGTAGAGAGTTATTGCCGCAGCGCCGCCATCAGTGATGGCGAGTTGCTCGGACGCGTGGCGCGCTACGCGGTGCTGACATTCGTCCTGTTGCTGGCGATCGATCATCTGGATATCAGCGGCGGTCTGATTCAGCAGACTTTCCTGATCCTGCTGGCCGGCCTGGTATTCGCCGCCGCGCTGGCCTTCGGCCTCGGCGCCCGCCGTCACGCGGCAACCTTGCTCAACCGCTGGTTTCCGCAAGACCATGTCGATCGCAAGCCCTGACAGCGAAAATCGAGGCCGCAATGCAGAACATGTATACGCCGGATCAACCTCGCGATCCGCCGCCGCGCACAGCATGCATAGACGCCGCGCGCGACCGTGACCCTATCCGGAGTCGACCGTGATGCCCAGTACCGACAAAAAACAGCAGAATGGTGCGTCTGGCGCCGGCACGGACTGGGAAAACGATCCCCTCTGGTACAAGGACGCCATCATTTATGAATTGCATGTCAAGGCCTTCTTCGACAGCGACGGCAACGGCATGGGAGATTTCCGGGGACTTACCGAAAAGCTCGACTATCTGCAGGACCTCGGCGTCAATACCCTTTGGCTGCTGCCTTTCTATCCGTCGCCCTTCAAGGATGACGGCTACGACATCGCCGACTACCGCAACGTGCATCCGGACTATGGCACGCGCGCCGACGTGCGCAATTTCATCCGCGAAGCGCATCGTCGCGGCCTGCGTGTCATCACCGAACTGGTCATCAACCACACCTCGGACCAGCACCCGTGGTTCCAGGCGGCCCGGCGCGCGCCACCCGGCTCGAAGAAGCGGGATTTCTACGTCTGGAGCGACAGCGACAAGAAATTTCCGGAAACGCGCATCATCTTTACGGATACCGAGAAATCCAACTGGGCCTGGGACGAGGTCGCGCAAGCCTACTATTGGCACCGCTTCTTTTCCCACCAGCCAGATCTGAACCACAACAATCCGGAGGTAGTTAAAGCGGTGATCCGCGTCATGCGCTTCTGGCTCGATTGTGGCGCGGATGGTTTGCGCCTGGACGCGATTCCCTATTTGTGTGTCAGCGAAGGCACCAGCAACGAAAATCTGCCTGAAACGCACGCGGTCATCAGGCAGATGCGCGCCGTCATCGACGCCCGCTACAAGAACCGCATGCTGCTGGCGGAAGCCAACCAGTGGCCGGAAGACGTGCGCGAATATTTCGGTGACGGCGATGAGTGCCATGTGGCTTACAACTTCCCCCTGATGCCGCGCATGTTCATGGCCGTGGCGCAGGAAGATCGCCACCCCATCGTCGACATCCTGCGCCAGACGCCGGACATCCCCGACACCTGCCAGTGGGCGATTTTCCTGCGCAACCACGACGAACTGACTTTGGAAATGGTCACCAGCCGGGAGCGCGACTACATGTACCAGATGTACGCCGGCGACCCGCGCATGCGCGTGAATGTCGGCATCCGCCGCCGTCTGGCACCGTTGATGGACAACAACCGCGAAAAGGTCGAGTTGCTCACCTTCATGCTCATGACCATGCCGGGTTCGCCGATTCTTTACTATGGCGACGAGATCGGCATGGGCGACAATATTTATCTTGGTGACCGCAACGGAGTACGCACGCCGATGCAATGGAGCCCCGACCGCAATGCCGGCTTTTCCAAGGCCGACCCGCAGCGGCTCTACCTGCCGCCCAACATGGACCCGATCTACGGCTACGAGGCGATCAATGTCGAGGCCCAGGCACGGAATCCCTCGTCACTGCTGAACTGGACCAAGCGCCTGATTGCGGTGCGCAAGAATTACAAGGCCTTCGGGCGTGGCAGCATCAAATTTCTCGAACCCGGCAATCGCAAGATTCTCGCCTATGTGCGCGAGTGGGAAAATGAAATCATTCTCTGCGTGGTGAATCTCTCGCGCACGGCGCAGCCGGTCGAACTGGATATCTCATCCTTCAAGGGCCGGGTACCGGTCGAACTGATCGGGCGTGCCGCCTTCCCACCCGTCGGCGACTTACCCTACCTGCTGACGCTCAAGGGCTACGGCACCTACAGCTTCCGTCTGTCCACCGATGCCGAAGTACCCTACTGGCACGAAGAGCGCCTGGCGCGTCCCGAGCTGCCGGTACTGGTTCTCACCGAAGGCTGGCTGACTTTCTCGGGCGGCCGGGCCAACGCCTCGACCGTGCGCCGCGCCATTAGCGCCACCACGCAGGACAAATTCCAGCACATGGTGCTGGCGCCATATCTCGCCACGAAACGCTGGTTTGCCGCCAAAGGGCATACCATCACCCACATAGAAATCATGGAACAGGGCGAGTGGAATACTACCGAGGGCAGCTGGCTGATGACCATCATCGAGGTGCATTGCGCCGACCTCTCGCCACAGATCTATTTCCTGCCGTTGGCGATCTGTTGGGATGAAGAGGTCGGCGAGGAAAGGCTCCTGACACTGGCACCGTGGACGCTGGCAAGGGTAAGACAAAAGGGACGCACCGGCCTGCTTTACGGCGCCTTCGGGGATGATCGCTTCTGTCGTGCGCTGGTTCAAGGCATCGGCCAGAACCTCGATGTTCCCTTTGGCAAGGGCCGCGTCGAATTCCGTTCCTACGCGGTATTCAATGAGCTGGCTGAGGGCATCAAGGAGCAGGTGCGCCACCCGGCACTGGAACAGAGCAATACCGCCGTCTACTTCGGCAACCGGCTGTTCCTCAAGGGCTACCGCCGCTTGCAGACCGGGGCGAACCCCGAGGTTGAGGTCGGCCGCTTCCTCACCGAAGAGTCTCCCTTCAAACATATCGTTCCCGTTGCCGGCTCCGTGGAATTCCAACGTGCTGACGGCCAGACGCTGACCCTGGCGCTGCTGCAGTCATATGTGGAAAACCAGGGCACCGGCTGGAACTTCGCCGTTGACTATCTCGACCGCTACCTGGCTGAGCAGATGTCCGAGGCTGTAACGCAACCGAAGGAAAGCGTCGGCAACCCCCACGGCTTCTTCCTCGCCCTGATCGCCGTCCTCGGCCGCCGCACTGGCGAACTGCACCAGGCTTTTTGCCGCAGCACTGGCAACGATGCCTTCGAGCCCGAACCAATCACGCGGGAGGACATCTCGCTCTGGTCTACCCAGCTCCAGGCCGAAGCAGTCGCCACACTGGACAAACTGGAGCAGCACCGCGATGGCCTGCCGGCCGAAGTACGCAGCGCCAGCGACCATCTGCTAGCCATGCGTCCGTACGTTCTCGATCGCATTTCCGTGGCGGCTCTGACAGGCATCGAGGCCGCCAAGATGCGCTATCACGGCGACTACCATCTCGGCCAGGTGCTGCTCGTCGATAATGACTTCATCATTACCGACTTCGAAGGCGAACCAGCCAGGCCACTTGCCGAACGGCGCATGAAGCATTCACCGCTGCGCGATATTGCCGGCATGCTGCGCTCCTTCAGTTACGTCGCCGCAGTAGCAACCAATCGGGCTACCATCGAACGCCCGGCCGATCGCCACCGCTTCGGCCCCCTGGTGCAAACCTGGGAGACAGAGACCGGCGCGGCATTCCTCAAGGGCTATCAGGAGACCATTCGGGGTTGTCCATCCTGGCCGGCCGACCAGGCTGCAGCACAACGCCTGATCGAGTATTTTGTCATTGACAAGGCGCTCTATGAACTACGCTACGAAATGGACAATCGACCCGATTGGCTTTCCATACCGCTCTACAGCCTGCTGAGAGCACTCGACCATCATGAACAGGCATGATGTCACTTAGAGGAGAAACATCATGAAAGTGCTCGCGATGGTGCTGGCTGGTGGTCAAGGTTCCCGTTTGCATCCCCTGACGGCGGAAAGATCCAAGCCGGCCGTACCCTTCGGCAGCCGTTACCGGGTCGCCGACTTCGTCCTCAGCAATCTGGTGAATTCGGAAATCCGCGGCATCTACCTGCTGGTGCAGTACAAGTCACAGTCGCTGATTGAACATGCGAACAGAGCCTGGGGGCATTCCCACACCTATCCCGGCCAATTCATCACCGTCGTGCCGCCGCAGATGCGCGAGGGCGCGGAATGGTTTCAGGGCACCTCCGACGCCATTTTCCAGAACATCAACCTGATCGAGCGTCATGCACCCGACATGGTTGCGGTGTTTGGCGCCGATCATATCTACCGCATGGACGTACGGCAGATGATCGACTTCCACCGCCAGAACGCGGCCCAGGTATCGGTGGCGGCGATTCCCGTTCCGCTGGCCGCCGCCCCGGCTTTCGGCATCATCGACACCGACCGGCAGGGGCGCATTCGCGCCTTCCTGGAAAAACCTAACAATCCGCCGTCCATGCCTGGCGACCCGACTCGCGCCTTCGGTTCGATGGGCAATTATCTGTTCGACACCGAGGTCCTGCTGACCGCCTTGCGCGAAGCCAAAGCACGTGAAGAGCACGATTTCGGCCAGCACATCCTGCCGCGACTGATCCATACGCACCAGGTCTTCGCCTACAACTTCGCCGACAACCGCATTCCAGGCATTTCCGGTTATGAGGAGCAGGGCTACTGGCGTGACGTCGGCACCCTCGATGCCTATTACGCCGCCAACTGCGACGTCCTGGGCGCCAAGCCGCGCTTCGATCTCTTCAACCCGCAGTGGTTCATCAATTCGAGCAATTATCAGGGCCCTGCGCCACGCATCGCCTCGGGCGTAATCGAAAACAGCGTTATTGGCGCCGGCTCGCTGGTCAAGGGTGCGCGCATCCACAACTCCATCCTGCGGCGCGAGGTGATCGTCGAAGAAGATGTCGAGATCGATGACTGCATCATCATGGATTACGCCGTGATCCGTCGCGGCACGCGCCTCAAGCGCGTCATCATCGACCGCTGCAACGAGATCGCGGCGAACAGCCGCATCGGTTTCGATGCGGCGGCGGATCGTGCCCGCTACCCAGTCAGCGAGGGTGGTGTTGTGGTAGTACCCAAGGGGCCGGACGTTCCTGACGTAACACGTTACCGCATATAGCAAAGACATCATGAATCTTCCCGTCACTGCCGTATGGCCCGGCACGCCTTTTCCCCGTGGCGCCAACTGGGATGGCGAAGGTGTCAACTTCGCAATCTTTTCCGAAAATGCCGAACGCGTTGAACTCTGTCTGTTCGATCCGTCCGGACGTCGCGAGATCCAGCGCATTGAACTGCGCGAACAGACCGACCTGATCTGGCATTGCTACCTGCCCGAAGCCCGCCCCGGCCTGCTCTACGGCTATCGCATACACGGCCCCTACGATCCGGCCCACGGCCACCGCTTCAACCCCAACAAGCTGCTGATCGAACCCTACGCCAAGGACATCGTCGGTCAGGTGCGCTGGAGTGATGCCCATTTTGGTTACCGCATCGGCCATCGGCAGGAGGACCTGTCACTTGATAAACGCGACAACGCCGCCGGCATGCCGAAATGCCGCGTCATCGATCCGGCGTTCACCTGGGGCGAGGACCGGGCGCCGCGCGTTCCTTGGTCGGACATGGTGGTGTACGAACTGCAAGTGCGCGGCTACACCATCAACCATCCCGAAGTTCCCCCACCGCTGCGCGGTACTTACGCCGGACTGGCCACGGCGCCGGTCATCGACCATCTCAAGCAACTGGGCGTCACCTCGGTGGAACTGATGCCGGTGCATGCCTTCATCAACGACCGCCATCTCATCGAGCGCGGCCTGACCAACTACTGGGGCTACAACTCCATCGGTTTCTTCGCTCCCGACCAGCGTTTCAGTTCCAGCGGCGTGGTCAGCGAATTCAAGACCATGGTCAAGACCTTTCATTCCCATGGCATCGAGGTCATCCTCGACGTGGTCTACAACCACACCGCCGAGGGCAACCAGTTCGGCCCGTCGCTCTGCTTCCGCGGTGTCGACAACGCCGCCTACTACCGTCTGGTCGGCGACAACCCGCGCTACTACATGGACTATACCGGCTGCGGCAATACGCTCAACCTGCAGCAGCCGCGCGTGCTTCAGCTCATCATGGATTCGTTGCGCTACTGGGTGCTGGAGATGCACGTCGACGGCTTCCGTTTCGACCTGGCCTCCACGCTGGCGCGCGAGCTGCATGAGGTCGACCGACTCGGCGCCTTCTTCGACATCCTGCTGCAGGACCCGGTGCTGTCCCAGGTCAAGCTTATCGCCGAACCCTGGGACCTTGGCGAAGGTGGCTATCAGGTGGGCAATTTCCCGCCCGGCTGGGGGGAATGGAACGACCGCTATCGCGATACCATGCGTGCCTACTGGAAGGGCGATGGCGGCCTGATCGGCGACTTTGCCCGCCGCCTCACGGGCTCCAGCGATTTTTACGAACACAGCGGCCGCAAGCCCTACGCCAGCATCAACTTCATCACGGCCCACGACGGCTTCACCCTGCACGACCTGGTGAGCTACAACGACAAGCACAACGAGGCCAACGGCGAAGACAACCGCGACGGCACCGACAACAACCATTCGTGGAACTGCGGTGCCGAAGGCCCGACCGAGGATGCCGGGATCAATGCCCTGCGCGCCCGCCAGAAACGCAATCTACTGGCTACCCTGTTCTTCTCGCAGGGCGTGCCGATGCTGGTCGCCGGCGACGAAATGGGCCGCAGCCAGCAAGGCAACAACAACGCCTACTGCCAGGACAATGCCATCAGCTGGGTGAATTGGGAGCTCTCGACAGATGACCAGGAGTTTCTTGCCTTCGTGCAACGACTCATTGGCCTGCGACGTGAGCACCCGGTGTTCCGCCGTCGCAACTTCTTCCAGGGCCGCGCCATCCGCGGTTCGGACGTCAAGGACATGCAATGGTTCAAGCCCGATGGCAGCGAGATGAGCGACGACGAGTGGGCCCATGATTTCGCCCGCTGCCTCGGCGTCTATCTGAGTGGCGAAGCCATGGAAGAGCGTGACCAGCGTGGCAAGGCCATCCACGACGACAATTTCCTGCTGCTGTTCAACAGCCATCACGAGGCCATCGATTTCAGATTGCCCATATTGTGTGAGGGTTCCGAGTGGCAAAGCCTGCTCGACACCCATCTCACCGGTGGTCTTGAGCCAGACGGCTGCTTTCGGGGTGGCGACACCTATCCGCTCGAAGGCCGCTCGCTGGCCCTGTTGATCCAGCGGAAACAGCCATGAAACGCCACCACGTCATGCCCTTCGGCGCTGCACTGCTTGATGGCGGCGGAGTGTGTTTCCGCCTCTGGGCGCCCGGCGTCGCAGACGTCAAATTGCAACTCGATGAGCAGCAGGAACTACCCATGGCAGCCGTCGGTGGCGGCCGCTTCGAACTGACGGTAGCGACCGCCCATGCCGGCAGCCGCTACCGGTTCCGGCTGCCCGATGGATTGCTGGTACCCGACCCGGCCTCACGGCGCAACCCCGAGGATGTACACGGCCCTTCGGAGGTCGTCGACCCGGCCGCCTTCGACTGGCCAGACGATAACTGGCGCGGTCGCCCCTGGGAAGAGGCGGTGATCTATGAATTGCATATCGGCAGCTTCACGCCGGCTGGCAATTTCGCCGGCGTCATCGAACGACTTGATTACCTGGCCGACCTGGGCGTGACCGCACTGGAAATCATGCCAGTGGCGGATTTTCCCGGTCTCCATAACTGGGGTTACGACGGCGTGTTGCCTTTCGCGCCGGACACTGCTTACGGAAAACCGGAAGACTTCAAGCGCCTCATCGCCGCTGCCCACCAGCGCGGCCTGATGGTGCTGCTCGATGTGGTCTACAACCACTTCGGGCCGGAAGGCAATTACCTGCACGCCTACGCCCCGGATTTTTTCAATCCGCGCCATGCCACGCCCTGGGGCGCCGCCATCAATTTCGACGGTCCCGGCAGTCGCACGGTGCGCGATTTCTTCATCCACAACGCCCTCTACTGGATCGAGGAATTCCACCTCGACGGCCTGCGCCTCGATGCGATTCACGCGATCTGTGATGACAGTTCGCCCGACATCGTCGAGGAACTGGGTGCCGCCGTGCGCAACGGTCCCGGCCGCGAGCGCCAGGTGCACATCGTGCTGGAAAACGACCACAATGCAGCGCATTACCTGAGCCGTGACGAAAGTCGGCGCTGGCGGTACGGCACAGCGCAGTGGAACGACGACATCCACCACGCCCTGCACGTTCTTGCCAGTGGTGAAACCGATGGCTACTACGCCGATTACGCCAAGGCGCCGGTGCAGATGCTCGGCCGTTGCCTGAGCAGCGGCTTCGCCTTCCAGAACGACCCATCCCCCTTCCGCAATGGCGAGTTGCGCGGCGAGCCGAGCAGCCACCTGCCGCCTGCCGCCTTCGTCGACTTCCTGCAAACCCACGACCAGATCGGCAACCGCGCCTTCGGCGAACGGCTCTGTCACCTCGCGACGCCTGAAGCCATGGAGGTCGTCACCGCCATACTGCTGCTGGCACCGCAACCGCCGATGCTGTTCATGGGCGAGGAATTCGCTGCAGAGCAGCCCTTCCTGTTCTTCTGCGACTTCGGCCCCGAACTGGCCCGCCTGGTTACCGAAGGACGGCGGCGCGAGTTTGCGCAATTCAAGCGCTTCGCCGATCCCGCTGCGCGCGAACGCATCCCCGATCCCAATGCGCTCGCCACCTTCGCCACCTGCGTGCTCGACTGGAAGGCCATTGAACGCGAACCGCATCGCGCCACCCTGAAACTGCACCGCCGCTTGCTTGCGCTGCGGCGCGAGTGGATTGCCCCACGGCTCGCCGGCATGAACAATGGTTCACCACAACTCAAGCTCCTGTCGGAGCGTGCGCTGGCCGTGCGCTGGCAGCTTGGCGATGGCAGCCTGTTGTCGCTCGTCGCCAATTTCGGTGAACAACCGCTCACTACGACGCCCGAATCCGGCAAGCTGCTGTTTGCCACCAGCAAACTTGACGCCGCTGCCCTGGCTGCCGGTCGCCTGCCGCCCTCGTCGGCAAGCTGGCATCTGGCAGCGAAAGCATCCTCATGACCCGCAAAACACCTGGCACGCGCAAGCAATCCGACGCCCTGGCGCAACTCGCCACGCGCTGCGGCATCGCCACCGAATACATCGATATCTGGAACAAGCGCAATGCCACCAGCGACGCCACGCGGCGCGCACTGCTGGCCGCCATGCATTTTCCAACCGAGGCGATTGATGCCGACCCGGCGGCCCTGCTGCGTGAACTGGACGAGCGCGAATGGCGCCGGCCGCTACCACCGGTCATGGTGGTGCCCAGCAATGCCGCACCCGGCGTACCGCTCACGCTGCCGGCGGCGCGGTCTGGCCACACGCACCGCTGGATCCTGACCGGGGAAGACGGTAGCACGACAACAGGTGAATTCATCCCCGCCGAACTGCCCGGCCTGAGCAATCAGAAATTGGCAGGTGGGCAATACATCCGCAGCGAACTACAGCTGCCGCCCCTGGCAAACCCCGGCTACTATCGCCTCGAAGTCGAGCAGCCCGGACCTGAAGTCCAGATGCAGGCCGCCATGAGCCTGATCATCACCCCGCCGGCCTGCTACCAGCCGGCTGCCGTGGGCGGGGACAATCGCGTCTGGGGACCGACCGTGCAACTCTACAGCCTGCGCTCGCGGCGCAACTGGGGCATCGGCGACTTCAGCGACCTGCGCGAACTGGTCGACCTGACAGCGGCAAGCGGCGGCGGCGTGGTCGGCGTCAATCCCCTGCACGCCCTGTTTCCCGACGATCCAGGGCGCATCAGTCCCTACAGCCCGTCGAGTCGCTGCTTCGTCAACTTCATGTACATCGATGTCGAAGCCGTAGCGGAATTCGCCGAGTGTGCGACAGCCCGCCAACTGGTTGTCAGCGAACGCTTCCAGGCGCGCCTGCGGCGCCTGCGCAGCAACGCACAGGTCAGCTACCCGGCTATCGCCGGAGCCAAGCGCGA
The DNA here is from genome assembly GCA_002347405.1 of Rhodocyclaceae bacterium UBA2271. Taxonomy (GTDB): domain Bacteria; phylum Pseudomonadota; class Gammaproteobacteria; order Burkholderiales; family Rhodocyclaceae; genus Sulfuricystis. The sequence continues at coordinate 7,624 of DDXB01000013.1, read as the reverse complement.
AGTACTCACCTTGCTCCATAGCCACTTTCGCGAACATCACCTTGCCAACGACAGTGACCGCGCGCGCGCCTTCCGCCGTTTCCGTGAAGTAGGCGGTGCAGCACTGGAGCACCATGCGCGTTTCGAAGCACTGCAGGCTCATTTCCGGCACGAGAATCCGGCTGTCTGGGGCTGGCCGGCCTGGCCAGAGGAATATCGGCACCCCGAAGCGCCGGCAGTCGCCGCCTTCGCGACAGAGCACGCCACTGCGGTAGAGTTCTTCGCCTGGTTGCAGTGGCTGGCCGACGAGCAACTCGCCGCGATTGGCCTGCAATCCTGGCGCCACGGCCTGGGCGTCGGCCTCTATCAGGACATGGCGCTGGGCGTCCATCCGGGCGGCTCGGAAGCCTGGGGCGGGCAGGATGCCTTCGCTGCGAATGCCTACGCCGGCGCGCCGCCCGATGATTACAACTTGCTCGGCCAGGACTGGGGACTGCCGCCCCTCGTGCCGCATCAGCTGCGCGAAGCCGCCTATGCACCCTTCATCGACATGCTGCGCGCCAACATGCGCCACTGCGGCGCGCTGCGCATCGACCATGCCATGGCGCTGGAGCGCGTCTTCTGGGTGCCGGCCGGATTGTCGCCCGAGCAGGGCGCCTATGTTGCCAATCCGCTGGATGACCTGCTCGGCATCCTCGCCCTCGAAAGCCAGCGCAACCATTGCCTGGTGATCGGCGAAGACCTCGGCACGGTACCCGAAGGCTTCCGCGAGCGCCTCGCAGAAGCCGGCGTGCTCTCCTACCATCCCTTTTTCTTCGAGCGCACGACGGATGGCGGATTCCAGTCCCCGGCCAACTATCCTCGTCAGGCCCTGGTTTCTGTCAGCACGCACGACCTGCCCACCCTGCGCGGATTCTGGAAGGGCGACGATCTTGACACCCGCGCCAAGTTGCGACTGTTTCCCACCACGGAACAGCGCGACAAGCGCATCGAAGAACGCGCCATGGACCGTGCGCGCTTCCTCATGGCGCTGGAACGCGAAGGCCTGCTGCCAGAAGGCATCGGTGTCCATCCGGTGTCGATGCCCGACATCACGCCGCCCTTCGTCGTCGCCATTCATACCTTCCTGGCACGCACACCGGCGCAACTGCTGCTGGTGCAACCCGAAGACATCTTCGACGTGGTCGAGCAGGTCAACCTGCCGGGCAGCCGTGACGACCAGCACCCCAACTGGCAGCGCCGCCTGCCCAACGACCTCGAAGACTGGCGCGCCGACAGCCGCTTCAGCGCGGTGGCCGAAGCTTTGCGGCACGAACGCGGCAGCGCGGTGACGCCTCATGACGAGGTAGCCCCGTCCAGCCGGCACGCCGTCATACCGCGTGCCACCTACCGGCTCCAGTTCAATCGCGAATTCACTTTTGCGCAGGCTACGACTCTCATCCCCTATCTTGCCGAACTCGGTATCAGCCACTGTTACGCCTCGCCCTACCTCAAGGCGCGCCCCGGCAGCGGCCACGGCTATGACATCGTCGACCATGCCGCGCTGAACCCGGAAATCGGTACCCCGCAGGAATTCGAAACGTTCGTCGCCGCCCTCAAGGCGCATGAACTGGGCCAGATCCTCGATGTCGTCCCCAATCACATGGGCATCATGGGCGCCGACAACGCCTGGTGGCTGGATGTGCTGGAGAATGGCCCGGCCTCCGCCTGGGGTGCCTTCTTCGACATCGACTGGGAGCCCCTCAACCCGGTGCTGCGCGGCAAGGTCCTGCTGCCCATGCTCGGCGACCACTACGGCACGGTGTTGAACCATGGCGAACTGCGCCTCGACTACGACACTGCGCACGGTGAATTCAGCCTGTTCTATTACCAGCACCGACTGCCGGTGGACCCCGCCACCTATCCGGCCATCGTGCGCTACCGCAGCGAGGAACTCGCCACCACCCTCGGCGAATACGATCCGCGCTACACCGAACTGCAAGCCCTGCTGACCGCCTTCGGCCACCTCCCGTCACGCACCGATACCAATCCTGCGCGCATGGCCGAGCGGCAGCGCGACAAGAAAGTGCACAAACGCCATCTCGCCGCCCTCGGCGCATCCTGTCCCGAGATCGCCAGCCATATCGCCATCAATCTGGCGGTTTTCAATGGCCGCCCCGGCGACCCGGGCAGCTTCGACCTGCTGCACGACCTGATCCAGTTACAGGGCTACCGCCTGGCCTATTGGCGAGTCGCCTCGGACGAGATCAATTACCGACGCTTTTTCGACATCAACGACCTCGCCGCCCTGCGCATGGATGAACCTGCCGTGTTCGAGGCCACCCACCGCCTCGTCATCGACCTGCTCGCGGCGGGCAAGATCGAAGGCCTGCGCATCGACCATCCCGACGGCCTCTACGACCCCGGTGGCTACTTCCGCCGCCTGCAGGAAGTTGCCGGCGGCCGGCGGCCGGAACCGGGCGAGCCGCTGCCCCTGTACCTGGTGATCGAGAAGATCCTCGCCGACCACGAGCGCCTGCCCGATGACTGGCCGATCCACGGCGCCACCGGCTACCGCTTCGCCAACCTGGTCAACAACCTGTTTGTCGATTGCGCGGCGGAAAAGCGCATGACGCGCATCTACCGCGACTTTGCCGGCATGAACGAGGATTTCGACACGCTTGCCTACACGGCCAAGAAACTCATCATGCGCACCGCGCTTTCGAGCGAGCTGAACGTGCTGGCCACGCGCCTGGCGCGCATTGCCAACGCCAGCCGCGACACCTGCGACTTCACGCTGAACGGCCTGCGCGATGCCCTCACGGAAGTGGTGGCCTGTTTCCCGGTCTATCGCAGCTACGTCACCAACGGACACCTGTCCGCCGACGACCGCCGCCACATCGTCTGGGCCGTGGCGGTGGCCAAGAAGCGCAGCCCCGCCGCCGACACCGGCATCCACGACTTCCTGCAGGGCGTGCTGACCACCGAGATCGCCCGTGGCCGCAGCGCCACGTTCCGCGAGCGGGTGCAGGCCTTCGCCATGAAGTTCCAGCAGTTCACCTCGCCGGTGATGGCCAAGGGTGTCGAGGACACCGCGTTCTACCGCTACCATCGGCTGACCTCGCTGAACGATGTCGGCGGCGAGCCACGCCGTTTCGGCATATCCGTGGCCGCCTTTCACGCCGCTACGCGCGCGCGCGCTGCGCGCTGGCCGCACAATATGCTGGCCACCTCCACGCATGACAGCAAGCGCTCGGAAGACATGCGCGCGCGCCTCAACGTAATTTCCGAAATGCCGGCGGCCTGGAAGCTGATGTTGCGCCGCTGGAGCCGCTTGAATCGCGGTCGCAAGCGCGTTGTCGATGGCAGCGCGGCGCCGTCGCGCAATGACGAGTACCTGCTTTACCAGACCCTCATCGGCACCTGGCCACTCGACCTGCCCGACGAAGCGGGGCTGGCCGACTATCGCGCCCGCATCGACGCCTACATGATCAAGGCCCTGCGCGAAGGCAAGGAGCACAGCAGTTGGGTCAATGTGAATACCGCTTACGAAACCGTCATGAGCGACTTCGTCCTGGCCCTGCTGTCGCCCGGCGAGAAAAACCTGTTCCTCGCCGACTTCGTGCCGATCGCCCAACCGATCGCCCGTTATGGCCTGTTCAACAGCTTGTCGCAAACACTGATCAAGCTCGCCTCGCCCGGCGTGCCGGATATCTATCAGGGCTGCGAACTCTGGCAGTTCAACCTGGTCGACCCGGACAACCGCCGCCCGATCGACTTCGTGCAGCGTAATGCAATGCTGGCCGAAGTGAAGGCACTGGTCGACGCGCCACCCGCGGAATGGCCGCAACGGCTGCAACCGCTGGTGACGGACATGACAGATGGCCGCATCAAGCTGTACACCCTCTGGCAAACCCTGGCCCTGCGCGCACGCTGGCCGGCGGTGTTCCGTGACGGCGACTACCTTCCCCTGACAGTGCGCGGCGCGAGCGCCAGCCACATCTGCGCCTTCGCCCGCGGCCACGCCGGGCGCTATTTGATCGCCATCGTGCCGCTCCTGCTGGCACGACTGCTGGGCGACCGGCATGCCCTGCCGTTGGGGACAGACGTCTGGGGCGATACCGCCATCGAACTGCCGGAAAACCTCGCCGCACTCGAGTGGGATAATGCCCTCACTGGCGAACCCCACCCGGCGTCCCGCAATCTGGCATTGGGTCAGTTGCTGAACTGCTTTCCGGTGGCCCTGCTGGTTGCGGAGGTCAAGGCGTGATGGCGCTGGACGGCACCGCTCTGATCGAGGAATGTACCCATCGTTCCATCGCCCTGCTCCACGAAAACCTAGGTCCGCACGGCTTTCTGGCAGCACGCTCGACCGACAAGGCCATGGCGCGTGGCTACGACCGGGTCTTCGGTCGCGACGGCGCGCTGTGCGCCATTGCCGCCGCACGCAGCGGCGATCCAGTGCTGATCCGCGGCGCCCGGCGCACGCTGGTTTCGCTGGCCAAGCACCAGGCCGCGAATGGCCAGATTCCCAAGTTTGTCGAGCCAGCGGCGGAACGTGGCGATTTCTGGTATCTCGGCTGCATCGACGCCACGCTCTGGTGGCTGATTGCCATCAAGCTGGTCGACCAGGCGACCGCTGGCAATTCGGAATACCGGCATCGCGCGCGCATCCGGCGCGCCCTGGCCTGGCTGGCCTGCCAGGAACACCCACTGATTTATCTGCTGCAACAGAACGAAGCCAGCGACTGGGCCGACATCATGCCGCGCTCCGGTTTTGTGTTGTACACGAACGCCCTCTGGCTCTATGTGAAAAAGCTCTACCGCCTGCCGGGTATGCTGCTGACCAAGCAGCACGCCAACTGGCTGTTCATGCCCGGCAGCCACTTGCCGGACTACAAGCGGCTGCGCCTGCTGATCCATTACGCAAGCCGCCGCACCGCCAACCGCGAGCTTTATCTGAGCTTCGCCAATCTTTCCTTCTGGGGTGAAGAAGGTGACGTACTGGGCAATCTGCTCGCCATATTGATGGGCCTACCCGACGACCACCGCCGCCGCCGCATCCTGAACACCATCGCCGTGCATCCCACGGCACATCCGGGGCTATCCGTGCTGACCCCGCTTCAGCAGGATAGTTGTCAGTGGCGTCCCTACATGGCACGGCATCGCCAGAACCTGCCGCATCGCTATCATAATGGCGGCGTGTGGCCCATGATCGGCGGCTTCTGGGTGCTGGCGCTGGCCGCCGCGGGACGCAAAAACCTCGCAGTAAACGAACTTGAACGCCTGGCCCAAGCCAATGCAGCCTGCGACTGGCGGTTTACCGAATGGTTCCACGGGGTGCGCGGCACCCACGAGGGGATGGCCGGACAAACCTGGAATGCCGCGCTTTTCCTGCTGGCCCTTGAGGGACTAACAAAAAAGATTTTCTGAATATTACGTCAAGACGATGCCGTTCAAGAGATTCAACCGAACTTTTCAAACGCCTGAATTCAAACGCTTTCGCCACCGCTTCCTCTCGCCGCGTCTGTGGCTGCGGGGAGTGGTGTTCTGGGGCGGATCGATCGGCGTCGGCCTGGCGGCAGTGCTGTTTGCACTGGGCGCCGAAAAAGCCGAGCACTATCACCGCCTGCTGCTGGAGCTTTCCCCCTATCTGCCGCTACTCATCACCCCGCTGGGGCTCGGCGCGGTCACCTGGTTGACGCAGCGCTTTTTCGCCGGCGCGCAGGGTAGCGGCATTCCCCAGACCATCGCCGCACTCGAAAGAGCGCAGATCCGCGACCGGGTGCTGTCCCTGCGCATCGCCTTCGGCAAGATCCTGCTGACGCTGGTCGGGCTGAGTTGCGGTGCCTCGGTCGGCCGCGAGGGCCCGACGGTACAGATCGGCGCCGCCATCATGCATTCCCTGGGACGCCTGGTGCGTTTCTCGCGAGTGCAAGCGGCAAATGGACTGATCCTCGCCGGCGGCGCTGCCGGGGTCGCTGCCGCCTTCAACACGCCGCTGGCCGGCATCGTCTTTGCCATCGAGGAAATGAGCCGTTCCTCGTTTCAGCACCGCACCAATGGCACCATCCTCACCGGCGTGATCCTGGCCGGCATCACCTCGATCGCGCTCCTCGGCAACCGGCCCTACTTCGGTCACACCGGCGCTGCCTTGCCGCTTGATCAGGCCTGGATCGCCGTGTTGCTGTGCGGTGGCGCCTGCGGGCTGCTGGGCGGACTGTTCGCCCGCATGCTCATTGCCATGTCGCGCGGCCTGCCCGGCCGCCCCGGCGAACTGGCCCGCGCCCATCCGGTGGCGTTCGCCGCACTGTGCGGCTTTGTCCTGGCCATTATCGGCCTGGTTTCGGGCAGCACCGTTTACGGCACCGGCTACACCGAAGCCCGGCACATCCTCGAAGCCAGCGGACAGTTGCCAGCGGAGTATGGCATCCTGAAATTCCTCGCCACCCTGGTTTCCTACGCCAGCGGCATTCCGGGCGGCATCTTTGCGCCCTCGCTTGCCGTGGGAGCGGGCTTCGGCCTCAATCTCGCCGAGATCATGCCCTACGCGCCGGTCGGCGCCGTGGTGCTGCTGGCGATGGTCGCCTACTTCGCCGGTGTGGTGCAGGCCCCCATCACCGCCTTCGTGATCGTCATGGAAATGACCGACAACCACGAAATGGTGCTGCCGCTGATGGCCACGGCGATGATCGCCACCGGCGTTTCGCGGCTGGTCTGCCCGCGTCCGCTCTATCGCACTCTCGCCGAACGTTTCCTCACCTTCATCCCGGCCCCACCGGCGAAAGAGCCGGCACCCGAGAAAGCGGCTCACTGACCGCGCTTACCCGAATATCTTTTTTCAAGGCACAAGCAATGACATCCGCCCCCAGAGAAATCGTTACCCCGTTCCGCCCCATTCCCCTCGAAGTGCCGGAGGGAATGACACAGAACGAGTTTTTCAACAGCACGGAGAATCTTGAGAATCTTGCACAGAGCAACGGTTTGCTGAGGAACCCCGAGGGCCTGCTGCTGTACCGCAAGGCACTGGGCCACAGCAACGAATTCGATTGCTCGATCATTTACAACACCGCGCGGAGCATTCTCGATCCGCTTGGCCGGCCGGTGCGACGCACCCAGGTACCGGACGCCACGAAGAACGTCTGGAATCGCATGAACCAGATCATCATCGAGTTCATGCTGGAACGCTATCCCGATCCCGCTGCAGCCCTGGTGCTGGCCGGCGAAGCCAGCCTCGACGCCACCTGGCCGCTCACTTCGCCCGGCGTGCCCAGCATCCGCATGCTGCACAACCATTTCATGGTGTTCGACCAGGCCGCATTGCGTGCCGCGCCGCTGGCCAACCCGAACAACCCGAACCTCACCGACGGCGGCCAGCATTCCCTGTTTCAGGCTTACTTGCGGGAGGTCTATCGGGCGTTCTTCGACGCACTGGACTTGCGGATTCTCAAGCCCAGCGAATCAGACACCTGCCGCCTCGCCCTCACCGGCTATCCGCACGGCTTGCCGAGCTGGGAAATCGTCGGCGGTAGCGCAGCACTCAAGGAAGTCCGTTTCTGGAAGGAATACGACACCATCCTGAAGGGTTTCATCGATTTCTACCGCACCTTCTTTACCCAGGTATCGACACGCAACGCGCCACTGCCGCAGAACGCCTATTTTCCCG
>DDXB01000079.1 GCA_002347405.1 Rhodocyclaceae bacterium UBA2271 | reverse complement strand
AACGGAAGCCGCCCTCCAGCCCCGGCAGCTTGCCGGCCTTGACTTCATTGAGGTCGTGGTCGCCGCGCACCAGCAGCAGCCAGATTTCGGGACCGAGTGGGGTGTCGGCCGCCAGCACGATGGACTTGACGGTGCGCTCGAGGGCTAAGCCGAGCAGCTGGGCGACATCCTCGCAACGCGAGGCGTTGGGCGTGGCGACCTTGACCATGGCAGAAGTCGGCGCTGGCCGGACGGCGATCAGCGGCAGGGCCTCGGCCAGTTCGATGTTGGCGGCGTAGTCGGAATCGGGGCAATAGACGATCAGGTCTTCGCCGGTGTCGGCAATCACCTGAAACTCGTGCGACAGCGAACCGCCGATGGCGCCGGTGTCGGCAGCGACGGCGCGGAAGCTGAGGCCGAGGCGCTCGAAAATCTTCACATAGGCGGCGTACATGGCCTGATAGCTTTGCTCGGCAGCGGCGTCGTCGCGGTCGAAGGAGTAGGCGTCCTTCATGGTGAACTCACGCCCGCGCATGATGCCGAAGCGCGGCCGGCGTTCGTCACGGAACTTGGTCTGGATGTGGTAGAAATTTTTCGGCAACTGGCGGTAGCTGTGGATCTCGCTGCGGGCGATGTCGGTGATGACTTCTTCGGAGGTCGGCTGGATGATGAAGTCGCGGTCGTGGCGATCTTTCACGCGCAGCAGCTCCGGACCCATCTTGTCCCAGCGGCCGGTTTCCTGCCACAGTTCGGCGGGCTGCACCACCGGCATCAAGAGTTCGATGGCGCCGGCGCGGTTCATTTCTTCGCGGACGATGGCCTCGATCTTGCGGATCACCCGCAGGCCCATCGGCAGGTAGCTGTAGATGCCGCCGGCCAGCTTCTTGATCATGCCGGCGCGGGTCATCAGCTGGTGCGAGACGACTTCAGCGTCGGCGGGGGCTTCCTTGAGGGTGGTGATGAAAAATTGGCTGGCGCGCATGTCGGGCTTCAATAGGTGCAGAAAAGAATAATTTTACCTGCCCGGCCAGCCGTTCAATCAGCTTTCCTTGGCCGGGCGATTGTGGAACAATCTCAATCAGTCAAACATTTTGGGGTTTTAGCATGCTCGATCGGGAAGGTTATCGCCCGAACGTCGGCATTATCCTGACCAATCAGCGTCACGAGGTATTCTGGGGCAAACGGATTCGCGAGCATTCCTGGCAGTTCCCGCAAGGCGGGATCGACAAGGGGGAAACGCCGGAGGAAGCGATGTTCCGCGAGCTTTACGAAGAAGTCGGGCTTTTGCCCGAGCATGTGCGCATCCTCGGGCGCACGCGCGATTGGTTGCGATACGACGTTCCCAGGCATTGGGTGCGCCGCGAATGGCGCGGTGCCTACAGGGGGCAGAAGCAGATCTGGTTTCTGTTGCAGCTGACCGGCCGCGACTGCGATATCTGTCTGCGCGCCAGCGCCAAGCCGGAATTCGATGCCTGGCGCTGGAGTGAGTATTGGGTGCCACTCGATTCGGTGATCGAGTTCAAGCGCCGCGTGTATGAGCAGGCGCTGACCGAATTGTCGCGTCTGGTCTTTCATTCGCACGAGCGCAGTTCCACGTGGCCGGAGTGCGCCTTGCCGGTGGCGAAAAGTCAGGTGCAGGTGAACGAATGATGATGCGATTAGCCGCTGTGTCGATGGGCCTTCTGGCCGGGGTCGCCGTGCTTGCGGATGTGCACGCCCGCGCATGGGAAGATCCCGATGAACCGAAGTGGGCGGAAGCGGAGGTTGCCTTTCCAGCCTATCCACAGGAAGCGAATCTGCGCGAGTTTTATGTCAGCGAAGTGACGACGCACAAGTTTTACATCGACGCCGCGACGCTGAGCGTCGCCCCTGACGGCGTGGTGCGCTATGTGCTGGTGGTGCGCACCAGCGGCAGCGCCATCAATACCAGCTTCGAAGGTATTCGTTGCGAAAGCGGTGAACTGAAAATCTATGCCACCGGCCATCACGATGGTCAATGGGCTAAGGCACGCCGCAGCGAGTGGCGCCGCATTGAAAACAAGCCGGTCAACCGACACCATGCAGCGCTCGCGCGGGAATTGTTCTGCCCCAACGCCATCCCAATACGAACGCCGGCCGAGGGGCGGGAAGCCCTGCGACTGGGCAAGCATCCTTCATTGAATACGCGCCTGCCATGAGCTTGCTCGACCCCTTCATTTTTCAAGTAGACATGGCATTGCGCACCGTCTTTGCCAGCGCCCCCACGACCCGGCCGATGCCGGGCGAAACCTTGCCCGAAGCCGACCTGACCGAGCCGGAGCGGCGCCATGTGGCCGCGCTGATGCGCGTCAACCACGTGGGGGAAGTCTGCGCGCAGGCCTTGTATGCCGGTCAGGCATTTACCGCAAAGGATGCCGGCGTCCGGCAGGCGCTGGAGCAGGCGGCCTGGGAGGAAACGGAGCATCTCAACTGGACCGAGCGGCGCATCGCCGAACTGGGCGGGCGTCAGAGCCTGCTTAACCCGCTCTGGTACGCCGGCGCCTGGACCATGGGCGCCGTGGCCGGTCGCCTGGGTGACCCGCTCAGCCTGGGTTTTCTGGCCGAAACCGAACGTCAGGTCGAGGCGCATCTTGACAGCCATCTGAGTCAGTTGCCGCCGGATGATCGTCGCTCGCAGGCCATCATCGATCAGATGAAGGCCGACGAGGTCGCCCATGCCGAAACCGCCATCAGGCTGGGCGCCAGCGAACTTCCTGCGCCAGCCAGGGGCCTGATGCGGCTGGTGGCGCGGCTGATGACGACGACGGCCTACAGAATTTGACGCTCAGCTTGCCTGGGCGTCGACAATTTCCCACGAGTGGCTCATTTGGGCGGTCTTGCCCAGCATGATCGAGGCCGAACAGTATTTTTCCGCCGACATCTGGATTGCCCGCTCGACGGCTTCGGGTTTCAGCTTGCGTCCCGTGACGACAAAGTGCATGTCGATGCGGGTGAATACCTTGGGATCCTCCGCGGCACGTTCGGCCGTGATCTTGACGGCGCAATCGACGATGTCCTGCCGCCCCTTGCGCAGAATCATGACGACATCGAAGGAGGAACAGCCGCCCACGCCAGCCAGCAGCAGTTCCATGGGGCGTGGCGCCAGATTGCGGCCACCGGCCTCCGGGGAGCCGTCCATCGGGACCATATGCCCACTTCCGGTTTCGGCGATGAAGCTCATGCCTTCGTGCCAGCGTACAATGCATTCCATCGTTTTGCCTCCGCAGGTATTGTGTAATGCTCGATTCTATTTCGGGTTGCTCGTTTCACAAAAGTCGGCGCTGGCGAGACGAAGTGCCCCGTAGCGGGTATGAAATGCCCCGCATGGGGTACGGCGTACAATGCGCCGCAAAGCCCCCATGGCCGCAATGCCGAAAAGTGATTGACTTTTATTGGTCTCCTCGGATAGTATGCGCGGCTTTCCGCGTTGCGGACCGGGCTGTATTGGTTGGTGCCGGTCAGGGCGCTCAATGAAGCAGTGTGATTAGGTAGCAGGGATACTCCATGAAGACTTTTTCCGCCAAACCGCATGAAGTCAAGCGCGACTGGTTAGTCGTTGACGCATCGGACAAGGTGCTCGGCCGCCTGGCAGCCGAGATCGCCAGCCGCCTGCGCGGCAAGCACAAACCCGAATACACTCCCCATGTCGATACGGGCGACTATATTGTTGTGGTCAATGTCGACAAGTTGCGGGTGACCGGCAACAAGTCGCAGGACAAGAAGTATTACCGCCACACCGGCTACCCCGGTGGTATCTACGAAACAAATTTCCTCAAGCTGCAGCAACGTTTTCCTGCGCGCGTGCTCGAAAAGGCCGTCAAGGGCATGTTGCCCAAAGGCCCGCTCGGTTATGCGATGCTGAAGAAAATGAAGTGCTATGTCGGTGCGGCTCACCCGCATACGGCACAGCAGCCGAAGACCCTGGAACTCTGACAGGAATAGACTATGGCAGCCAACTACTATTACGGCACCGGCCGGCGCAAGACCGCCGTGGCCCGTGTTTTCCTCAAGACCGGCAGCGGCAAGATCGTCGTTAACGACAAGCCGGTGGATGAGTTCTTTTCGCGTGAAACCGGTCGCATGGTGGTGCGTCAGCCGCTTGAGCTGACCCAGAACATCGCGACTTTCGACATCATGGTCAATGTGACCGGTGGTGGCGAATCCGGCCAGGCCGGTGCGGTGCGTCACGGCATCACCCGGGCGTTGATCGAATATGACGATACATTGAAACCGGCGCTGTCGAAAGCCGGTTTTGTGACGCGCGATGCCCGCGAGGTCGAGCGCAAGAAGGTCGGCTTCCACAAGGCGCGCCGCCGCAAGCAATTCTCCAAGCGTTAAACCCGCTGGATGCTTGTCTCTCCGCAAAATGCCGCCTTTGGGCGGCATTTTGTTTTCACTTGAATCTTCCGGCTGAACGGATTCGCGACCTCGACCAATCCCCGGTCAGCCGTGGTCGGTTATGATTGGGCATCATGGCAACAGAGGAGCAGGCTTCATGATCAAGGTTGGCATCGTCGGTGGTACCGGTTACACCGGCGTCGAGTTGCTGCGCCTGCTGGCGCAACACCCTGAAGTGTCGCTGACAGCAATCACTTCGCGTGCGGAAGCGGGGAGTGCCGTCGCCGACATGTTTCCCAGTCTGCGCGGTCGCGTGGCGCTGCAGTTCAGCGATCCGGCGCAGGCGCCGCTGGGTGATTGCGATGTGGTGTTCTTCGCTACCCCGAATGGCGTGGCGATGCGGCAGGCCGGCGAACTGCTGCAGGCTGGTGTCCGTGTGATCGACCTGGCGGCTGATTTCCGCATCAAGGACATCGCCGTCTGGGAAAAATGGTATGGCATGACCCATGCGGCTCCCGACCTGGTGGCCGAAGCCGTTTATGGCTTGCCCGAACTCAATCGGCAGCAGCTCCGCACGGCGCGACTGGTCGCGAATCCGGGTTGCTATCCAACCGCGGTGCAACTTGGATTTCTGCCGCTGATCGAGGCTGGCTGCGTGGCCACCGATCAACTGATTGCCGACGCAAAATCCGGAGTGTCGGGTGCCGGGCGCAAGGCGGAGACACACATTTTGTTCGCCGAGGCCTCCGATAACTTCAAGGCTTACGGGGTGGCCGGACATCGCCATTTGCCGGAGATTCGTCAGGGACTGTCGGCCATGGCTGGCACACAGGTCGGCCTGACCTTTGTTCCCCATCTGACCCCGATCATCCGTGGCATTCATGCCACCTTGTATGCGCCCATCACCCGTGATATCGATTTCCAGTCCTTGTTTGAAAAGCGTTTCGCTGAAGAACCGTTTGTCGATGTGTTGCCTGCCGGATCGCATCCCGATACGCGTTCGGTGCGGGCATCGAACCATTGCCGGATTGCCGTCCATCGTCCGCAGGGCGGGAATGTTCTGGTTGTGCTCTCAGTGATTGACAATCTGGTCAAAGGTGCTGCGGGACAAGCCATCCAGAACATGAATCTCATGTTCGGGTTAGACGAATGCCTTGGTCTGTTACAAGTTCCCGTATTGCCCTGATGCTGCGGCGACTGCGTGGGCGTTTTGGCATTACCGCCCCCCAGGTGTCGGTACAGACACATGTGCCGTTGTATCTGCGCCTCATCAGCATTGTCGTGCTGGTCGCCATTGCGCTTGCGCTGGCCGGGTGGGTCTACGATACCGGCCGCCGCATGGCGGGCTTTGATCAAAGCGAGACCGGCAGCCTGGTCAAGGAACTGCGACAGACGAATAGCGTACTTGAAGAGGAAGTGACACGCTTGCGCAGCTTGCTGACGGCGAGTCAGAGCAGTTTGCAAATCGACCAGGCAGCGCAGGAGTCGCTGTCCGAAAAGAACAAGACTCTGGTCAGTGAAAATGCCCGACTCAAGGAGGAATTGGCCGTTTTTGAAAGGCTGACCAAGCTCGATGGCAAAGCCGATGATGAGGTTTCCCTCGATCGATTGACAATTCGAGCCGAGGGTACTCCCGGGCGTTACCGCTACAGCTTCCTGATTGCACTGCAAGGCGCGCGGCGTGGCAAGGAAACCAAGTTCGCCCTGCAAGTTGTCGCATCTCCACGCCTGCCTGTCGCGGGTGCTAAGATTACATTCCCGCGCCGTGACGATCCAGACGCAGCGCAATACGAAATCGCGCTGCGCAATTTCAAACGCGTTGAAGGAAAATTCGAGGTGCCGGCCGATTTTTCTGTTGGTGCCGTTGAAATCAGAATCCTTGAGTCTGGCGTCCTGAAAGCCAGCAAGAACCTAACCCTTTAGGAGAATCGAATGTTCGGAAAGACCAGCAAGCCCAACAGCAGAATCGACAGTCTGATTGGCGCAGGAACGACGATCGAGGGGAACATAACTTTTACGGGTGGATTGCGCATCGATGGCGAGGTACGCGGGAACGTGTACTCTTCAGGCGAGCAACCCGGCACACTGGTTGTCAGCGAACATGCCCGTATCGAGGGAGAAGTTAGCGTATCCCATCTGGTGGTGAATGGTGCCGTTAACGGGCCGATTCGCTCGAACGAATTCCTTGAGTTGCAACCGCGGGCACGCGTTACCGGTGATGTCGAATACAACGCCATCGAAATGCATCTGGGTGCCATCGTGCAGGGGAGGCTGGTGCATCAGGGCGTGGGCAGCGCGAAGGCGGTCGAATTAAAACTTGCAGCCAGCCATTGAAACAGCCCTTGACTACCCCAAACTGCCATGCATTGACGGCTTGCTAATTGCCCCGGATAATGAATTACTTCAAGATCACCCCAAGGAGAATTACTCATGAATGCACCCACAGAGATGCCGGTAGCGTTGCTATTCACCGATAACGCGGCAAACAAGGTCAAGGAACTGATTGCGGAGGAAGGCAATCCCGAACTCAAGTTACGCGTATTCGTTACCGGCGGCGGCTGTTCCGGCTTCCAATATGGCTTCACCTTTGACGAGGTGGCCAACGAGGACGACACGGTGATGATGAAAAATGATGTCACCCTGCTGATCGACCCGATGAGTTTCCAGTACCTGGTTGGCGCCGAAATTGACTACAGCGAGGGATTGCAAGGTTCGCAGTTCGTCATCAAGAATCCCAATGCCACCAGCACCTGCGGTTGCGGGTCGTCGTTTTCAGCCTGATACGTCAGCTTGCAGAAACAGAAAGGGCGCCACGCGGCGCCCTTTCTGTTTCCTGTCACGGCAAGTTCAGTCAAGCATGACCATCTGCAGATTCCTGATGCTGGAAATTTGAATCATCAGGTCGCCGGTGTGATCGCGGAAAGCGGGAATCTGAGACTGCGGCAGCGGTGTCGCGGTGGGCAGCGCTACCGTCAGAGGATTGCGATGCACGCCGGCAACACGGAATTCGTAATGCAAATGCGGGCCGGTGGCCATGCCAGTTGAACCGACATAGCCGATGATGTCACCTTGGGCGACGCGCGCGCCTTTTTTGGTGCCCGCGGCGAAGCCGGACAAGTGTCCGTAAACCGTTGTCTTGTCGCCGGCATGGCGCAGTATGACAAGTTTGCCGTAGCCACCCTGAACACCGACAAAATCGACAATCCCATCGCCCGCCGCCTTGACGCGAGTCCCGGTGGGCGCGGCAAAGTCTATGCCGCGGTGGGCGCGCATTTCCTTCAATACCGGGTGGTAGCGGGCATTGGAAAAACCCGAGCTGATGCGTGAAAACTCAAGCGGCGAGCGCAGAAAAGCCTTTTTCACGCTGCGGCCATCCTCTGTGTAGTAACCGCCGGTGCCATTCTTGGGCTGGTACCAGAAGGCCCGGTAGGTTCTGCCGTCATTGATGAACTCGGCGGCAAGAATGCGTTCCGTTCTGACCGGCTTCCCCAGGTGGCTGACGGTTTCGTAAATTACCGAAAAGCGATCGCCCCTGCGCAGGTCGCGGTGGAAGTCAATATCTCCGCCAAAAATATCTGCCAACTGGACGGCCACGCCGTCGGGCATCCCGGCATCGTCCGCGGCACCAAATAATGAGTGTCTGACGACTGCCGTCTGCAATGAGATATGGGATTCGAATTGAATATCCTGCACGCTTGCGGCGAATCCGTCTGGCGATCGCTGAATCAGCAGTGCCGTGTCTTTGCCGCCATTCAGGGGAAAAATGAGAGATTGCAACTCGCCATCGGCCGTAAGTTTCGCCGTCAAAGTCTTGCCGGGGACAAGTTGACGGAACAGTGCATCGGCCTCGCGATTGTTGCGCAAAAACGTGCTGGCTTCCGCATCGCGGATATTCATCTTTGCCAGTAAGGCAGATACAGTGTCGCCGCGCTGAATACGAAGTTCGCGGGCATGCGAGTCGCCATCGACTGCCACCGGTTGCGCGATGGGAGCCGCAAGCTGCTCAACGACTTCGCTTAATGGACCGGTGTAAATTACAGTGTTCGATGCGGTACCAAATGCAGCCACCATGCCGAACAGCATCAGAGCGGTTGCACCGGCCATCAGGCCCATGCGGCTCGCTCGGGCGGATGGTGAAGTCGTCGCATGGTTTAGAATCGATTGCTTTGCGGACATGGGCTGGCTTCGTCTTTTTAATGGCCGCCGCAGTTTAACAGACAAATTAACCCTCAGGACACATGGGAAATAGCATGGTCGATGTCGAATCACAACTTGCGCTGATCAAGCGTGGTGCAGATGAACTGCTGGTCGAAGCCGAACTCGTCGAGAAACTGAAAGCCGGCAGGCCCCTCCGAGTCAAGGCCGGCTTCGATCCCACGGCGCCCGACCTGCATCTTGGCCATACCGTGCTGATCAACAAGATGCGCCACTTCCAGGAGGCGGGGCATCACATCATGTTCCTGATCGGTGACTTTACCGGGTTGATTGGTGATCCCACCGGGAAAAATACCACGCGTCCGCCCTTGTCCAGGGAGCAGATCCTGCAGAATGCGCAGACTTATCGTGAGCAGGTCTTCAAGATCCTTGATCCTGAGAAAACCGAAGTCTGTTTCAATTCCACCTGGTTCGACCCTCTCGGAGCCGCAGGCATGATCAAGCTGGCGGCGCAACATACAGTCGCCCGCATGCTTGAGCGGGATGATTTTGCCAAGCGCTATGCGGGTAACCAGCCGATTGCCATTCATGAATTCCTTTACCCGCTGTGCCAGGGATATGACTCCGTGGCGATGCGGGCAGACGTCGAGCTAGGCGGTACGGATCAGAAATTCAATCTGTTGGTCGGGCGCGAGTTGCAGAAGCACTACGGCCAGCTGCCGCAATGCGTTCTGACAATGCCCTTGCTGGAAGGCCTGGATGGAAATAACAAGATGTCCAAGTCGCTCGGTAACTATATCGGTATCGCCGAGCCACCCAGGGAGATTTTCGGCAAGCTGATGTCGGTTTCCGATGAATTGATGTGGCGCTATTTCGAGTTGCTTTCTTTCCGTTCCAACAGCGAGATTGTCAGCTTCAAGCGGGAAGTGGCGGAAGGGCGGAATCCTCGGGATGTCAAGGTCATGTTGGCGCAAGAACTGGTTGCCCGCTTTCATTCGCAACGCGCCGCCGAACTTGCCCTTGAGGATTTTCAGGCGCGCTTCCAGCGGGGCGCCCTTCCAGATGACATGCCCGAGATTACGGTCGCGGCAGCACCCATCGCGCAAGTACTCAAGCAAGCCGGCCTGGTCGCCAGCACCTCGGAGGCACTGCGCCTGATCGACGGGGGTGGGGTGCGGCTTGATGGCGACAAGGTGAGTGAAAAAGCGCTGGTGCTGGAGGCCGGAAAGACAGTGGTTCTGCAGGTTGGCAAACGAAAATTTGCACGCGTGTTGCTGGCCTGAGAAACTATTTTCTACGAATCGGAATTTATTTTACAAAGGCGGTTGACGCCCCGAGTTCGATCCGTATAATGCGCCCCTCTCGCTGCTGGGCGGCGACTGATCTTTAACAACTAAACAACCGATAGGTGTAGGTGCTTGCTGGGTTTAGGCGAGCGACACGTAGGCGTGCCGAGATCGAAGGCACGGCTATAGAGGCGGCAGGGTACCTGGGGAACCGGGCTATTGATGTCGTTTGGGCGGCTGTAAAAGGGCGTCTTTTTCATTCTTAGGGATGGGAATCTGGTCGAGAG
>DDXB01000033.1 GCA_002347405.1 Rhodocyclaceae bacterium UBA2271 | reverse complement strand
AGCTTTCTTCGGCGCAGCTTTCTTGACCGCTGGTTTAGCAGCAGCCTTCTTCGGTGCGGCTTTCTTGACAGCCGGCTTGGCAGCTGTAGATTTCTTCACCGCCGCCGGCTTCTTGACCTTCTTCTCTTCAGCCATATTGAACCTCCGTAACTCGATTAAGGAAAGAACCACAAACAACCCGCCTACAACAGCACGGATTATTCAACAACGCCGGCGGACCGGAATCGATGAATTCATGCGCTTTCATAGCCCATCCCTGTGTTTGCGGCAGGCGCGCGGAAAACTTTAAGAGGAGAAGGTCGGGGGCAAAAAGGCTTCTGTGAAGTTGCAGAGGGGCGCAGATCACTGATGGCGCAAGGGAAGTCAGCCCGAACGGGGATTTGATCCGACTGTTTTTCGTGTGCCTCGCGCCTTCCTGCATGCACCCTCCATCAATTTGCCTGTAGTTGCGACCTACTAGATGTAGTAGGTCAGCAACCTTTGGACACTAATGGTAGTGGGTCGATTTTTTTAATGCAAGATAATTTGCGCGCAGCATGTGGACTGAATGGTGCGCGTTGCAGTGAAACCACGCAATTCAAATTGTTGTCGGGTGCAACGCAACACGCAGCCAGTCGAAGTGCGGGCCCGGATCGGTCTTGCGTCCGGGAGCAATGTCGGCATGCCCGACAATTTCCTCAATCGGAAAACTCGATTGCAAAATGGCCAGCAATCTGTTCAGCGTCTGGTACTGCGCGGACGCAAAGTCAGTATGGTCATCACCTTCGAGTTCGATGCCCAGAGAAAAGTCATTGCAGCGCTCACGTGCCCGCCAACACGAGATACCGGCATGCCAGGCACGATCGCGGCAGGAAACGAACTGCATCAAGTGGCCATCACGCCGGATGAAAAAGTGCGTAGACACGCGCTGGCCGGCGATGCCGGCGAAATAGGGGTGTGCTGCCGGGTCAAGCCGGTTGTTGAACAGGTCGATTACCGCCGCCCCGCCAAACTGACCGGGCGGCAGGCTGATGGCATGGATGACGATCAGGCGGATCAACTCTTCCACCGGCCGCGCGTCATGATTCGGACTATCGCTTCGGTCGACGCCTAGCAGCCATCCGGCGGCATCAATGTGCCCGTCGGGTTCACTCGGCGACTTCATTAAGGCCCAGACGTTCCATGCGATAGCGCAAGGAGCGGAAACTCACGCCCAGCGTGCGCGCCGCCGCCGTGCGATTGAAGCGGGTTTTTTGCAGGGCATCGAGTATCGCCTTGCGTTCCTGTTCATCCAGGTAATCCTGCAAGGCTTGGCCGCCAAATTCCGCCGTCTCGCCAGCGCCGACTTTCGGTGGCTGCAATTGCAGGTCGTCGACATCGATGGCGCCATTGCCATGCAGCGCCAGGGCTCGTTCCAGGATGTTTTCCAGTTCGCGCACATTGCCGGGAAAGGCATAGTCCTTGAGGACCGCCACCGCGCGCGGCGTAATGGCGGGTGTGGGCTGACTGGCAACATTGGCCAGCCGCTCAAGGATGCGCCTGGCCAGCTCGGGCACGTCATCGCAGCATTCGCGCAGCGACGGCATACGGATCTCGATTACATTGATGCGAAAGAACAAGTCCGGGCGGAACTTGTTTTCATCCACCAGGCGCCGCAGGTTCTGGTGCGTGGCGCAAATGATGCGCACATTGACGGGTTCCTCGGCGGTCGCCCCAACCCGTCGCACGTGCTTTTCCTGGATGGCACGCAATAGCTTGACCTGCATCGCCAGCGGCAAATCGGCGACTTCATCGAGGAACAGTGTGCCGCTGTCGGCAGCCTGAAAAAAACCCTCCCGCTCCGTTTCGGCACCGGTAAACGCGCCTTTACGATAACCGAAGAATTCGCTTTCCATCAGATTTTCAGGAATCGCGCCGCAGTTCACGGCGACAAACGGCCGGCCGCCGCGCACGCTTTCGCGATGGATCAGGCGTGCTGCCAGTTCCTTGCCGCTGCCTGACTCTCCGGAGATGTATACCGGCGCCTCGCTGCGCGCAACCTTGGTAATCATTTCACGCACCTGGGTCATGGGCAGGGATGAACCCAACAATTCATGTCCTTGCGGTGCGGTAGGAATTTTTGTTTCAGGCAGGGTCAGCGCCGACTTCACCAAGGTGCGCAATTGCGCCAGTGAAACCGGCTTCGACAGATAGTCGAAGGCGCCGGCCTTGAGCGCGGCAACCGCATTCTCGGTACTGCCATGCGCCGTGATGACCGCCACCGGCAGCGCGGGATGCTCGGTTTCGATATGGCGCACCAACTCCAGCCCATCGCCATCCGGCATGCGCATGTCGGTCAGACAGAGCCGGTATTCGTTCTCCAGCAGATATTGGCGGGCCTCTGCAACGCTGGCAGCACAGTCGCAACTCAGGCCCATGCGCGCCAGCGTCATGTCCAGGAGTTCCCGGATATCCGCTTCGTCGTCGACGACGAGGACTCGCGTACCGCTGTTCACGTCTGCATTAGTCACTGGGCTTACCTGCGTTCATTGTCTGGATGTTCTTCAACTGTTGACCTGGTCGGGCTCTGAATCTGCCTGGACTGCATCGGGCGTCAGCTCCTGACAGATTGATGTACATGATATGCAGAAATGTGCACCGGGTGAGTTCTCAAGCAGACTCAGGCGTGCGCCATTGGCCTCGCACAGCTCGCGGGCGATGTAGAGGCCAAGTCCCGTACCGGCAACGCTGGTGGTGAAAAACGGCTCGAAAATCTGGCTGCGCGCCGCCTCGTCGATCCCCGGTCCATCATTGATCACGTGCAAGCTGAAACGGTTGGCAAACTTGCCCTGTTCGCCCTGAATCCGTACCGCGCCGGGCGCGTTGCTAGCATAGCGCAAGGCATTGCTCAACAGATTGGACAATACCCGATGCAGATGCCCGCGATCGAAACACAGCGAGAACTTGTCGGGAAGCTCAACCCTGATCCGGGCAACGCAGCCCGGATCCTGCAAGGCCAATTCTTCCAGTTGCTGATCGATAAAACTCGCCACGTCGATGAGCTCAGGATTGACGCGATCGCGCCGCCCCAGTTCCATGGTCTCCGCGACCAGCCGGTTGAGCCGTTGGGTGTTATCGCCAATGATGCGTGTCAGGCGCTCCGTCCCCTTGTCCGGTGGCTCTTCAGCCAGCAACTCCGCGGCGTGGCTGATGGCGGCAAGCGGGTTGCGAATCTCATGCGCCAGGTTGGCCGTCAGGCGTCCGAGCGCCGCCAATTTCATCTGCTGCGCCTTTTGTTGCTGGCGCCCCACGTCTTCCAGATAGATCAGCGCATTGCCCCCTTCACCGGGCGGCAAAAAACGTGCGCGCAAGGTGCGCCCACTGTTGGGTGCCTGGAGGACCGTCTCGGACTCGATACCGCGGATGCGGCGCATGAGGAATTCCCGCGCCAGGGCAGGCGAACAGGCCGCCAAAGTCGGTGCAGGCGGTATGAAATGCCCCGCATGGGGTACGACGCCAGCCGTGCCTGCCGCATTGACGGGAACCGCAAGCCCAAGAAGTTGGGCGGCCTGGGGATTCGATTGGCGCACCCGGCCGGCGGCGTCAATCACCAGAACACCGTCCTGCATGTCGCGAATCACCTGCTCATTGATGCGTAACTGGTCGGCGAGGTCAATGCCACGCTTCTTGGCCAGCGCCTCGTTGGCGACCACCCGCCGCGCCAGCAACCGGGCGGTGATCGCCGAACC
Organism: Rhodocyclaceae bacterium UBA2271; assembly: GCA_002347405.1. Taxonomy (GTDB): domain Bacteria; phylum Pseudomonadota; class Gammaproteobacteria; order Burkholderiales; family Rhodocyclaceae; genus Sulfuricystis. The sequence goes on along the minus strand of DDXB01000033.1, from coordinate 27,923 downwards.
GAAAAAGCCGATGCTGGTCAGCCCGGTGCGCAAAAAATCCTCGGCGACACCTTGATGGAAAAGCACGCGATAGGATTGCTCCAGCAACAAGGACAGAGTGGCCACCGCCGCATAGAACAACACCATGCGCCCCTGCCCGACCAGACCGGCACCGGCGAGCACCACCAACAACAACATCGAAACGCCACTTTTCCCGCCGCCACTGGCAAATACCAGCAGGGTCAGGAAGAATATGTCGCTAAGCACCTGTACGTTCAGCTGCAGACTGAATGCCTGCCGCCATTGCACCAGCGTTACCAATTGTCCGATCGCCACAACCAGATAAACGGCACTGGTCCAGAAAATCAGCTGGGGATCCTGGCCACTCAAATACAGCCAGTCCTGCGTGACAATGTTTGCGCCGAGGAATCCGGCAGCGACGATCAGTCGGTAATAGGCAAAATACTTGAGGGGGCGCCAGAACGATTCGTTCTGTGAGTCTGCCATGCCGCCTGAATCGGCACGCAGGAAGGCAGAATCAGGATGGGCCAAGTTTGCAATGCTCTTCGCAGCAATAATGGCGCCCGGCGGCCTTCACGCACTCGCTCTCCGGCACATGCAATTGGCAGTGCGCGCAAACCACCATTTGCTCGGGGCTGACCGAGGTATTTCCTTCAGGCGGCTTATCACTGGCGTCCCGCTTCCGCTGGCCCCAGAAGAACCAATAGACCAGCAGCAGGGCAAGAACCAGCAGGATGACTTTCAACACGGCGGTCTGTTGCTTCCCATTGACTTTTCCCTCCGCGGCCCGGAGGCTCATGCGAACCCGCTCCAAGGCCCAGCATGTACTCTTGTCGCCAGAACATTCCGTCGGCAATCCTGCCAGACGACGAAATGGTTGGTCGGGGTGAGAGGATTCGAACCTCCGACTCCTGCGTCCCGAACGCAGTACTCTACCAGGCTGAGCTACACCCCGAACTTGTTAAAACCAGAGAACCACACCACCGAGATGAATAACGAGGCCACAACACCACCACCAATGGGCCTCGTCAAGCGGAATTTCACTCAATGTCTTCGCGTGATTGCGAAGTTTGATAATTGTATCAGAGCCTCCCGATAATTAGTGTCCGGCAATGCGACCAATGCCTGTTTGGCCCGATCCGCTTCGGCCTGCGCCACATCCCTGGCAATGCCGAGCGCTCCGGTTGCCTGTACCGCCTTGATGATTTCCGGAAAAGCCTCGCGCCCGCCCTGCTCCAGTGCATTCCGTACCAGTTCGGCCTGGGCTGGTGAGCCATTCCTCATGACATGGATCAGCGGCAGGGTCGGCTTGCCTTCGGCCAGGTCGTCGCCGAGGTGCTTGCCAATCTCGCCTTCTTCGCCCGAGTAATCCAGCACGTCATCGACAATCTGGAAAGCCGTTCCCAGGTGCATGCCATAGTCAGCCAGGCCCGCCTCGATTTCCGGCGATGAATTGCCCAGAATGGCACCCAGGCGCGCCGCCGCCTCGAACAATTTGGCGGTCTTGTAGCGCACCACGCGCAAATAATCCTCGACATCGATATCCGCATTGTGGCAATTCATCAATTGCAGGACTTCGCCTTCGGCAATGATGTTGGTCGCGTCGGCCAACACCTGCATGACGCGCATGTTGCCCACGCCGACCATCATCTGGAAGGCGCGCGAATACAGGAAGTCGCCCACCAGCACACTGGCCGCGTTGCCGAATTCGGTGTTGGCGGTATCCCGGCCGCGGCGCAACGACGACTCATCGACGACGTCGTCGTGCAGCAATGTGGCGGTGTGGATGAACTCGACCACGGCCGCCAGTTCAAGGTGCTGGCGCCCCGGGTAAGCCACCGCACCGGACGACAGCAGCAGCAGTGCCGGGCGCATGCGCTTGCCGCCGCCCGCTATGATGTATTCGGCAACCTGCCGGACCAGGGGGACATCGGAATACAATCGCTCACGAATGACGGCATCCACGGCCTGCATGTCGCTGGCGATCAGGGAATATATGGCGGAGAGGTTCACGGCGACACTTCTGGAAATGGGGGAGAGATGGTAGGCACCCGGCCAGCTTACGTCAATGAATAAACAAGCTTATTGACCTGCACGGGCTGGGCCATTATCATAGCGGGTTCTTTAGTACTATTTCTGGAGTCCAACATGTATGCGGTCATAAAAACCGGCGGCAAGCAATATCGCGTTACCGCTGGCGAAAAAATCAAAGTAGAACAGATACCGGCAGATGTGGGCACTGAAATTTCCCTGGATCAAGTGTTGATGGTTGGCGCTGGCGATACCGTGAAAATCGGTACCCCCATGCTGTCCGGCGTGTCGATCACTGCCAAGGTCATTTCACAAGGCCGCCATCCCAAGATCAACATTTTCAAGATGCGGCGGCGCAAGCATTTTCAGAAGCATCAAGGACACCGGCAGAACTATACCGAACTTGAAATCGGCGCAATCAGCATCTAACCCACGCCTGATTCCAGATTAGGAGCTCACAATGGCACATAAAAAAGCAGGCGGCAGTTCACGCAACGGTCGCGACTCAGAATCAAAACGGCTTGGCGTCAAGCGCTATGGCGGACAATTGGTACCGGCGGGCAACATCATCGTGCGCCAGCGCGGCACCCAGTTTCATCCGGGCGACAACGTCGGCATTGGCAAGGACCATACGCTGTTTGCGAAAATCACCGGGACCGTGCAATTCCAGGTCAAGGGACCGACACAGCGCAGGTATGTAAATATCGTTCCCGCTGCCTGAAATCGGCTATTTGGATAAGAGAAGCCCTGTCCTGATGGATGGGGCTTTTTTCTTTTTATTATGAAATTTTTCGACGAAGCCCTCATCTCAGTTACCGCCGGCAATGGCGGTAACGGCGCGGCATCATTTCGCCGCGAAAAATATATCCCGCGGGGCGGTCCTGACGGCGGCGATGGCGGCCGCGGCGGCAACATCGTCGTCATGGCCGACCGCAACCTCAACACCCTGATCGATTACCGCTATACGCGCATCTATCGCGCCGAGCATGGCGGGAATGGGCGCGGGGCCGACTGCTATGGCAAGGGTGGCAGCGACATGGTCCTGCGCGTCCCGGTCGGCACGGTGGTCAGCGACGCCGAGTCCGGCGAGGTGCTGGCCGATCTGGATGCCGATGGTGCCAGCGCCATTGTCGCCAAGGGCGGCATGGGCGGGCTGGGCAACATCCACTTCAAGTCGAGCATCAACCGCGCCCCGCGCCAATGCACCCCGGGCGGCGTCGGCGAAGCGCACGAACTCAAATTCGAGCTCAAGGTGCTCGCCGATGTTGGTTTGCTGGGCTTGCCCAATGCAGGCAAGTCGACATTCATTCGCGCCGTTTCCGCGGCACGCCCGAAAGTCGCCGACTATCCCTTCACCACGCTGCAACCCAACCTGGGGGTGGTGCGGGTTGGGGAAAGCCAGAGCTTTGTCATCGCCGACGTCCCGGGTCTGATTCGTGGCGCCTCCGAAGGCGCCGGCCTGGGGCACCGCTTCCTCAAACACCTGCAACGCACCCGCGTGCTGCTGCATCTGATCGATGTCGCCCCCTTCGATCCTGAAATCGACCCGGTGGCCGACGCGCTGGCCATTGTGGAGGAGCTCAGGAACTACGACGAAGCCCTGTTCTTGAAGCCGCGCTGGATTGTCTTCAACAAGATCGACCTGATCCCCGCGGAGGAACGCGAAGCAAGAATCAGGTCCCTGACCAGCGCACTGGCCGCGGCGGGTGATGCCGCTGGCACGGCGCCACATTTCGCCGTTTCCGCGGCAACCGGTGAAGGTTGCACGGCCCTGTGCCAGAAGATCATGCAGTTCCTGGAAGCCCCGTCCGATCATGCGTAAATCCATCGCGGCGAGCAAGCGCATCGTAGTCAAGGTTGGCAGCGCCCTGGTGACCAACAATGGCGCCGGCCTGGCGACTGACTTCATCACCGAGTGCGCCCGCCAGATCTCCATGCTCCATCAGTCCGGCCGGCAGATCGTCCTGGTCTCTTCCGGTGCCATAGCGGCAGGCATGCAACGGCTGGGCTGGTCGAAACGACCGCATGCCATGCATGCCTTGCAGGCCGCTGCTGCCGTCGGCCAGATGGGTCTGACGCAAGCCTACGAATCTGTCTTCGCCCAACATGGGCTCAAGTCGGCCCAGGTACTGCTGACCCATGAAGACCTGTCCGACCGCAATCGCTATCTGAATGCGCGTTCGACGCTGAATACCCTGCTCGATCTGGGCGTGGTGCCGATCATCAATGAAAACGATACCGTCGTCACCGACGAAATCCGTTTTGGCGACAACGACACGCTGGGCGCGCTGGTTGCCAACCTGATCGAGGCCGAGGTGCTGATCATCCTCACCGATCAACCGGGACTATTCACGGCCGATCCCCGCCGTGATCCGCAGGCCACGTTGATCGCCGAGGGCGATGCGGAAAATAAGGATTTTGAAGCTATTGCCGGCGGCGCCGGCAGCGGCATCAGCACGGGCGGCATGATCACCAAGATCCGCGCCGCGCAACGCGCCGCCCGCAGCGGCGCGCACACCCTCATCGTCGGTGGCCGGGAAACCGGGGCCCTGATTCGCGCCGCCAATGGCGAGGTGATCGGCACCTGCCTGCGCGCCAACAAATCGCCCTTGGCCGCCCGCAAGCAATGGCTGGCCGACCATCTCCGGCTGGCCGGCGCGGTCATCATCGATGACGGTGCCGTCACTGCGCTGCGCAACGGGAAAAGCCTGCTGCCGATCGGGGTGCGCGGCATTGAAGGCGAATTCGAGCGCGGTGCGGCCATCGCCTGCCTCGACCTGAACCGGACAGAAGTGGCGCGCGGACTGATCAATTACGCCAGTGCCGAGGCTAGAAGGATCGCCGGGCATGCCAGCCAGGAAATCGAAAGCCGGCTCGGCTATCTGGATGAAGCGGAACTGGTACACCGCGACAACCTGGTTCTTCTGTAACCGGCTGTCGCAGTCCCCGCGCGGGCCGGATCTACCCTACTTCTTCTGGTAAACCTCGCCACCCTGCTTGACGAACTCGACCGCCTTGGCCTCCATGCCCTTGGCCAGGGCATCCTGTTCGCTGATGCCCTGCTTCGCCGCGAAGTCGCGCACGTCCTGGGTGATTTTCATCGAGCAGAAGTTCGGCCCGCACATGGAGCAGAAGTGGGCGAGTTTGGCGCCCTGTGCCGGCAGGGTCTCGTCGTGGAATTCACGCGCCTTGTCCGGATCGAGGCCGAGGTTGAACTGATCTTCCCAGCGGAATTCAAAGCGGGCTTTCGATAGCGCATTGTCGCGTATCTGCGCGCCGGGATGCCCCTTGGCCAGGTCAGCGGCATGGGCGGCGATCTTGTAGGCCATGATGCCGTCCTTGACGTCGTTCTTGTCGGGCAGGCCGAGGTGTTCTTTCGGCGTCACGTAGCAGAGCATGGCCGTGCCGTACCAGCCGATCATCGCCGCGCCGATGGCCGATGTGATGTGGTCGTAACCCGGCGCGATGTCGGTGGTGAGCGGGCCGAGCGTGTAGAAGGGCGCCTCGCCGCACAGGCGCAACTGCTCGTCCATGTTGAACTTGATCATGTGCATCGGCACATGGCCCGGCCCTTCGATCATCACCTGTACGTCGTGCTGCCAGGCGATCTGCGTCAGTTCTCCCAACGTCGCCAGTTCACCCATCTGCGCGGCGTCGTTGGCATCCTGGATCGAACCGGGACGCAGGCCATCACCCAGGCTGAAGGCGACGTCGTAGGCCTTCATGATCTCGCAGATGTCCTCGAAATGTGTGTAGAGGAAGTTTTCCTGGTGGTGCGCCAGGCACCACTTGGCGAGGATCGAACCGCCGCGACTGACGATGCCGGTCATGCGTTTGGCCGTCAGCGGGATGTAGCGCAGCAGCACGCCGGCATGGATGGTGAAGTAGTCCACGCCCTGTTCGGCCTGTTCGATCAGCGTGTCGCGGAAGATTTCCCAGGTCAGGTCCTCCGCCTTGCCATCGACCTTTTCCAGCGCCTGATAGATCGGCACGGTGCCGATCGGCACCGGCGAGTTGCGCACGATCCACTCGCGCGTCTCGTGGATGTTCTTGCCGGTCGAGAGATCCATAACCGTATCGCCGCCCCAGCGGATCGACCAGGTCATCTTGTCGACCTCTTCCTGGATCGAGGAGACGATCGGCGAGTTGCCGATGTTGCAGTTGATTTTGGTCAGGAAGTTGCGGCCGATGATCATCGGCTCGGACTCCGGGTGATTAATGTTGTTGGGGATGATGGCGCGGCCGCGGGCGACCTCACTGCGGACGAACTCGGGAGTGATCACCTTCGGGATGGACGCACCGAAACTTTCGCCCGCATGCTGGCGGCACAGTTGCTCGCCCAGACCATCGAGTCGCTGGTTTTCGCGGATCGCGACAAATTCCATTTCGGGCGTGATGATGCCGCGCCGGGCATAGTGCATCTGGCTGACATTCATTCCTGATTTGGCACGCCGCGGGGTGCGCGCATGGTCGAGGCGCAGCCCGGCCAGTGCCGGATCTGCCAGTCGGGCGCGGCCGTAGGTCGAGGATTGCTGCGGCAGGCACTCGGTGTCGCCGCGGGCCTCGATCCAGGCCTGGCGCAGCGGCGCGAGACCCTGACGCAGGTCGATTTTCACGGTCGGGTCGGTATAGGGACCGGAGCAGTCATAAACGAAGATTGGCGGGTTTTTTTCGCCGCCCATGCTGGTGGGTGTTTCAGCCTGCGATATTTCGCGCATTGGCACGCGGATTTCGGGCTGCGAACCCGTAACGTAAACTTTGCGCGAGTTGGGTAAAGGCTGGATGGCGGCGCCATCGACCTGCGCCTCGGCGGCGATGAATTTTTCGTGGGCATTCATATGCGGGATCTCTGTTGTGCAGCGTGTTGGGTAGTGTTCTTTGGTGCGCCCGAAGCTACTGGAATCGGCGCGGGAAAGCAACCACGCCAGCAAAACGGAATTTTACCGAAGGCCGGCGTTGCTCCCGATAGGCATTGCCCCCTGCCACTACGGCTAAAGTGCATGAGAAACCTGCCGTAAATCCGCAGACGTAAAGAAAAAAGGGAATTCCATGTCCGCAAGAGACCACATGACCGTTCTTGTCCTGGCGCTTGCGCTGCTGTCTGGCCCGACTCTGGCCGCACCCGCGCAGTGGCAGGCTGTGGCAACCACTGCCGGCAGTACTGTGGAAATCGACAAGAGCCGCATCAGTCGGCTGTCTGGTGGCAAAACCGCCGCCTGGACCCGCCTGACGCTCGACCATCCCGTGCTGGATTTCGAGAACCAGATTCGCTATACCACTGTGCAGGCACTCAACCACTACGACTGTGCCGCAGGCAGTTTTATCACGCAACAACGGGTGTACCTGCTCGAAAATCGGGCGCAGATAACCGAGAAGGTGGCCGACAAACGCCAGATCAAGGCCAAGCCAGACAGTTTTGATGCTCGTCTGATGGATGAAGTTTGCAAACCGCGCAACCCTGGCGAGATGCAGCAGGCGGCAGCGCGCGCCGCCCGGCAGGCCGCTGCCGCCAATGCAGACGCACCGCGCGCCATGCATGCCGAAATGGTCAGTGTCGCCGATGCCGCTCCAGCGCGGCGCAGCATGCAGGTGGCCGACAAGCCACGCCTGTTTGAACTGCCGGTGATCGACAAATCCAAGGCCGAAGACCCATACAAGGGTATCAATTCGGCACCAGCCCCAGCGCCTGCACCTCCGGCAAAACCGGCGGCCCCCCCGCCGGCAGCGAAGGCATTACCGCCGCCGCCGGCTGTGCGCCCCACCCCCAGAAAGGCCGAGCCGGCGCCCGTGCAGGAACTCACCCGCCAGCAGCGCGAACTGCAAATGGCAACTTCCGGTCCACGCAAGGCGGCGCCCAGGAAACCACCGCCCGAAGAACCGGCTCCGCCGGCGCAATCCTTTGAAAATGTCCGTTGGGGTTATGCCGGCCTGGGCGCGCCCGAGAACTGGGCGAAGCTGCATCCCAATTACGCCCTCTGCGGCACGGGCAAGCGGCAGTCGCCGATCGACATTCGCGGCGGCATCAAGGTCGATCTCGAACCGATCCGCTTCGACTACCGCAACACCTTGTTCCGCATTACCGATACTGGCCACACCATTCAGGTCGATGTTGCCGAAGGCAGCACGATCACCGTGACCGGCCGCGTCTATCGACTGCAGGGCTTCGAGTTTCATCATCCCGCCGAAGTGCGCATCAACGGCAAGCCCTTCGACATGGCTTTGCACCTGATGCACAAGGATTACGACAACAACATGGCGATCATCGTCGTGCTGCTGAAAAGGGGTGACGAGAATCCGCTCATCCAGGCTTTGTGGAACCACATGCCCCTTGAAGTCGGCATGGACGTTACCCCACCCGATGTCGCCATCGACCTGGCCAAGCTGCTGCCGGTCGGGCGCGAGTACTACACGCACATGGGTTCGCTGACGACACCGCCCTGCACCGAAAACGTGATGTGGATGGTATTCAAGGAACCGCTGCGGATTTCACCCGAACAGATTGCCATCTTTGCCCGACTCTACCCCAACAATGCCCGGCCGCTGCAGCCGGTGAACGATCGCCTGATCAAGGAATCCCGATAAGGCGCGCCAGGATGCGACGAACCGGCGCGGGAAGCGCAGCTTGCGCCAGGGCATCCACGCCGACCCAGCGCAGCCCCGCTTCCGCCAGCCGTGGCTGATATTTCGCCACGCAAAGCAGCGGCTGGATGCGCAAGCGAAAATGCGTGAAGGCATGGGTAAAAGTCGGCGCTGGCGCGACGGCGCTCACACTTACACCCAGTTGTCGCTGGCAATAATCGACCACGGCAACGCCTTCAGGCAGTTCTGGCAGCGACAGCAAGCCGCCCCAGATGCCGGCCGGCGGACGGATTTCCAGCAGGACAACATTATCCGCGCGCAATATCAGCAGGCTTGCCGCGCGTTCCGGCACGGTTTTTCTGGGGCGGGGTGTCGGCAACTCGGCGACGCGGTTTTCACGACGGGCGACACACCCGCCAGCAACCGGACAAACCATGCAGCGCGGCTGCCGACGCGTACAGACCGTCGCCCCCATGTCCATCTGCGCCTGGATGTAGGCGGCCACCCGCTGGCCGGGCAGCAGTTTGGCGGCGTCCTGCCAGAGCCGACTTTCCACGGCCGCCGCGCCGGGAAACCCGGCGATGCCGAGATAGCGGCACAGCAGTCGCTTCACATTGCCATCCAGTATCGGTTCGCGGGCAGCAAAACAGAACACGGCTATCGCGTTCGCCGTCGACCGGCCAATGCCCGGCAGTCGGGCCAGCGCCGCCGGGTCGCGCGGAAAGCGTCCCCCATGCTGCAACACCAGGGTGCGGGCGCAAGCGTGCAGATTGCGGGCGCGGGCGTAATAGCCCAGGCCGCTCCACAGCGCCATGACATCGTCGACAGGCGCCGCGGCGAGTGCCTCCAGATCGGGAAAGCGTTCGAGAAACCGCGTGTAGTAGCCGATTACCGTCGCTACCTGGGTCTGCTGCAACATGATTTCCGACAGCCAGACACGGTAGGGGTCGATGGTTCCCAGCCAGGGCAGGTCGTGACGCCCGTGGCTGTGTTGCCAGACGATCAGGCGTTGTGCGAAAGTGGGCATGGGAAAGTGGAGCGGGTGAAGGGAGTCGAACCCTCTTCATCAGCTTGGGAAGCTGAGGTAATGCCGTTATACGACACCCGCGTCATTGCGATTTTTCGCCATTCTAACGATACTTGCAGGCGGCGGGCAATCAAGCACAAGGGCAAATCAGGGTGACCATGAGCGATAACACGGGAGACAAGGCAGCACAACCGGCGCCGGCCGATGGCACCGAACTGCCGGCTGCCCCGCCACTGCAGAGTGCCGTGGGGGAGATGGCCGACCTCAAGGAAGGTGAAGTACTGCTGCCGGCCTTCATCGAACGGCGGGCAACAGGGTTGTTTGTCGATCCGCTGGTGGCCGGGGAGCAGGATTTCCTGACCTTCGTCGATCGGGTGTCGGTCGCCGCCGCACGCTTCACCGATCTCGACTACTCGATTTTCCAGGCTTTGGTGTATGGCCAGGAGGATATGAAAACCGGCCCGGTCAGATTGGCTGCCGCCATCGTGCCCTTTCCGGCGGAACGCAGAGCGCTGTATCACGCGGTGAAGTTTTCTCCCGACAATGGCAAGGCCGAGTACCTGTTCGCGCCGGTGGAAATCGAGGTTGAGGAAACAGTGCCGTTGTTCGGCCCGTCGGCGGAGGACGGCAGCGCCGAGGTGATTGGCGAAGAAACCAGGAAACACCGCGTGCCGACCCGGCTGGATTTCGATGAATTCATTGCCGCCATGTGGGAAAAGGGGGTGCGCTACGGCATAGCCGAGAAGGATGTGCGCGCGGCGATCCAGGGCAGCCAGTCGCTACGGTTGGTGATTGCCCATGCACTGCTGCCCACCCTCGGCCAAGACGCCAGCATCGAGGAAAAAACCACCGCATTGCATCGTGACAACGCGCCGATGATCCTGCCGAATGGCCGCATGGACCTGCGTCATTTCAAGAACCGCTTCCCGCAAATCACTGCCGACGTCCGGCTGCTGAAGAAAATTCCGCGCTGGCTGGGCAAGCCGGGTCGCAGTGTGACGGGTCAGCTGCTGGAACCGGCCCTTCCAAAGGACTTTGACCTGGCGGCCCAGGCCGGACCCGGCACCCGTGTCGAGCGCTGCGCCGAAGGCGAATTCATTGTTTCAGCAATGGACGGCTTCCTCAGCATCGACAAGCAGAACCACCTGATCTCGGTAACCGAAAAGATCGTCAGCCACGAAGGCGTCAGCATGCGCACCACCGGCGATGTGTCACTGGCCGGTGACGAATTCGAGGAACATGGCGAAGTCCAGGAGCGGCGCGTCGTCGAAGGTCGCCACATGACCTTCTTCTCCGCTGTGTATGGAAACATCATTTCCCATGGCGGGCGGGTGCTGCTCAAGTCCTGTCTGGCCGGCGGTCACATTGACAGCCCGGGTGGCAGCATCACGGTCGAGGGACGCGCTTCGCGGGCGGTGCTGGAGGCGCGCGGAGGTGACATCCATGTCGAATTTGCCGAGAGCAGCAGGATTGTCGGCAGCCGCGTGACGGTCAAGCACGCCGTCAATTGCGACATTCTCGGTGAAGAAGTGAATATCGATTTGTCTGAAGGATGCGCCATTGCCGGCAAACAGATCAGGATTGCCAAGAGCGGCGCACGCAAGGACATAGAAACCATCGTCGCCCTGCTGGTCCCGGATTTCACCCGCCACGAACAGGAAGTTGCCGAGCTTGAGGAATCGCGCCGGCAGGCCGAAAAGCTCATTGCCGCGCAGAGTGAAAAGCTGGCACAGATGCAGTTGAGTGATGCCGGTTTCAAGCAATACATGGCGCTCGCCCTGACGATTACCAAAGGCGGCGCAAAACTGTCGGCCACGCAGGAAGCCAGCTGGCGTTCGACACAGGCAAGCTATGCGCAACAGATGCGCAACTGGCAGGCAATTCAGGACGAACGCGAGAAGACGCAGCAAAAACTCGACCAGCTGCTTGCCGAACTGGCGGCGCTGGCCGAGCGGAAATTGCAGGCCGGTAGCGGAATCTCCTGCACCATTGAAGAAATTCGCGGTGACACGCTGGTGCGGCGCATGGCATTTCAGCCAGATCAGCCTGTGGTCGGCGGGGTACAGGCTCAGGAGCTGGTCGCCCACATGCGCGAATACGGCATGAGCAACGACCGGCTGTTCTGGGCCCCGACAGGTACGTTCGCGTGGCGCTATGGCGACGCCATTCCGGATGAGGGCTGACAGCTTGCGTGGTACCATCGTTTCATGCTTGAAATCTCCATCAACGGCGCATCACGCCAAGTCCCCGCGCCACTCTCCATTGCTGACTTGCTGGCCAGCGAAGGCTTGCTTGGCAAGCGTCTGGCCGTCGAAAAAAACGGCGAGATCGTGCCCAAAAGCCAGCACGCCAGCGCCATGGTGGTGGCGGGAGACCGGCTTGAAATAGTCGTCGCCGTTGGCGGCGGCTGACTGACACTTTCACAAGGTTTTTTCATGACGCAAGATCTGCTTAATATCGCCGGCAAGGCGTATTCCTCCCGCCTGCTGGTCGGTACCGGCAAGTACAAGGATTTCGATGAGACCCGCCGCGCTGTCGAAGCCAGCGGCGCGGAGATCGTCACCGTGGCCATCCGCCGCACCAACATCGGCCAGGAACCCGGCCAACCGTCCTTGCTGGATGCCTTGCCGCCCGACCGCTACACCTATCTGCCCAACACTGCCGGCTGCTATTCCGCCGATGAGGCTGTGCGCACCCTGCGGCTGGCGCGCGAACTGCTGGATGGCCACAGCCTGGTGAAGCTCGAAGTGCTGGGCGACCCGCAAACCCTGTTTCCCAACATGCCGGAAACCCTCAAGGCGGCGGAGACGCTGGTCAAGGATGGCTTTCAGGTCATGGTGTATTGCTCGGACGACCCGATTCAGGCGAAATTGCTGGAAAGCATTGGCTGCGTCGCGGTGATGCCCCTCGCATCGCTGATCGGTTCGGGACTCGGCATACTGAATCCCTGGAACCTCAAGCTCATCATCGATGCCGCCAAGGTGCCGGTGCTGGTCGACGCCGGGGTCGGCACCGCCTCGGATGCCGCCATCGCCATGGAACTCGGTTGTGACGGCGTGCTGATGAATACGGCGATTGCCGGCGCGCAAAATCCGGTGCTGATGGCCGGCGCCATGAAGAAAGCCGTCGAAGCCGGTCGCGAAGCCTTTCTTGCCGGGCGCATGCCGAAAAAGCTCTACAGCGCCAGCCCGAGTTCGCCGACCGGCGGCCTGATCGGTTCTTGAGCTGCACGATGCGGCGGGCCGCGTTCGGCTGCGCCTTGCTGATGGCGCTTGTCATGCCGGTCTGGGCTGAAGAACAAGTCGGCCCTGATGGGACGGCACCAGCCGCGCCATTCAGCAAGGCGGCCCCATCCGAATATGCCTTCGATAAACCCGAGGTGTTGACTGCGCAACTGCTTTGGGGTGTCGCACATGGCGTGCGTCTGCTCGCCCTGGCCTGCGCCGAAAGTGACAAACTTGCGGCCGCCGAGGCCTGGGTCGACTGGCGTGAACGCGAAGAGGCGCAGATCATGGCGGCCGGACGCTTGCTGGGGCGCCACTATTTTGGTGTTGAATATCTGTCGCCCGGGGTTATTTCCGGTGCACTCGGTCTCAAGCCGGAGCTGGACTTGTCCCCGGAAGTGCTCGGCCCGGCTTGCGATACGCTGCCCAAGGCTCTGGCGCAAGCACGCTACGACCTCGGCCGTTTTCAAGCCAAGACCCTGGAAATACTGCAGCGCGGGGGCAAACCCGATTCTTTGGAGATATTGAAGTGACCCTGCCGCCGGAACAGCGTGACCACATCCGCAGCTTTGTGCTGCGCCAGGGACGGGTATCGAGCGCCCAGTTGCGTTATCACGCAGAAGGCATGCCGCGCTACGGTTTGCCTTACGCGGCGGCCCCGCTCGATCTGGCCAGCGTGTTTGGCCGTGCCGCGCCAAAGATTCTCGAAATCGGCTGCGGCATGGGCGAGACCACGGCGCAGATCGCCGCCGCCCATCCGGAAAACGACTACCTCGGCATCGAGGTGCACACGCCCGGCGTGGGCAGCCTGCTGAAGGAAATTGCCACGCGCGAGCTCACCAACCTGCGCGTCATCCAGCACGATGCCGTCGAAGTGCTGCGCGACATGATCCTGCCGGGCACCCTTGCCGGCATGCACATTTACTTTCCCGACCCCTGGCCGAAAAAACGCCAACAAAAACGGCGCCTGATCCAGCCGCCGTTTGTCGCCCTGCTGGCCTCGCGCCTCGCACCCGGCGGCTATCTGCATTGCGCCACCGACTGGGAAGAATATGCAGAGCAGATGCTCGCGGTACTCTCCGCCGAGCCGCTGCTGGCCAACACTGCCCCTACCACGACAGGATTCGCGCCCCGCCCCGCCTGGCGGCCGCAGACCAAATTCGAGACACGCGGGCTGCGCCTGGGGCATGGCGTTTGGGACGTGCTATTCCACCGCAAGTAATTTATCAGTGCAGACCATTTCGCTGCACGCCGCGGCACCGGAAAAACCGGTTTGCGGTGCCCCCTGCAATGGCTGCGGCGCCTGCTGCGCCGCCGCGCCTTGTCCGGTCAGCCGCCTCTTCCTCGGCCATCGAAGCGGCAGTTGCCCGGCGCTGACCTGGCGCGCAACTGAACTGCGCTACGTCTGCGGCATGGCGGTCGATCCGGCCAGCCAGCTGCGCTGGTTGCCGCGCCGCCTCGCGTCATTCAGCGGCCGCGCCTTCCGGCGCTGGATAGCGGCGGGTACGGGCTGCGATTTCGACGCTGAAATCAGCGAATAAGTCCCGCCCCCTTTACCCCCTCGCGGGGGTTCCAAACGGCTCGCTACGCTCGGTTATTACGGAGCGCAAGGGTTCGTGGGCAGTGCGGTTTGCGCCTGGCGGCGCGTGCCGCGTTTGCTTGGCAGCCCTCTCCCTCAATCCCTCTCCCGCAAGCGGGAGAGGGAAGCTATCTGCCTCCTCTCTCCCACTGGGAGAGAGGTCGGGAGAGAGGGATTGGCCCGGCGCAAAAGCTGGCGTGTCAAGACATGAACTCGGCCAGCAGCCGGTTGAGGAAACGCCGGCCCTGCGCCGTCGGCCGCAGGTAGCCGTCTGCGGTATCGAGCAGGCCGGCACGCCGCGCATTGGAAACTGCGGCCAGCGCCGACTTTTCAATGGCTGCCAGCGGCAAGCCGGTGCGCTCGACAAACAGCGCCTGTGGCACGCCCGCCGTCAGGCGCAGCGCATTCATCATGAATTCGCCCGGCAGGTCGTCCGGCGAGACAGCGTGCCAGTCGCGCGAGGCCGGATCGGCGAGATAGTCCTTTGGATGGCGCGGCCGCGCCTCGCGCCGGATGCCCGTGTGGTCGGAAAGCTTGGAGTGCGCACCGGCGCCGATGCCCAGATAGTCGCCGAACTGCCAGTAGTTGAGGTTGTGGCGGCATTGTTGACCAGGCTTGGCGAAGGCCGAGGTTTCATAGTGCGCAAAGCCGGCCGACGCCAGTTCCGCCTCGACCATCTCCTGCATGTCGGCGGCCAGATCGTCGTCCGGCACGGGCGGCGGGGCATGGTGGAAAGGCGTGTTGGGCTCCAGGGTCAGGTGATAGGCCGAGAGGTGGCTGACGCCGGTGACGATGGCGGTGGCGATGTCCTGCCTGGCCTCGCGCAGGGTCTGGGACGGCAGCGCGTACATGAGGTCGAGATTGACGCGCTCGAAATGAGTCTGCGCCTGGTCGATGGCGCGACGTGCCTCATCGCCCGAATGGATGCGCCCAAGGGCGGCAAGTTTCCTATCGTCGAAACTCTGGATGCCCAGCGACAGGCGGTTGATGCCGGCGTCACGGAAGGCGGCAAACTTGCCGGCTTCCAGGGTGCCGGGGTTGGCCTCCAGCGTGATCTCGGCTTCAGGCAGCAGCGGGATGAGCATGCGCAGCGCGGCGAGCAGCGTGTCGGCGGTTTTGCCGGACATCAGACTCGGCGTGCCGCCACCGATGAAGACCGAGATCACCGAGCGGCCCCAGATGGCCGGCAGCGCGGCTTCGAGGTCGGCGATCAGCGCCGCCAGATAGGCGGCTTCCTGCTGTGGCGGAAGAAACACGCCGGGCCGTCCCAAGTGTTTCTCCGCCCCCTGGGGGGGGGAAGCCGCAGAGCGGCTTTTGCGGGAGGGAGCTATTTCGTGCGAATTGAAGTCGCAGTAGGGGCACTTGCGCACGCACCATGGCCAGTGCACATAGAGCGCCAGCGGTACCGACAGCAAAGTCGGCGCTGGCGGGACGGCGATGATCGGAATCGTGGGTGTCACGCCCCTTGTTTCAGGCGCTCGATCAACAGCGCCAAGGCCTTGCCACGATGCGAACGCTGGTTCTTTTCCTCGGCAGAAATTTCGGCGGCGGTCTGGTTCAGATCGGGCACCAGGAAATAGGGATCGTAGCCGAAACCGCCCGCGCCGCGCGGCGTGTCGATGATCTCGCCATGCCATTCGCCTTCGACGACGATCGGTTGCGGGTCGTCGGCGGAGCGCACGAAGACCAGCACGGCGACGTAGTGGGCGCGGCGGTCGCTCTGCCCCTGCAGGGCGGCGATCATTTTCTGGTTGTTGCGCTCGTCAGATTTCGGTTCGCCGGCGTAACGCGCCGAATACACGCCCGGTGCGCCGCCCAGTGCAGAGACGCACAGGCCGGAATCGTCAGCCATGGCCGGCAAGCCGGTCAATTGCGCTGCATGTCGTGCCTTGGTAAGCGCGTTCTCGACAAAGGTGCAGTGCGGCTCGTCGGCTTCGGGGACGTTGAACGCGGATTGCGGCAGCACCTCGAAATCGACGGCGGCGAGGAGTTGGCCGAATTCACGCAGCTTGCCGGGGTTGCCGGAGGCGAGAACAAGTTTCTTCATGCTACCTCCGCCGAGCCGCCCCAAGGAGGCAGCAAGTGAATCTCCGGAAGTCGCGCTAGCGGCTGAACCAAAGTCACCCCCTTCCTCGGGAAGGGGGTTGGGGGGATGGATATCTTCATTTTTTGATTTCCAGAGCAAGTTTTTGTGCGCTGATGATTTCGCCAATGCCTTGTTCCGCCAGTGCCAGCAAGGCATCGAGTTCGGCGCGCGAGAACGGTTCGCCCTCGGCCGTGCCCTGCAGTTCGACCATGCCGCCCTGGCCGGTCATCACCACGTTCATGTCGGTGTCGCAGGATGAATCCTCGCTGTAATCGAGATCGAGCACCGGGATGCCCTTGACGATCCCCACCGACACGGCGGCAACGAAGTCGCGCATCGGGTGGGCGGCCAGCTTGCCCGCGGCGACCAGGCCCGTGAGCGCGTCATGGAGCGCGACACAGGCACCGGTAATCGAGGCGCAGCGCGTGCCACCATCGGCCTGCAGCACGTCGCAGTCGAGTGTGATCTGGCGCTCGCCCAAGGCGACCAGGTCGGTCACGGCGCGCAGGGAACGACCGATCAGGCGCTGGATTTCCTGGGTGCGGCCGGACTGTTTGCCCTTTGCCGCCTCGCGGTCGGTGCGCGTGTGGGTCGAGCGCGGCAGCATGCCGTATTCGGCGGTGACCCAGCCACGCCCCTTGCCCTTGAGGAAGGGCGGCACGCGCTCCTCGACGCTGGCGGTGCACAACACCTGGGTATGGCCGAACTGCACCAGCACGCTGCCTTCGGCATGGCGGGTGTAGTGGCGGGTGATGTTGAGGGGACGCAGCAGGGGGGGCGTGCGGCCGTCGGCTCTGGCATTCATGTCATTTTCCTTGGCGCTCGAACTGGCGCTGTCGCGTTGGGCACAAGTATCAGCCAGAAACCGCGCGAGCAACAGCAGCGCGTCAAAGTCCGGGCAAGCGGAGAATTCTACACGGGCGCACATCTTCGGCCGCGCCCTGCATGCAGCGAGAGTGAACTGCCAATAGCGGCAAACGATCTTGCCCATGGCAATCCGAAAATCCCGCAATATGCTTACGGTTGAATTTTCTGGATGTGCGGGTACCTTAATCGAAAGTGATGAATATATCTGTAAGGAGGAATGTGAATGAATGACTTGGGACAGACCCCTTTGGTAAGTTCACGCAGCCTGCTTGCCGCGACCCTTGCCATGACCTGGTCGAGTGACGCGGCCAACCACCGTGAGGTACTCCATGTTCCGAAATTGAACGTCTGGCGTGACCTCGATCTGCTGCCCAGGCCCCTGCAGGGCGAAATAGTTGGCCGGGCGGTCGGACATGTCGGGAAAGTCTCCTTTCCCGCCGGCGCGCTGGTGGAGCCCTGGACTGCGCGGAATGTTGTGCGCATCAAGGACCAGCAATTCAATCGGCATTGGCTGGCAAACAGAAGCATGGACCCACGCCTGGGCCGCTTTTATCCGCGCGGGGTTTTGCAGGGTGTAACCGGCGTGTTTCCGGAAGATCACCACCCGGCACGGCTGATTGACAGCCTGGATGGAACCCTGTCGTTCGACCTGAACCATCCCGTTGCACGTCATGCGGCAGAAGTTCAGGTTGAAATTGGCGGAATCCTGCCCGGAAACAATGGGGGGAGCGGTCGCTGCACAGATCTGCTGGCCGATCTCGCCAAGGGACCCGGGATGCAGATCCGCTATGGCGATCTGGCCACGAATTTCTTCACGGATGCGCCATTTGACTGTGAGGCCCCCGGTGACGATGCGGTGTTTTATGCCCAACCCAGAATGCTGAATCATCTGGACAGTCGGGCGCTGGATCTGGTCCGCGCCCTTTACGGCCAGTTGCTCGACCCCGGTGCGGAGATCCTGGATCTGATGTCCAGCTTCAACTCGCATATCCCGGAGCAGGCGGCACCGGCAAGGGTCACCGGGCTGGGGATGAACCAGGCCGAACTGGATGCCAATCGGCAACTTCACCAACGCCTGGTCCACGACCTGAATCTGATGCCGCAGCTACCCTTCCCTGACAGCAGCTTCGATGCTGTCCTATGCACGGTTTCAGTGGAGTATCTGACCAATCCATTCGCCGTGTTCCGCGAAGTTGCCAGGGTGCTAAGGCCAGCGGGCATATTTGCCCTCACCTTTTCCAATCGCTGGTTTCCGCCAAAGGTCATCAGACTCTGGCAGGACTTGCACGAATTCGAACGCCTGGGTTTGGTGCTGGAATACTTCCTCGCATGCGGAGATTTTGAGCGACTGGAGACCCTCTCGGTACGTGGCTTCGAACGCCCTGAAGACGATCCGCACATCCAGCAGACCATTCACTCCGACCCCGTCTATGCCGTGTGGGGATACCGGCAGCGCGCTGTGGCGGGCTAACACAGCCCGCGTCTGACTGCCTTCTGCGTAGGTCTACAACAATACCGGCCAGTGGTTCAATCCGGCTTTTCTTGGTCACCCAGGCGGGCGCGGATGGTTTCAATGGCCCGGTCGATGTCTTCATCGGACCAGGTCTGGCTGGTCGCGGATACCGCTGCGGAATGAGCTTTGTGGTGAGGGGTGGCTGTGGCGGTGCTTGGGCAAGAACTGTCGGCCCAGACCATGACGATCAGTGACAAGTTATCCCGGCCCGGCCCGGCGGCCGCCTCGACCCGATTGAGCATTTCCGGCGCCGCCTTGATCGCATCGCGGTCGGCAAGCGCCACCAGCGGTTGATCGTCAGCCATGGGCGCCCAGACGCCGTCCGAACACAACAACACGATATCACCGCTCTTGAGCGGGGTCTTGCGGGAAAGATCAAAACGCGGCGTCTGATCGCCGCCCAGACAACCGGTCAGGATGTTGCGCGCCGGATGGATGCGAGCCTCGTCCTCAGCCAGCAATCCGTCGTCGATCATCGCTTGCACGCGCGAGTGGTCACGTGTGCGGCTCAGCAGGCGGCCGTGGCGCAGCACGTAGAGACGCGAATCCCCGGCATGCGCCCAGATGGCGATGCCGTCCTGCACGATGCAGATCACGCAGGTGGTGCGCGGCTGATCGACCAGCATGCGCATGCCGACCTGGGCGTGGATGGCGGCATGGGCATCGGTCAT
The DNA here is from genome assembly GCA_002347405.1 of Rhodocyclaceae bacterium UBA2271. Lineage (GTDB taxonomy): Bacteria > Pseudomonadota > Gammaproteobacteria > Burkholderiales > Rhodocyclaceae > Sulfuricystis. Next base: position 8,346 of record DDXB01000033.1, on the reverse strand, counting down.
CGCCTCAACGAGGAAGCCGTAGGGGTCGGCGAGACGTGGCTGGGCCTGCAATTCAAAGGCGGCGATGACGCTGCGCACGACTGCCTCGGCGGCAAGATCGCCGTGGCCATGGCCGCCCATGCCGTCGGCCAGCACCATGATCAGCGTCTCACTGGTATAGCGATAACCCAGCCGGTCTTCGTTGTTTGCCCGGCCACCAATGCGACTGTCCTGATAGATCGAGAATTTCATGTCTCGGCAGGGTCGGCCGAGGTATCGGGTTGGGCATTGGTTGCCAGCATGCGTTGCAGGGTAAACACGCTTTGCGGCCGCTCCAGCGGGTCGAGGCGCATGCACTGGTCGATGGTGTCGAGCAATTGTGGCGAATATTGTCCGGCCCAGCGCTGGGCGGCGGTGACCAGTCCGTCCTTCACCAGGCGGAAATCCGCCGGCTGGGGCGCCGCCGCCGCAAGGCAGGCATACATGCTGGCACCCACGGCGTAGATGTCGGTCCATGGACCCTGGTCGGGCTGGTTGCCGTATTGCTCTGGCGCGGCATAGCCCGGCGTGTAGGTGGGACGCAAGGCGGGATCAATCTGGCACAAGGACTGGCGCGCGGCGCCGAAATCCAGCAGTACCGGGTTGCCGTCGGTGCGCAACCAGATGTTTGATGGCTTGATATCCAGATGCAGCAGCTTGTTGGCATGCACCTCGCGCAGGCCGGAAAGCAGGCGCGCGAACACGCCACGCACGAAGCTCTCCCGGAATTCCTTGTGGTGCTTGCGAATGTGGTCGTGCAGCGTGCGGCCGCGCTCATAGCGCATCACCAGATAGACAGTATCGTTCGCCCGCAGGAAATTGATGACGTGCACGACGTTGGGATGGTTGAGCCGTGCCAGCGCAATGCCTTCTTCGTAAAACGCCATCAGGCCATTCTGATAGGCCTCACGATTGGCCGGGGAGACCTGTGGCACCAGACCCACCAGGCGCGTTGCCAGTGCATGGGGCAGATATTCCTTGATGGCGACCGGCGTCTCTTCGGCATCGTAGGCCACATAGACGATGGAGAATCCGCCCATCGATAACTGGCGCTCGAAACGGTAGCCGTCGATGACCAGGCCCCGCGGCAGCGCCTGATTGGTTTGAGGGGAAGTCATGGTGGTGCATTTTAGTTCCGCCATAAACTGAAAGTTGCTCTTTTTTGATTATCGCGCCGCTACTGTTGGATCTTTCAGGTTTGGCTTCGCCGCGAGCAAGTTTCACGGTAAGCTGCCGCGCTGGAAAACTAGGGCCCATGATGGGAAACACCGACATGACGATATACAGCATGACCGGCTATGCCGCCGCCGACCGCGATCTCGGTCACGCCAATCTGCACCTTGAATTGAAAAGCGTTAACGGTCGCTTTCTCGACCTCAATTTTCGCTGCGGCGATGAATTGCGCTTTCTCGAAATGCCGCTGCGCGAAAAACTCACCGCCGCCATTGGCCGCGGCAAACTCGATTGCCGGCTTCATCTGCAACCGAATAGCGCTGCCGTACCGCAACTGACGCCCAATCTGGCGCTGGTCGCGCAACTTGGCAGCCTCGAAGCAAGCGTGCGTGCCGTGCTGACCGGTGCCAGGCCCCTCGCCGTGGCCGATGTGCTGCGCTGGCCGGGCGTGCTGGCAGCCGATGCGATCAGTCCGGAGCGCCTGCAGGCCGAATGTTTTGCCCTGCTCGAAGGTGTACTGGGTGAATTTCTCGCCAGCCGCGCGCGTGAAGGTGCCCGCCTGACCGACGTGCTAAGGGACCGCACCACGCGTATGCGGGCTGCGGTGGCGCAGGTCGAACCCATGGTTCCCGCCGCCATCGCCGATTACACGGAACGGCTGGCGACCAAGCTGCGCGAGGCGGTGGCCAATCTCGACGAAGACCGCATTCGCCAGGAGATTGGCGTATTCACTGCCAAGATCGACGTGGCGGAGGAACTGGCGCGCTTGGTGACCCACCTGTCCGAGGTCGAGCGCGTGCTCGACAAGGGCGGGGCCGTTGGCAAACGACTCGACTTCCTTATGCAGGAACTCAATCGCGAGGCCAACACGCTGGCCTCAAAGTCAGTGTCGGCCGCCGTCACCGCGATTGCACTCGAACTCAAATTGTTGATCGAGCAACTGCGCGAGCAGGTACAGAACCTCGAGTAACAGAAAGCGTATCGCCATACCTCCTACGGGGCACTTCGTCCAGCCAGCGCCGACTGTTACGGTAATCTGGCATTCATTTTCCACATCAGACCAACACCATGAGCTCATTTCCAGTTGTCGCCGAGGCTGCCGATACCACCATGGCCGGCGCCTTGTTCATCATTTCAGCTCCCTCGGGTGCGGGCAAGTCGACACTAGTTAAAATGCTGATGGAGCGCGATGCCGGCATTTGCCATTCCATTTCATATACGACGCGAAGCCCGCGTCCGGGTGAGCAGGACGGCCGCGAATATCACTTCATCGACATTGCCACCTTTGTGACCATGCGCAACCGCGGCGACTTTCTCGAGTGGGCCGAGGTTCATGACAATTTCTATGGCACGTCACGCAGCTGGTTGCTTGACGAAATGCGCGCCGGGCGCGACACGATACTCGAGATCGACTGGCAGGGCGCCCAGCAAGTCCGGGCCTTGATTCCTGGTGCGGTTGGCATATTTATCGTCCCACCGTCGATTGCCGAACTGGAACGCCGCCTGCAAGCCCGCGGGCAGGATAGTGCCGCCGTGATTCAACGCCGTGTCGCTGCCGCACTAGGCGAACTCAGGCATGTCAGCGAGTTCGATTTTGTTATAATCAACAATAACTTGCAGGAAGCTCTGGAAGATCTTGTTGCAGCGGTGCGGGCTTCCCGACTGGCTTATGCGCGGCAGCGCGCCCGTCATCCGGAGACCTTCCACTACCTCACATCCCCATGAATTCAAAGGAAACATTATGGCCCGCGTTACCGTCGAAGATTGCCTGAAATACATCCCCAACCGTTTCCAGATGACTCTGGCCGCCACCTATCGCGCCCGCCAGATCACCATGGGCAGCACACCACTGGTGGAACTGGACCGGGACAAACCCACCGTTCTGGCTTTGCGTGAATTGTCCGAGGGCAAGTACGGTTTGGAAATCCTCAACCGCGGGCAGGCGTAACACACCCCCGCAAGACCATCATCATGCTCTAGCTCGGGGCGCACCCATGTCGGCGGCAAACCTGCCCCACTCCTTGTCGTGCTCCCTGCCTTTGGCGAACGGTGACAGTGCGCCAACCGCCCCGCCGAACCTGCCGCCGGTCAGCGATCTGGCGGATGACTTCGAGCATCTTTTCGCCCAGTTGCGAACCTATCTCAAGCCGGAAGACGTCGACCAGATTGCGGCAGCCTGCCACTTTTCGGCCAACGCGCATCGCGGCCAGTTTCGCTCCAGCGGCGAACCCTACATCTCGCATCCGCTGGCAGTGGCCGAAACACTGGCGTACTGGCGGCTCGACGCCCAGGCACTGACCGCAGCGCTGCTGCACGATGTGATGGAGGACACCTCCATCACCAAGGCGCAAATCACGCAGGATTTCGGCAAGGTCACCGCCGACCTCGTCGATGGCGTCTCCAAGCTCGACCGGCTGGAAAATCAATCCTACGAGGAGGCGCAGGCGGAAAATTTCCGCAAGATGCTGCTGGCCATGGCCCAGGATGTGCGCGTCATCCTCATCAAGCTGGCCGATCGCCTGCACAATATGCGCACCCTCGATGCCGTGCGCCCGGACAAGCGGCGGCGCATCGCCCGCGAGACACTCGACATCTATGCGCCCATCGCCAATCGACTGGGCCTCAACACCCTGTATTGCGAATTTCAGGAACTGGCCTTCCGCAATATCTACCCGCTGCGTTACCGCGTGCTCAGCAAGGCGGTCCGAAGCGCGCGCGGCAACCGGCGCGAGGTCGTCAGCAAGATCCTCGACACAATCAAGGAGCGCCTGCCGGCCCATCACATCGAAGCCGAAGTCATGGGGCGCGAAAAGCATCTCTACGGCATTTACCGCAAGATGCGCGAGAAGCACCTGACGTTTTCGCAGGTGCTCGACATTTATGGTTTCCGCATCATCGTCGAAGATGTGCCAGCCTGTTATCTGGCGCTGGGCGCATTGCATGGCCTCTACAAGCCGGTGCCGGGCAAGTTCAAGGACTATATCGCCATCCCCAAGGCCAACGGCTACCAGTCGCTCCACACCACTTTGATCGGCCCCTACGGCATGCCGATCGAATTCCAGATCCGTACCCGCCAGATGCACCATATCGCCGACAGCGGCGTCGCTTCGCACTGGCTCTACAAGGACGAGGAGTCGATGTCTGAGTTGCAGCGCACCACCCACCAGTGGCTGCAATCGCTGATCGACCTGCAAACCGCGAGTGTCGATTCCGCCGAATTTCTCGAACACGTCAAGGTGGATCTGTTCCCCGGCGAGGTTTACGTATTTACGCCAGCGGGCAAGATTCTTTCATTGCGGCGCGGCGCCACTCCCGTCGATTTTGCCTACGCCGTGCATACTGACATTGGCAATTGTTGCATTGCCTGCCTGATCAATCAGGAGAGCATGCCGCTCCGCACCGAACTGAATGATGGCGATCGTGTGGAAATCATCACCGCCGCCAATGCAGCGCCCAACCCGCACTGGTTGGGGTTTGTCAAAACCGGCAAGGCGCGCGCGCAGATCCGCCATTTCCTGAAAACCAAACAGAATGAGCAGTCCGCCGCCCTGGGCAAGCGACTTTTGTCGCAGGCACTGCATGGTTTCGGACATCGCCTTGAGGGACTCGGCAGCGCCGCGTGGCAGCGCTTTCTCAAGGCTTTTTCCGGCAAGACCCAGCGCGAGGTACTGACCGATATCGGACTTGGCAAGCGTCTGCCGGCCATCGTGGCACGGCGCCTGCTGGGCGATCGGATCGCTGACAGCCAGCAAGTGCAAAGTGCCGGAGCCATCCGCATCAAGGGCAGCACGGACATGGCAGTGCAGTTGGCGCATTGTTGTCGACCGATCCCCGGCGATCCGATTGTCGGCGTGATTCGTGCCGGTCAGGGCCTCGTCGTCCACACCCACGACTGCCCGACGCTGCGCGGCGGACGCAAGGAATGGGTCGATGTCGAGTGGGATCCAGAAGTGACCGGTCCCTTCGAGGTGATGATTCGCGTCGTCGCACAAAATGCCACGGGCGTGCTGGCCCGTCTGGCAGTCACCATAGCCGAGCACAGTTCCAATATCGCCAACGTGCGCATGGACGAGGGCGAGGGTGCCACCACTGCGCTATATTTCACCTTGCAAGTCGACAGCCGGGCGCATCTGGCGCGTATCCTGCGCAATCTGCGGCGCCTGCCGAACGTGACCCGCATCATTCGACTCAAAGAAAATCAACCGCCGAACAATTGAAGGAGTTTTCCTGATGGCCTCATCTACCTACTATGTCTCCGAATACACCAAATTCATGAACGAATGGATGAAGCAACACTCCGAAGAACTTGCCGTCCAGCAGAGCGGGCGCCAACTGTGGTGGGATCGCGGCGCCCAGGAACTCGACGAGCAGGCGCGCCTGGCTGCGGCAAAAGTACCGCAAAAGCCTTACTACTACGACGCAAACTGAATTAGAGCCACCCTACCCCGGGGCAAGGCGACTGGCGCCGTAGCGCCAGCACCGACTTTCCTTTATGGTTTGGCTCCGCCCAGCAACTTGCGGGCTTCGGCAATGTTGGCTCGCAGCACTGCGGCATCTTCGGATTCGGGTGGCATTATCTTCAACAGGCTATCCCAGTCGGCAATGGCCTTGCCGTATTGCCCGGCCTCGAAGGCGGCGGTACCGCGCAACCATAGCCCGATCGGGTGAGTGGGATCGAGTTGCAGGGCCTTGTCGATCAAACCGCGCACCTTGATATCGAAGCCGCTGACGCTCGCCAGGGTATCCGCATACTCGACATACAGGTCGGCGCTGCTCACACCCAGCATGACAGCACGCTCATAGGCACGCACGGCATCGGGCATGCGCCCCATTTGTCGATACGAGCGCCCCAGCATGGCCCAGCCTTCAGGGTTGTCAGGGTTGTTTTCGAGGTTGGATGCAAGCCGGCTGACCATGCGATCGATATCCTGGGCCGTGAACTGATGCTCCGCAGCAGACGGCGCTGGCGGATTAAGGCCGGCCGGGGAGCCAAGCAGCACGTAGAGCAGCACGGCAAGCAATGGCAGGGATATCGCCAGCGCGGTGGGAACCGCGCGGCTGACCTGGGCGATCGCCGCGGTATTGTCAGTACTGGCACTGTCTTCGATGAGGCGACGCTGCAATTCGACGCGTGCCTGAACATAGTCGTCCTGCGACAAGGAACCTTCGCTGCGGTCGCGGTCCAGTTCGGCAAACTGGTCGCGATAAATGGCCGCATTCAAATCCTGGCGCGACAGATCCTTGTTCTTGGGGGTGCGGAAAAACGGCAGCAGCAACAGAGCGAGGGTTGCGACCACCATGAGTGTGGCAGCGATGACGAAACCGGTCATGATTGCTCACCTTTCAGCAGAATTTCAGCACGTTTGCGGTCTTCCTCGGAGAGCGGGGCTTCCACGATCAACTTGCTGCGCCGCCGCAGGTAACTTACCAGCACGACCAGGCCGACGATCAACAGCAAGAATGGCCCCCCCCACAACAGCCAGGTGGTGGGTTTGAACTGTGGCCGATAGAGCACGAAATCACCATAGCGGCTGACGAGGAAGTCCTTGATCTGCTGATCGGAGTTGCCCTGTTTGATCAGATCGCGCACTTCGCGGCGCAGGTCCTGCGCCAACTCGGCCTGCGAACCGGCCAGTGATTCGTTCTGGCAGACGAGGCAGCGCAATTCTTCGGAAATATGAATGAGGCGCTGTTCGACCACGGGATCCTCGGCAAGCGGCGTGGCCTCTTTTGCGAATACCGGGCTGACTATCAGGAGCGCGGCTAGCACGGCCGCCATGGCATGAAGAATTCTCATTTATTCAACTCCTGTACCAGCGGGATGATTTTCTGCTGCAGTACCGCAGGCGTCACCGGGCCGATTTGCTTGAAACGGATCACGCCGGCCTTGTCGATGACGTAGGTTTCCGGGACGCCATAAACGCCGTAATTGATGCCGACACGACCATCGCTATCGACGGCGGAAAGCAGGTAGGGGTCGCCGAAACGGGCCAGCCAACGAATGCCGTCTTCCCGCTTGTCCTTGTAATTGAGGCCGACGAGCGGCGTCGTACCGGATTTGGCGAATTCGTTGAGGATCGGATGCTCCTCGCGGCAGGAAACACACCACGAGGCCCAGACGTTGAGCAGCCAGACCTTGCCGGCCATCTCTTGCGGCGAAAACATGGCGGCCTCGTCATGCAGTTGCGGAACGCTGAAATCAGGCGCCGGTTTGCCGACCAGTGGCGAGGGAACCTCGCGCGGATTGAGTCGCAGACCCACCGCGAGAAAACTGACCAGGACGATGAAGATACCCAGCGGCAGGAGGAACCGATTCATGCGGCTGCTCCTGTCACGGATTGCTTGATCTTCAGGCGATAACGGCGGTCGGAAGCGGCAAAAATTCCGCCAAGTGACATCAGTAAACAGCCGCCCCAGATCCAGCCGACGAATGGTTTGTAATAGACGCGCACCGCCCAGGCTTCCTCGCCCAGCGGTTCGCCCAGGGAAACATAGACGTCGCGGAAAATGCCGGAGTCAATGGCGGCCTCGGTCATCGGCATTCCTGACGAGTTGTAATTGCGCTTTTCCGGATGCATCGTTCTGAGTACGCGGCCATCTTTCGCCAGTTCGATTGTACCGATGGCGGCGCGATAGTTAGGGCCTTCGGCATTGCGTACGCCGATGAAGGTGAAGGTATAACCGCCGACCATAACGGTCTCTTGCGGTGCCATGCGGACGTCACGCTCATCCTCGTAGGTGCTGACCAGCGCCACGCCAATGACGAATACGGCCAGCCCAAAGTGCGCCAACTGCATGCCCCACCAGGCTCGCGGCGGGCTGCCGGTTTTGTACCGCTCAAGTGCCTGCAGGGCGATCCCCGCGAAAATCCACACGGCCAGGGCCAGACCCAGGGCGACATAAGCGTGCCATTCACCCATCAGCATGGGAAGGCCCAAGCCGCCGAGCAAGGCAACCAGGGCGGCCGGCCAAAGCTTGCGGCCGATATGCTTGAGATCGGCATGTTTCCAGCGGGCAAAGGGGCCCATCGCGACCAGCACCAACAGCGGCAGCATGATTGGGATGAACACCGCGTTGAAATAGGGCGGGCCCACCGAAATCTTGCCCAAGCCGAGTGCGTCGATGATCAAGGGATACAGGGTGCCGAGCAGTACC
>DDXB01000075.1 GCA_002347405.1 Rhodocyclaceae bacterium UBA2271 | reverse complement strand
GGCCTTGGCGGTAGCCGCCTGATCCTTCTACGTGAAAATACAGCGTTTGCGCCGGGCCAATCCCTCTCTCCCGACCTCTCTCCCAGAGGGAGAGAGGAGGCAGATAGCTTCCCTCCCCCGCTTGCGGGAGAGGGATTGAGGGAGAGGGCTGCCAAGCAAACGCGGCACGCGCCGGCAGGCGCAACCCGCACAGGCATCCGATCGAAGCACCCCGTGATACGCGAGCGCAGCGAGCTGTTAAGAACCCCCCGCGAGGGGGGCGAAGGGGGGCGGGCGTTTTCATGATCGGGGGCGCTCGCCCCCGATCATGAAAGTTTGGTCAACGCGGCAGCGTACTCTTCCCCATCAGGAATTCGTCAACCGCGCGGGCACATTGACGGCCTTCACGGATTGCCCAGACCACCAACGACTGACCGCGGCGCACGTCACCGGCGGCGAATACCTTGGCAACACTGGTGGCATAACAGCCCTTGCCGTCGGTCGTTGCGGCAGCATTGCCGCGAGAATCCTTGACGACGCCAAAGGCATCAAGCACCGCCGTGATCGGATTGGTGAAGCCCATGGCCAGAAAGGCGAGGTCGGCCTTGACCTCGAACTCGCTGCCCGGCACTTCGGTCATCTTGCCGCCCGACCAATCTAGGCGCGCACACTTGAGTGCCGTCAGGCGGCCTTTTTCGCCAATGAATTCCTTGGTGACGATCGACCAGTCGCGCGCACAGCCCTCTTCATGCGATGAGGAGGTGCGCATCCTGGTCGGCCAGTAGGGCCAAACGAGTGGCTTGTTTTCCGTCTCGGGTGGCCGTGGCAGCAACTCGAACTGGGTGACGCTGGCAGCGCCATGACGATTGGAGGTGCCGACGCAATCAGAACCGGTATCGCCGCCGCCGATCACCACGACATGCTTGTCCTTCGCCGAGAGCAGATTCTTTTTACCCCCACTCACTTCTTTGTTCTGCGGGATCAGGAACTCCAGCGCGTAATACACGCCGGCGAGGTCGCGTCCGGGAACCGGCAGGTCACGCGGCGTTTCAGAACCACCAGCGAGCACCACGGCGGAGAAACTCTTCAAGATCTCGTCTGGCGCTATCACCTTGAGCGCATCGCTGGCTACGCCATGGGGCACGTTGTACAGTTGGGCGCCGACGAAGGTCCGCGTGACGAATTTGACGCCCTCGGCCTTCATCTGCGCCATGCGCCAGTCGATCAGGCGCTTGTCGAGTTTGAAATCGGGTATGCCGTAACGCAGCAATCCGCCGATGCGGTCGTTCTTCTCGAACACCGTCACGGCGTGGCCGGCACGGGCCAGTTGCTGGGCGGCGGCCAGCCCGGCCGGTCCGGAACCGACCACGGCCACCTTCTTGCCGGTCTTGAGCTTGGCAATTTTTGGCACGACCCAGCCGTTCTCGCCAGCCTTGTCGATGATGGCGTGCTCCAGCGACTTGATGCCGACCGGATCGGCATTGATGCCCAGCGTGCAGGCGGCCTCACAGGGCGCGGGGCAGATGCGGCCGGTCATCTCCGGAAAGTTGTTGGTCGAGTGCAGGATTTCGCTGGCCGCGCGCCAGTCACCGCGATATACCGCATCGTTGAAATCCGGAATATTGTTATTCACCGGGCAGCCACTGTTGCAGAAGGGAATGCCACAGTCCATGCAGCGCGCTCCCTGCACCTTGGCGCCGGCATCATCGAGGTGGGCGACGAACTCCTGATAATTCTTGAGCCTTACTTCGACGGGCGCATAGCCTTCCGCGAGCCGCTCGAATTCCAGAAAACCGGTTGGCTTGCCCATTATGCTGCCTCCGCCGGGCCGCCCCGCGCAAGCGCGGGGTATTGACGAAATCCCTTCCCATCCTCCCCCGCAAAGCGGGGGCGGTGACCAGTCACCCCCGTCCATGGGCTGGGGAAGGGGGGTGGGGGGCAATAATTTCCCGTCAGGGATAGCAAAGCTATCCCACTTCCTCGGGAAGGGGGGGCGGGGGGGATGGGGGTCATCATGCTGCCTCTTTGATTTGATTTGCCGCCGCCTGCTCCGTGAGGGCGCGGCGATATTCATTCGGGAACACCTTGACGAATTTGGCGCGGTAGACCGGCCAGTCAGCCAGCACGCGCCGTGCGATTTCGCTGCCGGTCTCGTCCAGATGTTTCTGGATCAGGCCCGTGAGCAGGTCCTCGTCGGCGCTGTTCTTGTGGCGGGTGCCGTCGTCGGCCTGCTTGGCCGCCGGCAGCACTTTCTCCAGCGTCACCATCGCCTTGTTGCAAAGTTTGTCGAACTGGCCGTCCGCATCGAGCACATAGGCGATGCCGCCGCTCATGCCGGCGGCGAAGTTGCGCCCGGTCTGGCCCAGTACCACTACCGTGCCGCCGGTCATGTATTCGCAGCAGTGATCGCCGGTGCCTTCGACCACCGCCGTCGCGCCCGAGTTGCGCACGCAGAAGCGCTCGCCGGCAACGCCACGGAGGAATACCTCACCCTCGACCGCGCCATACAGCACGGTATTGCCCACTATGATGTTTTCGGTCGGCTGACCGCGAAACGCCTGCGGCGGCTTGACGACAATCTTGCCGCCGCACAAGCCCTTGCCAACATAGTCGTTGGCATCGCCGGTCAATTCCAGCGTAATGCCACGCGCCAGGAAGGCGCCAAAACTCTGCCCGGCCGTGCCGGTCATGCGGATGTGAATGGTCTCGTCCGGCAGGCCGGCATGGCCGTAACGCTTCGCCACCTCATGAGAAAGCATGGTGCCGACAGTGCGATTGCGGTTTTTCACCTGGACGTCAAAGGCCACCTTCGCGCCACCGTCAAGTGCGGCAGCGGCAGCGACGATCAATTCATGGTCGAGTGCCTTGTCTATGGCGTGATCCTGCGTTTCGCATTGGCGGCGCGCAACATCGGCAGCGGCCGGTTGCATGTAGAAGATCCTGGAGAAATCGAGGCCCTTGGCTTTCCAGTGATCGACGCCATGGCTCATTTCAAGAAGATCCGAGCGACCGATCAATTCGTCGATGGTGCGAACTCCCATCCCGGCCATGAGACGGCGCGCTTCTTCGGCAACAAAGAAGAAGTAATTGACGACATGTTCGGGCTGCCCGGTGAAACGTTTGCGCAACAGCGGATCCTGTGTTGCCACACCGACCGGACAGGTGTTGAGGTGGCACTTGCGCATCATGATGCAGCCTTCGACCACCAGCGGCGCGGTGGCGAAACCGAATTCGTCGGCACCGAGCAGCGCGCCGATGACGACGTCGCGGCCAGTTTTCATCTGGCCATCCACCTGCACGCGAATGCGGCCGCGCAGGCGATTCAGCACCAGCGTCTGCTGGGTCTCGGCCAGGCCCAGTTCCCATGGCGCACCGGCGTGTTTTATCGAGGACAGCGGCGAAGCGCCCGTGCCACCGTCATGGCCGGCAATCACCACATGGTCCGCCTTGGCTTTGGTCACGCCGGCCGCCACCGTGCCGACGCCGATTTCCGAAACGAGCTTGACGGAGATCGAGGCGCTCGGATTGGCGTTTTTCAGGTCATGGATCAGCTGCGCCAGGTCTTCGATCGAATAGATGTCATGGTGCGGCGGCGGCGAGATCAGGCCGACACCGGGAACCGAATGGCGCAGGAAACCGATGTATTCGGAAACCTTGTGGCCGGGCAGCTGGCCGCCCTCGCCCGGCTTGGCACCTTGCGCCATCTTGATCTGGATCTGATCGGCATTGGCCAGATATTCGGTGGTGACACCAAAGCGGCCGGAGGCGACCTGCTTGATCGCCGAGCGCATGCTGTCACCCTCCTGCAGCGGTATGTCACGCTCGATGCGACTCTTGCCGATGACGCTGGCCGCCGTCTCGCCAGCGCCGACTTTGCGAAAGCGGCGCGGGTCTTCGCCACCTTCGCCGGTGTTCGACTTGCCGCCGATGCGATTCATGGCGATGGCCAGCGTACTGTGCGCCTCGGTCGAAATGGAACCAAGCGACATGGCGCCGGTGGCGAAGCGCTTGACGATTTCGCTGGCCGGCTCGACTTCTTCGAGCGGCACCGCCTGGCCGGCCGGCTTGATCTCGAACAGGCCGCGCAGAGTCATGTAGCGCCGACTCTGGTTATTGATGATTGCCGCGTATTCCTGATAGGTCTCGAACTTGCCCGCGCGCGTCGCGTGCTGCAATTTGGCAATCGCATCGGGGGTCCACATGTGCTCCTCACCGCGTACCCGATAGGCATACTCGCCGCCGCAGTCGAGGGCGTCGGCCAGCACCGGATCACCATTCCAGGCCGAAGCGTGGGTGCGCAGGGCCTCTTCGGCAACTTCACGCATGCCAATGCCTTCGATCTTGGTTGCAGTCCCGGTGAAGTAACGGGCGACAAAATCCGAGGCCAAACCGATGGCCTCGAAAATCTGGGCGCCGCAATAGGACTGATAGGTGGAAATGCCCATCTTGGACATCACCTTCATCAGCCCCTTGTCGATCGCCTTGATGTAGTGCTTGTGCGCGGCTGCGACGGAAGGTTTGCCCGGCAGTTGGTCGGCAATGGCGGCGATGCTTTCGAGGACCAGCCATGGATGGATGGCTTCAGCGCCATAGCTCGCCAGTGTGGCGAAATGATGCACCTCGCGCGCGGCGCCGGTTTCCACGACCATGCCGACGGAGGTGCGCAGGCCGGCGCGCACCAGATACTGGTGCACCGCCGAACAGGCCAGCAGGGCGGGAATCGGCGCCCGCTCGCGGCTGATGGCGCGGTCGGACAAAATAATGACGTTATAGCCTTCGCCGACGGCGCGTTCGACGCGGCAACAGACGTCATAGAGCACGCGACCCATGGCAATCGCGCCGGCTGCCGCCGGCATGGTGATGTCGACGACGATCGAGCGAAACACGTTATTCGACAGGCTATGGATCTGCTTCAGCTTGGCCATGTCGCCCAGCGACAGGATCGGCTGATACACCTCAAGCCGCGGCGTCGGCTCGGTTTCGTCAATGCCCAGCAGGTTGGGGTTCGGACTGACCAGCGAAATCAGCGACATGACGATTTCCTCGCGGATCGGGTCGATCGGCGGGTTGGTCACCTGGGCGAACATCTGCTTGAAATAGTTGAAGAACGGCTTGCTGCGATCGGACAGGACCGGCAGCGGGCTGTCGTTGCCCATCGAGCCGGTGGCTTCTTCACCGCGTGTCGCCATCGGCTCGATGATGAACTTGAAGTCCTCCTGCGTGTAGCCGAAGGCCTGCTGGAGATTGAAAAGCGGTGCCGCAATGCTGTCGAGGCTCGTCACCTCCGGCAGATCATCGACAAAATAACGGGATTTTTCGATCCACTCACGGTACGGCTTGGCGGTCGCCAGTTCATGCTTGAGGTCCGCGTCGTCGATGATGCATCCCTGCTCAAGGTCGATGAGGAACATCTTGCCCGGTTGCAGGCGCCATTTTTTGACGATGCGCTCTTCGGGAATCGGCAGGACACCAATCTCCGAGGCCATCACCACCAGGTCGTCATCGGTGATCAGGTAGCGGGCGGGACGCAAGCCGTTTCTGTCGAGTGTCGCGCCGATCTGGCGACCATCGGTGAACGCGACGGCGGCCGGGCCGTCCCACGGCTCCATCAGCGCCATGTGGTATTCGTAGAAGGCGCGCCGCTCCTCATCCATCAGCGGATTGCCGGCCCAGGCTTCGGGAATCAGCGTCATCATGGCATGTGCCAGGCTGTAGCCGCCCATCAGCAGCAGTTCGAGTGCGTTGTCGAACGAAGCCGAATCCGACTGGCCGTCATAAATCAGCGGCCAGATTTTCTCCAGATCGTCGCCCAGCACCTTTGACGAGATGCCATTTTCACGGGCGCGAATCCAGTTGACGTTGCCGCGCAGCGTGTTGATTTCACCATTGTGGGCAATCAAACGGAAGGGGTGGGCCAGGTCCCAGGTCGGGAAGGTATTGGTCGAAAAGCGCTGGTGCACCAGCGCCAGGGCAGTATCCACGCGCTCGTCCTGCAGATCGAGGTAGTACTCACCGACCTGGTTCGCCAGCAGCATGCCTTTATAAACCACCGTGCGCGCCGACATGGAGGGTACATAGAACATCTTGACATCCGGCAGCTTGAGCGCCTGAATGGCGTGACCGGATGCCTTGCGAATGATGTAAAGCTTGCGCTCGAGGGCGTTGGTATCCAGGTTGCGGGGGCGCTCCGTTTGCCGCCAGCCAATAAATACCTGCCGGATGACCGGCTCACGGTCCCGTGCAGCCTGGGCCAGTCCGGAATTGTCGCGCGGCACGTCGCGCCAGCCGATCAGTTTCAGACCCTCATAGCGGATCGTGCGCTCCATTGCTGCCTCGCAGGCACGGCGACTGGCATCGCTTTGCGGCAGGAACAGCATGCCAACGCCGTATTCACCCGCCGGCGGCAACTCGATGCCCTGGCGCGCCATCTCGACATGGTAGAAACGGTCCGGAATCTGGATCAGGATGCCGGCACCATCGCCCAGCAATGGATCGTAGCCGGTGGCGCCACGATGCTCGAGATTCTTGAGAATCTTCAGGCCCTGCTCGACGATGGCATGGCTCTTCTGGTTCTTGATGTGCGCAATGAAGCCGACACCGCAGGCATCGTGCTCAAATGCAGGATCATAAAGACCCTGTGGGCTGGGGTATTCCATATTTTATTCCTGGCAATGCGGCAGACAAAAAAGGCCGGGGGCAAACTGCCACCCGGCACATAGGATGTCAAAAGCGGGGCATAAAATATACCCCCATTCACCTTGCGGCTCAAGACCCTGGCCGAACATCAAACTAATTTGGCTATTCAATTGCTTAAGGGAAGCTCGGGCGAACTTTTCCATTGCCGGAACCCTTGAGTGTGCTGGCTTGTCCTGGGCCAGATCCCGCCGAAACCACGGCCGGCAAACTTCCGAAATCAGGCCTATGGTTCACCAACGGTGAAGAGCCGCCGATGCTCTTTTATGGCATATCGGTCGGTCATGCCGGCAATGTAGTCGGCGATCACGCGCGGCATCCCTTCCAGCTCGCCACTCGCCTGATATTGTGGCGGCAATAGCCGCGGCTCCGACTGAAATGCGGCGAACAACTCGCGAATCACCCGGCGGGCCTTGTTGGTCATGCGGACAACCTGGTAGTGACGGTACAGTTCCGTGCGCAGAAAGGCCTTGAGTTCCCGGTTTTCCGCCTGCATCGCAGCGGAAAATCCGACCAGGGGTGGTGCCTCCTCGACATCGGCCAGTGTTTCGATGCCGTTTGCCGCGATTCTGCTCTGGGTTTCCGACAGTAAATCGGTCACCTGCGCATCGATCATGCGCCGCACCGTTTCATGAATCAGGCGCCGGCCGGTCAGTTGTGGAAATTCGGCGCGGGCTTCGCTTGAATGTCGCGCAAACAGACTGATCTTCTCCAACTGGCCGAGCGTGATCAAACCGGAACGCAAGCCGTCATCCACATCATGATTGTTGTAGGCAACTTCGTCGGCAAGATTGCAGACCTGCGCTTCAAGCGAGGGACGGCGGTCAGCAAGGAAACGTTGGCCGAGCTCTCCCAATTCCCGCGCTGTTATCGGCGGACAGTGCTTGAGTATCCCCGCGCGTGTTTCGAACATCAGGTTGAGGCCGTCAAAGGCACCGTAACGCTCCTCCAGTCGATCAACGATGCGCAGTGACTGGAGGTTGTGCTCGAAACCGCCATGATCGGCCATGCACTCGTTCAACGCATCCTGGCCGGCATGCCCGAACGGGGTGTGTCCGAGGTCATGTGCGAGGGCAATCGCCTCGGTCAGGTCGTCGTTGAGTTGCAACGCCCGCGCAATCGAGCGAGCGATCTGGGCAACTTCGATCGAGTGCGTCAGGCGGGTGCGAAACAAATCACCCTCATGATTGACGAAAACCTGCGTCTTGTATTCGAGGCGCCGGAAGGCCGTGGAATGCACGATGCGATCACGGTCGCGCTGAAATTCGCCGCGCGTCTTGGGGCGCGGCTCGACATGCACCCGACCACGCGATGCAGCTTCACTGACTGCGTAAGTTATCTGTTCAGTCACAGCAAGCTTCAATGGCGGCGCGGATTTCAGTTTTTTGCGCGTCCACCCAAGTGACTGCTTCACCCAACTGTTTCAGCAACACCAGGCGCAAGCGCCCGGCAATCACTTTTTTGTCGTGCCCCATCAGATCGAGATACCGTTCGGCCCCTAGTTTCGGTCCGCGTACCGGCAATCGGGCCTGGACAAACAGACGCTCCACGCGCTCGACATCGCCATCGGCGAGCCAACCCAGCCGCCGCGATAATTCCAGCGCCATCATCGTACCGGTTGCGACTGCCTCGCCATGCAGCCACACGCCGTACCCCATGCCGGTTTCAATGGCATGACCGAAGGTATGCCCCAGATTCAGCAGCGCCCGCCCGCCCTGTTTTGCCGTTTCAAGTTCGTCCCCGGCGACCACTTGTGCCTTGTTCATGCAGGAACGTTCAATAGCATAGGAGAGTGCTACGGAGTCACGTGCCATGAGCTTTTCGATGTTGCCTTCAAGCCACTCAAGGAACGGCAGATCCCTTATCAGTCCATACTTGATGACCTCCGCCAGCCCTGCGGACAACTCGCGGTCGGGCAAGGTATTCAGGGTATCGGTATCGGCCAGCACCAGTTGGGGTTGCCAGAACGCACCGACCATGTTTTTACCGCGCGGGTGGTTGATGCCTGTCTTCCCGCCCACGGAAGAATCAACCTGAGCAAGCAATGTCGTCGGCACCTGGATGAAGGGCACACCGCGCTGATAGGTCGCTGCGGCAAAGCCCGCCAGATCACCCACAACGCCACCGCCCAGCGCAATGATCGGGGTAGTGCGATCACAACGTTCGGCGAGGAGGCAATCGTAAATATGGTTGAGCGATTCCCAGTTCTTGTGCGCTTCGCCATCGGCCAGAATGATTTCGCTGACCGCCAAGCCGGCGTCTTTCAAAGGCTGGGCCAGTTTTTTCAGGTAGAGGGGGGCCACCACCTCATTTGTCACTATTGCCACCTGCCGCTGGACAAATGAATTCAATTTTGTTTCAAGCAATGCAGGGCCGATGTAAATTGGATAGGAACGGGTACCCAAGCTGACATTCAAGGTAATCATAAGGATTTCATTGCACGTTCAATGGAGTTAACTGCATTATTCAATCCGGCATTCGCCTCGATGATGATGTCGGCCACCTCCCGGTAAAGCGGGTCACGCCTTTCAACCAGTCCGGAGATACATGCCAGCGGATCTGCCACTTGCAGCAGGGGGCGACTTTTATCGTGCCGGGTACGCTCAAAGAGTAGTGCTGGAGATGCGCGCAAGTACACAACAACACCGGTAGCACTCATACGCGCCCTGTTCATCGGGCCAAGCACAACCCCACCACCTGTGGCTACGACAATCTTACCAGCAGTGGCCAACTGTTTGAGGGCTTGCGTCTCGCGCTGACGGAAGCCCGATTCGCCTTCTATTTCGAAGATGGTCGCAACCGAAACTCCGGTGGCACTCTCGATGTATTGATCAAGGTCGACGAACTGCCAGCCTATCGACTTCGACAGCCGCTTGCCGACAGTTGTCTTGCCGGCGCCCATCATGCCGACGAGGTATATCGAGGTCTGCCTCAATACGAATTACCCAATACCTGTCATGCCCGACGGAATGCTCGCCACTGCGGAAAACATCACCTCAGAGCGACAGCATCGTCCATGATTTTTGGGGTGATCATGATAAGCACCTCAACTCGATTGTCGGATTTTTGCTTGGTCTTGAACAGAAAACCGACGTAGGGGAGGTCACCAAGAAACGGCACTCGCTGGGTGCTTTCAAATTCATCCTGCTTGAAGATACCGCCAATAACGACCGTGCCACCATTCTCAACCAGAACGTCAGAGATGGTTTCCTGCGTTTTGATGGTCGGAGGAATGAAGGCACTCGACGCTCGCGTCAGATCAATCGAGTTTTTCGTTATAACCAGTTTCATCATCACGCGCCCGTCAGGCGTAATGTGCGGCTTGACTTTCAATGACAGGGCGGCATCCTGCCAGGCGATGGAGGTCGCCCCGGATGCGGTCGCAATCTGGTACGGAATCCTGACACCTTGCTGGATGGTCGCCTCCATCTGGTCCATGGTCATTATGCGTGGGCTGGAGATTGTTTTACCCTTGCCGTCAGCTTCAAGCGCTTGTAATTCAAGGGTCAGCAATTGCGTCTTCGCGCTATTGAATAAAGTCAAGGCAAATTGACCAGCTGGGGTGGCAGTAATCGGGTTGTTGGCAAACTGGCTATCCGCCAACACCGGGGTAGGCACCTCTCGCGTGTACGTTATCTGGCCTGTTGTCTGATCGACGTTGGTAACAATTGCCGTAGCCGGATACCGGCCAAATTCCGGCAAGTGGGCGTAGGCGTCTTTCGTTGACGCGGCCAAGCCAAACCTCAGTCCATCCTGGCCAAGCACTTTATGTCCGACATTCAGGCCCTGATGGTCATGTCCGCCAATTCTGACGCCCAGTTGCTTGGAAAAGTTGGTGTCGGCCTCGACAATCCTGGCCTCGATCAATACTTGTCGCACCGGACGGTCGATTTGCTTCAGCAAGGTACCAATCAGGTCCAACTTGGTCGGTATATCGTAAATAAATACTTGGTTGGTTCTTTTGTCTATCGTGACATTGCCAACCGGCGAAAGGAAATTGGAGGCTGCCTTGATTCCGGCCTTTTCGCCGCCGCCACCCGCCGCACCTGACGCTGCCCCGACAGAGATCATGGCGACGAAATCTTCCGCCTTCATGTAATTCAACTGGAACAGTTCAAGCCGTGGCGGATCCGCTGCAAAGGCAGACTCGCGCGTCCTTACCAGTTGTTCATCGCGCGCAGCAAGTTCATCTTGTGGCGCAATCCAGAGCACGCTGCCACTTTTCCGCATGGCCAGATTTTTTTGCTGCAAGACAATTTCCAATGCCTGGTCCCACGGCACATCATTCAGGCGCAGGGAAACGTTTCCGCTGACCGAGTCACTAACAACAATATTGAAGTTGGTAATGTCGGCGAATACATGCAGCAGTTCGCGCAAAGGAATGTTCTGGAAATTCAGTGAAATCGCATCGCCCTGGTAACCTTTGCGGGAGCCCTGGAACAGTTTGTTTGCATCTTCCTTGACAGGACGAACCTCAACAATGAACTGGGCATCGCTTTGGTAGGCGGTGTGCTCCCACAACCCGCGTGGAACAATTTCTATATTGACATCATCACCTTCCGTTCGGGTATTAACCGCAGTGACCGGAGTAGCGAAGTCGACCACGTCAAGTCGCCTGCGCAGCGTATCGGGCAATCTGGTTTTTTTGAATGAAATTAGAAGATTGGATCCTTTTTGCCTGACATCTATGCCAGATTCACTTGTTGACAGATCAACAAGAACAACCCCCGAACCATCCTTGTTGCGCCGAAATTGAATATCGCGAATGCTGTTCGTTGTGTCCTTGCCGCTAGGGGCAAAATGTTGTACCGGGGTAGCTGTACTGCCTGCGGCGGCGGAACCTTCGTCCAGCAAAGTAATGAGGAGGAATTTCCCTTCCTGGCGCGTATCAAATCTGGATATCCTGTCAAGGTTAAGCACAAGCCGTGACCGGTCACCCGCCTGGACAACGCTGAAGCTTCGCAAACCACCTTCATTGATCGTCTTGTTGTTGTAACCCAGGCCATTATCGGTCGCGGGGAAATCAAAGACTATTCGTGCGGGGTTGGTGATTACGAAATTGGCCGGTGTAGCGGCCAGCGTCTCCCGCAAACTGACTTTCAGAACGGTGTTGCCGCCAGCCTTGCTGACCGCAAGACTTTCAATAACGTTGGGTTTGGCAACAGTAGGATTCTGGCTATTCAGTGCCAGAACAGCCGAATTGCCCGCCAGCAGCGCAGCAAAACACATCAAGATACGCATGAATTTCATTTGCCGCCCTCCTTGCCTTGCGCCCCTTCCTGCAATTGAAGGGTCATCCGCCTTTCTACCCAGTCGGTAGTCTGGCCACTTGGATCCTGTACTAATTCCTTGAGGATGATTTCCGTATCAGTCACCTCGGTGATGCGGCCAAAGTTCTGGCCCATATAGTTCCCTTTCGTAGCCTGGTAAACAACCCCGTCGACTTGCGCCAGCACGTACCTGACCTTGCTCTTGGTTTTAGTCACGACGCCAATGAATTGAATGGTTTCCAGCGGAAAGTTCTCCAGTTGCTCACGCGGCCGGTCAAAGTCGGGCTTTGCCCCGCCGCCGCCTTCCCTTTTTTCCGGCTCGACACGGTTAGCGCTGAACGGGTCCATCTGATCATGGGCTTCATAAGCAACAATGGGAAAGGGCTTCAGTTCCGGTAGCGGCGGAACACGTCCGCGTAGATCGCGAGATGACTCGGCCATCCACTTCCTGATGTCATCGTGCTCACCCTCGCCACAACCGACGAGAAGTAGCGTGAAGATCATGATCGTCAAGGAGTTGAGTACCTTCATTTCTTCGCCCCCTTGGTTCTCTCCCGTTCTTTCCGCTTCTGTTCGGCAACCTCAGCTTCGTCCAAGTAGCGAAAAGTCTTTGCCGTGGCCACCAGCATCAGGGCTTCTCCCGACTTGCCCGCGGGCGCCATATTGATGTCATTCAAGGTAACAATACGGGACAGCTTAGCGATGTCGCCGGCGAACGCACCAAAATCATGATATGAGCCAGTAACGTTGAGTGTGATCGGCAATTCAGCATAGAAATCCCTTGACGCCTCGGTTCCCGGCTTGAAGAGTTCGAACTGGAGGCCGCGTCCCAAGCCCGCCTGATTGATGTCAATCAGGAGTGACTCCATCTCGGAAGCATTGGGTAACTGCTTGAGCAACGCACCGAACGAACGCTCGATTTCTGCCAGTTGGTTGATATGTTCGTCAAGATTGATCGCCTGCTGCTTCTTGCTGAGCCACTCACCTTTTAACTTGGTTTCTTCCTGAAACTTGAACTCAAGCTCTTCGTTCTGTGCGCTCCAGCCGAACCAGGCCGCCGCAGCCAGCAAACCAAAGAACATACCCGTCAGAATGATGATGCGTGGCACCAATGGCCATGCACCCGGATCCTTGGGATCGAGTGACTTGAAGTCGTCGGCGATCTGCCTGAAATCCACCTTGGGCATGTTTATTTTTGGCAAGGTCGGCATATTCGGCTTTTTCATGGCTTGCCTCCCGGTTTTTTGGTGCCCTTGCCAGTATCGCCGGTAGTATGTCGCGATAAGTAAATATTCAGGTTAAATTCGTTCATGCGCCGCTTGCCGACCTGGATCGCCTTGATCTGGATGAGTTCGGGACGCTCGAGTACCGGGGAGCTATCCAGATTGTTCATCAGTGTCGAGACACGGGCATTCGATTGGGCATGGCCGATCAGGGTGATTTTTTGCTTGTCCTGCTTGATCGAACGCAGATAGACCCCGGCTGGCAATTGCCGGGCAAGCTCATTGAACAGATGCACAGTCTCAGACCGATTGGCTTGTAATGCCTCGATGACCTGCTTTCTGGCCAGCAGGGCTTCCGTTTGCTCCCTGAGTTTCTTGATTTCCTCAATTTGCTTGTCGAGCCCGGCGATTTCTTTTTTCAGGAACGAATTCTTTTCGGATTGCCTGTCAATCTGGGCGTTGATGTACGTAAATCCGGCAAACCAGATCACGCCTGCCAAAACACTTACCAAGCCTGAGAGGGCATAAAATTGCTGGCGCGAAGCCTTGCGTTTTGCCTCCCGGTGCGGGAGCAGGTTGATGCGGATCATTGATCGAACCTCCGCAATGCCAACCCGCACGCCACCATCAACGAGGGGGCGTCAGACAGCAGGTGTTTTGCCCTGACACGTTGGGATAGTTTCATCTGTGCAAAGGGATTCGCCAGGACCACATTGATCTGTGTTCGATCGGCGATAACCTCTGCAATACCCGGCAGCAAGGCGCCGCCTCCCGTCAGGATAATGTGGTGAACATCATTGAACTGGGTGGAGGTAAAGAAAAATTGCAAGGCGCGCGACACCTCCAAGGCCAGATTATCAAGAAATGGCCGCAGTATTTCCGTTTCGTAATTGTCCGGCATCGGGCCGGTACGCTTGAGGTTTTCTGCCTCTTCATGGCTCATCCCATAGGCGCGCACCATATCCTGGGTTAGCTGGTTACCGCCAAAAGCTTGTTCGCGGTTATAAATCTGCTGATCGCCCTTGATCATGGCGACTTTCATTGCGCTGGCGCCAACATCAATCAGGGCAAACACCATCTCTTCGACATCGCCTGATATCTGTTCTCGCACCAACTCGAATGCAGCAAGCGATGCGTAGGATTCCACATCCATCACCACGGGCTTGAGTTTTGCTGCCTCGGCACAGGCCACCCGATCCTCGACGCCCTCCTTGCGGGAAGCGGCAATCAACACCTCAACCTCGTCGGCACTGGAAGGCGCGGGGCCAATCACCTGAAAATCAAGATTCACCTCTTCAAGCGTGAACGGGATGTACTGATTGGCTTCCGACTCCACCTGCACTTCCATGTCGGAGTCGCGCAGACCGGCAGGCAAGATGATTTTCTTGGAGATCACTGCGGCCGCGGGCAATGCCATGGCGACATACTTGGTCGGCGTCCCAAGCCTTCTCCAGCAACGGTCTATCGTATCAGCGACCCCGTCGAGGTTGGCGATGTTGCCATCCACCACCGCACCCTCCGGCATAGGCTCGATGGCGTAACATTCCAACTGGTAGCCGCCTGTCCGGCTGCCCGACAGTTCTACCATCTTGACCGCAGAGGAACTGATGTTCAGCCCAACGAGTGAGCGCGCCTTTGGGTTGAGTATCGAAAGGTCGATATCCAAGATAATCCTTTATTTTCAGAGTGTTACAACATAATCTGACAATTCACTTCAGATGCTAGCAGCAACTATATCGGCTGTAAAGACAATTCTTTTAGGCGAAGGGCCAAAATACCCAATTGATCAGCATCTTCGCAACACTTGCGGGAACGGTCGAGCCTACTCACCCCCTGGCGGGTTGAAAGCTGGCATTAGTGAAGGTCAGGCTGCTGATCATGTCGGTGCCAAAGCACCTCATATCACTGGACTATAATCTCCCCCTCGTCGATTCGGCCACTTCCCTCTCGTTCGTCTGCCCTATATCGTGTTGCGCTGGATCTTCCTACCCTTTGCCCTCCTTGCCGGGGCCGCCCTCGCGGTGATAGCCCTCTTGGGCATCGTCCTGGTCCTCGCCTATCCGCGCCTGCCCCCGGTTGATGTTCTGACCGACTACCGCCCCAAGATTCCCTTGCGGATCTACACCGCGGACGGCCATCTGATTGGCGAGTTCGGCGAAGAGCGGCGCCATTTCATTCGCATCCAGGATGTCCCCGAGACCATGAAGCAAGCCATCCTTGCGGCCGAAGATGAGCGTTTTTATCAGCACCCGGGCATCGACACCATGGGCATTCTGCGCGCGGCCTATGCGAACTTCGTCGGCGGCGGCAGGCGTCAGGGCGCGTCGACCATCACCATGCAGGTCGCGCGCAATTTCTTCCTGTCATCGGAGAAAACACTCACCCGCAAGCTTTATGAGGCCATGCTCGCCTTCAAGATCGAGAACAACCTCAGCAAGGATGAAATCTTGCAGATCTACATCAACCAGATCTACCTGGGCCAGCGCGCCTACGGATTTGCAGCCGCCGCGCGCATCTATTTTGGCAAGGAACTCAAGGATCTGGGCGTGGCTGAAACAGCCATGCTTGCGGGACTGCCAAAAGCGCCCTCGGCCTACAATCCTGTTGCCAACCCCAAGCGCGCCCAGTTGCGCCAACAGTATGTGCTGCGCCGCATGCAGCAGCTCGGCTACATCGATCAGGCACAGTTCATTCTGGCGCGCGACCAGCAACTCCATGTGCGACGCCAGGTCGACAACTTCGCAGTCAAGGCCGACTATGCCGCCGAAATGGCACGCCTGATCGCTGTTGCCGCCTTTCCTGACGAAGCCTACAGCGCCGGCATCAAGGTGATTACCACCCTGACCCGCAAGGAGCAGGATGCCGCTTATCGCAGCCTGCGTCAGGCCGTTCTCGACTATGACCGCCGCCATGGCTATCGCGGTGCCGAAGCCTATGTCGACATGAAGGCGATCAAGGGTGACGATGACGAGCAGATCGATGAACTCCTCTACGACTTCTCTGACACCGACGACCTGCGCCTGGCGCTCGTGCTGGACGCCACCACGGAAAAGCTGCGCGCCTACCTGCCCGGCGGCGAGATCATCACCGTCGAAGGCGCCGGCCTGAAATTCGCCCAGCGCATGCTCGACAACAAGGCGCCTGCCAACAAGCGGTTGCGCCGCGGTGCGATCATGCGCTTGAATCAGGACAGCAAGGGTCGCTGGCAGGTCGCCCAGTGGCCAGAGGTGGAGGCTGCTTTCGTTGCCGCCAATCCGAACGATGGTGCAGTGCGCGCCCTGGTCGGGGGATTCGACTTCAGCCGCAGCAAATTCAACCATGTCACCCAAGCCTGGCGCCAACCCGGCTCAAGCTTCAAACCATTCATTTATTCGGCGGCGCTGGAAAAAGGCTACACACCCTTGTCGATTCTGCCGGACGAACCGCTCTCCGTTTCGGCGGAAGAAACCGGTAGCCAGGCCTGGGAACCCAAAAACTACGACGGCAAGTACGACGGTCCGATGACCCTGCGCACCGCTTTGGCGAAATCCAAAAATATGGTTTCGATACGCCTGATCCGCGCCATCAAGCCACTGTATGCCCAGGACTACGCCAGCCGCTTCGGGTTCGACGCGGACAAGAACCCCCCTTACCTCACGCTCGCCCTCGGCGCCGGTGCGGTGACTCCCTGGCAGCAACTTAACGCCTATGCCGTCTTCGCCAATGGCGGCTACAAGATCGAGCCATTCATCGTCAAGCAGATCCTTGATGCCAGCGGCAAGGTGCTGGCCGAAACCACGCCGGCACTGGCTGGCGACGAATCCTTGCGCATCATCGATGCGCGCAACGCCTGGATAATGGACAGCATGATGAAGGATGTCGTGCGGCGCGGCACGGCCACGCGTGCAGCGCTGGCACTGAAGCGTACCGACCTGGCCGGCAAGACCGGTACCACCAACGATTATGTTGACGCCTGGTTTTGCGGCTACCAACCCTCAATGGTTGGTGTTGCCTGGATCGGCTTCGACCAACCGAAACGCATGGGCAGCGGGGAAACCGGCAGTTCTGCCGCCTTGCCGATCTGGATCGGCTACATGGAAACCGCGCTGAAAGGCGTACCGGAAATGCATCGGGATGCGCCTGCTGGCCTGGTGCGCGTTGAAAGCCGGGACCCGGCGACTGGCGCGCCCATCCACGAACTGATCTATGCCGAGTCCATCCCCGCACCAGCGCCCGACAGGGAACCCAACATACTGGATTTATTTCGCACTCAAACTCAGTTACCAGCACCAGTCCAGGATGCCCAGATCAGACCGATTGCACCCGACCGGCGCGTGACAATGCCAGGCGGACCGCCTACAAATCCAGCTGAAGGGTCTCGCCCGCCTGCTCGCTAAGGCAGCGCGACAGCACCTCCGCAAGATCCTGGCCGTCGCGCGTGCCGATCCAGCGCCCATCCTGGGGCTTGAAGTGGTAACCACCTGAACGCGCCGCCACCCAGATCTCCCGCGCGGCGGCATGGCGATTGACGATGACCTTGCTGTCATCGGCAAAGGCGATTTCAATGATGCCGCCAGGTTTCAATTCATAATCCAGGTCGACATCACCCTCATCCACCAGTTTTTCCAGCTGTGTTTCCAGTCGCGCCAACTGGGCATCCGCCAGCGCCAGGAATTCTCGTTCTTCCACCTTAGATTCCACCTTGCCTCCGTGTTAACATCACCGCCATGCAACCACGTTCCGTCACTGTCATCGCACTGCTAGTCGGCAGTTCCCTCCTCCTGTCAGCCTGTGGCAACAGGGGCGGGCTGGTGCTGCCGCCCAAGCCCTCCGCGCCCGCACAGGCTCAATCCACGGAAAGAGTTGCCGCCGATCATAGCAGCACACCGCCGCCTGCCACACCCCGATGAACCTGCTCAATAACACCAACGGCGTTGATCGCGTCGAGGGCGTGGCGTTGTCCGCCATCGCCGAACGCTACGGCACGCCCTGTTACGTCTATTCCCGAGCTGCCCTGACAGCCGCCTATGCGAGCTATCAGGCCGCGCTGGCAGGCCGTAATGCTCGCATCTGCTATGCGGTAAAGGCAAATTCGAACATTGCCATCCTGAATTTGTTCGCCCGCCTCGGCGCCGGCTTCGACATCGTCTCCGGCGGTGAACTGGCCCGCGTCATCGCCGCCGGCGGTGATCCGGCCAAGGTCGTGTTTTCCGGCGTCGCCAAGTCCCGCACCGAGATGCAACAGGCGCTTGTTGCCGGCATTCATTGCTTCAACGTGGAATCGGCAAGCGAACTTGAGCAGATCAATGCCGTCGCTGGAGAAATCGGCCGACAGGCGCCGATCGCCCTGCGCGTCAACCCGAACGTTGACCCGAAAACCCATCCCTATATTTCGACTGGCCTGAAGACCGCCAAATTCGGCGTGGCCTTCGCGACCGCCCGGGAACTCTATCGTCGCGCCCGTGCTCTGCCGAACCTTGTAGTAAGCGGCATTGCCTGCCACATCGGTTCGCAACTGCTCGACCCGCAGCCGGCAGCAGAAGCCGCCGGCAAGGTGCTGGAACTGGTCGACAGCCTCGCGGCCGAGGGCCTCGTACTCGAACATATTGATCTGGGCGGTGGCATGGGCATTCGCTATCGTCATGGCAAGGATGGCGAAGTCGTTCCAACGACGGCCGATTACCTGGCACCCATGCTGGCACGACTGGCGGGCCGCAAAGAGATGTTGTATTTCGAACCCGGCCGCTCGCTGGTCGGCAACGCCGGTTTGCTGCTGACGCGCGTCGAGGTGCTCAAGCATGGTGAGCAAAAGAACTTCGCCATCGTCGATGCAGCGATGAACGACCTGGCGCGCCCGGCGCTTTACGACGCCTGGCACGAAATCGTAAAAGTTGGCGTGACCGAAGGGAATCCCTGTGGGACTGGCGGTGGTTTGGAGTCCCCCCAGTCAAAAGTCGGCGCGGGCGGGACGCCGGCGGCAGAACCCATGCAGTATGAAATCGTCGGCCCGATCTGCGAGTCGGGCGATTTTCTCGGCCACGACCGCAACCTGGCCCTGGCGGAAGGCGACCTGCTCGCCATCCTGTCGGCCGGCGCCTACGGCATGGCGATGAGTTCGAACTACAACACCCGGCCCCGTGCCGCCGAGGTCATGGTGGATGGCGACCAACTCCACCTGATCCGTCAGCGCGAGGAAGTCGTGCAACTTTTCGCGCTGGAATCTGTCCTGCCCTGATCATGAGCCGACAACTTCTCCTGGTTTTTTGCACAGCACTGCTCCTCATCGCTTGCGACAAGAAACCTGCGGAGAAGAAGCCGTCCGGCCCGCCGCCGACGCTGATCACCGCGACGCAGGTGAAGAGCAGCGCCTTCGAGGTCACCGAGAACACGCTGGGTACGCTCGAAACCGTGATCAACCCGAAAATCGGTGCCGAAGTCGCCGGCAAGGTAAGCCAGGTGCTGGCGGTCGCCGGCATGCCCGTCAAGAAGGGCGCAACTCTGGCGGTGATCGATCCCGCTGATTTTCTGCTGCAGAATCAGGCCGAGCAGGCTGATGTAAAGCGGCTCGAGGCGCTGCTGGCGCAACAGGGCAAACTGGTCGAGCGCCAGCAAAGCCTGGTCGCGAAGGGCTTTTTGTCGCAGAACGCCGCCGACGATGCCTTGGCACAGCGCACCGCCATTGCCTCCCAACTCGCCGCCGCCCAGGCACGCGCGGGCATCGGCATGCGCTCGGTGGGCAAGACCACAGTGACTGCGCCGTTCGATGGCGTCATCGAAAGCCGGATGATCGCAGCCGGCGACTACGTCAAGCTGGGCGACCCCCTGTTCCAGATCATCTCCAACCAGCGCCTGCGCGCCCACCTGCCTTTTCCAGAAAGCGCCGCACCGCGCCTGGCGCGTGGTCAACTGGTACAGATCACTTCGCCTCAGGCGCCGGGCAAGGTTTTCAGCGCACAAATCTCCGACATCCGCCCTGCGGTTTCCGAATCGAGCCGCGCGCTTGATGTGATCGTCGACCTGGACAGCGCCGGCCTGCTGCGCGCGGGCGGCACGGTCAATGCTTCGGTACGGATTGCCGCCAAGGCGGCGGCGCTGGTGGTCCCCGAGCAAAGCGTGGTACTCCGTCCGGCGGGCAAGGTGGTCTATGTCATTGTCGACGCGGATGGCAAGCGGATAGCGCAACAGCGCATCGTCCAGGCGGGGGCCAAAAAGGATGGCGTGATCGAGATCATTGCCGGCCTGCAGGAGGGCGAACTCGTCGCGCAGGATGGTGCCGGCTTTCTGACCAACGGCGCGACCGTCAGCATCAAGGAACCCGCCAAGCCAGGCGGGGCGGGAGGAAAAGCCGAAACCAAAGGCAAACCCCAGGGCAAGCCTGAAGAAAAATGACGCTGCCCGAGCTTTCCATCAAGCGTCATGTGCTGGCGTGGATGCTCTCCGCCGTGCTGGTGCTGTTCGGCATCATTTCCTTCAACCGCATCGGCATGGACCGGTTTCCCTACATCGAGTTTCCGGTGGTGTCGATCACCACGGCACTCAAGGGCGCCAACCCGGACATCGTCGATTCCTCGATCACCAACCTCATCGAGACCACGGTCAACTCGGTGCCCGGCATCGAGCACATCCAGTCCACCTCCTCCCCCGGCGTCTCGGTCATTGCCATCACCTTCGGCCTTGAAAAGAAGGTCGACGTCGCCTTCAACGAGGTGCAGTCGAAGGTCAATCAGGTACTGCGCCGCCTCCCCAAGGACACCGATCCGCCGGTCGTGGCCAAGGTCGAAACCAACGCCCAGCCCATCATGTGGCTGGCCCTGCAGGGCGACCGCACCCAGCAGCAGCTCAACCAGTACGCCATCAACGTCCTGAAGAAGCGCCTGGAGACCATCGACGGCGTCGGCGAGGTGCGCATCGGCGGCCGTCGCGACCGCACCATCCGCGTGAACCTGCTGCCCGACCGCCTGGTCGCCTACGGCATCACTGCCCAGGACATCAATACCGCCTTTGCCACCGAACACGTGCAGATGGCCGGCGGTTTCATCGTTGGCCAGCAGACCGAAAGTCTGGTCAAGCTCGACCTCGAATTCCACAGCCTCGACGCTCTTTCCGACATGGTCGTCGGTTACAAGGCGGGGGCGCCGATCCGCCTCAAGGATATCGCCGAAATTGCCGACGGCCTTACCGACAACCGCCAGTTGGCGCGCTTCAACGGCGAGACCACGGTCGGTCTGGGCATCGTCAAGGTCGCCAACACCAACACCGTCGAAATCGTCGACAAGATCAAGGCTCGCCTGGAAAACGAGCTGCGTCCGCAGTTGCCGCCCGGATTGCGCATCACCATTGTCTCCAACGATGCGGTATTCATTCTCGAGATCGTCAATTCGCTCAAGGAGCACCTGATCGCCGGCACCCTCCTCGCCGCGCTGGTTGTCTGGTTTTTCCTGCGCTCGGTGCGCTCGACGCTGATCATCGCCCTGGCGATTCCGGTTTCGCTGCTGGGCGCCATTTCCGTCATCTACTTTTTCGGCTTCACCCTCAATTCGCTGACCATGCTGGCTTTGCTGCTGTTGATCGGCGTAGTGGTGGATGACGCCATCGTCGTGCTCGAAAACATCTTCCGCCACCGCGAGCACCTCGACCCGGACCCGGTCACGGCTGCCATCAACGGCAGCAACGAGGTGGTGTTCGCCGTCATCGCCGCCACCGCCGCGCTGGTGTCGATCTTCGCGCCGGTGATGTTCCTCTCCGGCATCATCGGCCAGTTTTTCCTGTCCTTCGCCGTGGTCGTCACCTTCGGCGTGCTGGTGTCGCTGTTCGTCTCGCTGACGCTCACGCCCATGCTCTGCTCGCGCTACCTCACCGTAAAAAAACAGCACGGCCGCATCTACCACGCGCTCGACCGGCTTTTCGCCAGACTCGACTGGGCCTACGTGCACACGCTGGAGTGGGCCCTTACCCATCGCTGGAAGGTAGTGGCACTCACCGCGATTATCGTCGCCTCCTCGGCCTACTTCTTCATCAACGTCGGCAAGGCTTTCACGCCCGAGCAGGACGAGGGCCGCTTCCTCGTCTTCCTGCGCGCGCCGCTCGGCTCCTCCATCGACTACACCGATGGCAAGCTGCGCGAAGTCGAGGCCGTGCTCAAGACGCACAAGGAAATCTTCACCGAATTCGCCATCATCGGCCTCGGTAGTGCCGGCCAGGTCAACCAGGGCACGGTGGTCACGCGCATGGTGCCGCGCGAAGAGCGCAAGCGCAGCCAGCAGCAGGTGCTCGCAGCCCTGAAGAAGGATCTGGCCGAAGTGGCGGGTGTGCGCGCCTTCGCCGCACCCTATCCCATCGTGCAGGGCCAGCGTGGCGACCCGTTGCAGTTCGTGCTCAGCGGCGACAACCTCGAGGAGGTCGGCCGCCTGTCGCGCGAATTCCAGCAACAGCTGTCGTCCGACCCGGGCATCGGCCGCATCGACACCAACCTCCAACTCGACCTGCCGCAACTGGTATTCCAGCCCGACCGCATGCGCATCGCCGCCTCCAGTCTCTCCACCGCTGACGTGGCGCTGGCCATCAACATGCTCACTGGTGGCATCGACATTGCCAAGTACAACGACGAACCAGGCGACGGACAACGTTACGACATCCGCGTCAAGGCGAAAGACGGCGAGTTCACCCAGCCCTCTGATCTTTCCAAGATCTTCGTCCGCTCGAAGGACGGCAAGATGGTGCGCCTGGACTCAGTGGCCAGTTTCAAGGAAACACTGGGGCCGGCGATCATTGGCCGCTTCGACCTGCAGTACGCCACCACCTTCTACGCCAGCCCGACCATGGCGCTCGGCGATGCCGTCAATAAGGTGAAGGCGCTGGCGGCCGAACTGCCGACCGGCTACCAGGTCAAGTTCATCGGCCAGGCCGAAGAGTTCCAGAAGACCATGACCTACATGGTGTTCACCTTTGCCCTGGCGCTGGTGCTGCTCTACATGGTGCTGGCCAGCCAGTTCAACAGCTTCCTGCAGCCGGCCATCGTCATGCTCGCGCAACCGCTCGCCATCGTCGGCGGCGTCGCCGCCTTGTGGCTGTTCAATCAGTCGCTCAACATCTATTCGATGATCGGCCTCGTCCTGCTGGTCGGCCTGGTTGCCAAGAATTCCATTCTGCTGGTCGATCTCACCAACCAGCGGCGCACGCAAGGCATGGATGTCGATGCCGCACTGCGCAACGCCTGTCCCATCCGCATGCGGCCGGTGCTGATGACCTCGTCCACCATCATCCTCGCCCTCTTCCCCGCCGCACTGGGCCTCGGCGCCGGCGCGGAAACCAACCAGCCCCTGTCAATCGCCGTCGTCGGCGGCATGATCTCCTCGACGCTGCTGACACTGGTCGTCGTGCCTGCGGTGTATTCCCTGGTCGAAGGCTGGCGGGAAAAAAGACCCGCCCTCCCCCAGCCCCCCCCTCACGGGAGGGGTGACGGTTGACTCGCTACGCTCGTTTGTTACGGGGAGCCCCCGTTCATGCCTGGGCGCGGATTGCGGCTGGCGCCGCGTGCCGCCTTGTGTGCGACAAAGTCGCATTCCGCTACGCGTAACCAGCCTTCGGCTGTCCTGCGGCCTACGGTCTTGTCTTGGGGCGGCCCCGGCGGCAAGGCTGCAGCGAGGGGTGGATTTAACGCCGTCTCGCCAGCACCGACTTTCTACAAACCCAATTTAAAGTAGTTACAGAGCAGTCCCGGCGCAGGGCCGCCCCAAGCCGGGACGGCACGCGGCGCCAGCCGCAAACCGCACAAATGCCAGAAAAGAGCTCCCCGTGATAGTCGAGCGCAGCGAGCAACAGTCACCTCCCCGCGAGGGGAGGATGGGAGGGGCGGGCATCTACTGGGTGGGCCTTCAGTTACAGACCCCACGCACCTGAGTCATGTCAGTCAGGCCTAACCCGGATATTTCACCACGCTCGAGC
>DDXB01000029.1:36778-43651 GCA_002347405.1 Rhodocyclaceae bacterium UBA2271 | reverse complement strand
GCGTCGCCGCCAGCAACAGCGCCGCGGCGGCCAGTGCCAGTGCCAGCCGGGCGTGGCGGCGGCTGGTGGCGGTTTCCTCGCGCAGGCGGGCAAGCTCGGCGGTGGCGCTGTCCTGTTGCGTCACCAGGGTCAGCGCCTGGTGCGCCAGGCGCGGCAGTTGCGGCAGCAGGGTGGCCCACTGCGGGCCTTCGCGCTTCAGTTGCTTCAGCAAACCGCGCGGCCCGACCTTCTCGCTCATCCAGCGTTCCAGGAAAGGCTTGGCGGTTTGCCACAGGTCGAGGTCAGGGTCGAGCTGGCGGCCCAGTCCTTCGATGTTGAGCAGGGTTTTTTGCAACAGCACGAGCTGCGGCTGGATTTCGACG
This sequence comes from Rhodocyclaceae bacterium UBA2271, assembly GCA_002347405.1. Classification (GTDB taxonomy): domain Bacteria; phylum Pseudomonadota; class Gammaproteobacteria; order Burkholderiales; family Rhodocyclaceae; genus Sulfuricystis. The sequence goes on along the minus strand of DDXB01000029.1, from coordinate 43,289 downwards.
TTGAAACGGCGCGAGGTCTGGAACAGGCGCAACAGCACCTTGCCGAAGGAAATCTCCTTCAGTGGCCGGTCGAAGATCGGCTCGCAGACCGTGCGCACCGCGGCCTCGAGCTCATCGACCCTGGTTTCGCGCGGCGCCCAGCCGGATTCGATGTGCGACTCGGCGACACGCTTGTAGTCGCGGCGGAAGAAGGCGAGGAAGTTGATCGCCATGTAATTCTTGTCGGTTTCGGTGAGTGTGCCGACGATGCCGAAATCCAGCGCGATATAGCTGCCGAAACTCGCCGGGTCTGTGGATACCAGGATGTTGCCCGGGTGCATGTCGGCATGGAAAATGCCGTCGCGAAAGACCTGGGTGAAAAAGATTTCGACGCCGGCGCGGGACAGCGCCTTCAGATCGACCCCGGCCTCGCACAGGCGATCGATCTGGCTGATCGGGATGCCCTGCATGCGCTCCATGGTCATCACCGTGTGGCTGCAGAAGTCCCAGTGCACTTCCGGTATCAGCAGCAGGTTCGAGCCGATGAAGTTGCGCCGCAACTGCGAACAGTTGGCCGCCTCGCACATCAGATCCAGCTCGTCGTGAAGGTGCTTGGCAAATTCCGCCACCACCTCGCGCGGCTTGAGGCGCCGGCCATCCGACCAGAAGCGCTCGAGCAGGCCGGCGAAGGTATCCAGCAGCGCCAGGTCGTGGGCAATGATCGGCGCGATGCCGGGCCGCAGCACCTTGACCGCGACATCGTGGCCGCCATGGGTCGCGGGCAGGGTGGCGAAGTGGACTTGGGCGACGGAGGCCGAGGCCACCGGCGTGTGTTCGAAACTGGCATAAATTTCCGCCAGCGGCCGGCCGAAGCTCTGCTCGATTTCGGCAATGGCCTGGTCGGACGGGAAGGGCGGCACGTTGTCCTGCAGCTGGGCCAGTTCATCCGCCAGGTCGGCGGGCAGCAGATCGCGCCGGGTGGACAGCACCTGGCCGAACTTGACGAAGATGGGACCGAGGGCCTCGAGCGCCTCGCGCAGACGCTGCCCGCGCGGGGCAGACACATCGCGCCAGAAGCACAAGGCATCCAGCAGCCTGAGCGGCAACGCCAGCCGGCCGTCGGGGTCGTGTTCGAGAATCAGCCGGTCAAGGCCGAACCTGAGACCGACACGGGCAATTTTGGCGAGACGGAAAATGCGCACGGGAAAACGGCGAGATTATGATTTCAGAGATGGCCAATGCCCATGATGACAGGCACGGTAACGTAACTAACAAAGAGCGCGCACTTTAGCATCGAACCTTGTGCAAGCGCCGTCCCGCCAGCGCCGACTTTGTCCGTGTGGTTGCCCCGCTTTCAAATGGACGTCATGATAGGATCACCAGCCAATGCAATTCTGAAGTTTGCGGCGCGGGCCGGGAAACCAAGCGCCCATCCCCCGCGTAGCGGACAGCCTGGCAGCATCACCGGCTCACTGATGGAGGTATCCATGTACCACTGGCGTATGTCTCCTGTGCGATACCCAGGTGCGCTTGCGGACGCCACCTGGCGTGGGGCGGCCGGCCTGGTGGCAGCGCTGGCAGCCGGCCTGGCTTATGCAACGCACGCCAGTGCCGCAAATTGCCTGTATGTCTCTTCCTACCACAAGGGCTACGAGTGGAACGATGGCATTGAGCGGGGCCTGGAGAAGGGTTTGCAAGGGAAGTGCGAACTGTCCCGGTTCTACATGGACACCAACCGCAACACAGCGCCCGAATTCGCACGGCGCAAAGCCCTCGAAGCCAGGCAGCTCATCGAGCAAACGCGCCCCGACGTGGTCATCGCCTGCGACGACCCGGCATCGCTGTATTTGATCATGCCCTATTTCAGGAATGCGGCAGTTCCCTTTGTCTTTTGCGGCGTCAACTGGACGGTGAAGGATTACGGCTACCCTTATTCCAACGTGACGGGGATGATCGAAATCGCCCCGATCAAGTCACTTGTAAATGAAATACGCGGCCTGCTGCCCACCGCCAGGAGGGGGATCTACCTGGCGGCCGACGTGATGACCCAGCACAAGGAGTTCGCGGAGAATCGCGAGGCCTACGCCAAGGGCAATTTCGAGCTGTCACCGGTTTTCGTCAAGACGCTGGCGGCCTGGCAGCAGGCCTTTGCCGCCGCCCAGCAGGCCGATTTTGTCGTGCTTGGGACCAATGCCGGGATCATGGACTGGAACAGTGCCAGCGCTCATCAAAGTGTGTTTTCTAGCGTGAAAAAACTGGTTGTCACCAACTATGACTGGATGGCGCCCTATGCCATGCTGGCCATGGCCAAGATCGCCGAGGAGCAGGGCGAATGGGCGGCGCAACTGGCGCAAAGCATCCTGAGTGGCATCAAGCCGGATACGCTGCCCATCGTGGCAAACCGGCGCTGGCAGACCTATGTCAATGTCGATCTGGCGGCCAGGGCGAAAATCCGGCTGCCGCCCCGTCTGGTGCATGGCGCCATGAAAGCGGGCCAGCCTTGATGCGTTGGCGCCTGCCCGGCATCTTCTCGCTGACGGGCGCCGCGCTCGCGCTGGGTTGCGTGATTACCGCGGCGGCCGCGAGCCTTGCCTTCATGAACCTGCTGCAGGATGAAGAGGCCGCCTTCGGGGTTCAAGTGGGTGCAATCAAGGACAACCTGGTGCAGCGTCTCGCCTCGGCCGACGAAGTACTGCATGGCATGCGCATGCTGTTTGACGCTTCCAGTGCCGTGGGTGCCGATGAATTCCAGGTCATTGGCAGTGATATTGCTGCAAACTATTCCTTCATCAAGGCCGTTATGTACCTGCCCTACATTGCCGACGATGAACGGGATTACTTCGAGAAAGCCCGACGCGAAGAAGGCTACCCGACCTTCAGCATCAACACGTTCAGCGCTGGCAAGTACATCCCGGCCGAACGCCGGCCGCGCTATTTCCCGATCGTGTATCTGGAACCATTTTCGCCCTTGGCTTCACAGCAACTTGGCCTGGACCTCTTCGAGCAAGCCGAAATGCAGGCTTATCTCCAGCAGGCAATCGACAGCGGCGTGGCCACGGCAGCCATCCCCTCTCAGGCGGCGCAGGCTGACGAGTATCTGGTGTTCAGGGCAATTTATGCCGCCAAGCCGCCAGCAAATTTCGATGCGGTGGCAGAGCGCAGAAAACTGATCAGCGGCTTCGTCGCCATCAAGGTGAATGCGCAAAAGCTCCTGTCCCTGGAAAAGATAGATCATCGGGTGTCGGTTGCGGTAGAGGCCCGCCCGATACTCGATCCAGGCAAACGGGTTGGCCTGCTCAAGTACGACGCGGCGACCGGCGTGAAGGACGGGCCTAGGCTGTTTGGGATGCTCAAGCGGGAGCGCGATGTGTTGATTGGCGAACAGCACTATGTCTTCAAGTATCAGCGGTACCTGCTCTGGGAGGACTTCAACTATCGGCTGCTGTTCGTGGTGCTGCTCGCCGGTTCGCTGTTTACCTGGTTGTTGTGGTCTTTGGCCCGATCAACCCAGGCGCGGGCCGACGACCTGAAGCGGCGCAATCAGGAGATCGAACAACTTGTCGAACTGAGAACGCAGGAACTGGCCACCGCGAAGGAACGCGCCCAGGTGACGCTGGAATCGATTGCCGATGGCGTGATCACCGCGGATGCACAGGGTGTCATCGATTATCTGAACCCGGTTGCCGAACGCCTGAGCGGATGGCCGGAGCAGGAGGCCGTCGGCAAGCCGATCACCGACTTGTTCAGGGTTTTCGATGAGAAGACCCAGCAGGAGATCGCCAATCCGGTGCAACTGTGCCTGAACAATGGCTTGCCGTTCATGCGCCAGGAAAACACGATATTTGTGAACCGTAACGGCGAGAGCCTTGCCATCAACGAATCGGCGGCCCCGATTCGGGACCGCAGCGGGCAGGTTACCGGCGTCGTCCTGGTCTTTCATGATGTCAGCAGTACCCGGAAGTTGACCCAGCAAATGTCCTGGCAGGCGACCCATGATGCCCTGACCGGATTGCCGAACCGGGTCATGCTGCAGGATCATCTCGAATCGGCACTGGAGCTCGCCGCACACATCGGTTACTCCCTGGCGGTCATGTTTCTGGATCTCGACCGTTTCAAGATCGTGAATGACACGCTCGGCCATGATGTCGGCGACGGTCTGCTGCGGGAAGTTGCGGAGCGTTTGAAGGAAGGTTTGCGCGGCAGCGATATCGTCGGTCGTCTGGGCGGCGACGAGTTCGTCATCATCGCCAGCGAAATCAAGGACAACGTTGCCATTGAGATGATGGCGGCGCGGTTGCTCAAGGTCTTTCACAAACCATTCACGTTGGGGCAGGCCGAATTCTTCGCGAGCACGAGCATCGGCATCAGCATTTTTCCTGAAGATGGAACAACCTCTGAAGTGCTGATGAAAAAGGCCGACTCGGCCATGTACCGCGTGAAAACCCAGGGCAAGAACAATTACGGTTTTTACAGCCTGGAGGCCGATCAACGCACCCAGGACCGCTTCAGCCTCGAAGCCGATTTGCGCCACGCCCTGGAGCGCCAGGAACTCGTACTTCACTATCAGCCGCAAGTCTCTGCCAGGACGGGCAAGGTGACGGGGTTCGAGGCCTTGATCCGGTGGCATCACCCCAGCCGGGGGATGATTCCGCCGCTGGAGTTCCTGCCGCTCGCCGAGGAAACCGGCCTGATCGTCGAGATTGGCGACTGGGTCATGCGCGAGGCCTGCCGGCAGAATCAGGCTTGGCAACAAGCCGGTTTGGCCAAGGTCGCGGTTGCGGTAAACATTGCCCACGCGCAATTCATCCGGCCAACCCTGCCGGCCGAGGTGAAACAGGCACTGCAGGACACCGGACTGGCGCCGCAGTTTCTCGAACTGGAGCTGACGGAAAGCATTCTGGCGGGCAATGCGGAGGAAGCCGCCACGCGGCTGAATGAATTGAAAGCGGCCGGGGTCAAGCTGTCCATTGACGATTTCGGCACCGGGTATTCCTCGCTGTTTTATCTCAAGAGTTTCCCGTTGGACAGCGTCAAGATCGATCGCTGCTTCATCAAGGACATCGAGACCGATCGCAATGACGCCGAGATCACTACCGCGATCATCGCCATGTCGCACAGCCTGAATCTGACCGTCATCGCGGAAGGCGTCGAGAACGCGATTCAGCTGGATTTCCTGCGCCAGAAGGACTGCGACACGATCCAGGGTTATTTCTACAGCCCGGCCGTTCCGGCCGAGCAGGCGCAGGTTTTGTTGAAAAAATTGACGGCCTGAAAATCGCGTACCGAGTCCGGAGTTTCACAACAGGGCAGCATTTAACGTCGCAACCGCTGCGAGGCACGCTGTCCCGCCGCAGTAAAATTGCCCGATGATTGTGCTGGGCATCGAAACCTCCTGCGACGAAACCGGAGTCGCGCTGTATGACACGGCGCGCGGCCTGCTGGCGCACGCCATCCATTCGCAGGTGGCGATGCATGAAGACTACGGCGGCGTGGTGCCCGAACTGGCTTCACGCGACCATATCAAACGGCTGGCGCCGCTGCTCGCCCACGTCCTGGGCGAGGCCGGCGTCGCCAAGGAAACCATCGGTGCGGTGGCTTATACGGCCGGGCCGGGGCTGGCCGGGGCCTTGCTGACCGGCGCCAGTTTTGCCGAAGGACTGGCCTGGTCGCTCGGCGTGCCGGCGCTGCCGGTGCATCACCTTGAAGGCCATCTGCTTTCGCCACTGCTGAGCGAAGATCCGGCGAAATTCCCCTTCATCGCCCTGCTGGTTTCCGGCGGCCACACGCAGATCATGTGCGTGCAACAAGTAGGTGCTTACGAACTGCTGGGTGAATCGCTCGACGACGCGGCCGGCGAGGCCTTTGACAAGACGGCGCAATTGCTCGAGCTCGGCTATCCGGGCGGGCCGGCGCTGGCAAAACTGGCCGAGACCGGAGTGGCCGGTCGCTTCAAGTTGCCGCGCCCGATGCTGGCCAGCGGCGATTTCAACTTCAGTTTTTCCGGCCTCAAGACGGCAGTATTGACGGCGGTACGGGCGCGCCCGCTGGAAAATCAGGACAAGGCCGATCTGGCCGCCGAGTTTCAGGAAGCGGCCACCGAAGTGCTGGCGACCAAGGCACTGGCGGCGTGTCGCCAGTGCCGACTTTCCACACTGGTCGTCGCCGGTGGCGTGGGCGCCAACCGGCGACTGCGGCAACGACTCGATGAGGCGGGGAAGCGGCAGGGCGTGCGCGTCTGCTATCCGGAGATGGCGTTGTGTACCGACAATGGGGCGATGATAGCGTTTGCTGCTGCCCAGCGACTCTTGGCCGGTGGTTACGATGTGGTGCGGGAGCAGCAGCGTGCTGGTGGATTCGCGGTGCGGCCGCGCTGGCCGCTGCAGGAACTCTGAACCGATCACCACACAGCAGCCTTGCCGCCGGGCCGCCCCAGGACCAGGCCACAGGCCGCAGGACAGCCGAAGGCTGGTTCCGCGCAGCGGAATGCGGCTTTGCCGCACACAAGGCGACACGCGACGCCAGCCGCAATCCG
>DDXB01000029.1:11675-36763 GCA_002347405.1 Rhodocyclaceae bacterium UBA2271 | reverse complement strand
TAATGCCGGCAAAGCCGGCGTTAAGCCGCTTGGCGGCGGGCCGTAGGCAAAAAAACAGTCACTCCTCCCGCGAAGGAGGGGATGGGGGAGGGCGGGTAAGAATGCGACTTTCGGTGCCCGCGAAGAGGCGCTGGATATTTGGCCGATGGCGCACGATCAGCAGCGCGCACATGATGCCGATGACCAGAGAAAGCGTATCCGGCCCATGAAGCGCATACGCCACGCCCGGTGCCACGCAGGCGGCGGCCAGTGCGGCGAGTGAGGAATAACGGAAAACGGCGATGGTGATGACCCAGGTGATTGCCGCAATCAGGGCGACCATGCCATCCAGGCCGATCAATACGCCGATGGCGGTGGCGACGCCCTTGCCGCCACGAAAGCGCAGGAAGACGGGGAACAGGTGACCGAGGAATGCGGCCAGGCCGGTGAAGGCAATCGCCGTACCCAGGTACTCGGCGGATACGGCTAACGCCGTCCCGCCAGCGCCGACTGTTGCAACGATGAACATCGCCACCCAGCCCTTGGCGGCGTCGCCCAGCAGCGTCAACAGCGCGGCGAACTTGTTTCCGGTTCTGAGCACATTGGTGGCGCCGGGATTGCCCGAGCCGAAGCCGCGCGGGTCGGCCAGGCCGAAAGCGCGCGACACGATCACCGCGAAGGGCAGCGAGCCGATCAGGTAGCCGAACGCCACAAAGGCGATGAAAACGAGCAGAGCGGGCATTGATTCCATAGAATGGACAGGATTCTAACTGGTGTAATCACATGGACTTCATTTTCATTGAAGACATGCGTGTCGAAGCGCATGTCGGCATCTACGACCGCGAACGGGCGGCGCCGCAGACGCTGGACCTGACCTTGACCTTCGGCGTGCCGGACGAGGCGGCACAGGACGACGATATCGCCAAGACCATCGACTATGCGGTGGTGATCGGGCGGGTGCGTGCCGAACTTGCGGCGCGCCAATTCAACCTGCTGGAAACGCTGGGGGAATTCATCATCGGCCTGATGCTCGACGAATTTCGAGCGCCATGGGTGAAGGTGTCGATCGCCAAGGTCGGCATCGCGCGTGGCGTGCGACGTGTTGGCGTGCAGATTGAACGATCCCGCTGAGGCCCACCCCTGCCCGCCCTTCCCCTCGCGGAGGAGGCGACTGTTTTTTTGCCTACGGCCGCCGCCAAGCGGCTTAACGCCGGCTTTGCCGGCATTAGCCTACACCGCAACGGCGCGACCACGTCGCTTGTTGTCGCTGCGCTCGTCTATCACGGAGAGCGTTGTTTTAGCTACGGTGCGGATTGCGGCTGGCGTCGCGTGTCAGCTTGTGTGCGGCAAAGCCGCATTCCGCTGCGCGGAACCAGCCTTCGGCTGTCCTGCGGCCTGTGGCCTGGTCTTGGGGCGGCCCGGCGGCTAGGCTGCCAGGTTGGCGCAATTCAGGCCAGCCGACATTCCACAATTTTGGGTTGCAGTACGCGCAGGATGTCGTGCGGGTGCACGCCAACCAGATAGCCGCGTTGGCCGCCGTTGATATAGATCAGCGGCAGGTCGAGGATGGTCTTTTCCATGCAGACCGGTAACTGCTTTTTCGTGCCGAAGGGCGAGCAGCCGCCGACCATATAGCCGGTGTGGCGTTGGGCATCGTCCGCCGCGCAGGGCGCGATCTTCTTGACGCCGAATTGCCGTGCCAGTTCCTTGGTGGATACCTTGTGGTCGCCATGCATCAGCACCAGCAGCGGCTTCCTGTTTTCGTCTTCCATGACCAGCGTCTTGACCACACTGTGCTCGGGCACATTCAATTCGCGTGCCGAAACTTTCGTGCCGCCGTGTTCCTCGTAGGGATAGAGGTGATTGGAATGAGCGATGCTGTGACGGTGCAGAAACTGCGTCGCGGGTGTCTCGGGGGGGCGGTTGTCTTGTTGCGTGTTTCTCATGTCCGGTATCCTGTCTTAACCTCGCGGGTGGTGTTGACCGTGGAGTTCCTTCAATCTGGCGCGTGCAACATGAGTGTAGACCTGTGTTGTCGATATGTCAGTATGGCCGAGCAACAACTGCACCACGCGCAGGTCGGCGCCATGGTTGAGCAGATGGGTGGCGAAGGCGTGGCGCAGCACGTGGGGCGAAATGCGTGCCGCGGGAATGCTGGCGGTCAGCGCATGTTTCTTGATCAGCACCCAGGCCATCTGGCGCGACATGCCGGTGTCCATGCCGCGACTGCGGCGGCCGGTGACAAAAACGAAATCCGAAGCGCGCCCTTTGAGCAATGCCGGGCGCCCTTCTGCCAGCCAGCGCACCAGCCAGTCGGCGGCGACCTCGCCCATCGGCACCAGGCGTTCCTTGCCACCCTTGCCGAAGGTGCGGACCACGCGGTCATCGAGGCTGATTGAAAAGAGCTTCAGGCCGACCAGTTCCGAAACCCGCAGGCCGGTGGCATAGAGCAGTTCGAGCATGGTGCGGTCGCGCAGCCCCAGTGGCGTGCTGACGTCCGGCGCGGCCAGCAGGTCCTCGACATTCTTTTCCGAAATGGTCTTGGGGAAGCGTTCGGCGGCGAGTGGCGCCTGGATGTTGAGCAGCGGGTCGGCCTGAATGTGGCCCTGCTCGATGAGCCAGCGGTAAAAGCGGCGCAGGGCAGCCTGCAGGCGACGCAGGGTGGCAGGGCGAACTTTCTCCGCGCGTGTATGCAGGTGCGCGAGGTAACTGTCGATATCCGCTTCGCTGGCGGCGGGCAACTCGACGCCGCGCGCGGTCAGCCAGTGCGCAAACAGGGAAAGGTCGGAACGGTAGGCTGCGAGCGTGTTTTTCGCCAGCCCGTCGGCGAGCCAGAGGGCGTCGATGAACTCGTCAATCTGGAGGCTAGTGGCTTCCTTCATGCCCAACTGCAGGGCCGCCCCAAAGCTGGGCAAGCCAGGAAATGGAGCGCAGCGAACACCCGTCACCCCCTTCCTGGGGCAGGGGGTGGGGGGGAAGGAGTTTCATGATTCAGCAGCCAGCGTTTTACCTCGATGAGAAAACCGCCGCGCTGGCGCGAAAAGCCACCGAGCTCACCGTCCGCAGCGACGACCCGATGGCAGGGCACGACGACAGGGTAAGGATTGGCTCCGCAGGCGGTGCCGACGGCGCGCGGGCTGCTGCCGAGTTCATGGGCCAGTTCGCCATAGCTCTTTGTCTGACCAGGTGGGATCGCCGCGATGCTGGCCCAGACGCGTTGCTGGAAGGGGGTGCCGGCCGGTGCGAGCGTCAGATCGAAGCTGAAGGAAGGGTCTTTCAGATAAGCGCGCAATTGGCGCACGGCGGCTTGGGCTTGTGGCTGGCGACCGCCCCGTTCATCGCAGGGTTCGAGGAAATCGATGGCGACGATGGCATCGCCATCGCAACAGATGCCGAGCGAAAACGTCGGCCAGGAAACGACGGCGTCGTAGTCGGCTGCGCCGGGATGTGTGTCGGTCATGTCGCCTCCGCCGGGCCGCCCCAAGGAGGCGACGCGTCAACAGGATGGAAGCCGCGCAGCGGCTGAACACCCGTCCCCCCCCTTCTCGGGGAAGGGGGGCTGGGGGGGAAGGGGAACAGAGTCTCCGCCGGGCCGCCCCAAGGAGGCGACGCGTCAACAGGATGGAAGCCGCGCAGCGGCTGAACACCCGCCCCCCCCCTTCTCGGGGAAGGGGGGCTGGGGGGGAAGGGGGCCATCATGTTCTTACCTCGCCGTTGCCGAAGACGACCCATTTTTGTGAGGTCAGGCCTTCCAGCCCGACCGGGCCGCGGGCGTGGAACTTGTCGGTCGAAATGCCGATCTCGGCGCCGAGGCCGTATTCGAAGCCGTCGGCAAAGCGTGTCGAGGCATTCACCATCACCGAACTGGAATCGACCTCGCGCAGGAAGCGCAGGGCGCGCGTGTAGTCTTCGGTGACGATGGTCTCGGTGTGCGCCGAGGAATATTTGTTGATGTGCGCGATTGCCTCATCGACGTCGGCCACGATCTTGCAGGAGATGATGGCGGCGAGGTATTCGGTGTAATAGTCTTCCTCGGTTGCTGCCCTGGCCTGCGGCACCAGCGCCCGCGTCTCGGCACAGCCGCGAATCTCGACACCCTTTGCCGTCAGCATGGCGCACAAAGTCGGCGCCAGCGCGACGGCGACCGGGCGGGCGATCAGCAGCGACTCGGCGGTGTTGCAGGTACCGAGCCGTTGTGTTTTGGCGTTTTCGAGGATGGAGAGCGCCTTGGCGGGATCGGCGTTGGCGTCGATATAGACGTGACAATTGCCGTCGAGGTGCTTGATCACCGGCACCCGCGCTTCCTTCGCGATGCGTTCGATCAGCCCCTTGCCACCGCGCGGCACGATCACATCGACATATTCGGGCATGGCAACCAGGTGGCCGACAGCGGCGCGGTCGGTGGTCGCGATCACCTGCACTGCCGCCTCCGGCAGTCCGGCGGTGGCGAGACCTGTGCGCACGCAGGCGGCAATCGCCTGGTTGCAGCGCAGCGCCTCCTTGCCGCCGCGCAGGATCGCGGCATTGCCCGATTTGAGGCAGAGCGCGGCGGCATCCGCCGTGACGTTGGGCCGCGCCTCGTAAATGATGCCGACCACGCCGAGCGGCACGCGCATGCGGCCCACCTGGATGCCGGAGGGACGAAATTTCATGTCGCTGATCTCGCCGATGGGATCGGGCAGCTTGGCGACCTGTTCGAGGCCCGCCGCCATAGCTTCTATACCCTTGGCGGTGAGCGTCAGGCGGTCGAGCAGGGCCGGCTCCAGGCCATCGGCGCGTGCCGCGGCAAGATCCGCAGCATTTGCGGCGAGGAGTTCGGCCTGGCGCACACGGATGTCGGCCGCCATCGCCAGCAGCGCCGCATTTTTGGCGGCGGTGGACGCCCGGGCCATTTCCCGCGCAGCGGCGCGGGCCGCGCGGCCCAGCGTTTCCATGTATTGCTCGATATTGTCAAAGCGGTCCATCATGTGGTCCTGGTCAGGCGCAAGGCGAGTTGCAGGCATTCGTCCCAGCGATCGCCGCTGGCAAGCCCCTTGATGATGCGATCAATCCGCGCCGCATGCAAGAGGGCAGGACGCAAGGCGCGCGTGCGCGCCTCCATGGTGAGGGCCCACAACACCAGCGGCAGGGGCGCATCCTCGGCGCGCAGCCCTTCGAGGGTGCGGGCGCAACGCACGGTGTCCTTTGCCTGCAGGGCGGTGCGCAGGTCGTCAATGTCGTAGCGCGCGACGTTCAGCACGGCGGCGGAAACCTGTGCCAGCGTCAGCGCGCCGGGCGGATGCAACAGGCCGAGTTTCTGGATTTCCTGATGTGCGGCGAGCAGATTGCCCTCGACGTGCAGCGCGATGAATTCCAGTGCGTCCGGCGGGGCCGATTGCTGTTGGCTGTTTAGCCGATTTGCAATCCAGTGCGGCAGTTGTTCCAGCGCTGGCGCACGGCACTCGATGGTGGTGCCGGCATGGGTCAGCGCCGTAAACCAGGCGGCTTTCTTCGCCCGCCAGTCCATCTCGGGCAGGGTGATCAGGGTCAATACGTCCGCGGGCGGGGCTTTGCAGTAACGGGTGAGTGCCTCGCCGCCTTCGCGGCCGGGCTTGCCGGTGGGAATGCGCAGATCAACCAGCGTGCGGCCGCCGAACAGCGACAGGTTGCCGGCAGCGTGGAACAGTTCTTCCCAGCGAAAAGTGGGGGTGACGACCAGGACATTGCGTTCGTCGAAGCCTTGTTGGCGCGCAGTGGCGCGCAGGGCGTCGCCGGCTTCGACGGTCAGCAGCGGATCGTCACCGTGCAGGACGTACAGCGGTGCGAGCGGTTTTTTGAGGTGGGCGGCGAGCTGTTCCGGGCGCAGTTGCACGGCAGGTCAGCTTTTTGTTGCAGTACGATTGCCGGACGAAAGCCGGCGCAATATCTGTTGCACCAGATCATGCTGCATGTCGCGGCGGATGCTGATTTCTTCCGCTTCCGAGGCAAAAATCCGCCTGTCGTCGAAGTTCATTTCGCGCTGCAGGATGATCTGGGCGGGCGGTATCAGTTCCTTGCCGCTGGCATCCTGAATGCGATAGACGAAGGTTTGCGTCAGCTGGAATTCGCGTACGAGGCCTGCACCGGAAAGGGACAGGATGTTCTTTGCCTGTTCGTTGCGCAGGATGACGAAGGAGGCCTGCGCCTCCTTGGGATCGGTAATGATGCGGGTTTGCGTCGAAGCTTCGACGCTGCGCTTGATCTGGGCATACATCTCGCTGTTTTCGGGCATGCCGAGATAAAGCGTGTCCCAAGGCAGGCTGTAACTGCCGCGCAACTGGAAGCCGCAGGCCGCAAGGCTTAACGACAGCAAGAGGATGAGCAGGCGGCGCATTGAATACCCTTCGATCAGACGACGATATTGACCAGGCGGCCGGGGACGACGATGACCTTCTTCGCCGGCTTGCCTTCCATGAATTTTTGTGCGGCTTCTGTCGCGAGCGCAACGGCTTCGATCGCCGTCCTGTCAGCGCCGACTTTTACGCGGAGTGCGCCGCGCAGCTTGCCATTCACCTGCAACACAAGTTCCTCTTCATCCTGCACCAGTGCGGCGTCGAGCGGTTCGGGCCAGGTGGCGGCGAGGATGTCCGGCCCATAGCCGAGCTCGATCCACAGCGCATGCGTGATGTGCGGCGCGATGGGTGAAAGGACGCGCAGGAGAATTGAGAAAGCTTCGCGCGCATGCGGGTCGGCCGGCGCCTTCTCCAGCGCGTTGAGCATCTTCATGCAGGCCGAGGCGACGGTATTGAACTGCAGTTTGCCGAGGTCGTAATTGGCCTGCTTGAGCAGCAGGTGAATCTCGCGACGCAGCGCCCCGGCCTCTTTGGCGGCAGCTTGCGATTTCAGGGCGTGGCCGCAGGCCCAGACGCGCTTGAGGAAACGGTAGGCGCCCTCGACGCCGGAATCCGACCATTCCAGCGTCTGTTCGGGCGGCGAGGCGAACATCATGAAGAAGCGCGCGGTGTCGGCGCCGTACTGCTCGATCAAGGACTGCGGATCGACGCCGTTGCGCTTCGATTTCGACATGGTGCCGACGCCGCCGTAATCGACCGGCAGGCCATCGGCTTTGGCCGTCGCGCCGGTGACATGGCCGGCGGCGTCCCTCACCAACTCGACTTCTTCGGGGGCGTAATAGATGATGCCGCCGCGGTCGGAGCGGCGCGAGAAAATGTGGTTGAGCACCATGCCCTGCGTCAGCAGGTTGGCAAACGGTTCGTCATACGACACCAGCCCCAGGTCGCGCATCACCTTGGTCCAGAAGCGCGAATAGAGCAGGTGCAGGATCGCATGCTCGATGCCGCCGATATATTGGTCGACCGGCATCCAGTAGTCGGTACGGGCGTCCACCATGGCCGTCATGGCATTCGCCGCGCAGTAGCGTGCGTAGTACCAGCTCGAATCGACGAAGGTGTCCATCGTGTCGGTTTCGCGGGCGGCCGGTTTGCCACACTTCGGGCAGGCGCAATTGAGGAAATCGGCACGCTTGTTGAGCGGATTGCCCGCACCGTCGGGCACGCAATCCTCGGGCAGCACCACGGGCAGCTGGTCGTCCGGCACCGGCACCGAGCCGCATGATTCGCAGTGAATCAACGGAATCGGACAGCCCCAGTAGCGCTGCCTTGATACGCCCCAGTCGCGCAGGCGGAACTGGACTTTTTTCTCGCCCAGCCCCTTGGCAGCCAGGTCGGCGGCGATGGCCTCAGTGGCCGCTGCATAGTCGAGCCCGTCGTACTTGCCGGAATTGACGCAGACGCCACGCTGTTTGTCGGCATACCATTCCGCCCATGCTTCGAGTGAAAAAGCTTCACCGGCCAGCGCAACCACCTGTTTGATCGGTAACCCGTATTTTTTGGCGAAGGCGAAGTCGCGTTCGTCATGCGCCGGCACGCCCATCACGGCGCCGTCGCCGTAGCTCATCAGCACATAGTTGCCGACCCAGACTTCGACCTTGGCGCCGGTGAGGGGATGCTCGACGAAGATGCCGGTCGGCATGCCCTTTTTTTCCATGGTCGCCATGTCGGCTTCCATTACCGAGCCGTGCTTGCACTCCTCGATGAAGGCGGCGAGTTCTGGGTTGTTCTTCGCCGCGTGCGTAGCCAGCGGATGCTCGGCAGCGACGGCGCAAAAGGTCACGCCCATGATGGTGTCGGGACGCGTCGTGAATACCCAGAGCTTGCCTCTGCCCGCAGACCCCTCTCCCCCCTGCCCCTCTCCCGCGAGGGGAGAGGGGAGGTTCGTGCCGCCTGCGGCGGGAAGCTCATACGGGAAGGCGAAGCGCACCCCGGTGCTCTTGCCGATCCAGTTGGCCTGCATGGTCTTGACGCGCTCGGGCCAGCCGGGCAGCGTGTCGAGGGCGGTCAGCAGTTCGTCGGCGTATTGCGTGATCGCCAGGTAGTAGCCGGGGATCTCGCGCTTCTCGACCAGCGCGCCGGTGCGCCAGCCGCGCCCCTCGATCACCTGCTCGTTGGCGAGCACGGTCTGGTCGACCGGGTCCCAGTTCACCACCTGGGTTTTCTTGTAGGCGATGCCCTTTTCCAGCATGCGCAGGAACAGCCACTGGTTCCACTTGTAGTAGTCGGGCTTGCAGGTCGCCAGTTCGCGTTCCCAATCCAACGCAAACCCCAAGGACTTGAGCTGCTGCTTCATGTAGGCGATGTTGTCGTCGGTCCACTTGGCCGGCGGCACATTGTTCTGGATCGCCGCGTTCTCGGCCGGCAGGCCAAAGGCATCCCAGCCCATCGGCTGCAGCACGTTGTAACCGCGCATTTTATGGCTGCGCGTCAGGACGTCGCCGATGGTGTAATTGCGCACATGCCCCATGTGCAACTTGCCCGACGGATAGGGGAACATCGACAGGCAGTAGTACTTTGGCTTGCTGATGTCTTCGCTGGCGTTGAAGGCGCGCGTGGCGTGCCAGTGGGCCTGGGCGGCCTGCTCGATTGCGGCGGGTAGGTATTTTTCCTGCATGACCGGGAGTAGGTGGGCGTTCGCGCGTTTCGAAAACGACGAATTATACGCGCCCACCCTCCCGGCGGCGCCCTGGGTACGGGCTAGAGACGGTCAGCCGAGTTGCGTTGGTCGCAGTGTGTTCCAGCCGCGCGCATTGCTCAGCGCGAAGGCGTCGAATACGGCTACCGGAGCTTGCCAGATGTTCTGGTTGAAGCGCGTCCAGCGGCGCCAGCCGAAGGAATCGGCATCCGCCTGCAGGCATTCCGCAGCTACCAGTTCAAACAGGCGATCCATCGCGGCTTCCCAATAGGCTGGCGTTTCCGTCGCACCGGTGACCAGCGCGGCATGGCGCTGGGCGTCAAGCCAGAGTGCTTCGCCGCGCTGCAGGGAAATGCCGGCCTTGTTGGCCAGCCAGGGCAGAAGTTTCGGGCTGCAATTATTCGATTTCATGATCGGTTCCTTCCCGTTACAAGAAACCCTCGTGAGGCGACTCATAACATGTGGTTCATTTGACTTAGGATATATTATACGGGTTATTTGTGCGCTGCAGCATAACATTGATTGAGCTTGCCCGTTTATCCGGGTATTGTGGTCTTTATGCAACGCTTTGCGGACGGACAAGCCGTCGTGGCAGCCGGGAACTCCTACCCGGATGGCGTAGGTGCCTGTTGATCGGCATCTCAATGGTAATATCCTTATATTCCCTTGCAGCCTCAATGATCCCCCACATCGCGACGCGAAAACTCAGCATGTTGCGCAGTTTTAGCCTTTTCCTGTGCCTTTTCCTGTGCTGGTTGCTGCTGTCCGGCATGCCGGCGCCGTTTTTATTGTCCGCAGGGCTTGGCAGTGCATTGCTCGTGGTCTGGTTCGCCCGCAGGATCGATATCGTCGATCATGAAGGCCACCCGATTCGTCTGCTCTGGCCCGCCCTGCTGTCTTATTGGCCATGGTTGCTGAAAGAGATTGTCGTCTCTGCCTGGCAGGTGAGCCGTATCGTGCTGGATCCAAAATTGCCGATCAGTCCGACGCTGGTGCGGCTGCGACCGTCACAGACGACGGATGTTGGCCTGGTCATTCATGCCAACTCGATTACGCTGACGCCGGGCACGATCTCCGTGAAAGTTGGCCGCGAGGAGTTCCTGGTGCATGCCCTGACGCGCGAAGGCGCGGCCGGGGTGCAGCGCGGCGGTGAAATGGATAAGCGGGTGAGCGCCCTCGAAAAGTGGCCGGAGCCAGTCCGATGATGTTCTCGGCGGTCGCCGTCGCCCTGCTGGTGACTACCGCATTGGCCCTGGCGCGAGCCGCGCTTGGCCCGACTGTTTTTGACCGGTTGCAGGCCGCTAACACGATCGGCACCTGCACGATGCTGCTGCTGGCAACCCTGGGCTTCCTCGGCGGCCGGCCGGAGTTTCTCGATCTGGCCTTGGTCTATGGCCTGCTGAACGTGATCGGCATGGTGGCGGTGCTGAAGTTTTTTCGCCATGACCGGTCGGCGGAGGCGGACAAATGAGCCTCGATTTATTGCGCGACCTGGCGAGCTGGACCTGCCTGCTGGCGGGTGGCGGTTTTTGCCTGGTCGGTGGCATCGGCCTGCTGCGCATGCCGGACTTTTACACCCGCATGCACGCCGCCAGCGTCACCGATACCATCGGCGCCGGGCTGGTGTTGCTTGGCCTGCTGTTCCAGGCCGGCTTCTCGCTGGTTGGCGCCAAGCTGCTGATGGTCGGTCTGCTGATATTTTTCACCAGCCCCACGGCCAGCCATGCCCTCGCCCGCTCGGCACTGCTGCATGGCCTCAAGCCGAAACTTGCGCCGCCGGAGGCATCATCGAAACCATAATCATCAACACGCTGCTGGTGTTCATGGTGCTTATCGTGCTGGCCCTGATCCGTACGCGCAACCTGTTTGGCGTGATCGTGCTGTCCGGCGCCTACAGTTTTCTCATGGCCACGGTGCTGGTGGCTCTCGACGCAGTCGACGTCGCGATGACCGAGGCGGCCGTCGGCGCGGGGGTGTCCACGGTTTTGCTGCTCGGCGCGCTCCGCCTGTGCAAGAGCGAAGAGGCGAAACCCGCGCACCGGCCCTGGCTACCGCTGGCCGTTGCGGTTTCGACCGGCTTGCTGCTGGCCTACGGTGCCATGGATCTGCCCGACTTCGCTGACCCGCAGGCACCCATCCATCAGCATGTCGTGCCGCGTTACATGGAAAACGAGGTCGATGTCCCCAACGTCGTGACGGCGGTACTGGCAAGCTTCCGCGGCTATGACACCCTGGGGGAAACCACGGTAGTGTTTACCGCCGGAGCGGGCATCATTGCCCTGCTGCGCCGCCGGAAGTCCGGACGGGGCGCGGATGGAAAATAATCTCGTGCTCCGGGTGGTCGGCAAGCTGCTGATCCCCTTCATCCTGCTGTTTGCGCTCTACGTGCAATTTCATGGCGACTTCGGCCCGGGCGGCGGGTTCCAGGCCGGCGTGATCTTCGCCACCGGCATTGTTTTTTATGCGTTGATCTTCGGCCTCGAGCGCGCCCGCCAGGCGGTTCCCGATCGGCTGGTTGAAACCATGTTGGCCAGCGGCGTACTGATTTACGCGGGTGTCGGCGTCGCCGGCATGTTGCTGGGCGGCAATTATCTCGACTATTTCGTGCTCGACAAGAACCCGGTGATCGGCCAACACCGCGGTATCTTCTGGGTCGAGGTCGGCGTGGCCACCACCGTTTCCGGCGTGATGCTGAAAATCTTCTACATGTTCGCCTCGCGGAGTGTCGCGGGCAATGCGCACGAAGATCCGGAGGATTAGCCGTGCTCGAGCATTTCAGCTACATCGTTACAGTTTTCCTCATGGTCGCCGGCCTCTTCATCATCATGGCGCACGGCAACCTGATCAGGAAAATGATCGGGCTCTCGATCTTCCAGACCTCGGTGTATCTGCTCTACATCGCGCCGGGCAAATTGATTGGCGGCACCGCGCCGATCATTGCGCCGGAATACGGCATTTACTCCAATCCACTGCCGCATGTGCTGATCCTCACCGCCATCGTCGTCGGCGTTGCCACGCTGGCACTCGGGCTGGCGCTGGCGGTGCGCATCCGCGAGGCTTACGGCAGCATCGAAGAAGACGAAATTCTTGCGCGGGATAATGCCATCGAGGACGCGGAAGAAATGCGCGCATGAGCATCGCCGCGCATCTGCCCGCCCTGCAAGTGGTGGTCCCCTTGCTGGCGGCGCCGCTGGTCGTGCTGTTGCGTCACGGCGGGGTCGCCTTCGCCGTGGTGACCGCGGCGGCCTGGGCCGCCTTTGCCACCGCGATCGGACTCTGGCTGCAGCTTGGCCAACTGGATGCCGGTGGCGTGATCTCCTATCACATCGGCAGCTGGCCACCCCCCTGGGGCATCGAGTACCGCGTCGATCGTCTGACCAGCTTCGTCCTGTTGCTCGTTTCGGGCATGGCGGCCGTGGTGCTGCCCTACAGCCGCGTCAGCGTCCTGCGCGAGATTCCGCGCGAACTGCACTATCTCTACTACTCGATGTTCGCGCTTTGTCTCACCGGCCTCCTGGGCATCACCATCACCGGTGATGCCTTCAACATTTTCGTCTTCCTCGAAATCTCGTCGCTCTCGTCCTATGTGCTGATCGCCCTGGGCCGCGACCGCCGCGCGCTCACCGCCGCCTTCCAGTACCTGATCATGGGCAGCATCGGCGCCACCTTCATCGTCATCGGCATCGGCTTCCTTTATCTGCTGACCGGTACGCTCAATCTTGCCGACATGGCGATTCGCCTGCGCGAGGTCGAGAGCTACCGCCCCGTGCTCGTCGCGCTGGCCTTCCTCACCGTCGGCATCTCGCTCAAGCTGGCGCTGTTTCCGCTGCACCAGTGGCTGCCCAACGCCTACACTTACGCGCCCTCGGCCGTCACCGCCTTTCTCGCCGCCACCGCCACCAAGGTCTCGGTGTATGTGCTGATCCGCTTCTATTACACGGTGTTCGGCGAAAGCCTGGTGTTCCAGAAATTGCCACTGCCGCAGATCATGCTCTGGCTGTCGCTGATGGCGATGTTCGGCGCCAGTTTCGTTGCGATTTTCAAGAACAACCTCAAGCGCCTGTTCGCCTATTCCAGCGTCGGCCAGATCGGTTACATCACGCTCGGGCTATCCTTCGATTCGGTGAATGGGCTGACGGCATCCATCGTGCATCTGTTCAACCACGGCATCGCCAAGGGCGCGATCTTTCTGCTGATCGGCGGCATCGTCGCCAGCATGACAACGCGTGACGCCGTCCCGCCAGCGCCGACTTTTGATCGACTGGCCGGACTGGCCAAGCGCATGCCGCTCACCTGCTTCGGTATCGTCCTTGCCGGACTGAGTCTGATCGGCGTGCCCGGTACCGCCGGCTTTGTTACCAAGTGGTATCTGATCCTCGCGGCAATGGAGCGGGGTCAATGGTGGCTGGTGGGCGCAATCGTGCTGAGTTCGTTGCTGGCCGTCGCCTACGTCTGGCGCTTCGTCGAGGTCGCCTACTTCCATGCCGCGCCGGCGGGCAGCCAGAAGAACGAAGCGCCGCTTTCCATGCTGATCCCCGCCTGGCTGTTGGTAATCGCGACACTCTGGTTCGGCCTCGATACCTCCTTCACCGTCGGCACCGCGATGGACGCCGCGCAGGAACTGGTGAAGATCGGACGATGAGCGCGGAACACTTCATTCTCGCCGCGCTGGTCCTGCCCCTGCTGGGTGCCAGCGGCATCGCCCTCGCCAATCGCGCACCCAATCTGCGCGAAGCCATCACACTCGCCACCGCCGTTGCCCTGTTCGCCTGTGTCGTGCAACTGCTCGACCCGGTACTCGCAGGCGTCCGCCCCGAACTCGTCCTGCTCGAACCGCTGCCCGGCCTGCCCATCGCCTTCCGCGTCGAGCCGCTCGGCATGCTGTTCGCGTTGATCGCCAGCGGCCTGTGGATCGTCAATTCGGTGTATTCCATCGGCTACATGCGCGGCAACCAAGAAAAGCACCAGACGCGTTTCTACGTCTGCTTCGCCCTGTCCATCGCCGCCGCGCTCGCCATCGCCTTCGCGGGCAACCTGCTGACGCTGTTCGTGTTCTACGAAGCGCTGACGCTGCTCACCTACCCGCTCGTCACCCACGCCGGCACCGACAAGGCGCGGGCCGGCGGGCGCACCTATCTGGGTATCCTGATGGGCACCTCGGTGCTGTTCCTGCTGCCCGCCGTCATTTACACATGGCACGTGACCGGCACCACCGACTTTCGCCCCGGCGGTATCCTCCCCGCCGGCATGGACCCCGGCGCGGTGATGGTGCTCCTGGCGCTGTTCATGTTCGGCATCGGCAAGGCCGCGCTGATGCCTTTCCACCGCTGGCTGCCCGCCGCGATGGTCGCGCCGACGCCGGTTTCCGCGCTGCTCCATGCCGTCGCGGTGGTCAAGGCCGGCGTATTCTCGGTGGTGAAAGTCGTCGTCTATGTGTTTGGGCTGGACACGCTCGCCGGCGCCACCGACTGGCTGATCGGCATCGCCGGCTTCAGCATCGTCGCGGCTTCGGTGGTCGCGCTCAACGCCGACAATCTCAAGCGCCGCCTCGCCTATTCCACCGTCAGCCAGCTGTCCTACGTCATCCTGGCCGCCGCCATTCTCGCCCCGCTGTCGCTAGTCGGCGCGGCGCTGCATATTGCCGCCCATGCCTTCGGCAAGATCACGCTGTTCTTCGCCGCCGGCGCCATTTACACGGCGGCGCACAAGACCGAAGTCAGCCAGCTCGACGGCATCGGCCGCCGCATGCCGTGGACCATGACCGCCTTCGGCATCGGTGCGCTGTCGATGATCGGCCTGCCGCCGGCCGCCGGCTTCGTCAGCAAGTGGTACATCGTTTCCGGCGCGTTTGCCCAAGCGCAGTGGTTCGCGCTGGCGGTGATCTTCATCAGCACATTGCTGAACGCCGGTTATTTTCTGCCCATCCTCTACCGCGCTTTCTTCCGGCCGGAGTCCGCCGCAACGGCCGCCCATCCGCATGGCGAGGCGCCCCTGGCCATCGTCATCGCGCTGACGTTCACCGCCGCCGGCACGCTGGCCCTGTTCTTCTTCCCCGACGTGCCGCTGGCGCTGGCGCAACAACTGGTGCAGTCGCCATGAAAAACGCACACTGGCTCGACCAGCCGAAAAACATCAAGCTGTTGTGGCGCGGCTTTCTGTTCGTGCTGGCGCTGACGGTGGCCGCCGAATTTCTTGTTCAGCTGCATCCGCACTTCGAAGTCGAAGGGTTGCTCGGCTTTCACGCCGCCTACGGCTTTGTCGCCTGCCTGCTGATGATCGTCTTTGCCAAGGGTTTGGGGCTCATCCTCAAGCGGCCGGACACCTACTACGCGAAAGATGAGCGCGATGAGTAGCGCCGCTTCTTCCCTCGTGCTCCACCCCGCCCTCATCCTGATCGCGGGCGCGCTGCTGCTGCCCTTCCTGCGCGGCACGGCGCGCAACATCGCCGTCCTGGCAGCGCCGACTTTTGCCTTGATCGCCCTGTGGCTCTTGCCCGAAGGCCGACTGTGGGAGGTTGCCTGGCTCGACTACCAGCTCGCCCCGCTGAGCGTCGACAAGCTCTCGCGACTGTTCGCCACCATCTTCCTGCTCATGGCGGCGGTCGGCGGATTGTTCGCCCTGCGGCAGCCAAGCAAACTGGAAGTTCCCGCCGCTTTCCTTTACGCCGGCGCCGCCGTCGGCGTGGCGCTGGCCGGCGATCTGGTCACCGTGTTCGTGTTCTGGGAAGTCATGGCGGTCGGCTCGACGCTGGTACTCTGGAGTGCCAACACGCAAGCGGCCTGGGCGGCCAGCCTGCGCTATGCGATGGTGCACCTGGGCGGCGGCGTGATTCTGTTCGCCGGCGTCACCGGCCACCTGCTCGCCACCGGCGACGCCAGCTTTACGCGCATGCAACCCGATTCGATCGCCCACTGGCTGATCCTCATCGGCTTTCTCATCAATGCCGGCGCCCCGCCGTTGTCGGCCTGGCTGCCCGACGCCTATCCGGAAGCCTCGTGGAGCGGCACGGTGTTCCTCTCCGCCTTCACCACCAAGACGGCGGTATATGTGCTGCTGCGCGGCTTCCCCGGCACCGAAATCCTGATCTGGGTCGGCCTGTTCATGGTGTTCTACGGCATCGTCTATGCGCTGCTCGAAAACGACATGCGGCGCATCCTCGCCTATTCGATCGTCAACCAGGTCGGCTTCATGATCGCCGGCATCGGCATCGGCACCGAGATGGCGCTCAACGGCGCCGCCGCGCACGCCTTTACCCACATCATCTACAAGGCACTGCTGCTGATGTCGGCCGGCGCCGTGCTCGCCGCCACTAACCGGCGCAAATGCTCGGAACTTGGCGGGCTTTTCCACAGCATGCCGATCACGACCATCTGCGGCACCATCGGGGCGCTGGCGATCTCGTCCTTCCCGCTCACCTCCGGCTTCATCTCCAAGTCGATGATTTCGCAAGCCGCCGCCGACGGCCACCTGCAAGCCGTCTGGCTGCTGCTCGCCGCCGCCTCGGCGGGCGTATTCCTCCATGCCGGCATCAAGTTCCCCTGGTTCGTCTTCTTCCAGAAGGATTCCGGTCTGCGTCCGCCTGACGCCGCGGGTTCGATGCGTTGGGCGATGATCCTGTTCGCCTTCCTCTGCATTGCGCTCGGTATCTGGCCCGAACCGCTCTACGCGATCCTGCCTTACGCGGTCGACTATGTGCCCTACACGGCTGCCCATGTGCTGACGCAACTGCAACTGCTGCTGTTTTCCGGCCTCGCATTTTTTGTCATGCTCAACTACCTGAAGCGCACGCCGACCATTTCGCTCGATGTCGACTGGCTGTACCGCAAGCCGCTGCCCGTGCTGACGCGGCGGTTCGGCGGCACGTTGCGCGCAATCCTGAGCGCCGGCGAACGCGGCGTGTCCGCCGTCTTCACCGGCCTGATCGGCCGTCTGGAGTCGCAACGCGGTCCCCGCGGCCTGCTGCGCCGCAGCCGGCCCACTGGTAGCATGGCGCTGTGGATGATGGTGATGCTGCTCGCCTACCTGCTGTTCTACTATCTGGGGTAGGCGACGCTTGAATCTGCTCACCGGCCTTAATGAACCACAACTCGCCGCAGTCACCCTGCCGCCCCGGCACGCGCTGATCCTGGCCGGTGCCGGTTCGGGCAAGACGCGCGTGCTGACGACACGCATCGCCTGGCTGATTTCGACCGGACAGGCCAGTCCGCAGGCCGTGCTCGCCGTCACCTTCACCAACAAGGCGGCGAAGGAAATGCTCACCCGGCTTTCCGCGATGCTGCCGATCAATGTCCGTGGCATGTGGATCGGCACCTTCCATGGCCTGTGCAACCGCATGCTGCGGGCGCATTACCGCGATGCCGGCCTGCCGCAACTGTTCCAGATTCTCGATTCCGCCGACCAGCTGTCGTCGGTCAAGCGCCTGCTCAAATCGCTCAACGTCGATGACGAGAAATTCCCGCCGCGCGAACTGACCTGGTTCATCAACGCCCAGAAGGAAGCCGGCCTGCGCGCCGCCGCCGTCGAGGCCTGGGACAATTTCACCAGGCAGCGCGTCGAACTGTATGCCGCCTACGAGGCGCAATGCCAGAAGGAAGGCGTGGTCGATTTCGCCGAACTGCTGCTGCGCTGTTACGAACTGCTGGAACGCAACGAACCGTTGCGCCGCCATTATCAGGAACGCTTCCGCCACATTCTCGTCGATGAATTCCAGGACACCAACAAACTCCAATACCGCTGGCTGAAGCTGCTGGCCGGCCACCAAGAGCGCAGTTCGGCCGCCGGGCCGCCCCAAGGCCGGACGGCACGCGGCGTAGCCGCAAACCGCGCCATCGGGGCCACGGAGCACCCCGTAACAAACGAGCACAGCGAGTCAACAGCCACCCCTCCCGGGAGGGAGGGGCTGGGGGAGGGTGGGTGTTTATTTTGCGTTGGCGATGATGATCAAAGCATCTATGCATTCAGGGGCGCCGACGTCGGCAACATGCGCGACTTCGAGCATGAGTTCCGGGTGGCGAACCTGATCCGCCTCGAACAGAATTACCGCTCGCACGGCAACATCCTCGATGCGGCGAACGCCATCATCAAGAACAACCCGCAGCGGCTCGGCAAGAATCTGTGGACCGAGGCCGGAGCCGGCGAGCCGCTGCGCGTGCATGAGTCCTACTCCGACGGCGACGAGGCGCGCTTCATTGTCGAGGAGGTCAAGGCGCTCGGCAACGATGGCCACGCCCGCGCCGAAATCGCCCTGCTCTACCGCAGCAACGCGCAAAGCCGCGCGCTCGAACATGCGCTGTTCAATGCCGGTATTTCCTATCGCGTGTATGGCGGGCTGCGCTTCTTCGAGCGCGCCGAGATCAAGCACGCACTGGCTTATTTGCGATTGATCGCCAACGCCAACGACGACACGGCATTTTCGCGCGTGGTGAATTTCCCGACGCGCGGCATCGGGGCGCGCAGCATTGAACAACTATCCGACGCGGCGCGCGGCGCGCAGAGCAGCCTCTCCGCCGCCATCCCGCTGGTTTCCGGCGCGGGCGGGGCGAAGCTGGCGGCCTTTGCCGGACTCATTACCCGCCTACGCGAAGCCGCCCACCTGCCGCTGCCCGAACTGGTCGACCATGTGCTGGATCTTTCCGGCTTGCGCACGCACTACCAGAACGAGAAGGAAGGCCGCGACCGGCTGGAAAACCTCGACGAACTCATCAACGCCGCCAGCAGCTTCATCGCCGAGGAGGGCGTGGTCGGCGCGGAGGGCGAGCTGTCGGCGGACCTGATTGCCTTTCTGACCCACGCCGCGCTGGAGGCCGGCGAGCACCAGGCCGGCGAAAGTGGCGACGCCGTGCAACTGATGACCGTGCATTCGGCCAAGGGGCTGGAGTTCAACATCGTCTTCATCTGCGGGCTGGAAGAAGGCCTGTTCCCCCACGAGAATGCGCTGACCGAAGACCGGGGCCTCGAAGAGGAGCGCCGGCTGATGTATGTCGCCGTCACGCGCGCGCGCCAGCGGCTTTACCTCTGCCACGCGCAGACACGCATGCTGCACGGCCAGACGCGTTACAACCTGCCCTCGCGCTTCCTCGACGAAATACCGGCGGGTCTGCTGAAATACCTGACGGCAAAGCCGGGCAAGGGTGCTCATTTTGACTATGGCGCCGTCTCGCCAGCGCCGACTTTTACCGCGACGCCGCGCCATCAGCGGGGCAGCGGCCTGCGCATCGGCCAGAGCGTGCACCATGCCAAATTTGGCCTCGGCGTCATCGTCAATGCCGAAGGCGGCGGCGCGGACGCGCGCGTGCAGGTGAATTTTGGCGCCTCAGGCATGAAGTGGCTGGCGCTCTCCGTCGCCAAACTCGATCCGGTATGAGGGCCGTCGTCCAGCGCGTCGCCGCAGCCGAGGTGCGGGTTGATGATGCACCGGTGGGCGCCATCGGACACGGTCTGCTGGTGCTGGCCGGCTTCGAGGAAAGCGACAGCGACGCCGACCTCGACTGGATGGCCGGCAAGCTGGCGCGCCTGCGCGTGTTTGCCGATGCCAGCGGCGTGATGAACCACAGCGTGCAGGAAGCCGGTGGCGACATCCTCGCCGTCTCGCAATTCACCCTGTACGCCTCGATCAGGAAGGGCAACCGTCCGTCATGGAGCCGCGCGGCACGCGGCGAAGTGTCCCAGCCCCTGTTCGGGCGCTTTGTCGCCAAGCTCGAAGCCTTGTTGGGCAAGCCGGTGCCCACCGGACAGTTCGGTGCCGACATGCAGATCCGGTTGGTGAATGACGGCCCGGTGACGCTGACACTCGATTCGAAAAATCCTGAGTAAACGCCCGGCCCCCTTCGCCCCCCTCGCGGGGGGTTCTCGTTTGCGCGCTGCGCGCGGATATTACGGGGTGCTGTCGTTATTGGCTGTGGTGCGGTTTGCGCCTGGCGGCGCGTGCCGCGTTTGCTTGGGGCGGCCCGGCGCAAACGCTGTTATGCGCCAAGTTATGCGCTTCGTTTCTTTCTGCCTGACCGGGGTTCTGTTGTGAGGTTTTCGTAAAGCCGCTCGAACTCGCCGGTGAGTTTGTGCCGCGGGTCGAGATGGATCATCGGCTTTGCCTGCTGGTGCGATTCCTTGATTTTCACCGAGGCGGAGAGGAAGGGTTCGAGCACCGGCAGCCCCTCGTCGCGCAGTTCCTGCACCACCTGTTGCGGCAGGGTGGCGCGGGACTGGAACTGGTTGACGACGATGCCCTCCACCACCAGCGCCGCGTTATGGTCGGCGCGGATTTCGGCGACGTTGTCGAGCAGCGTGTACAGCGCGCGGCGCGCAAACTCGTCGCAATCGAAGGGAATCAGGCAGCGGTCGGCGGCGATCAGCGCCGAGCGCGTGTAAAAGTGCAGGGCCGGCGGCGTGTCGATCCAGATCTGGTCGAAATCCAGCGCATCCAGCGCCTCCTTCAGTTTGTAGATCTTGTAGCGCGATTCGAGCTTGCCCTGCAATTCTTCGAGGGCGGCATCGGCCGGCATGATGAACAGGTTGGCGAAGGGCGTGGCGTGGATGAAATCCTCGGTCGCCTTCGGCCGCAGCTTGAAATTGAGCATCTGGTCGAAGAACTCGGTCACCGTGGTTTCCAGCCCGTCGGCTCCCGCGCCAAGCAGGTAGCGGGTCGAGTTGGCCTGGGGATCGAGATCGACCACCAGCGTGCGTGAGCCCTTGCCACTCCTTGTCCCGCGGGCGGCCGCGATGGCAGCGAGGTTGCAGGTGATGGTGCTCTTGCCGACACCACCCTTCTGGTTGAAGACGACGCGTTTCATGACATTCCCGTCCGTTGAGAGGTGCGTCATTTTCGCACAGGGTAAGATACCGCTTTCAGTCAACACGATTGCGCATATGAACTCGGAAGACAACGATCCCGGCATCGACCTCACCGCCGCCGCGCTCGAATATCACGCCAGCCCCACGCCGGGGAAAATCTCCGTCACGCCGACCAAGGGCCTGACCAACCAGCGCGACCTGGCGCTTGCTTACTCGCCGGGTGTCGCCATCGCCTGCAATGCCATCGTCGCCAATCCGCTGGAAGCCAGCCGCCTGACCTCCCGCGCCAATCTGGTGGGGGTCATCACCAACGGCACGGCTGTGCTGGGGCTGGGCAACATCGGCCCGCTCGCCGCCAAGCCGGTGATGGAGGGCAAGGCGGTGCTGTTCAAGAAATTTGCCGGCATCGACGTCTTCGACATCGAACTGGACGAGCCCGACGCCGACAAGCTGATCGACATCATCGCGGCGATGGAGCCGACCTTCGGCGGCATCAATCTCGAAGACATCAAGGCGCCTGAATGTTTTTACGTCGAGGCGAAGTTACGGGAAAGGATGAAGATTCCGGTCTTTCACGACGACCAGCACGGCACCGCCATCGTCGTCGGCGCGGCGATTCTCAATGGCCTCAAGCTGGTCGGCAAGCGGATCGAGGAGGTGAAGCTCGTCACCTCGGGCGCCGGGGCCGCCGCGCTGGCCTGTCTCGACCTGCTGGTGAATCTCGGCGTGCGTGTCGAAAACATCTGGGTCACCGACCTCAAGGGCGTCGTGTATGCGGGGCGTGTCGAGGACATGGACCCGATCAAGGCGCGCTATGCCAAGCCGACCGACGCGCGCACGCTGGGCGAAGTGATCGCCGGGGCCGACATCTTTCTCGGCCTGTCCGCCGGCGGCGTGCTCAAGGCCGCAATGGCGGCGCAAATGGCGCCGCGGCCGCTGATCCTGGCGCTGGCCAACCCGACGCCGGAAATTCTGCCGGAAGAGGTGAAGGCGGTGCGCAATGACGCGATCATCGCCACCGGCCGTTCGGATTACCCGAACCAGGTCAACAACGTACTGTGCTTTCCTTTCATCTTCCGTGGCGCGCTCGATGCGGGCGCCTCCACCATCACCGAACTGATGAAGCTCGCCGCCGTGCGGGCCATCGCCGAACTGGCACAGGCCGAAACCTCCGATGTGGTGGCGCTGGCCTATGGCGGCGAAGAACCGTCGTTTGGTCCGGAGTACCTGATCCCCAAGCCCTTCGACCCGCGCCTGATCGTCAAGATCGCGCCGGCCGTGGCGCAGGCAGCGGCTGACTCCGGCGTCGCCAGCCGCCCGGTCGCCGACCTGGCCGCCTATCGCGATCAGCTCAACAATTTCGTCTACCACTCCGGTTTCGTCATGAAGCCGGTGTTCACCGCCGCCAAGGAGGCGCCGCGCCGTGTCGTCTATTGCGAAGGCGAGGATGAGCGGGTGCTGCGTGCGGTGCAGGCGGTGCGTGATGAAGGGCTCGCCCATCCCGTGCTGATCGGCCGTCCGGAAGTCATCGACCTGCGCCTGCAGCGTGCCGGCCTGAGGATCAAACCCGGCGTCGATTTCGAGATCGTCAATCCCGATTCCGATCCGCGTTATCGCGACCTGTGGATGGAATATCACCATCTGCTCGGGCGTCAAGGCATCACGCCGGAGATGGCCAAGCAGGCGCTGCGCTCAGACACCACGCTGATCGGCGCCATGCTGCTGCGCCGTGGCGACGTCGACGCCATGCTGTGCGGCACGGTCGGCCGCCACGCCGACCACCTGCGCCACGTGCGCGAAGTCATCGGCCTGAAAGACAACGCGCGTTGTTTCGCGGCGATGAACCTGCTGCTGTTGCAGCGCCACACATTGTTCATCTGCGACACCTACGTCAACCACGACCCCGACCCCGAACTGCTCGCCGACCTGACGCTGATGGCCGCCGAGGAAGTGCGCCGTTTCGGCGTCGCGCCCAAGGTGGCGCTGCTGTCGCACTCCAACTTCGGCAGCGTGCGCTCGGCCTCGGCGGAGAAAATGAGCCGTGCGCTGAAAATCATCACCGCACGCGCCCCAGATCTGGAGGTCGATGGCGAGATGCACGGCGACACGGCGCTGAACGAGGCCATTCGCAGCAGCCTTTACTCCGACTGTCGCCTCGCCGGCGAAGCCAACCTGCTCATCATGCCCAATGTCGACGCCGCCAACATCGCCTTCAACCTGCTCAAGGAAACCAATGGTGAGGGCATCACCGTCGGCCCGATCCTGCTGGGCGCCGCCCAGCCCGTGCATATCCTCACGGCGACCGCCACCGTGCGGCGGCTGGTCAATATGACGGCGCTGGCGGTGGTGGATGCGAACCATATGGCCCACCCCCTCCCGGCCTCCCCCTCACGGGGGAGGTGACTGTTTTTTGCCTCCGGCCGCTGCTGCGCGGCTTAACGCCGACGGAGTCGGCATTAGCCTTCGCCGCAACGGCGCGACTGCGTCACTTGTTGTCACTGCGCTCGTTTGTTACGGGGTGCTCCAATCGGATGCCTGTGCGGGTTGCGGCTGGCGCCGCGTGCCGTCTCGCCTTGGGGCGGCCCGGCGGCGAGACTACTGCGGGGGGGCGCCTTTCTCCCCTCGCCCCTTGCGGGAGAGGGGTCGGGGGAGAGGGGAAGCAATCAGAAAGCCCTTAGCCAGCTTGCGGGCTAAGGGCGGCCCGGCGCAAACGCTGCGGCGGGTGTGGGTTTAACGCCGTACCCCATGCGGGACATGCTCTGGATACCCTGCGGGAGAGGGAAATACCCCTCCTGGGTAACTGAAACCATGAGTAATCCGGGGCGCCTGGAAGCGGATCCGGGTGACGATCAGCTGGCGCACGCTCTGAAAACGATTCCTGAATTCGGCGGTCGTGTCTTGCGTGTAATCTGCAACCGTGACCGCCAACCCGTGCATGTCGTCACGGCGTTCTTCGACCGCGCAATGAAAGGAAAGCTATGAACATCGAATACGATCCGGAAGTCGATGCCTTGTATGTGCGGCTGACCAGCAAAAAAGTAATCGAGTCGGAACAGATCAGGCCTGGCATAGTCCTGGACTTCGACGAGGCCGGTGAAGTTGTCGGCGTTGAAGTCCTGCATGCCAGTCGCGGCGAAACCGCCGATAAGCCGATGAAGATCGCTGCTTGAGTTTTTTGCAGCCTCTTTCCTGCCAGGTGCGATGGGAAAAAACCACCCCACAGTAGTCTCGCCGCAGGGCCGCCCCAAGGCGAGACGGCACGCGGCGCCAGCCGCAACCCGCACCCCCGCCAAATCAAACCGCCCCGTAATAAACGAGCGCAGCGAGCCGTTAAGAACCCCCCGCGAGGGGGGCACAAGGCCACAGGCCGCAGGACGCTGCGCAGCAGCGGTCCCGAGCAGAGCGAGGGATGCGCCAACGGCGCACAAAGGGGGGCGGGCGTCTTTCCTAAATCAGCGGCAGCGCCGCGCCCAGTCGTTTGAGTTCGTTGCGCGCGTGGCGCCAGTCGGGGTGGAGTCTTTCCACAACATTCCAGAAGCGCGGGCTGTGATTCATCTCGAGCAGGTGTGCCGCTTCGTGGGCGATCACGTAGTCGATCAGCTTGGGCGGCAGGTGGATCAGGCGCCAGTTGAGGCGGATGCCGGTGCGCGCGCTGCAACTGCCCCAGCGGGTGCGCGCTGAACTCAGCGCGAGAGGCGGCAGCGGACGGCCGATTTGCGCGACGCTGGCTGCCAGTCGCGGCTGGAAGTGTTCCAGCGCCCGGCGCTGCAAGGCGCGCCGTGCCAGCAGGGCCAGATTGGCGGCGGGGCGCGCCGCCAGCCACAACTCTTCCGCATCCCCGGCGCGCTGCCATAGGCCGCGATTGTTACCGGCGGTCACGCGTACCCTGACCTCCTCGCCCAGCAGCGGCAGGCGCGCACCTTCATGGATGGGCAGGTGACGAGGCGTCGTGCGGCTGGCGTATTCGTCGAGCTTCTTGAGCACCCAGTCGCCGTGACCCTGGATGAAGGCTTCGATGGCGGCGAGCGGCAGGTTGCTTGGTGCGCCCACGGCGAGGCCACGCTCGTCGATGCGCATCGCCAGCCGGCGGCGGTCGAGGCGCAAGGCATAGCTGACGATGCGGCCGGACAGGATGATGTGCTGCGCCTTGGTCGCATCGCCAGCGAAAACCGGCGGCAGGCGGAACAGTTCGAGTTGCATTAGCTTGAAATCCGGCAGCGGTTGCGCCGGGCCAATCCCTCTCTCCCGACCTCTCTCCCAGAGGGAGAGAGGAGGCAGATAGCCTCCCTCTCCCGCTTGCGGGAGAGGGATTGAGG
>DDXB01000029.1:0-11486 GCA_002347405.1 Rhodocyclaceae bacterium UBA2271 | reverse complement strand
CCGAGCAAAGCGAGGGATGCGCCAAGGGCGCACAAAGGGGGGAGGGCGATGTTCAGCATCAAGCCACGGCAAACAGGTCGTCGCACACCGGCGTCGGCTGCATGGCCGCCAGCGCGCGGCCAAGCACCTGCTCGATGACGGCAGGCGACTGCTCGATCAGCCGCCAGTGGCAGCGCAATTTATCGCCATCGCGCTGTACCCAGTCGCTGCGCTTGCCGAACACCAGTGCGATATCTGGAGCGCGCCGTCCCGCCAGCGCCGACTTTTGCGCAATGCTCAAGCGAATCGCCGTCAGCGCTTCGTCGCGCAGCCAGCTTTCGGCGGCATCGCGAATCTGCCTTGGCATCGCCGCCGGGGGGAGCGGCAGGTGCAATTCCTCGCCGATACGTTCCGGAGTGCGACAGGCGGTGTCGAGCACCAGGCAAAGCGTGGTGCCGCGATAGGCGACGCTGCCACCCGCGCGCCACGGCGCGTCATCATCGGGGGCGGCGGCCTCAAGCCGCAGTGTCAGCTGGGGAATCCTTGATCGCATGTTTGTAGCGATGCGGGCTGATGCGGCGCATTTCGGTTTCTATCCAGTTTTCGGCGGCGGCGTTCAATTCGGCTTCGGTCTTGCCTTCCGGATAGATCGCCGGGCCGATGCTGAGGGTCACGGTGCCCGGATGCTTCAGGAATTTCCGACGGCCCCACAGCTCGCCGGCATTGTGGGCGATCGGAATGATCGGCACGCCGGCATGTACAGCCAGATGGGCGCCGCCGATCTTGTAGCGGCGGTGTTCCCCTGGCGCGACACGGGTGCCTTCCGGAAAAATGATAACGGAATAGCCTTCGTCAAGCCGCTGCTTGCCGCGCTCGGCGACCTGATTCAGGGCGGCCTTGCCGGCGCCGCGATCGATGCCGACAAAGGGCACCAGCATGAGGCCCAGCCCGAAGAAGGGCAGCCAGTGCAGTTCCTTCTTGTAAACAAAGGAGGACAGCGGAAACAGGATCTGCAGGGCGAAGGTTTCCCACGTCGACTGATGCTTGCTGAACACCACGCAGGGCGTCGCCGGAATGTTTTCCGCGCCCAGCAGGTGCTGCTCGATATGCAACAGGTGGTGCATCATCCACATCACCAGCCGAACCCAGGGCATGACAAACAGCCGGCGGGATCGCGTCGGCAACCAGAACACCAGCAGCAGCCCCAGCACGGTGAGCGGCATGCTGATGACCATGAAGACGGTGAACAGCAGGGAACGGAGGAATATCATGCCGCAGCCGCCGAGGCGCCCCAAGTAGGCGGCGAGCCAATAACACGGAAGCCGCAAAGCGGCTGAACATTCGTCACCCTCTTCTTCGAAAAGGGGGCTGGGGGGATGGGGGTCATGGTGTCAGACTTTTTACGGCAGCGGCAAGGTCGGCAAAGATCCGGGTGTCCTTGGGCAGGGCCGGATCGAGTTTGGTTTTCTTGCCCTTGCCGGTAAGCACCAGCATGGGTTGTGCGCCGACGCTGGCGGCAGCCTGCAGGTCGCGCAAAGCATCGCCAACCACTGGCACGCCAGCGAGATCGATGTTGTAGCGCGCGGCGATCTCATTGAACATGCCGGGCTGGGGTTTGCGGCAGCCGCAGTTGTCGGCGTTGGTGTGCGGACAGAAGAAAATCGCGTCGATGCTGCCTCCGACATGGGAAGCCGCCT
Organism: Rhodocyclaceae bacterium UBA2271; assembly: GCA_002347405.1. Classification (GTDB taxonomy): domain Bacteria; phylum Pseudomonadota; class Gammaproteobacteria; order Burkholderiales; family Rhodocyclaceae; genus Sulfuricystis. Next base: position 9,810 of record DDXB01000029.1, on the reverse strand, counting down.
TGATCATCTTGTCATGGATGGCGTTGATCGTATCCATGCCGAACAGGCCGCGGCCGATGCCCGACTGGTTGGTGGCCACCACCACCCGATAGCCCCACTGGTTGAGGCGCGCGATGGCTTCCAGGCTGCCGGGCAGCGGAATCCATTCCTCCGGCGACTTGATGTAGAGATCGGAATCCTGGTTGATGACGCCGTCACGGTCGAGGATGATGAGTTTCATGGGAGTCCCTTGATAACCCGTCATTCCGGCGAAAGCCGGAATCCAGTGCTTTCGTGATCAGTTGAAATTCGTGGATTCCGGCTTTCGCCGGAATGACGAAATGCTGATTTGTTGTCGGTTTGCATGCAGCTCATAGCCTGGAAATATCGGCCACCTGGTTCATCAGGTCGGTCAATTGCTTCAAAAGCGCCAGCCGGTTGGCGCGTGTCAGCGGTTCCTCGGCCATCACCATCACGCCGTCGAAGAAGGCATCGACTTCGCTGCGCAGACCGGCGAGCGCCTTCAGGGCATCGGCATAATCTTCGTTGGCGACAAAAGAACGCACGGCGGGAGTGATTGCCGTGAGGCGGGCGAAGAGGTCCTTCTCGGCTGCTTCCTGCAACAGGGCAACATCGACGTCATCCGTGATGACTGCGGTCTTCCGGAGAATATTGACGATGCGCTTGTTGGCGGCGGCGAGCGCTGCCGCCTCGGGCAGGGTGACGAAAACCTTCACCGCGGCGAGCTTGGCCGGCACCTTGTCGATGCGTGTCGGCTTGAGCGCCAGCACGGCATCAATGAGTTTCTGCTCATGGCCGGCTTCGCGCAGCAGATTGCGCAGCCGCTCGAACATGAAGTCGGCGAGTTGCGCCTTGAACTCGCCCTGCAACAGGCCGGGCGCAAAGCCGGCGGCGGCGGCGTCGATCAGTTCGGCCAGGTCGAGCGGCAGCGGCGCTTCCATGAGGATGCGCAACACGCCCAGCGCGGCACGGCGCAGGGCGAAGGGGTCCTTGTCGCCGGTGGGAATCTGGCCGATGCCGAAGAAGCCGGTGAGTGCGTCGAGCTTGTCGGCCAGCGCCACGGCGCAGGCGATGTTGCCCTGCGGCAGCGTGTCGCCGTTGAAGCGCGGGTGGTAATGGCCTTCGATGGCGTCGGCAACAATCGCCGGTTCCTGGTCGTGCAAGGCGTAGTAGCGGCCCATGATGCCCTGCAACTCGGGGAACTCGCCGACCATGTCGGTGACGAGATCGGCCTTGGCCAGCAGCGCGGCGCGCGCGGCGTGTGCCTTGTCGGCGCCCAGATGGCCGGCAATGGTCACCGCCAGTCGCGCCAGTCGCTGCACGCGTTCGCCGACGCTGCCGAGCTTGTTGTGATAGACAATGTTGCCCAGTTTGGCGACGCGCGCCGCCAGCGGCGCCTTGCGATCCTGGTTGAAGAAGAAGCGCGCATCGGAGAGGCGCGGCCGCACCACGCGCTCGTTGCCGCCGATGATGTGGCGCGGGTCGGCCACCTGCATGTTCGAGACGACGAGAAAGCGGTTGGTCAGTTTGCCGGCCGCGAACAAGGGGAAGTATTTCTGGTTGGCCTTCATTGTCAGGATCAGGCATTCCTGCGGCACCGCCAGGAATTCCGCCTCGAAGCCGGCCTCATAGACGACCGGGAATTCGACCAGCGCCGTCACCTCGTCGAGCAGCGCTTCGTCGGGCAGCCATTGACGCCCCGGCTGCAGATTGGCGAGTGTGTCGAGTTGTGCGCGGATCATGGCGCGGCGCTCGTCATAGGCGGCGACCACCTTGCCCTGCGTGGCCAGCGTTGTAGCGTAATCGTTGGCATGGGCAATGACGATGTCGCCGGACGCCATGAAACGATGGCCGCGCGTGATGTTGCGGCTGGCCAACCCGAGCACAGTGCCTGCCACGATGCGCGCGCCGTGCAGCAGCATCAGGCCATGCACCGGCCGCACGAACTGCGCCTCACCCGCGCCCCAGCGCATGATTTTTGCCACCGGCAATTTCTTCAGCGCGGCTTCGATAAAGCCGGCCAGATGCGCATCGAGCGCCTCGCCGCTTTTGGCGATGCGGGCGACGAAGTATTCCGCCTTGCCATCATCGAGTTTTTCCAACTGGTCGAAGGTGACCCCGGCCGAGCGCATGAAGCCTTCAAGCGCCTTGGTCGGCTTGCCATCGGCGCCGAGGCCGGAAGCCACTGCCGGGCCTTTCTTCTCGATGACGCGGTCGGGCTGGGTGGCGAGGCAGTCGACAAACTGCAGCGCCAGCCGGCGCGGCGTGGCGAACCACTGGCCGGCGTTTGAGTCGGCAATGAAGCCGGCTTCGGCCAGCGACTTCTGCATTTGTTCGCGGAACGACTGGCCCAGCTTCGCCAGCGACTTCGGCGGCAGTTCCTCGGTGAGGAGTTCGATGAGGAGGGTGTCTTTCATTTACTTGCCCTCCTGCCGTTGAGTGCCGAGCATCGGGAAGCCGAGTTTTTCGCGCGAGTCGAAATAAGCCTGCGCGACTTCCCGCGCCAATGCCCGCACGCGGCCAATGTAGGCGGCTCGCTCGGTGACCGAAATCGCGCCGCGCGCATCGAGCAGGTTGAAGCTGTGCGAAGCCTTCATCACCATCTCGAAGCCGGGCAGCGGCAGGCCCAGCCCCATCAGGCGCTTGGCCTCGGATTCGAATTTGGAAAACTGGCTGAACAGCCACTCGACGTCCGAGTGTTCGAAGTTGTAGGTCGATTGCTCGACCTCGTTCTGGTGATAGACATCGCCGTAGGTGACACCTGGCGCCCACACCAGGTCGAAGACGTTTTCTACGCCCTGCAGATACATCGCCAGCCGTTCGAGGCCGTAGGTGATCTCGCCCAGCACCGGGCGGCAGACCAGCGAGCCGACCTCCTGAAAATAGGTGAACTGCGTGACTTCCATGCCGTCCAGCCAGACTTCCCAGCCGAGGCCCCAGGCGCCCAGCGTCGGCGATTCCCAGTCGTCCTCGACGAAGCGGATGTCATGCTCGGCGGTGTCGATGCCGAGTGCGCGCAGGCTGTCGAGATACAGTTCCTGAATGTTGGCGGGGGAGGGCTTCAGCACCACCTGATACTGGTAGTAATGCTGCAGGCGGTTGGGGTTCTCGCCATAGCGGCCATCCTTCGGCCGGCGGCTCGGCTGCACATAGGCGGCGCGCCAGGGTTCGGGGCCGATGGCGCGCAAGAAAGTGGCGGTGTGGAAGGTGCCGGCGCCGACTTCGATGTCATAAGGCTGCAAGAGTACGCAGCCTTGCTGGTCCCAGAAGTTCTGCAGACGCAGGATGACTTCCTGAAAAGTCGGCTTGGGGCCGACTTTCAGTGAAGACTCATGCCCGCTTGCGGGCGTGATGTCGGAGCTAATCGTGGGGTTCATTGGCAATCAAATGGGGCTGGTGAGTGTCGCAAAACCCTGATTCTACCGGCTTCGCCGCTGCCGCAAAGCAATCATCAACGCCGGCAAACCGGCATAAATGACCGCAATCAGCGCCAGCAGCAGCGCCAGCAGGTTGCCCCAGCGGGCATAGGGCGTCAGCCCCGCAAACGCCTGCGCCTCGACCTGCAGCGCGCCGGCAGTGAACGGCGGCAGTGCGCCGAGCACCCGACCGTCGGGCGCGATGGCCGCCGTGATGCCGGTATTGGTGGCGCGCAGCATCATGCGGCCGGTCTCCAGCGCGCGCAGCCGGGCGATCTGCAGATGCTGCGGCTGGGCGAGCGAATCGCCGAACCAGGCGGTGTTCGACAGATTGATCAACAGTGTCGCGCCTGGCAGGGCACGGATGATCTCCTCGCCGAACAGGTCTTCGTAACAGATGTTTGGCGCGATGTTGACCCCGGGCTGAGCGGACAGGGTGATCGGTGCCTGCCGCGGCGGACCGGCCGAAAAGTCCGACAGCGGAATATTCACCAGCCCGAAAAACCAGGCAAAGCCCGGCGGCACATATTCGCCGAATGGCACCAGATGCTGCTTGGCGTAGGTTTGTGTGGAAAAAGTCGGCGTCGGCAGGACGGCGTCAGCGCTTACGGGGGCGGTGCTACGCTGAATCGCGATGGCGCCATTCACATAGCCGCCCTCGCGCAGGCGCACTGCTGTGCCGACCAGCGCGTCGCCATGCTGCGTCAGCGCCTGCAACACCTCGCGTGGCACCTCGTGGAAGAACAGCGGCAGGGCGGTTTCCGGCAGCACGGTCAGCGCGGCCGGGTGCGCCTGCGCCAGCCCGGTGTAGGTTTCGATCGACAGCGGCAGCCGCTCGGGCACCCACTTCAGGCTTTGCGGGATATTGCCCTGCAAGAGGCTGACGCGAAACGGCGCACCAACCGGTTGCGTCCAGTCCATGCCGCGCAGCAGTGCGCCGCTGCCGAGCAGGGCGATGATCAGCAGCCATGTCCCGCGCCGCCGCAGCCCTAAAGCCAGCGCTGCGGCGATCAGCGCCGCCAGCCCGCCCACGCCATAGCTGCCCAGCACCGCCGCAAACCCGGCCAGCGGGCTCGGCGGGGTTTGCGAGTAGCCCAGCGCCAGCCAGGGGAAGCCGGTGAACAACACGCCGCGCAGCCATTCGCTCAGCACCCAGAGTCCGGCGAACAGCAGGGCGTTGCGCCAGAAGCCGGCGCGGGTCTCGGTCTGCATTAGACGGCGGTAAAGATAGCCCACCAGCGCCGGAAACACCGCCAGCCAGCAACAGAACAGCACCGTGGCGATCACGGCCAGCGGTGCGGCCATGCCGCCCACATCATGCAGGCTGACATACACCCACGACACGCCGGTCAGAAAAAATCCCAGCCCCCAAATGAAACCCAGCAGCGCCGCGCGGTGCGGTGTCGACGTGTCCTGCCACAGCCGCAACAGCCCGGCCAGCGCAATGATCGGCAGGGGAAACAGTTCGAGCGGAGCGAAGCCGGCAACGCTGACACTCCCCAGTACTGCCGCAATTAAAAAAGGGGCCAGGCTCACATTATTATCGATAGCTGTTCCTGCGCATCCGCAGGTGTGGCGGCAAGCTTCCTTGGCCTGCCGCGCGGCTTGACTTCGCGACGCTGCCCGATTGACTTTTCGATGCTGGCGAGAAAGCGCGAATTACCGAGGGGCTGCCCCTGGTCGAGTGCCATGCGGATATCGCCGATGGCCTCATCGTCGAGTTCCGAGCGAAACAAACCGCGATAAATATTCAGCCTAGACGCATCTTCCTGGCCCAAAGCCAGATAGACGTCATGCTGCGTCAGCAATGGGTCGTCTTGCCCAAGCCCGTTCGCCTGATAACTGCTCCAGCGATAATGGGCGGGGTCATCCACCATCGCGGCGCGGACCGGGTTGAGTTCGATATAGCGCTGGCACAGCAACAGATAATCGTCGGCCTGCACCAGCGACGATTTGTAGCGGCTGTCCCACAAAGTGCCGGTACGGCGGTAAGTCTTGTTGATGTATTGCACGTATCGCCGCCCCAGTGAAATCATCAGCCTGGACACGGCCTCGGATGAGGGCGGCGTCAGCAATAAATGGACATGGTTGGTCATCAGCACATAGGCGTGCAACCGGCACTCCGAGGTATCGAGCGCTTCGCCAAGCCAGTGACGATAAGCGAGGTAATCATCCTCGCCGAAAAAGCAGGCATCGCGATTATGGCCGCGCTGAACGATGTGCAGCGGCAAGCCGGCAAGATGGATTCGGGGGCGGCGAGGCATGTTGGCAAGTCTAGCAATTAAATCAAATCGAGCCTGGCCCCTTTTTGCTATTTCTTTGGGGATGGCGGGAATAAAACACCGGCTTGTTCCGTCTCTATAGGTAGTCTCGTTGTTGTGCCGGGAGAAGAGACGTTCGATTCAATGTTGGCAAAGTCCAATAGTTGTAGTCATGGCAGGGAATCAATCCAGCTGGAAACCCCATACCCGAGAGAGGAGAAACACATGCAAACCAATAAGAGATCACTGATCGCTGCGTCGTGTCTTGCTGTTTCAATGGCTTTTGGCACGAGTGCGCATGCCGCGGATAAAAATGCCAATGTCCATCCCGACAAAGTCGTTTATCACGTCAATGATTCGAGCGATGCGCGCGCTGCATTGCGCAATATCACCAATCACATGGATGTCAATCCCGAGGCTCAAATCGTCGTGGTCACCCATGCCCTCGGTGTCGATTTTCTGATGAAGGATGCCAGGGACAAGGCGGGCAACCCTTACCATGTGACGGTCGAGCAGTTGGAGTTGCGTGGTGTCACTTTTGACATTTGCGAGATCACCCTGGCGAACCGCAAACTTGAGAAGAGTCAGTTTATCCCCGAAGCGAAATATGTACCTTCCGGCGTTGCCGAGCTCGCCAAGTTGCAGGCACGCGGGGGTTACGCCTACATCAAGCCCTGATTGTCCAGGCAAGGCGTACCAGGCAATAAGGCCCGCAGTGATGCGGGCCTTTTACTTCCTGAGTTGTTGCCTTTGATCACTGCTGTCCGGTTAAACCGCGAAAAGATTCAATTGGTTGTTGATGGTGATGTTGTCTGAACTGGAGTCGCTGCCCGGAAAGACTTGCTGCAAGGGCATTTTCTCGAAAAAGGTGACCGACAATATCTGTAGCAAAGTGTAGAGCGAGGCATCCAGCTGCAGTTTCTTTTTGACGATGGCGTGTAGGCAAATTTAAATCGAGCCTGGCGCTTTTAATTACGTGCGCCTTTGGCTATACAATGACCAACGCCGAATAAGATCACAAGGAGCAAGCAATGCCGAAAATTCTCTTTATCCGAGCCGAGTGGGATGATGAAGCGGATGTCTGGGTTGCGACATCCGATGATGTTCCGGGGCTTGCGACCGAAGCTGAAACCATTGAGGCACTTTCATCCAAGCTGCAAACCATGGTGCCAGAACTGCTTGATGCAAACGGCTATCCCTATGGGCCTGAAGTGTCGTTCGAACTGCTGGCAAGGAAATTCTCCATCGCCCACCGTGAAGCGGCCTGATGGGCGAAAGCTTCACGCCTGATCTCAAGAAGCTACTGCTTGCTGCCGGCTGCCGATTCGTTCGATCAGGCAAGGGTGATCACGACATTTGGTTTTCCCCGCATACCGGAATGCACTTCCCCGTCGATTCCAGGATTAAATCCCGGCACACGGCAAATGCCGTTCTAAAGCAGGCGGGGTTGCCGAAACATTTCTGACCATCCACCCCATTTGCCGCCAGAAAGCCGGCAAACCGTGGTGGCCCGATTATTTGCAGCGCCGACTTTGCGGCGCACCAAACAAAACGGCCGCCTCATGTGAGAGTGGCGACCGTTCGGCTAACTCAGGCGTGCCGGGTAAATTAAATCGAGCCTGGTCCCCTTTCGCTAGTGGGTCGACTGATCAGCGGAAAGCGTTCGGGATGACGAATCGAGTCAACGGACAGATCGACATCGAGCTCGGGCCAGTAGAGATGATTTTCCGAGGGTAGTTCGACGTGCAATATCTTGCCTACGGCGACATCGCGGAACCATGGAAATTCAACGAAAGGTAGAAACAGCTCCTCGTCTCCCAAAAGAATCCAGAAGCCATGCTTCGAGATATGGGTGACCTCAACTGCCGAAGTGTCTGTGCCAAGCGCTGCGTAGGTCATTTTCGTGCTCCTGCACCAGTTGTTGTGCTTCGCCGATTTCTCTCCGTGACAATCCAGTATGCTGTGCCACTGCAATCACAGGCTCAAGCCAGAACTTCGCTTCGCCGTCAGCTGATTGGACATGAACATGCATCCGCGATTCTTCGCGAGAGAAGAAATAAAAACGAAAGCCGCCCTGCCGGAAAATAGTTGGACTCATGCGGATAATTGCAGTTTCGTTTCTAGCGCAGCAATCAAATCAGCCGCAAGAATTAAATCGAGCCTGGCCCCTTTTCACTATTACATTTTTAATCTTTCGATCCACGCCCGTAAAACACAACGATAATCGGGTATCGCAGAAAAGATTTCGTTTGCGAGGTCTTCATTGTAGGTATGCGCGGTCAAGTTGCGATGATCAACCATGGCAAGCGCCGTTCGGGTTTCTTCCTCTGAAAGCAGATTATTCTCGAAACTGGCGCGAATGACCGGCTTTGGAGAGGCAAGTTCGACACCGTAGCGGTCGTGCAAAACAGCCTGGGCTGCCTTCCAGACTGCCTCGAAAGTGTACTCAAAGCGCTGGATAGTCGCATCCCGGACGATTTTTCCGGGAGCTTCATGCACCAGTTCCTCGAGTGTTGCCAAGGCTTGCCGGGCGATTTCTATACGCTGGTCTAGACGGGCCATGTGATGCCTTCGCGGTCGATGGCCGCACGCAGGGATGCTGGCGCGCGGGCATAATCAAGCAGATCAACGCGGAAAGGAACACTGGAATCTTCTAGCGCTTCCCGCAGGGTCGCCAATTCGGCGGCCGGAATGGGCTTTGCAGACACCAGCGCAATATCGATATCGGAAGTGCGGCGAGCATCACCGCGCGCACGTGACCCGAACAGTTTCAGGGTGGCTGCCCCACGCTTTACTACAGGGGCGACAATACGCGCGATGACGGCGCGGTCATTAGGATGAAGCAGTATTTCCATTGACGAATTCACGGGCATGCAACAAGTTCTAATTCGGAAAACCGGGGTCTGACAAACAATTCATTGTTTATGATGTCGAAAAATCAAGAAGGAAGCAACTGGAATCTGCGAGCCCTCATCCCGCCGTCCTGCCAGCGCCGACTTTGCGGCGCACCAAACAAAACGGCCGCCTCATGTAAGAGTGGCGACCGTCCAGCTAACTCAGGCCGGGTAAATTAAATCGAGCCTGGCCCCTTTAATTCTCCCTTTCCCATGTGCAATAATTCCCGTTCAATAATGGATAGGGTAGTGTTGCACTTGATTATGGACTCCAGCCGCCGGGTAAATTAAATCGAGCCTGGCCCCTTTAATTTGCGTTTCTAGCGCAGCAATCAAATCAGTCGCAAGAATTAAATCGAGCCTGGCCCCTTTTCACTTGAACTCGCGACGCAGCTCGCCGCGTGGCATGGCATACAAAGCGGTGTAAATCGTTTCGTGGCTCACGTTGCGAGCATAGCAGTCAGGATGGGTACGCTTCAGATAACCGGAAATCTGATCGGGCGACCAGCCGGTCTTGAGCTTGTTGCGCACCTCGGCGAACAGCAGCCCGGTCGGGGCAAGCTTGCGCTGCCGTCGTCGCTGAAACCGCGCCATGTGGGCACGCATGCTGGCCCGACTCGCTTCATAGGGCAGCCTCGCGCAACCGGCCAGACAATGATGCCTGGCGATTTCGCGTGTGATGCTCGATGGCGAGCGTTTCAGTTCGCGGGCAATTGCCCGCGAACTGAAACCGTCACGCAATCGCAGCATGATGCAAGCGCGCTCTTCCGAACTCAAATGACTGTAATGCTTTCCCATGTGCAATAACTCCCGTTCAATAATGGATAGGGTAGTGTTGCACTTGATTATGGACTCCAGCCTGCCGGGTAAATTAAATCGAGCCTGGCCCCTTTTAATTCAAACCGCGAAAAGATTCAATTGGTTGTTGATGGTGATGTTGTCTGAACTGGAGTCGCTGCCCGGAAAGACTTGCTGCAAGGGCATTTTCTCGAAAAAGGTGACCGACAATATCTGTAGCAAAGTGTAGAGCGAGGCATCCAGTTGCAGTTTCTTTTTGACGATGGCTGCCGGGTAAATTAAATCGAGCCTGGCCCCTTTTAATTTGATGATCGGCAGGCAACCGACGGGCAGCAACTTTGCCAAGCGGGCCAGGAAACGGCGATGCACTTCGCGGTCTCCATACTTTCGTTGGGGATGGATTTCCTCAAACAGCGTCACGCTGCGTCCCTCGACAGCAAC
>DDXB01000059.1:32961-37964 GCA_002347405.1 Rhodocyclaceae bacterium UBA2271 | reverse complement strand
TCGATCGGATGCCTGTGCGGGTTGCGCCTGGCGGCGCGTGCCGCGTTTGCTTGGCAGCCCTCTCCCTCAATCCCTCTCCCGAAAGCGGGAGAGGGAAGCTATCTGCCTCCTTCTCTCCCGCTGGGAGAGAGGTCGGGAGAGAGGGTTTGGCCCGGCGCAAACGCTGCGTATTTCACGCTATCAAAGTCGGCGGTGGCGGTACGGCGTTGGGGTAATTGGAGGGCTGCCGGTGGCTTAGCGTACGGCAGCCAGCAGCTTTTCATAGGCCTCGGCAAACAGCCGCACGCCTTCGACCTGCAAGGTTTCGCCGACTTCTGTGGGGTCGATGCCGAGCGCCGCCAGCGCCTTGATCTGGTTTTGCGCCTCGCTCATGCCTGTCATCAAGGTGGCTGCAGCATGGCCGTGGTCGCGGAAGGCGGCCAGCGTCGCATCCGGCAGGGTGTTGATGGTATCCTGGCCGATCAGGGACTCCACGTAGATCACATCGCTGTAAGCCGGATTCTTGGTGCCGGTGCTGGCCCACAGCGGCGTCTGCGCGCGCACGCCGGCCTGGCCCAGCGTGGCAAAGGTCGGGCCGTGGAATATCTCCAGAAAGCGCCGGTAGCAGCACTTGGCGAGTGCCACGCCACCCCTGCCGGCCAGGGCCTGCGCCTGCGGGGCGTCGATGGCCGCGAGGCGCTTGTCTATCAGAGTGTCAATGCGGCTGAGGAACACGCTCGCCACCGAACGCAGGACTTTGCCATCGCCGCCGCCATCCAGCCAGCGCTGGGCGCCGCGCAGATAGGCCTGCGCGACGGCCTCGTACTGCGCCAGGGAAAAAATCAGGGTGACGTTGACGCGCAGGCCGGCCGCGGTCAGTTGCTCGAAGGCCTGCACGCCGGCTGGGGTGGCCGGTACCTTGACGAGCAGGTTGTCGCGTCCGACGGCTTGCCGCAAGCGTTCCGCTGCAGCCACGGTGCCTGCCGCGTCATGGGCGAGGGCGGGCGAGACTTCAAGGCTGACATAGCCGGTTTCGCCGGCGCTGGACGCATAAGCCGGCAACAGGATGTCGCAGGCCGACTGGATGTCGGGAATGGCGAGAGACTCGTAACGCGCCTCGGCGTCGAGTTGCGAGCCGCGCAGGCGTTCCAGGTCCGCCTGGTAGTGGGGGCTGCCGGCAATCGCCTTTTCGAAGATGGCGGGATTGGAGGTCAGGCCATCGATGCCATCCTCGACCATCAGGCGCTGCAAACCGCCTTCCTGGAGCAGGGTGCGGGAAAGGTTGTCGAGCCAGACGTGCTGGCCCAGGGACTTGAGTTGCAGTAGTGAATTGTTGTTCATGCGCCTTCTCCTGAAGTGGCCCTTTTCTTCCCCTCCCTGCTAAAGCATGGATTGCCCCAGTCAGCGGGTCACGCGTGTCGCTCCTTGCCCCGAGAGCACGCGGACGCGGTCGCCGGGGTAAAACTGCTCGTCAGCCTCCTGGGTGACGGCAATCAACTGGCCGTTGTCCAGCTTGACGGTAATTTCCAGGCCGTTCTTCTTGGTAACGCCGGATTCGATGGCCTGGCCGGCAACACCGCCGGCGACGGCCCCGAGCACGGCGCCCACCGTCGAGCCACGGCCACCGCCAATATTGCTGCCGGCAATGCCGCCAATGACGCCGCCGGCCAACGGGCCGACCGGTGTTTTGGTGCCTTCGATGGCGACTTGTCGAACGCTTTCGACCACACCAAGGCGCACGTTCATTTCCCCCCGGGTTTGCTCGCGCGAGTAGCTGGAGCCGGACTGGCTGCCGGCGCAACCGGCCAGCAGGAAGACGGAGAGGGCCAGGGCAAGCCAGCCGGAGCGATGGGAAGTAGTCATGTTACGGTCTCCTTTTCCAGTGCCACGCCAGAAGCGTGGCGAATTAGTCCATGGACTCGTGCGCCGGGTGCAATTGCTGGACGTGCTGGACGAGCCGGACTGTTTCAACGAATAGCAACAATTAGTGTACATGTAAACGAAGCCGGGATTTTCACCTGAAATTTATAGCGCCGGAAATGCCCGACAATGCGCCAGAATAGCAAGAAGGGCGCCGCGGCGCCCTTCTTGTTGATTACCGGAGGCAGGCCGGGAAAGCGCCTGCCGTCACGATGGCATCATGTGCGCTTGCGGCGGCGGAACAAGGCAGCGAGGCCGAAACCCATCAAGGTCAGCGTGCCCGGTTCGGGAACAAGGTTGCTTGTCAGCAGGAGTCTTTCCCATGTGGTGCTGTCGTTTAGCCAGATGTTGTCGCCGGCGCGCCAGCCGCCACTCAGGTTGCCGGTGGCGGTGTGCCAGCACAGGCGGTCGCGTTCGAGCGCTTGGCCATTGAAGTAATCCCATCCATCGCAGGAACTCCGGTTCAGAGTGTCGTCAGGACCGGCAAACCCCCAAGAATAATTGTCGCTGAAGTACCACGCGACGTTGTTGGCAATGTGCGGGGTGTTGCTGGTGCCGGTGTTGTAAGTCACGTCAGCGAAATTCCCTGTGGCGAGAACATCGAAGGTGCTACTGCCGACGGCGCGTGCAGCCATCATCAAATAGTCGCCGTCACAACCGGAAAGGATGCTGGCGATGCTGGTGCCCGCGACGCCATAGGCGCCGGAAAAGCAGATCTTGAAGCCCCAGTCAGTCACCGTGGCCTGTGGTACGTCATTCATCACGCCGGATGGCAATACCGCAGCGCCAACTTGCGGAGCGCCCAGCGAGAGACCGGTAGTCACAAGCAATGCACCCAGCAATCTGCCAGATGTTGATTTCTTCATGGTGCCCCCTTTTGATCAAACCCTGCCGCGAATCAAATGATTTTGACCCCAGCAGGTTCACAATAATCATACTTAATAAATAAAAAGCAAATATTGCGCCATGTATTTCAAGTAGCTGAAATTTAATAAATAAATATCTATTTCTGTTGATATAAATTACATTGTGTAAAGAAATCCGACAGTGCTTCTGGATGTTTGACCATAGTTCGCGCACCTGCCTCACACAGTCTGCGCATCAACCCGCTGTGTTATTTTGCGCCCATGATTTCTGCAAGTGTTGAACTGACATCCGAAGATGCGCTGCGCCTCAATGTGCTGCTGGCGGGGGATCTATTGGCGGTGCGCATTGACGAGGGCGCGCGCATGCTCTACGGACTGACCAGTCGGGGTGAGGCGCGCATTGTGCTGAATCCGGTGGGTCGCGCCGAGCGTTACATCATGCGGGTGCGCGAGTTGCTTGGTGGACATGCACTGGATTCGCCCGGTGGTTTCCCGGTGCATCTGCGGCACTGGACGCGCGTCGGGCACTCCAGTCCGAAGAACCTCGAAGTCCTGCTGAAGCTGGGCGAACCGGAGGCGGTGCTCGCCGTCGCCTGTTCGCCGACCCTGACCGACGAGTTGGCGCGCCGCGCCTGGTGGGCGCTGCCGACCATGGAAATTGCCCGCGTCATGCTTGCCTGTGCGGCGGTGCGTGAAGGTTCGATGGGCAAGGTGCTGGTCGATTATCTGGTCGAGTACCTGCCCTTCGAGGAAGACCCGGTTACCGCCATGAATACGGTGCGTGCCGTGCTGGCGTCCGGGCTGATCGAACCTGCGCCACGAGAACAGCTATGGCGCAAGGCGCGCCGCCGCCCGCACTATCTGATCGGCTTCCTTGAAAGTTGTCCCGACAGCATGCCGGACGATCCGCCGCGTGACTGGCCGGCTGATCTGGCCCGCGATACCCCCGCGACCCGCCTGTTGGCCCGGTGTTTCACGGGGGCCGGGCAGGCCTATCTCAGGACAGCGGAACTGGTGCTGGAAAAACCGCTCACCCATGAAACGGCCTATCTTCTGCTTAACTTGCTGGGCGAGTATTTCCATGCCGGTAGCGAGGTTGGCGAAATTGACGGGTTTACGGCGGAGGCCGCCGCACTGCGGGCTTTGTCGCAATTGAAAGCCAGTGTCGCCCAGCCGATCCTGACGCGTACCACGGCAGTGGGCCCGCTGATGCGCCGCCATCTTGAACCGCTGTTTGCGCCGATCATTGCGCACATCAGGATTCTCAGAGGCGTGCCATGAAAGGCGGCGTTTATCTCGATGCCGAGGTTCCGGGCCTGGTGCAACAGCACTTTGCGCTTGTCCAGGTGAAGCGCGGCAAGCGCAAGCGCTTCCCCGAAAACTGTGTCGAACTGGTCGCGTCGGCGGAGGCGGCGCTGGCGCGCGCGCAGCCGGTGCATAATCTGCATGCCGCCGAGGTCGTGGGTCCCTCACGTTCGTCGGAGGGTTTCCGCCTTTATTACCTGTTACGTTGGTTGTCCGAGTAACTAAACAATGAACGAAAAAAAACCTTTCCCGATCCCGGTTGTTCCTGCCGCATCCGCGGAATCTGCCGCTCCCGAAACCGATGCCGCGCTGGAAGGTTGCAGTTCCGGCGAATCCTTTGCCCTCATGGTGCTCGGCGACAGCATGGCACCCGAATTCGTCGAAGGCGATATCATCGTCATCGAGCCGGAAGGCTTGGCGACCCACGGTTCCTATGTCATGGCGTGGCTGGCCGACGAGTGGATCTTTCGCCAACTGGTAGGCGCCGCGGGGGACTGGAAATTGCAGCCCCTTAACCCCAAGTACGCAACAGCGAACATTCCCGACCTGTCGGTCATCAAGGGCGTGATCATCCAGAAATCCAAACCGGGCCGCCGCAAGGCCGCCAAGTTTTACGTCTAACAGGAGCACCATGCCTTACTACATCTATCGTGTCAGCCAACTCGGGCCGATCAAACAACTCGATAAGCTCGCCGAATTTCCCGTGTTCAAGAATGCTTCGGACGAAGCCAAGCGTCTGCGCAAGGAAATCGACTTGACGAACTGCCAGGTCAAGATAATTTTCGGCGAAAATGAATTCCAAGCCGAAGAGGCGCTGCGTACCGTCCGCGAAGGCGATCCGCGCACCGGCGAAGAAAGTTAACTTTCATGATGCGTGAGCTACGCCCCCGCACCATGAAAACGTCCGACCCCCTTTGTGCGCCGTTGGCGCAT
>DDXB01000059.1:0-32948 GCA_002347405.1 Rhodocyclaceae bacterium UBA2271 | reverse complement strand
GTGCCCCCCTCGCGGGGGGTTCTTACTGGTTCGCTTTGCTCGTTTGTTACGGGGCGCTTCTGTTGGCAGCGGTGCGGGTTGTGTGCGGCAAAGCCGCAACTCGCTGCGCGAGACCAGTCTTCGACTGTCCTGCGGCCTGNNTGGCAACCCTCTCCCTCATTCCCTCTCCCGCAAGCGGGAGAGGGAAGCTATCCGCCTCCTCTCTCCCACTGGGAGAGAGGTCGGGAGAGAGGGATTGGCCCGGCGCAAACGCTGTTTTTCACGTTAACTTTTTGCCAACCGCGATGGATGAAACCAGCTACAACATTGCCCGCAACCAGATCAACCAGCTGCCCTGCATCTTCGAGCGAGCACTGCTGGCTAAGGCGGCGGTGTGCGAGGCGGCGCAGCGGATTTCGCTGGCTGAACGCGAAGTGGTCGCCTGTCGCGAGCCTGTAGTGCGGGCGTCCTGTGGCCAGTTGCTGACCCTGTTGCGGGCGAACTCCTCGTTTGCACTCAAGGTCAAGGATGCCCAGCGCATCCTGCCGCATGCCATGGCGATGAAGGTGCAATGCGGCGGACTGGTTGGCCTGCGCGATCTGCTGGATCCCGATGCAGCCGCGCCCGACATCATGAAGCTGGTACGCCTGGCCCAGGCCGAATACGCCAGCTTCGAGGCGCTGCCGTTTTCACGCATCGTGCAGGGTGTGGTGCATTGGCAGGGACGCAAGCGCCGACCACCCACCCCACCCGGTGAGCCGCAGCCATCATGACCGAACTTCACCTGTTGATCGACGCCGTCCAGCGCAATTGTTACATCGCCGATGCGCGGCATGCGCGCGAGATGTCGCTGTGCACCTACCTGCTTGAAATGCGCGAGTTCTATCGCTGGGAGCAGGGCATTCCACTGGGCGAAACCATGGCACGCGGCGATGTCGGCGCCTGGCTTTCCGCACGCGAGGCGCTTTGGGAAACCCTGGCGGAGGAAAATTACGATCCCTTGCCCGTTGCCGGTGAAGAATTCGATCCGTTTGCCAGTGTCGCCATCAACCAGCGGCTTGCGCCGCATGGCCTTGTCTATGGGGCCGGCATCGGCCGGTTCGGCAAGCCGCATTTTTTCCTCGGCCAGTTGGCATATCGCGAGGAAACGGATGGGCTGACGGTGCTGGTCTGCGAACGCGAATACGCGCGCGATCTCACGGCCATCCCGGCCGCCCTGCAAAATGGCGTCGTCATCGTGCGGCGCGAAGCCTTGCGCCAATGGTTGTGGGAAAAGGCCGAGGGCTGGAGCATGAAGAAAACGCCGGGCGCACTGGCGCGTGCGCTCGCTGCGCATGGCTATGCGGCGGATCCGCAGGCGGCGCTCGAGCGCATGACCGACGCGGAAACCGAAAGCCTGATCCTGCATGAGCGCGGCGAGCATGCCGCCAGCGGCCTGCTCGGCCCCGACTGGGAGAAGATGCTGGCCGGCTTCAAGAAACGGCGCCCGGAAATTCTCGCCCGCGCCGTGCGCGACAACCTTGCCGACTGCCTGGTGACCCTGCCGACCCTGATCGAGCGCGCCGCCTGGCCGCAGCTGCATTTCTGGTTTACCAACTTCGACGGCATGCGCAAGGAGATTTTTCCGGAATTGGCTGCCTTCGACCATGAGAAAGTCGGCGCTGGCGAGACGGCGGTTTTATCCGAAATCGTGCAGCGGGGCGCGGAACACTGGCGTGCTGTCGCTGGCGATTTCCTTGACCGCTACCGGGTTGCTGCGGACGATGCCGAAGTCGTGCTGGAAAAGCTGAGCCACGACCTGACCGGGATCAAACTTTAAACCCATATTTCATGACGCCGCAAAACATGCTTCCCGCTTGTAAGGTCGATGCGGTCTTTGTCGGCGCGGTCGCCGTGCTTGTCGACGACAGCCGTTCCAGCGCCATTGTCAAGACGGCGGTAACCGGAGCGGTACAGCTCACCGATGAGGGACTGGTGGGCGACGCGCACGCCGACCTGCAGGCGCATGGCGGGCCCGACAAGGCCTTGCATCTTTTCCCTGCCGAGCACTACGCCACGTTGCAGAGGGCGTTTCCGGCTGCGTGTAATCTGCTGCCCGGCGGTCTTGGCGAGAACATCACCACCCGCGGCCTGACCGAAGACACGGTCTGCATCGGCGACATTTTTGCGCTCGGCGCGGCGCGCCTCCAGGTGACGCAGCCGCGTACGCCCTGCTGGAAGATCGACCGGCGCGCCGGATGCGAAGGCATCGCGGCCTATATTGCCGAACACGGCTGCACCGGCTGGCACTTCCGGGTTTTGATGCCGGGTGCCATCAGCGCTGGCGACAGTCTGGCACACCTCGAACGCCCCGTCGGCTCGGTGCCGCTGGCCCGCTTCTGGCGCACCGTTCGCACCCCGCGTCCGTTGCCGGCTGCGCTATCCCAACTCGCCGTTACACCCGGGTTAAGCCCGGAATGGGTGCGCAAGCTGCATGAACGCATTGAACGATTACGCTGAATCCTCAACCTCCCCATGCTCAACTTTTCCGCCAACCTCACTTTCCTCTTCAACGAACACGATTTTCTCGACCGTTTCGGCGCGGCCGCGCGGGCCGGGTTCAAGGGCGTCGAATTCCATTTTCCATACGACTACGACAAGGCGGTGCTGGCCGAGGTGGTGCTGACTTCTGGTGTCGAGGTGGTGTTGTTCAATCTGCCGGCCGGCAACTGGGCGGCGGGGGAGCGCGGCATTGCCTGCCTGCCGGAACGCAAGGCGGAATTTCAGGAGGGCGTCGGGCAGGCCATCGAGTATGCCGAGGCGCTGGGCTGCACACGGCTGAACTGCCTGGCCGGCATAGCGGTTGGTGACCACGATAAGGCCATGGAAACTCTCGTCGACAACCTGCGTTTCGCCGCCGCCGCGACGCAGCGCACGGACATCCGCCTGCTGCTCGAACCGCTCAACAACCGCGACAACCCTGGTTTTGCAGTGCCCACGACCGCGCAGGCGCTGCAGGTGCTCGATGCCGTCGGCAACCGCAACCTGCAGGTGCAGTACGACGTCTATCACGCCCAGGTGATGGAGGGCGACCTGACCCGCACGCTGGAAACGCATCTGGCGCGGATCGGCCACATCCAGATTGCCGACAACCCCGGCCGCCATGAACCAGGCACGGGGGAGATCCGCTTTCCCTTCCTGTTCGAGCGTCTTGAGCAGTTCGGTTACGCCGGCTGGATCGGTTGCGAATACAAACCGAGCGGGGCGACACTCGACAGCTTCGGCTGGCTGGCTGAATGGCGCTGAGTTTCGGCGATAATGGTGCCATCCTTGCATCATCGCGATTGACCGTTGCCCATGACCGCTGCCCTTATACCTCCCGCTGATCAGGACGATACCCGCCGCGCCATCTTGCTGGCACGGTTGCAGTCATTGCTGCCCGCGGGCGGCTTGCTCAGCGAACCCGAGGAGATCAAGCCGTATGAATGCGACGGCCTGACCGCTTACCGCTGCCTGCCCTGGTGCGTGGCGCTGCCGGACCGCGAGGAGCAGGTGGTCGCCGCACTGCGCGTTTGCCATGACCTGAAGATTCCCGTGGTGGTGCGCGGCGCCGGCACCGGGCTGTCGGGTGGCGCAACGCCGGTGGCGGCGGGTGTCGTGCTGTCGCTGGCCCGCTTCATGCGCATCATCGAGATCGATCCGCTGGCGCGCTTGGCGCGCGTGCAGCCCGGCGTGCGCAACATCGCCATCTCCGAGGCGGCGGCGCAGTTTGGTCTGTATTACGCCCCCGACCCGAGCTCGCAGATCGCCTGCACGATCGGCGGCAATGTTGCAGAAAATTCCGGTGGCGTGCATTGCCTGAAATATGGCCTCACCGTGCACAACATCCTCAAGTTGCGCGTCGCGCTGATCGATGGCGAGGTCATCGAGATCGGCAGCCATGCGCTGGACAGTCCGGGCTATGACCTGCTGGCGCTGTTGATCGGCTCCGAAGGCATGCTCGGTGTGGTGCTCGAAGCGACCGTGAAACTCACGCCCCGGCCGACGGTGGCGCAGGTGGTGATGGCCAGCTTCGACGATGTCACGCAGGCCGGCAATGCCGTGGCCGCGATCATCGCTGCCGGCATCATTCCCGCCGGCCTCGAAATGATGGACAAGCCGGCGACCGCCGCCGTCGAGGCTTTCGTTCACGCCGGTTACGATCTCAGTGCCGCCGCGATCCTGCTCGCCGAATCCGACGGCACGGAACAGGAAGTGGCGGAGGAAATCGCCGCGATGTGTCAGGTGCTCGAAACCAGCGGCGCGCGCGGCCTGCGCGTTTCGCAGAGCGATGATGAGCGGCTGCGCTTCTGGGCCGGGCGCAAGGCGGCATTTCCGGCCGTCGGTCGCCTGACGCCCGACTACCTGTGCATGGACGGCACCATTCCGCGCAAGCACATCGCCCACGTGCTGACGCGCATCGAGGAGTTGGCGCAAAAGCATCGACTGCGCGTCGCCAACGTCTTCCATGCCGGCGACGGCAACCTGCATCCGCTCATCATGTTCGACGCCAGCCGTGACGACGAGCTCGACCGTGCCACCGCGCTGGGCGCGGACATCCTCGCCCTGTCGGTCGAGGTGGGGGGCACGATCACCGGCGAACATGGCGTCGGGCTGGAAAAGGTGCAGCAGATGTGCCTGCAATTCTCTTTCGACGAACTGACGGCATTTCAGGGCGTCAAGGCGGCCTTCGACCCGCTCGGCCTGCTCAATCCCGGCAAGGCGGTGCCGCAACCGCGCCACTGTTCCGAGTACCGGCTGACCGGGAGCGGGAGGCACACATGAACATGAATTCGCGCCCGGTTCCCCTCTCCCCCAGCCCCTCTCCCGCAAGGGGCGAGGGGAGCGCAGTGAGTCGCTGCGCGACTTTTATTGCCAGCGGGAGCGCGCGATGACTGATCTGACCGAGCAGTTTCGCGAACGCATCCTGGCGGCGAGCAGTGACGCACCGCTCTGTATTCGTGGCGGTGGCAGCAAGGACTTCTACGGCAACGAACCGCGCGGCGAGCTGCTGGAAACCCGCGCACATACCGGCGTGCTCGCCTACGAACCGACCGAGTTGGTGATCACCATGCGCGCCGGCACGCCGCTGGCCGAGATCGAGGCGACGCTGGCGGAAAACGGCCAATGCCTGGCTTTCGAGCCACCGCGGTTTGGCGCTGACTCGACCATCGGTGGTGTGGTGTCCGCGGGATTGTCCGGGCCGCGCCGGGTCAGCGCGGGCGCGGTGCGCGATTTCGTCCTTGGCGCGAAGATCCTCGATGGCGCCGCGCGCGAACTGAATTTCGGCGGCCAGGTGATGAAGAACGTCGCCGGTTACGATGTCTCGCGCGTCATGGCCGGCAGTCTCGGTACGCTGGGCCTGTTTCTCGAACTCTCCCTGAAGGTGCTGCCCCGGCCGGTTGCGGAAGCCACGCTGCGTTTCGAGATGGCCCAGGCCGATGCCCTGGACAAGCTCAACCAATGGTCGGCGCAACCACTGCCGTTGGTCGCCAGTGCCTGGCAGGACGGCATGCTGAGTGTTCGTCTGGGCGGCGCGCGCGCGGCGATTGCCGCTGCGGAGAAAATGCTTGGTGGTGAAAAAGTCGGCGTTGGTGAGGTGCAATGCCCCGCAGCGGGTACGGCGTCATTCTGGGATGGCCTGCGTGACCAGCGCGCAAATTACTTTGCTGGTGCTACACCGCTCTGGCGTCTGTCGGTACCTTCCGTCGCGCCGGTCATCGACCTGCCCGGCGCAACCCTGATCGAATGGGGCGGGGCGCAACGCTGGTTGCGCTCGACCGCATCAACGGAAGAACTTCGCGCCGCTGCAGAAAAAGTGGGCGGCAGTGCGACTCTGTACCGAGCCGATACAGCACTCAAAGCTGCCAGCGGCGTCTTCGCGCCATTACCAGCACCATTGCTGGACCTGCATCGTCGTCTCAAGCAGACCTTCGATCCGCACGGGATTTTCAATCCCGGCCGGATGTATAAGGAGTTGTGATGGAAACACGCCGGGCCGTCCCAAGTGTTTTCATGCCCCCTGGCGGGAGAAAGCCGCGTAACGGCTTTTTCGGAGGGAGCTAAATGGACACCCATCTCGCCGACTTCATCCGCAACACCACCGCCGGCCGCGAGGCCGAGGCAATCCTGCGCAAGTGCGTGCATTGCGGCTTCTGTACGGCCACCTGTCCGACCTATCAGTTGCTTGGCGACGAACTCGACGGGCCGCGCGGGCGCATCTATCTGATCAAGCAGGTGCTGGAAGGCGCGGCGCCGACGGCGCGCACCCGCCTGCATCTGGATCGCTGCCTGACCTGCCGCTCCTGCGAGTCGACCTGTCCCTCGGGCGTGCATTATTCGCGCCTGCTCGACATCGGCCGCGCGGTCGTCGAGCAGCGTGTACCGCGCAGCGGAATGGATGGCGTGTTGCGCGCCACCCTGCGTGAACTTTTGCCGCGCCCGATGCTGTTCGGCACGGCGATGAAGCTCGGCCAGATGGTGCGGCCTTTCCTGCCCGGAGCTTTGAAGGCGAAAGTGCCGCCGCTGTCGTCGGCCGGGGTCACCCTGCCCGGCGGGCAGGCGCGCAAGATGCTGGTGCTCGCCGGCTGTGCCCAGCCGTCGATGTATCCGAACATCAACGGCGCGGCAACGCGGGTGCTGGCGCGGCTGGGCATTGCGCTCGCGGTAGCGCCTAACGCCGGCTGCTGCGGCGCGGTGCGGCTGCATCTTGGCGATGAGGCAGGGGCGCGCGACAATGCGCGCCGCAACGTCGATGCCTGGTGGCCGCGGATCGAGGCAGATGGCGTCGAGGCGATTGTCATGACGGCCTCCGGTTGCGGGGTGCAGGTCAAGGACTACGGCCATCTGCTGCAGGACGATCCGGCTTATGCCGCCAAGGCGCTGCGCGTGGCCGAACTGACGCGTGATGTCAGCGAGGTGGTGGCGGCGGAGCAGGCGCGCCTGATTGAACTGCTGGCCGCCTTGCCACCCATGCAGGCTACGGCGCTCGCCTTTCATGCGCCGTGCACGCTGCAACACGGCTTCAAAATCCGCGGCGTGGTCGAAACGCTGCTTGGCGCGGCCGGCTTCAGCCTGACGCCGGTGGCTGACAGCCACTTGTGCTGCGGCTCGGCCGGCACCTATTCGATCCTCCAGCCGGAGTTGTCGAGCCGCCTGCAAGCAAACAAGATCGCCGCCCTGACGGCTGGCCAGCCCAGCGGCATCGCCAGTGCCAACATCGGCTGCATCGCCCATCTGCAGGCGGGCACCGCTGTGCCGATCAAGCACTGGATCGAGTGGCTGGATGAGCGCTTGATGGGTTAGCTTTCATGATGCGAGGGTTACTCCCTCGCATCATGAGGGACACCCGCCCCCCTTCGCCCCCCTCGCGGGGGTCTTTGGTTTTTGCCTCCGGCCGCCGCTACGCGGCTTAACGCCGGCGTTGCCGGCATTAGCCTGCGCCGCAACTGCGCGACTACGTCGCTTGTTGTCGCTGCGCTCGAATATCACGGGGTGCGGTGCTTATGCGTCGGAGCGGATTGCGGCTGGCGCCGCGTGCCGCGTTTGCTTGGCAGCCCGCTCCCTCAATCCCTCTCCCGCAAGCGGGAGAGGGAAGCTATCTGCCTCCTCTCTCCCTCTGGGAGAGAGGTCGGGAGAGAGGGATTGGCCCGGCGCAAACGCTGCGGTGTTGTTCTCACTGGCGCCTGCCGGATTGCACCGCGGTCAATCCCGGTCAATCTGGAAAAGTCGGCGATGGTGATACGGCGGCGGATAAGGTAGGCGGTTCGCCTCATCTTCCGTACCTGCTGCCATGCTCGTCGCTTCCAATGTCACCATCCAGTTCGGGGCCAAGCCCCTGTTCGAGAATGTCTCCGTCAAGTTCGGCGAGGGCAACCGCTATGGCCTGATCGACGCCAACGGTTCCGGCAAGTCGACCTTCATGAAGACCCTCTGCGGCCAGCTCGAAGCCTCGGCCGGCAACGTCGCCAAGGACCGCCACGAACGCATGGCCTACCTGCGCCAGGGCCAGTTTGCTTTCGAGGATGTGCGCTTGCCCGACGTGGTGATGATGGGCCATTAGGACATGTGGCAATGTCTGCAGGAGAAAGACGCGATCTACGCCAACCCGGAGGCAAGCGAAGACGACTACATGCATGCCGCCGAACTCGAGCACCGCTTCGCCGAGTACGACGGCTACACCGCCGAGGCGCGCGCCGGCGAACTGCTGCTCGGCGTCGATATCCCGCGTGACAAGCACAATGGCCCGATGCGCGAGGTGGCGCCGGGGTGGAAGCTGCGGGTGTTGCTGGCGCAGGCGCTGTTCGCCAACCCGGATATCCTGCTGCTCGACGAACCGACCAACAACCTCGACATCAATACCATCCGCTGGCTCGAGAATGTGCTCAATGCGCGCGAATCGACCATGGTGATCATTTCCCACGACCGCGAGTTCGTGTCGTCGCTGGCCACGCGCATACTGGAAATCAGGCAGGACGGCAGTTTCAATGACTACCGTGGCAGCTACGACGAATACCTCCACAGCCTGGGCGTCGAATAGCTGCCCTTTGTCCCCGGGCAGTTCGTCACACCGGCGCAAGCCGGTGTCCAGCGGGTTGTGTTCCCCGAATCCCGGCCCGTGGCGCTTCAGCTGTTGTTTTTTACCATCAGTTTGGCGTTGGCCTCGGCCACCGTGGTGCCGTCCTGGTTCTTGCAAACGCCGGCAAAGCTGACGATGCCGCCCTGATGCTTGGGTTTGTCGTCTTTGGCGGTGACGGTCCAGGTGACGTGCAGCGTGTCGCCGGGCTTGACGGGGGCGGTGAAGCGGATCGAGTGCTCCATGTAGGCGATGGCCGTGCCATACAGCAGCATGCCCATCTGCGCCGCCATGACGTTGCTGGTCAGATAGCCATGGGCGATGCGGGTGCCGAACTTGCCGGACTTCGCCCAGCTTTCATTGACATGCAGGGGATTGAAGTCGCCAAACAGGCCGGCGCCCAGTACGATGTGGGTTTCGGTCAAGGTCATGGCGGAATCGAAGGCGTCGCCGACTTTCAGTTCGTTGTATCCGCGTCCGGGTAGCATGAAACACTCCTCTATGAGAAAAGTTAAGCGTTTGGATTCTAACCGTATAATCCCGCCATGCCGTTCACCATAGAGACCTGCACCGCACAGCATATCGGCGACCGCGAGGAGCAGCAGGATCGCGTCGGCCTGTTCACGCATCCCGTCCAGAAGGGCGCCTTGCTGGCCGTGGTGGCCGACGGCATGGGCGGTCATACGGGTGGTTCGATGGCGGCCGAGCAGGTCATCCACTCGGCCCGCAACACCTTTCTGGCCAACCCGCCGGGTGGCGTCAATGTCAATGAAATGCTCGCCGAAGGCATCAACGATGCCCACGACGCCATCAACCTGTCGCGCTTTACCACCGAGCAGGACCCGCACAGTACTGTCTGCCTGTTGATCCTGCAACCGGGTCGTGCCGACTGGGCGCATTGCGGCGATTCGCGCATCTACCATTTTCGCGATGGCATCAAGGTAGCACAAACCTGTGACCATTCGCATGTGATGAACCTGGTGAAAATGGGTTACCTCACTCCGGAGCAGGCCGAAACCCATCCCCAGAAGAACCTGCTGATCTCCTGCCTTGGCGACAACCTGGCGCCGCAGATCGATTTTGGCAAGGCCGTGCCGCTGGTCGGCGGTGATTGTTTCCTGCTCTGCTCCGACGGCTTGTGGGCTTACTTTACCGACGACGAACTGGGACGGGTGTTGAATGATTATCCGGTGCGCGAGGCCGCCGAGATTCTCATCAATTCCGCCCGAGACCGTGCGCAAGGCCGTGGCGATAACTGCACGCTGGCCATCGTGCGCCTGAAAGAAGCTGAACCAGAAAAAAATATGCCGCTATGGAAAAAAAATGCGGCAAGGTGAGTGTGAGTGCAATCAGGAAGGGAAAACATGTCTTTGACTATTGGAGTACCAAAGGAATCATTTGCAGGTGAGAAACGCGTCGCGACCGTTCCAGAGGTCGTCGAGAAGCTGATCAAGCTGGGCTTTGCCGTCAACGTCGAAAGTGGCGCCGGCGACGCCGCCAACTGCAGCGACGAAAGCTACCGCGCAGCCGGTGCGCAGATCATTGCCGATACCGCGGCGCTATGCGCCCAGTCGGACATCGTCTTCAAGGTGCGCGGCCCCAGCGCCGCCGAAGTCGGCCTGTTGAAGGAAGGCAGCACCCTGGTCAGCTTCATCTGGCCGGCGCAGAATCCTGAACTGCTGGAGCAGTTGGCCGCCCGCAAGATTACCGTGCTGGCCATCGACGCGCTGCCGCGCATGCTCAGCCGCGCCCAGAAGATGGACGCGCTGACCTCTCAGGCTGGCGTCGCCGGCTACCGTGCCGTGATCGAGGCCGCCAACGCCTTCGGCCGCTTCTTCAACGGTCAGATCACGGCTGCAGGCAAGGTGCAGCCGGCCAAGGTCTTCATCGCCGGTGCCGGCGTGGCTGGCTTGGCTGCGATTGGTGCCGCCGCGAGTCTCGGCGCCATTGTCCGCGCCAATGACACCCGTGCCGAAGTGGCCGATCAGGTCGTGTCGCTGGGCGGCGAGTTCGTCAAGGTCGATTACGAGGAAGAAGGCTCCGGCGGCGGCGGTTACGCCAAAGTGATGTCCGAGGGTTTCCAGCAGGCCCAGCGCGAGATGTACGCCAAGCAGGCCCGCGAGGTGGACATCATCATCACCACCGCACTGATCCCCGGCAAACCCGCGCCCAAGCTGATTACCGCCGCGATGGTGGAAAGCATGAAGCCGGGTAGCGTCATCGTCGACATGGCGGCCGAGCAGGGCGGCAACTGCGAACTCACCGAACCGGGTCTGGTCGTCGTCAGGCACGGCGTCACCATCATCGGCTACACCGATCTGGTCAGCCGTCTGGCGAAGCAGTCGTCGACGCTGTACGCCACCAACCTGTTCCGCCTGACCGAAGAGCTGTGCAAGACCAAGGATGGCATCATCGACGTCAATATGGATGACGAAGCCATCCGTGGCCTGACCGTCATCAAGGAAGGCAAGATCACCTGGCCGCCACCGCCACCGAAAGTTTCTGCGGCGCCGCCTGCAGCCGCCAAACCGGCAGCACCGCCGGCGGCCAAGGGCAAGGGCCACGGCCATGGCGCCAGTAGTGCGCCGATGGCCGGCACCAGCCTGGCCATCGTGTTCGGCGTGGCCGCCGCGCTGTTCTGGTTTGTTGGCGCCCATGCCCCGGCATCCTTCCTCGCCCACTTCACAGTGTTCGTGCTGGCCTGCTTCGTCGGTTACATGGTGGTGTGGAACGTCACCCCGGCACTGCATACGCCACTGATGAGCGTGACCAATGCGATCTCCAGCATCATCGCCATCGGCGCGCTGGTGCAGATCGCGCCGCCGCTGGCTGATCTTGGCACCGGGCGTCCGGATGACTGGATCCGCTGGATTGCTTTCATTGGCCTGGCGCTGACGGCAGTCAACATGTTCGGCGGTTTCGCCGTTACCCGCCGCATGTTGGCGATGTTCCAGAAATAAGGAAAACGGTTATGTCCGAAAGTCTAGTTACTGTCGCCTACATTGGCGCCATCATTCTTTTCATCCTCAGCCTGGGTGGCCTGTCCCACCCGGAAACCTCCCGACGTGGCAACCTCTACGGCATCATCGGCATGACCATCGCCGTGCTGGCCACTGTTTTCGGCCCGCGCGTCACGCTGGCCGGCATTCCCTGGATCGTTGCTGCCATGGTGATTGGCGGCAGCGTCGGCCTGTATGCCGCGCGCGTCGTGAAAATGACGCAGATGCCCGAACTGGTCGCGCTGATGCACAGCCTGGTCGGTCTTGCTGCCTGCCTGGTCGGCTTCGCCAGCTACATCGATACCTCGATTGTTTATACCGGCGTGGAGAAGACCATCCACGAGATTGAAATCTACATCGGCATCCTGATCGGCGCCGTCACCTTCTCCGGTTCGGTGATCGCCTTCGGCAAGCTCTCGGGCAAGATCAGCGGCAAGCCGCTGTTGCTGCCGGCGCGCCACTGGATCAATCTGGCTGGCCTCTTGATCGTGATCTGGTTCGGGCGTGAGTTCATCAACGCGCCGACCATCAGCGACGGCATGGTGCCGCTGGTGATCATGACCATTATCGCGCTGCTCTTCGGCATCCACATGGTGATGGCTATTGGTGGCGCCGACATGCCGGTGGTGGTGTCGATGCTCAACAGCTACTCGGGTTGGGCGGCCGCGGCGACAGGCTTCATGCTGTCCAATGACCTGCTGATCGTTACCGGCGCCCTGGTCGGATCAAGCGGTGCGATTCTCTCCTACATCATGTGCCGGGCGATGAATCGCCACTTCCTCAGCGTCATTGCCGGCGGTTTCGGCACGGGAGGCGGGACGGTGGTGGCTGCGGCCGATGGCCAGCCGGCGGGCGAGGTGACTCCCATCAGCGCACTGGAAACAGCAGAACTGCTACGCGATGCCAAGCACGTGATCATCGTTCCCGGCTACGGCATGGCGGTTGCACAGGCTCAGCACACGGTCTTTGAAATCACCAAACTGCTGCGCGAGAAGGGTGTCGAAGTCCGTTTCGGCATCCATCCGGTGGCGGGCCGCATGCCCGGCCACATGAACGTGCTGCTGGCCGAAGCCAAGGTGCCCTACGACATCGTGATGGAAATGGACGAACTCAACGACGACTTCCCGACCACCGACGTCTCAATGGTGATCGGTGCCAATGACATCGTCAACCCCGGTGCCGAAGACGATCCGAACAGCCCGATCGCCGGCATGCCGGTGCTGCAGGTATGGAAGTCGAAGACCTCGATCGTCATGAAGCGCAGCATGGCGTCCGGCTACGCCGGCGTCGACAACCCGCTCTTCTACAAGGACAACAACCGCATGCTGTTCGGTGATGCCAAGAAGATGCTCGACGAGGTGCTGGTGGCGCTGAAGGACTGACGCTACGGATGTTTGCAAGACAAAACGCCACGGCCAACCGTGGCGTTTTTGTTTGCGGCGAAAGTCGGCGCCGGCGGGCTGATCTGTATTAGTGCTTTGCGCCCTTGCGCAACAGCAGTTCGACGATTTCGGCACTTTCAGGGTCCGGCGCGCTTTTCGCCAGGGTCAGGGCGGTTTCCCCCTTTTTCGTACAAACTGAAACATCGGCGCCCCGTTCGATCAGCAGCCGGGCAATGTCCAGGATTCCTCCGGAAAGTGAGAGCAGCAGGGGCGTAAAACCCAGGCTGTCCCGCACATTGATCTGGGCGCCTTTCTTGATCAATGCTTCCGCGATGGTCTTGTAGCCGCGCGTCGTATTACCGCAGGCGACCAGCAGCGGGGTCAGTCCCAGCCTGTCCCGGGCATTGACGTCTGCGCCGGCATCCAGAAGAATCTTGGCAACTACGGTATGCCCTAGTTTCAGGGCAGACATGAGGGGTTCATTGCCACTCTCGTCGGCCCGGTGAATGTTGAAGTTCGAGCGCACAAACAGGTCGACCAGCTCCCGGTCACCATTACGCAAGGCAAGAAAGAATGTTTCTTTTTTCAGGCCAACCCCACGTCGTTCGAGTTCGAGAATGGCATCCTCGTTTTTCTCGGCTTTGCGGAGAGTTTCCTGGTCGCTGAGTTCCCTCAGCATCATGATTTCCTTCATGACTTCGTTCGGAAATCCTTTGCGCCCGCCGCGCGTGTCCATCAGCAGTTCGCTGAAATAATCGCTGACTTCCGGCTTGCCCCAGAGCTTTTCAATTCTGGTCAGCACCCGGTCATATTGTTTCTCCAAGTGTGAGGGGTAGCTATCTCCAAGGCTTTCAAAAAGAGGATGCTTCATCGCGATGCCTGTTGCATGTCAGGTCAGGTCAGGTCAGGTTGGCGCCATCTTCAACGGTTTGAGCGCAATGGTAGTACAGACAGGTACGGAATGACACACTGGACTGCATCCGGCAAAGGTGTATCACTGGCGGAATGTCAATTACCGTTCGCTGGTGGCGGTGTTGTGAAATTGAGCGCGGAGTCGACGAAGTGGAATAGCAACGTCGGCGGATGCCAACCGGCAGCCGGACGCAGAACCTTCTTGACCGAATCGTTCAGTTGCAACTCGACACGGTAGCTTGCCGGGAAGGTGGTGTCCCAGCGCGGCAGGGCCTGCTTCAGGAATTCCATCTCGTGATCTTCGCGGACGATGATACCCATGGTTTCGAGCAGGCTGAGCTTCGGCCAGTGTTCTCCACCGGGCCGGCCATAGGTGACGACGCCCATAAAGCGTTGAAAGTCATGGTAGAACGGCATGTCTGGTTCGACGAGCTTGCCGTTCGAGTAGATGGCATCCATGAAGTAGGTGACCGTCAGGTTGCGTGGCGCCCTGCGTGCCCATTGGTACAGCACATCGTGCAGCGTCGCCGACATGCACAGCTCAAGATGCCCGCCGACAATGTAGAGGTGGCTCGGGGTGACGTCGAAGCTGATTTCGCCGCCCTGCGAGAACACCCAGTAGTCAGGTGCGCAGTCTTCCATGAAGTAAAACGCTTCCGGAGTGTCGTCCTGGAGGTAGATGACCGGAATCCGGTTGTCCTTGGCAAAGCGCACTGCTTCGTCAAGACCACGTTTGGTCGAGAACCGCGCATCGTGCGTCGAGGTCGAATGTGTCACGATCATTACGGCATCGCCTTGCAGCCTGACCTGCGCTGGCCCAGTAATCTTATGCGGTGCGCATTCGGCGAGGCTCGGGTTGGCAAGCAACAGCAACGGCAGCAACAGCAGCAGGCGCAACATGTCGGTCTCTCAGGGGATAGTTGGAGGATTCAGTAGAGCGTGGACGCTTGTATCTCATCGCGCCAGACAGCCTCGTCTGCGGATGCCAGCGCATCGAGATCGGCGCAGCTTGCCGTGGGATCGTCCACCCACTGCCTGAGAAATTCGCCGCCATTGATGAGGTCGATCGCCAGGCGGTTCTGCTCGTACTCATAGGGGAAGTCACGCCACAGCGGGTAGTCCGGCTGCAGATGGCGCAGCACCTTGAAGGCGAGTGCCATCAGGCGCCAGGGGCGGAACGCCGCGTGGTTGTAATGGACCGGGTCCTCGACATGGATCTGGATGCCTTGGCAGAGCTGGCCGGTGTGTTTGTGGAAGGTTGGCTCGAACCAGCAGGGTCGCAGTTTGCAGCCGGTGAGCCATTGTGGCGCGAGCGATGTCATTTCCCTGAGAAGTGCGGTCGCATCGATGTCCGGGGCGCCGAACAGCTCCAGCGGCCGGGTGGTGCCACGCCCCTCGGACAGCGTTGTGCCTTCGAGCATTACAGTGCCGGCATAGCAGCGCGCCATCGAAAGATTCGGTGCGTTGGGACTGGGGTTGATCCAGCTGCGTTCATCGAGTGGCCAGCCGTAGCCGGGAGCGGCATCTGGTTGCCATCCTTCCATCGTCACGATTTCGCAATCGACATCGAGTTTCAGCGTGGTGATGAACCAGCGCGCCAGTTCGCCCATGGTCAGCCCGTGGCGCATCGGCAGCGGACCGGCACCGACAAAACTCTCCCAGCCGGGAGTGAGCCGCAGACCTTCGACGGGGCGGCCGACGGGGTTCGGCCGGTCGAGAATCCACACCGTTTTGCCGTGGCGCGCGGCGGCTTCGAGCAGGTAGCGCAGGGTGGTGATGAAGGTGTAGATGCGGCAGCCGAGATCCTGCAGGTCGACGAGCAGCACGTCGAACGTGTCCAGCATGACATCGGTCGGGCGCCGCACGGCACCGTACAGACTGAAGACGGGGATACCGTGCTGCGCATCGACGAAGTCCGGCGACTCGACCATGTTGTCCTGCTTGTCGCCGCGCAAACCGTGTTGCGGGCCGAGGGCAGCGGTCAGACGGATTTCGGGCAGGGCAGCAAGGGCGTCGAGGCTGTGCGTCAGGTCGCGCGTGGTCGAGGCCGGATGGGCGAGCAGGGCGATGCGCCGACCGGCCAGTGGTTTGCGCAAGGCAGCATCTGCGATGAGGCGGTCGAGGCCGAATTTCATGGTCGGAATCCTGCGGGGGTGTGATTCAGGGTAAATCCGGCGCGATGATGGAAATCCGGCTTGCCTGCCGGATGGGCCAGCGCCCAGAAGCCGAGGCTGCCATCGTCCGCTTCAAGCACGACCGCCAGGGCGATGCGCAGTGCGTCGGCTGGCGGCAGGGCGTCCTCCGCCAGCATGACATCAAGCTGCAGCAAGGCTTCAGTTTGGATGACTCTGATCTCCGGTGGCGTGCAGCGCGGATCAGCGGTCGCACGCTGGCGGTAGTCGAGAAAATCGTAGACGGCCGATTGTCCCGACGGTGAAAAGTTGAACTCGCGGTAAGGAGTGTGGTTCGCTGCGCTGACGAACAGTTCGCAGCAGGTGTGCCGCCATAAGGCATCGGCAGATGACGGGGTGTGCAGCGTGGGGATGCGTAGCGTACGGGTCGGACCGCGTATCGCATAGCCTAGCGTCAGCCCGCCAGCGGAAGTGCCGGTGAGGGTGACGTCAATGCGTTGTGCAAGGCGTGCCGGATTCGCCGGGTGACCGGCGAGTTCGGCACGAACTGCATGCGCCATGCTGCAATCAGCCGTTCAGCTGCTTGGCCACTCAGGCGGCAATGACCTTCTGGCTCTGTTCACCCAGGCCTTCGACGCTGAGACGCACAACGTCGCCGGGCTTGAGGAACTGCGGCGGATTCATGCCGAGGCCGACACCGCTGGGGGTGCCGGTGCAGATCACGTCGCCGGGCAGCAGCGTCATGAACTGGGAGATGTAGCTGATCAGATGCGCGCAGGTAAAGATCATCTGCGAAGTGGAGCTGTCCTGGCGGCGCACGCCGTTCACGTCGGCCCAGATCTTCAGGTTCTGCGGGTCGGCAACTTCGTCCCGGGTAACGAGCCAGGGGCCGATCGGCGCGAAGCTGTCGCAGCCCTTGCCTTTGTCCCAGCCGCCGCCGCGCTCCTTTTGAAAGGAACGCTCGGAAACGTCGTGGAAGGTCACGTAGCCGGCGAGATAGCCGAGCGCTTTCTCTTCGCTGACATAGCGTGCTTCGCGGCCGATCACCAGGCCCAGTTCGGCTTCCCAATCTGTCTTTACCGAACCGCGCGGTAGTTTGATATTGCCGAAGGGTGCGTTGATGGCTGTGGTGGACTTCATGAACAGCACCGGCTCGGTAGGAATGGCCGCGCCGGTTTCCTTGGCATGGTCGCGATAATTGAGGCCGACGCCGACGATCTTGCTGATGCCGGTGAAAGGCACGCCGAGGCGGGGCTTGCCCTTGACCAGCGGCAGCCTGGCCGGGTCGAGGGCTCTCAGCCGTTTCTGTCCGGCGGGGGAGAGCTCTTCCCAGCCGATGGTGGCGCAGTGACTGGAAAGATCACGCAGTTTGCCCTGTGCGTCGATGAGGCCGGGTTTTTCGCGGCCTTTGCTGCCGTAACGGACGAGTTTCATGTTATCTCCTGGTTTTGATATTAAGGGCGCTTGCCCCGATAGATTGCGTCAGGCTGCCGTTCGAGCATTTCGGCCAGCAGTCGCAACGCATCGGCGGCGCGTGCGATTTCCTTGAGCGCGGCATTGATGTTGGAGACGGTCGGCGAGTCCTGCTCGGCCAGTTTGCGCACGGCCAGCGCCGCCTTGGCCAGTTCGTTGCTCGCTTGTGTCATGTTTCCGGCCATCTCCGTGCCTTTGTCGGCCAAAGTGGTGACGCGGTCGGCAGCGGTTTCGAGCCGTGCCAGTGCCGTCTGGGCCGCCTCCAATGTCTTGCGGATCTCCGCAAGGTCATGGCGCACGTCCTTGAGGATGGGTCCGCTCTGCGCATCGAGGCGCTGCGTGAGCGATTCGAGGTGGCGCAGTGTCGCCTGCAGGCGGCGCGGGAGTTCCTGGGTGCCTTCCGCCGTCATCAGCGTGCTGATCGCACTGCTGATCGCCGCGACGTCGGCGAGGAATTTCTCCATCGGGAAACCTTCGAGCTTGGAGCTCAGTTCCTGTGCAGCGGTGCGGATGGTCGGAATCTCGCTGACACCGGGATCGAGGGCGACGAAGTGCGCCGGCTTGTCCGGGTGGAAGTCGAGGTCGACGTAGAGTTGGCCGGTGAGCAGGCTCTGCATGCGCAGCCTTCCGCGCAGGCCGCGCGCCACGAGTTCGCGCACGGTGGCCTGATCGCGCAGGTCGACATTTTTGCCGCCACGTCCGCGCACCACGTGCGGCAGCACCTCGATGGTTACCGGCACGACAAAGTGGTGCTCCTGGCCGCCTTGATTGTCCAGGCCGAGCTGGATCTGCTTCACCGTGCCGACCTTGACGCCGAGAAACATCACCGGCGCGCCGACCTGCAGGCCCTGCGACGCACCTTCGAAATACAGCACGTGCAGGCGTTTCTCGCCAAACCAGTTGCCGCCGGCGAGCAGCAGCGTGGCGATGACGACCAGCGCAATTGCGCCCAGCACGAAGGCGCCGATCAGGGTGGGGTTGGCCTTGCGACTCACGTCCCGCCTCGCGTCAGGAAATGGCGCACCTTGGGATCGCCGTGCTGCAGTGCGTCCCGCGGGTGTCCGGTGGCGATCATGGTATGGGTGTCGGCATCGAGAAAGATCGAATTGTCGCCGATTGCCAGGATGCTGGCCAGATCGTGCGTCACCACCACCACCGTGGTGCCGAGGCTGTCGCGCAGTTCGACGATCAATTCGTCGAGGTGCCGCGCCGTCAGCGGGTCGAGACCCGAGGAGGGCTCGTCGATCACCAGGATCTCCGGGTCGAGCGCCATGGCACGCGCCAGCCCGGCACGTTTTTTCATGCCACCGGAAAGCTCGGCAGGGTAGAACTCCTCGAAACCGGCCAGCCCCACCAAGGCGAGCTTGAAGGCGACGATTTCGTCGACCTGCGCTTTTGTCAGCGCGGTGTATTCGGCAAGCGGTAGTGCGACATTCTCGGCCAGTGTCAGCGAGCTCCACAGCGCACCGCCCTGGAACAGAATGCCCATGCGGCGCTTGAGTTGATCGCGGTCTTCCTCGGCGGCGCTCCAGAAATCCTCTCCGCTGAAGAGTACCGTGCCCGTGAGCGGGCGCTGCAGACCGACCAGCGCGCGCATCAGCGTGGTCTTGCCGCAGCCGTTGCCGCCCATCACCACGAAGATGTCGCCCTTGTTCACCACGAAGTCGAGGCCGCGCTGGACGACGAAATCGCCGTAGCCCATGGCCAGATCGCGAGCCTCGATGTGTGGTGTGGCGTTCATGTTTCCGCCGGGCCGCCCCAAGGAAACATGCGCCCCCCGGTGGGGGGCAGCGAGGCGGTTCTGCGAGCGTGGGGGGCCATCCATGTTTCCGCCGGGCCGCCCCAAGGAAACATGCGCCCCCCGGTGGGGGGCAGCGAGCCAGTTCTGCGAGCGTGGGGGGCCATTATTCTCAGATACCCAGTTGGTAGAAAACGATGGTCATGACCGACGCCGCGATGGTGATCAGCAGGATCGCGGTGACCACCGCGGAAGTGGCGGCATGGCCCACGGCCGCGGCGCTGCGGCCGCACTGCATGCCGCGCAGGCAGCCGGCGAAGGCGATCATCGCGCCGTAAACGCTGCCCTTCGCCAGGCCGACGAGGAAGTGCTTGAGTTCGAGCGCGCGCAGTGTCTCGGTGTAATACTCGAAGACGCCGATGTCGAAGATGGTCGTCGATACCAGCAGGCCGGCGAGCATGCCGATGAAGCCGGCATAGAGCGTCAGCAGCGGCACCATCAGCATCAGCGCGAGGATGCGCGGCAGCACCAGAAAATCCACCGGCGCGATGCCGAGCGTCCGGAAGGCGTCGATCTCCTCATTGACCTGCATGGTGCCGAGCTGGGCGGCGAAGGACGCGCCGGTGCG
This sequence comes from Rhodocyclaceae bacterium UBA2271, assembly GCA_002347405.1. GTDB lineage: Bacteria > Pseudomonadota > Gammaproteobacteria > Burkholderiales > Rhodocyclaceae > Sulfuricystis. The sequence continues at coordinate 13,112 of DDXB01000059.1, read as the reverse complement.
ACCGGCGATGATGATGCCCGTCATCAGCGCGCCGACCTCGCGCACCATGCCGATCGCCACCAGGTCGGCGATGAAGATCTGCGCGCCGACCAGCTTCAACTGGTCGGCGCCGAGATAGGCGAGGATCAGGCCGACAAGAAAACTGATCACCGACACGATGGGCAGCGCGCGCGGGCCGACTTCCTCGATCTCCAGCCAGAGGTCGCGACCGCGAAAGCGTGCGCGGCCGGTCATCAGCCGTCCCAACGACTGCACGATCTCGCCGAGGAAGCCAAGCATCGCCGGCATGCCGCGGACGAACTCGATCAGGGCCGTGCCGACCTGCGCGCTGATGCCGGTCGGACCGTTGTTGCGGCCGGGCAGCGTTTGTTCCGGCACCGTCAGCGCCATTGCCAGAAGGCGCTGCGCGCCCGGTGGCAGGCCAGCCATATCAACGGTGATGCCGTGCACTGAGCAGGTTTTCAGGACGCTGCCGAGGAAGCTCAGCAGCCCCGTGTCCCAGTCGGTCAGCCCCGTGGCATCGAAGCCGACGCGCCGCACGTTGGCGGCAAGCCGGGGCGTGACGCTGTCGGGGGAGGGCAGGGCCGCAGCCATGCACCAGCGGCCGCCGAGAGTGATTACCAGTTCATCGGCGCCGGCCGGTCGCGCATCGAGTTGCCATGCGGCCTTGTCCATGGCGGCAGGCGGGAAGGCTACTTCTTGCCCAGTCCGCCGAGCAGGGCGGCAACCGGGCGCAGTGGTCGCCGTGGTACCAGCGCCGACTTTTCGGCTTTATCTGCGCTGCTTCCGCTTGTTTCCTGCGAATCGTAGGGCTTCGAAAAATCGAAACCATCGGCGGCGATCATCTGCGCCCTGGGCGTCCGGGTTGCCCTGGGTGTCCTGGGCGCTGCGAGTGTCGTGGGTACCGTGGGCAAATGGCTGGCGGGCGCAGGCAGTCGGTCCAGCGGGGTTTTCGGGCCGTGGCCTACCCTGGGTTCGCGCTTGTGCCCATGGCCGCGCTCGCCGCGCTCCTGCTCATGCGGCGGTGCGACCGAGCCGGGCTCGAAGCCGGGCACGACGACCTGCTCGATCTTGAATTTGGTGAGCCTTTCGATTTCGGTCAGGCGGGATCTTTCCTCGGGGGCGACCAGCGAAATGGCTTCGCCGGTCTTGCCGGCGCGGCCGGTGCGGCCGATGCGATGGATATAGTCCTCGGCGACGCGCGGCAATTCATAGTTGATGACCAGCGGCAGGTCGTCGATGTCGAGGCCGCGCGCGGCGACATCGGTGGCGACCAGCACACGCGATTCGCCGGACTTGAAGGCTTCGAGTGCCTTGGTGCGTTCCTGCTGGGTCTTGTCGCCGTGGATGGCCGTGGCGTTGATACCCATGCGTTCCAGCCAGAGCGCCAGTCGGCTGGTGCCGAACTTGGTGCCGACGAAGACCAGCGCCTGGGCCGCGGGTGACACTTCCAGCAGTTGCTTCAGCAGATAACGCTTGCGATCGGTGGCGACCGGATACACGCGGTGGGTGATGGTCTCGGAGACCATGTTGCGCCGGGCGACCTCGATGAGCTGCGGGGACTTCAGCATCACGTCGGCGAGCCGCTTGATCTCGTCGGAGAAGGTGGCCGAGAACAGCAGGCTTTGCCGCGTCTTCGGCAGCAGCGCGAGGATGCGCTTGATGTCGGGGATGAAGCCCATGTCGAGCATGCGGTCGGCTTCGTCGAGGACAAGAAACTCCACCGAGTTGAAGCTGACGGTTTTTTGCTGCACATGGTCAAGCAGGCGGCCCGGCGTGGCGACGACAATTTCGCGCCCTTCCTTCAACTCGGCGATCTGCGCCCGCATGTCCACGCCGCCGTAGATGCAGACCGAGCGCAGCGCGATGTGTTTGCCATAGGTTTTGGCTGACTCGTGCACCTGCATGGCCAGTTCGCGGGTTGGCGTGAGGATCAATGCGCGAACCGGGTGACGGGCGGGTGATGGCGAACTGCTGGCATGGCGTGCCAGTTTGTGCAGTAGTGGCAGGATGAATCCGGCGGTTTTGCCGGTGCCGGTCTGGGCGCCACCCATGACATCGTTACCGGCCAGGATGATCGGTATGGCCTGTGCCTGGATCGGCGTCGGCTCGGTATAGCCGGCGTCATGCACGGCTTTAAGAAGTTCGGGCGCCAGCCCGAGTTCGGTGAATTTCACTATGGACTCCGGTTCTTTCTTGTTGCGCGCCCATAAGCCCTGAAAACAAGGCGACGCCGGCTCAGGCGGGGCAACTCGAGACTATCGGGGTGGCATGCTGCCGAGAGACTGCGCCCAACCGGCAGGACGCGGGGGGGATTCTACGGCTAAAACACCATTAATGCCGTTTTGGCGACGGACTGGATCGGGTTTTGCGTCCGGTCAGGCCATTTTGCCGCCGCCGGGCTTGGCGGGAGCGGTGGCAGGTGAGGGAAGCTCGACAGCACTGCGTTTGGCGCCTTCCTTATTGGTCGGCGCAGTCTCTGCCGGCATGGTTTTCTCGGCAGGCGCCATTTCGACCGGGGCGGCCTTGTTCTTCCTGCTGACGTCATCGGGCCGCGAAATGACCGGGTCGATGATTTCGAGATTGTTTTCGCGCATGTAGGAATCCATGTCGCGCCAGCCGGTAAAAATGGCTGACTTTTGCGCCCGCGGATTGAGGAAGAAGCAATCTTCCAGCGCCCGACCGCTATGTCGGCAGGCACTGCCGACAGCCCGGCCTTCGGCTTCCCGGGCGGCGGCGATCTGGGCGGGATTCTCGAGGCCCAGTTGTTCGCAACCGGCAAGCAGAGCGCCGATGAGCGGCAAGAAAATAGTCAGACGCACAGCTTTATGCATGAAATGATCCCGGACGCGAAATTCGCTAACGTGAGTTTACGGCAAAGCCGGCGGTTTCTTTATCCAATTGCCCGTCAGGCCGCTGCGTTGGCACTTGTCCGTGGCATCCGGACAACTCCGGATCATGCAATTCCCCTGTCGGAGTAAACTAAGCGCTCACTTAGCCCGAGCCATTCCCCATGAAAAAATCTGTTAGCACCCTGATCGCTTCCCTCATGCTGGCCGTGGTTACCGCCGCGTCTGCTGCACCTGCCAAATCCGATCGGCAAGCCAAGGCGGCGCCAACTCCGCTGCCGCCGCAGCAAATCATTCTGCGTCACAACCTGTCGGGTACGCCGCTTGATGCGCTGGCCACCCTGGCATTGCAGTTCAACGACCATGAGGCGAAACTCAAGGCAGGAGGCGGGCGCATCATTCTGGAGGACGTTCAGGGCATCAGCGACAAAGCTCGTTTACCCCATCTGGCGCTGTTCGACCAGGACGATGCCATGTCGATGTTCGATACCCGGCCACGCTTTCGGCAATTGCATCAGGTGATGGCGACCGGCAGGGAGCGTTTCGATGCCAGGATGTTCTACCCGCAGATGATTGATGCGGTGGACGATCTGACCGGGAAAATGCAGGCCTTGCCGCTGGCACTGTCGCTGCCGGTGCTGTTCTTCAACAAGGCGGCGTTCGCCAAGGCCGGGCTGAATGTTGATAAGCCACCGAAAACCTGGTGGGAACTGCAGGAGGCCGCAGGTGCGCTGCGCGAAGCCGGCTTCAAGTGTCCGCTGACCAGTTCGCGTTTCGCCTGGGTACACCTGGAAAACGTGGCGGCCCAGCAAGGCGAGCCGCAGGTGGTGAAGAACGGCAAACTTGATCAACTGGCACTCAACAACATGGTGAATGTGAAACACCTTGCCTTGCTGACCAGCTGGCAAAAGAGCCTCTATTTCATTTACTCCGGTCCCGGCCGCGAAGGTGACGACCGTTTTGCCTCGGGCGAATGCGCCATGCTGACGGGCGAGTCGTCGCTGTATGCGCGGTTGGCGAAGATCCCGGATTTTCCTCTCGGCATTGCGGCGTTGCCCCACTACGATGACGTGTATGTCGTGCGTGAGGCGAACGTGTTGCCGGATGGCGCCGCGTTATGGGTGCTGGCGGCCGACAAGAGGCCGGAGCAACTGGTCATTGCGCGCTTCATCACGTTTCTGCTGAAACCGGAAATCCAGCGCGAGTGGGTGCGGGCCACCGGTTTCCTGCCGATGTCGCCGGCCGCGGTGCAGGTCCTGCGCGAATCTGGTGCCAATCCCGTCCTGCTCGACCGGGCCGAACGGCGCCTGTCGATGAGCAAGCGCGATTCTGCACGGACCCGCAACGGCTTTGGCAAGAGCGGCATTCGTACCATCCTCAACGAGGAAATGGAATTCGTCTGGGGCAACCAGAAGCCGGCCAAGGAGGCGCTCGATACCGCCGTGCTGCGCGCCGCGCCGGTGCTCGCCGCACCGCCCACCATCCAGCGTTGATCGCCTATCCACGCATCATTGCCCACCGCTGCGGCGGTGCCCTGGCCCCGGAAAACTCCCTGGCCGGGCTCGCCATCGCTGCCCGGCTGGGTTGCCGGGCGGTCGAGTTCGACGTCATGCTCACAGCCGATGGCGTGCCGATCCTGATCCACGATGAAACGCTGGAACGCACCACCACCGGTGTGGGCCTTGTGGCGGATATGACGCTGGCCGAGATCCGCCGCTTTGATGCCGGTAGCCCTCATCACCCCGCATTCGCCGTCGCGCCAGCGCCGACTTTTGCTGAGGCGATGGCGGAATGCCGGCGGCTGGGTCTGTGGCCGAATATCGAGATCAAACCGGCTGCGGGCCACGACGCGGCTACCGGGGAAGTCGTTGCCCGCTGGATGGCCGAACACTGGAACGGCGGCGGGGTGATCTCCAGTTTCTCCGAAAAGTCGGCGCTGGCGGTACGGCGTGTGTTGCCGCATTTCCCCCAGGCGTTGCTGGTGGAGCAGTTGCCGGACGATTGGCCGGTGCAGCTTGATCGGCGGGGCGCCATTGCGCTGCATCTGGCAGCGGAATTTCTCACGCTGCAGCAGGCGACCGCGCTCAATGATGCTGGCGTGATCTGGGCGGCCTATACGGTCAACGATCATGCCACCGGGGCGCGCCTGTTCGGGCTGGGCGCGTCCGCTGTTTTTACTGACCGACCGGATCTGTGGTCGCCGGCGGAGATGTAGATGTCTAAAAAATCGTGCGCCGGGCTGTTGCGCGCACGAGCATATCTGCTAGAATCCGCGCCCTCAATGTCGATGTGCAAATGTCGAAGCACGAGGTTGATGCGGAGTGGTAGTTCAGTTGGTTAGAATACCGGCCTGTCACGCCGGGGGTCGCGGGTTCGAGTCCCGTCCACTCCGCCACTGAATAGTAGAGAGCAGGGCAGCAACAAGTCCTGTCTGATAAGTACCCGGAACAGGGCGCCTGAGAGATCCGGCGCCCTGTTCCATTTGGAGTCCTTGAAGATGCCGGTGATTACGCTACCTGATGGTTCCCAACGCGAATATCCGCAACCGCTGACCGTGGCTGACGTGGCCGCCTCGATTGGCGCTGGCCTGGCCAAGGCGGCGCTGGCCGGACGGCTCGATGGCCGGCTGGTGGACACGGGGTTGCGCATCGAACACGATGCGCAACTGGCGATCGTCACCGACAAGGATCCCGCCGGCCTGGAAATCATTCGTCATTCGACCGCGCACCTGCTGGCCTACGCGGTCAAGGAACTGTTTCCCGAGGCGCAAGTGACCATCGGCCCGGTGATCGAAAATGGTTTCTACTACGATTTCGCCTACAAGCGCCCGTTCACGCCCGAGGATCTGGCGGCGATCGAAAAACGCATGCTCGAACTGGCGAAAAAGGATTTTCCCGTCAGCCGTGAAGTCCTGCCGCGCGACCAGGCGGTCGAGTTCTTCAAGTCGCTGGGCGAGCACTACAAGGCGGAACTGATCGCGGCGATTCCCGCTGGCGAAGACGTTTCGCTTTATCGCGAGGGCGATTTTGTCGACCTGTGTCGCGGCCCCCACGTGCCCTCCACCGGCAAGCTCAAGCATTTCAAGCTGATGAAGGTGGCCGGCGCCTACTGGCGCGGCGATCCCAAGAACGAGCAACTGCAGCGCATTTATGGCACGGCCTGGGCGAAAAAAGAGGAACTCGACGCCCACCTGCACATGCTCGAAGAAGCGGAAAAGCGTGACCACCGCAAGCTCGGGCAGCAACTCGACCTGTTCCATTTCCAGGAAGAGGCGCCGGGCTCCGTGTTCTGGCATCCCCACGGCTGGCGGCTGTTCCTCGACCTGATTGGCTACATGCGGCAGCGCCAGGAAGATGCGGGCTACGTCGAGGTGAATACCCCGGATGTCATGGATCGCTCGTTGTGGGAGCTTTCCGGGCACTGGTTCAATTACCGGGAGCACATGTTCACCACGCAAACCGAGGATGAACGTGTTTTCGCCCTGAAGCCGATGAACTGCCCGGGCGGTGTCGCTCTCTTCAAGCAAGGCATCAAGAGCTACCGTGACCTGCCGCTGCGCATGGCCGAATTCGGCAAGGTGCATCGTTACGAACCGTCAGGCGCGCTGCATGGCCTCTTGCGGGTGCGCCACTTCACCCAGGACGATGCCCACATCTTCTGTACCGAAGAACAGATGGAGGATGAGTGCAAGAGCGTGGTGGCGCTGATCCTCGACATCTACAAGGACTTCGGCTTCGACAGCGTGCGCATCAAGCTGTCGACCCGACCGGAGAAGCGCATCGGTTCCGACGCGACCTGGGATGCCCTCGAAGGGGCGCTATCGAACGCCCTCGACCACATGGGCATCGCCTATGACCTCTTCCCTGGCGAAGGCGCCTTCTATGGTCCCAAGCTGGAATTCGTGTTGCGCGATGCCATCGGCCGCGACTGGCAGTGCGGCACGCTGCAGGTCGACATGAACCTGCCCGAACGCTTCGACATCCACTATGTGGCGGCCGATAATACCCACAAGCGTCCGGTCATGCTGCACCGCGCTTTGTTTGGTTCCCTCGAGCGTTTTACCGGGATTTTGATCGAAAACCATGCTGGCGCCATGCCTTTGTGGCTGTCGCCGGTGCAGGTGGTGGTGATGAATATTTCCGAAGCGCAGACCGACTATGCTGAAAGTGTGGCGAAAATGTTGCGAAACGCTGGTTTGCGCGTCGAAAGCGATTTGCGTGGCGAGAAGATTAACTATAAAATTCGCGAACATAGCTTGTTGAAGCGGCCTTATATTGTCGTTGTCGGTGACAAGGAAAAGGCTGCTGGGTTGGTCGCTTTGCGTGCCCGAGGCAATCAGGATCTCGGGCAGATGTCCCCCGCTGCGTTGATCGAGCGTCTGCTGCTGGAACGCAGCAGCAAGGGCTTAGCGGTCTGATTTTTATAGATTATTAGGAGATTTGAGCCATAGCCCAAGATAAGAAGCAGCGCGTCAATGACGAAATCACGGCCCCCGAAATCCGTTTAGTCGGGGTGGATAGCGAGCAACTCGGTATATGTTCAGTTCGTGAGGCGCTGCTGAAAGCGGATGAGATCGGAGTCGATCTGGTCGAAATCGCGCCGATGGCCGACCCGCCGGTCTGCCGCTTGATGGACATTGGCAAGTTCAAGTATCAGGAAGCAAAACGCGCTGCAGAGGCGAAGAAAAAGCAGAAAATCGTCGAGGTCAAGGAAATCAAGTTTCGTCCGGGCACGGATGAAAACGACTACCAGATCAAGATGCGCAACATCGTCAAGTTTCTCGGGGAAGGCGACAAGGCAAAAATCACCCTGCGCTTCCGCGGTCGCGAGATGGCGCACCAGGAAATCGGCATGCGCGTGCTGGAACGGATCAAGGCCGACCTGGAACAAGTGGCCCTGGTTGAGCAGTTCCCGAAGATGGAAGGCCGGCAGTTGGTGATGGTGCTGGCGCCGTCGAAGAAAAAGCCGGTATAGGCGGCATGTTGGGTTGCTGAGTAATTGAGTTGGCAAGTTTTTTGTTTCGCGCCGGGCAACCGGCGGCGGGACGGGAAGAAGTGGCTGCAGGTTAACAAGTGTTCCCGAGGCGGGAGCCACCTGGCAGGCATGTTATAAAAAGGAGATCTTCGATGCCGAAGATGAAGACCAAGAGCGGGGCCGCCAAGCGCTTTAAAGTGCGTGGGTCAGGCAGCATCAAGCGCGCTCAGGCGTTCAAGCGCCACATCCTCACCAAGAAAACCACCAAGGTGAAACGTCACCTGCGTGGCGTGCTGACTGTGCATGAGGCGGATGCCAAATCCGTGCGTGCCATGTTGCCCAACGGTTAAGGAGAGCAAACTATGTCACGAGTCAAACGCGGTGTAACGGCGCGCGCGCGCCACAAGAAAGTTCTCGATCAAGCCAAGGGGTATCGCGGTCGGCGTTCCTCGGTTTATCGCGTCGCCAAAGAAGCGGTGATGAAGGCCGGTCAATACCAGTATCGCGACCGTCGGCAAAGAAAGCGTCAGTTCCGTGTCCTGTGGATTGCCCGGATCAACGCGGCAGCCCGCGAACTGGGCATGAAGTACAGCACCCTGATGAATGGCCTGAAGAAGGCCTCGATCGAAGTCGATCGCAAGGTGCTGGCCGATCTGGCGGTTTTCGACAAGCCGGCGTTTGCCGCGCTGGCGAACCAGGCCAAAGCACAGCTGTCGGCCTGAGCCCGGCCCGGTTTCAGGCTGAATCGACAGAAGGGCCGCTCCGGCAACAGTGGGCGGCCTTTCTGGTTTTTGCTAGCAGGATTTTGCGTGTCATACCTTTCTCCGCCCAGCCGCAGTCATGAATAATCTGGAACAACTGATCGAACAGGCAACGGCCGACTTCACGGCGGCTACGGGAATTGCCCGGCTTGAAGAGGTCAAGGCGGCCTATCTGGGCAAGGAGGGTTCGCTCACTGCCCTGCTCAAAAGCTTGGGCAAGCTGCCGCCGGAAGAACGCAAGACGGCGGGTGCGGCGATCAATGTCGCCAAGGCGCAGGTAGAGTCGGCGCTGGCGCTACGGCGCGAGGCGCTGAAGAATGCCCAGCTGGAAGCCCAACTGGCTGCCGAAGCGCTGGATGTGACCCTGCCGGGCCGTGGCCCGAGCCGCGGCAGCATCCACCCGGTGATGCGCACGCTCGATCGCATCGAACAATTATTCCGCTCGATCGGTTTCGCAGTGGCCGATGGCCCCGAGATCGAAACCGACTGGCACAACTTCACCGCACTCAACACGCCCGAGAATCACCCGGCGCGTTCGATGCACGACACCTTTTATCTGCTCGATGCCGCGGGCAAGCTGCGCGAAGACGTCCTGCTGCGCACCCATACCAGTCCGGTGCAGATTCGCACCATGCTGGCGCACGCCGAAAAATACCGGCATCTCGACAGCCTGCCCGAGATTCGCGTGATCTGCCCCGGGCGGGTGTATCGCGTCGATTCAGATGCCACGCACTCGCCGATGTTCCACCAGGTCGAGGGCCTGTGGGTCGGCGCGAACGTCAGCTTCGCCGATCTGAAGGGCGTGGTCGCCGATTTTCTGCGCCGCTTCTTCGAAAGTGACGACCTCAAGGTGCGCTTCCGCCCCTCGTTCTTCCCCTTCACCGAACCGTCGGCAGAGATCGATGTCGCCTTCATGCATGGCCCGATGGAAGGCCGCTGGCTCGAGATCGCCGGCTGCGGCATGGTGCATCCTAACGTGCTGCGCTGCGGCGGCATCGATCCGGAAAAATACACGGGTTTCGCCTTCGGCTTCGGACCGGATCGCCTGACCATGCTGCGCTATGGCATCAATGACCTGCGCCTGTTTTTCGACGGCGACTTGCGTTTTCTTTCGCAATTCCAGTAAAAATTATGGCCCCACACGCTCACAAACCCGGCTCGCTGCCCCCCACGGGGGGGCCTCATTTGGCAACTGAGTCCTCTTGGGGCGGCCCGGCGAGGACATAGCCATGCAATTCCCCGAATCCTGGCTGCGCGCCCTCGTCAATCCGCCACTGTCGACCGAAGAACTGTGCCATTTGCTGACAATGGCCGGGCTTGAAGTCGAGGAGTGCCGTCCCGCCGGCGCCGACTTTTCGCATGTCGTCGTGGCGCGCGTGCTGTCCGTCGAGAAGCATCCCGATGCCGACAAACTCAAGCTGTGCTCCGTGGATGCTGGCGCGCATGGCGTGTTGCAGATCGTCTGCGGCGCCCCGAACGCGGCGGCCGGCATGCTGGTGCCCTGCGCCCTTGTCGGCGCGAAATTGCCCGGCATCGAGATCAAGAAAGCCAAGGTGCGTGGTGTCGAAAGTTGCGGCATGCTCTGCTCGGCACGTGAACTGGGGCTGTCGGAAGACCATGGCGGCCTGTTGTCCTTGCCGGCCGATGCACCCATCGGCCAGGATATCCGCAGCTACCTCAAACTTGATGACAATCTCATCACGCTGAAACTCACGCCGAACCGCGCCGACTGTCTGTCGCTCAGCGGCATTGCCCGCGAAGTGGCGGCGCTGACCGGCGCGCCCCTGCAGTTGCCAGCGGTGGCACCGGTCGCGCCCGTGCTTGAAGACACGCGCGGCATCGTTCTCGACGCCCCCGCCGCCTGCCCGCGTTACTGCGGTCGCATCGTACGCGGCGTCAATGCCCGCGCCGCCACCCCCGACTGGATCAAGCAGCGCATAGAACGCTGCGGCGTGCGGGCCATCTCGGCGCTGGTCGACGTCACCAACTATGTGATGCTCGAACTCGGCCAGCCGCTGCATGCCTTTGACGATGCCCAGTTGCAGGGCAGCATCCATGTGCGCTATCCCGCGGCGGGCGAACGGATGCTGCTGCTCAACGAGCAGACCGTCACGCCGACGGCAGATACCGCCCTGATTGCTGATGAAGCCAAAAGCCTGGCCCTGGCCGGCATTATGGGTGGCGAGCATTCCGGCATCAGTGACGCAACGACCGACCTGTTCCTCGAAAGCGCCTTCTTCAATACCGCCGCCATCGCCGGCAAGGCACGCGCGCTCGGCTTTTCATCCGACGCCTCCTACCGCTATGAGCGCGGCGTCGATTTCGAACTGCAGCGCAGCGCCATCGAGCGGGCGACACAACTGATCATCGACATCTGTGGCGGCCGACCCGGCCCCGTGGTCGAAGCACTTGTCGCCGAGCATTTGCCGACACGCGCCCCGGTGCGCCTGCGCCTCGCGCGTGCCGCCAAGGTGCTCGGCATCGACCTCGGCTTCGACCAGACCGAAAAACTCATCGCCGGCCTCGGCTTCGCCTACACCCGCACGGTGGACGAACTGGTCGTGACGCCACCCGCGTATCGCTTCGACATCGCCATCGAAGAAGACCTGATCGAAGAAATCGCGCGCCTGCACGGTTACGACAACATACCCGCGCCACCGCCCACGGCGCGCCTCGAAATGCTGCCCCTGCCCGAGGCACGGCGTGGCGCGATGCAAGTCCGCCGGCTGCTGGCCGAGCGCGGCTACCATGAAGTCGTCAACTACAGCTTTGTCGATGCCGACTGGGAAGCCGACTTCGCCGGCGCAGAGCCCGCGCAACTCGTCCGCCTCGCCAATCCCATTGCCAGCCAGATGGGCGTGATGCGCAGCACCCTGATCGGTGGCCTGGTTGGAGCGCTGGCCAGCAATCTCAAACGCCAGGCCGACCGCGTGCGCCTCTTTGAAGTGGGGCGGTGTTTTCTGTCTGACGTGACCCAAGAAGGTGGAGGTGGTGGCCAGGACGGTACCGGCTATCACCAGCCGTTGCGCATTGCCGCTCTGGCAGCCGGTCCGGCGTTGCCGGAGCAATGGGGGGTGGCGACACGTCCGGTTGATTTCTTTGACGTCAAGGGCGAACTCGAAGCCATCCTGGCGCCGCGCCGCCTGCGCTTCGAGCCCACCAGCCATCCGGCACTGCACCCCGGCCGTGCAGCCCGGGTGTTGCTTGAAGATCAGCCCATCGGCGTCATCGGCGAAATTCACCCGCGCTGGCACCAGAAATATGAACTGGCCGCGTCTGCCGTGGTATTCGAAATCGACTTGGCACCGCTGCTGGCCGCACCGTTCCCGGTCTTTCGGGAGCCGTCGCGCTTCCCCGCCGTGGTGCGCGACATCGCCCTGATCGTGCCCCAGCACTGTGCGCTGCAGGCGCTGCAGGACGCGTTGCAGGCGGCAGCGCCCGCCCATGTGCGGGAAATACGACTGTTTGACGTCTATCAGGGCAAGGGAATTGAGCCGGAAAGCAAAAGTCTTGCGTTCCGGGTGACGATGCAAGATACTCGCAAAACTCTGGCGGACACTGACGCCGACGCAGCGGTAGCCCAACTGGTACACACGGCAACCGAGCACTGCGGCGCGGTTCTGCGCGGATAAGGGACAAAAAAATGACAATGACGAAGGCCGAACTGGCCGATCTGCTGTTTGAAAAAGTCGGGCTGAACAAGCGCGAAGCCAAAGACATGGTCGAAGCATTCTTCGAAGAAGTGCGCCTGGCGCTGGAAACCGGCGACAGCGTCAAGCTTTCCGGTTTCGGCAATTTCCATCTGCGCGACAAGCCGCAGCGGCCGGGGCGCAACCCCAAGACCGGCGAAGAAATACCCATTACCGCGCGTCGCGTCGTCACCTTCCACGCCAGTCATAAGCTCAAAGCGACAGTCGAGACCGCGGCGCATGACAACGTCCAGCCAGGATAAGACCGAACTTCCGCCGATACCCGCCAAACGCTATTTCACGATTGGCGAAGTCAGCGAATTGTGCGGCGTCAAACCGCATGTGCTGCGCTACTGGGAGCAGGAATTCACCCAGCTCAAACCCGTCAAGCGGCGCGGCAACCGCCGCTACTACCAGCACCACGAAGTGCTGCTGGTGCGCCGCATCCGGCAACTGCTGTACGACGAGGGTTTCACCATCAGCGGGGCACGCAACCGGCTCGACGAACCCGCGGCCAAAAAGCCCGCCAGCACTGCAGCGGCGGGCAATGGAATATCACTGCGCCTGGAGCTGATGGGCATCATCAAGTTGCTGCATGCGTGACAATCGCTCTGCTATAATCCGCACCCAGTCGGGGTGTGGCGCAGCCTGGTAGCGCACTTGCATGGGGTGCAAGGGGTCCCGAGTTCGAATCCCGGCACCCCGACCAGTAATACCAAGGGCTTCAGTCGAAAGACTGAAGCCCTTTTTCTTGTGCGCCCGGCACGGCCGCACTCTTGTAGGCGGAAGTCCTACCGTAAGTTGATCACAGCGAACGAAGCGAAGCGCAACTGCATGAG
>DDXB01000061.1:65344-112480 GCA_002347405.1 Rhodocyclaceae bacterium UBA2271 | reverse complement strand
CGGGCCAATCCCTCTCTCCCGACCTCTCTCCCAGAGGGAGAGAGGAGGCAGATAGCTTCCCTCTCCCGCTTGCGGGAGAGGGATTGAGGGAGAGGGCTGCCAAGCAAACGCGGCACGCGGCGCCAGCCGCAATCCGCGCCGCTGTCAAAAGATGCACCCCGTGATAAACGAGCAGGGCGAGTCGTCAAGAACCCCCCGGGAGGGGGATGAAGGGGGGCGGGCGTTCATTTTACAAATTCAGCAACAGCTCGTGTTCGACCGGCAGATGGTCGAAACCGCGCGTTTCGTAGTGCTTGAAAATCGCCGCGACAATGGCCGCCGGCTCGTCGATGATCTGGATCAGATCCATGTCTTCCGGCGCGATCATGCCTTGCGCGACCAGGCTGCTGCGGAACCAGTCGAGCATGCCGGTCCAGAAGCCGTCGCCGACGAGGATGAGCGGCATGCGCGGCGTCTTGCCGGTCTGGATCAGCGTCAGCGCCTCCATCAATTCATCCAGCGTGCCGAAACCGCCGGGCATCACCACATAAGCGGCGGCAAAGCGCACGAACATGTATTTGCGCGCAAAAAAGTGGCGGAAGCTTTGGGAAATATCCTGATAGGGGTTGCTTGTCTGCTCCATCGGCAACTGGATGTTGAGGCCGATGCTGGGGCTCTTGCCGTGAAAGGCACCCTTGTTGGCGGCCTCCATGACGCCGGGGCCGCCGCCGGAGATCACCGAAAAACCGGCATCCGACAGCAGGCGGGCAATTTGCTCGGTGTGCAGATAGTAGGGCGAGTCGGGCTTGACGCGGGCACTACCGAAGATTGACACCGCCGGGCGCACGCCCGACAGCCGCTCGGTCGCCTCGACGAACTCTGACATAATGCCAAACACCCGCCACGCCTCGCGTGCCGAGGAGGCCGGCGCCGCCAGCCGGGGGTCGGCGATTTTCGGCAGCTTGTCCTTCGCGCTCATTGATTGTCCTCGTAAATTTCCCAATGCTCATACTTGTCGACGGGTCATCGTATCTGTACCGCGCCTTCCACGCCATGCCGGACCTGCGCAATCGTGCCAACGCGCCGACCGGGGCAGTCTATGGCGTACTCAACATGTTGCGCCGACTGGATACAGATTACCGTGGCGCCGAAAAACGCGCCATCGTTTTCGATGCCAAGGGCAAGACCTTCCGCGATGCGTGGTTTCCCGATTACAAGGCGCACCGGCCGCCAATGCCCGACGACCTGGCAGTACAAATCGAGCCGCTGCACGCATGCATCCGCGCGCTGGGCTGGCCGCTGCTGTGCATTGACGGCGTCGAAGCCGACGACGTGATCGGCACGCTCGCCGCACAGGCTGCGGCACGCGGCGAGGCCTGCGTGATTTCCACCGGCGACAAGGACCTCACGCAACTGGTCAATGACCACGTCACCCTGGTCAACACCATGAGCAACGAAACGCTGGACGTGGCGGGCGTAACCGCCAAGTTCGGCGTCGCGCCCGAACGCATCGTCGATTACCTCGCGCTGATCGGCGATACGGTCGATAACATCCCCGGCGTGGCCAAGGTCGGCCCCAAGACCGCCGTCAAATGGCTGGCGCAGTATGGCTCGCTCGACGCCATCGTTGCGCATGCCGATGAAATCAAGGGCGTGGTCGGCGAAAACCTGCGCCAGCACCTCGACTTCCTGCCGCTGGGCAAGAAGCTGGTAACCGTGGCCTGCGACCTGGAATTGCCGGCCGTCGAACTCGTGCCGCAGGCGCCCGACAAGGAAAAGCTTGCCGAGCTCTACGCGGAACTCGAATTCAAGACCTGGCTGCGCGAATTGACCGGCGAGGTTGCCGAAAAACCCGCCCCGGCGACCAAGGGCGCCGTCCCGCCAGCGCCGACTTTTCAAGCCGCGCTGACCGAACCCGACCGCACCGCTTACGAATGCATCCTCACGCCCGCGCAACTGAGCGACTGGCTGGGGCGTCTCGCTGCTGCCGAACTGGTCGCGCTGGATACCGAAACCACTGCGCTCGAACCCATGCATGCGCGTCTGGTCGGCATGTCGTTCGCCCTCATGGACGGCGATCGGCTCCACGCGGCTTACCTGCCGCTCGCGCATGACTACGCCGGCGTGCCGGAACAATTGCCGTTTGCCACAACACTGGAACAGATCAAGCCCTGGCTGGAATCGGCACGGCATCACAAGGTCGGCCAGCATCTCAAGTATGACCGCCATGTCTTCGCCAACCACGGCATCGCACTCGCCGGGATCGTCGCCGACACCCTGCTCGAATCCTATGTGCTGGAGTCCGACCAGTCGCACGATCTGGGCGCGCTCGCCACGCGCCATCTCGGCCTGCAGACCATCAGCTACGACGACGTCACCGGCAAGGGCGCCGGCCGCATCGCGTTCACCCAGGTCGACATCGACCGCGCCACCGCATATGCCGCCGAGGATGCCGACGTCACCTTGCGCGTGCATCAGGCACTGACGCCAGCGCTGGCCGACGAGCCGCGTCTGCAGACCTTGTACCGCGACATCGAACTGCCGGTGGCGGAAATCCTTTTCCGCATGGAGCGCAGCGGGGTGCTGATCGACACCGCCGCGCTGGCGCAGCAGAGCGATGCCCTCGGCCGCCGCCTGATGGCCATCGAAGCCGAGGCGCACGCGCTTGCCGGCCAGCCTTTCAACCTCAACTCGCCCAAGCAGCTGGCCGAAATCCTCTTCAACCGGCAGGGCCTGCCCGTCGTCAAAAAAACGCCGTCGGGCACACCCTCGACCGACGAAGAGGTGCTGGCCAAGCTCGCCGAGGATTACCCGCTGCCCAAGTGCCTGCTCGAGCACCGCACGCTCGCCAAGCTCAAGAACACCTATACCGACAAGCTGCCGAAGATGGTGAACCCCGCCACCGGCCGCGTGCATACCAGCTATTCGCAGGCCGTCGCGGTCACCGGACGGCTCGCCTCCGCCGACCCCAACCTGCAGAATATTCCCATCCGTACCATGGAGGGCCGTCGCATCCGCGCCGCCTTCGTTGCGCCATCGCTTCATCGTTTAGTCAGCGCCGACTATTCGCAGATCGAACTCAGGATCATGGCGCACCTGTCGAACGACCCCGGCCTGCTGGCCGCCTTCGCCAAGGGCGAAGACGTGCACCGCGCCACCGCCGCCGAGGTCTTCGGCATCACGCCCATCGAGGTCAGCAGCGAGCAGCGCCGCGCCGCCAAGGCCATCAACTTCGGCCTGATCTACGGCATGAGCGCCTTCGGCCTCGCCAAGCAGATCGACGTCGACCGTACGTCCGCCCAGACCTACATGGACCGCTACTTCGCCCGCTACCCCGGCGTGGCGCGCTACATGGAAGAAACGCGCGGCTTCGCCCGCGAGCACGGCTACGTCGAGACCGTCTTCGGCCGCCGCCTCTGGCTGCCCGAGATCCGCGCCAGCAATGCCAACCGCCGCCAGGGCGCCGAACGCGCAGCCATCAACGCGCCCATGCAGGGCACCGCCGCCGACCTCATCAAGCTCGCCATGATCGCCGTGCAGGGCTGGCTCGACAAAGAGAAACTGCAGTCGCGCCTGATCCTGCAGGTGCACGACGAACTGGTGCTGGAAGTGCCGGACGAGGAACTGACCGCCGTCAAGGAAGCGCTGCCACCGCTGATGTCCAACGTCGCCAAGCTATCCGTGCCGCTCTTGGCGGAACTGGGCAGCGGGGCCAACTGGGACGAGGCGCATTGAGCTGGGTGGCTTGAAGCCATCAGCCGCCGCACAGGTTTCTTCTCCAAACCGGCCACTCAACCTGGGCCGTTCTCCATAGCGGTCATTCAGTCGGCGCCTCCGAGCTTCAAGCTAAGGGGCAGTTGCCAGATTCAATTCGATCCAGAACACGCTGCCCGTGCCGACGGTGCTGTCCGCGCCAATGGAGCCCCCCATCAGTTCGACCAGTCGCTTGGTCACCGCCAGGCTCATGCCCGTGCCTTTGTCCGCGCTGAGTTCCTTGCCGAGTCGATTGAAAGGCTGGAACAACTGCGCAAGCTCGTCCGCAGACAGACCGCCGCCGGTGTCGTGGACTCTGATGCGTATTGTCCCCGAACTGCTCAGCTCGCACTCCACTACAACGGCTCCGTTTGGCTTGTTGTACCTGATCGCGTTGGTAAGAAGGTTGATCAGGCATTGTTTGATCCAGGACTTGTCGACAAGCACGAACCAGGGATTGGCGAATTGCGGAAACGCCAGGCGGATGCCGCGCTCTTTCGCCAGTGGCTCGATCATGGCCTTGCACTCGGACAGGACCTCAACCAGCGAGACAGGTTCTCGCGAGAGCATCGCTTTGCCCGATTCGACCATCGCATAATCGAGAATTACATTCACCTGATCCAGCAGGTTCCATCCTGCCTTGACAATCTCTTTGAGGCTTTGAGTTTGGGAAGGCGTTGGCGGCGGCGAGCCAGCTTCCATGAGTTGGGCAAAGCCAAGGATCGCATTGAGCGGCGTGCGCAATTCGTGGCTCATGCGGGAAATGAAATCCGCTTTTGCGCGATTGGCTTGTTCCAAAATCCTCGCCGCATCGAGCAGGGCCTCACCCACCTCGTTGGCTTCTTTGATAGGCGAGCGCGGAACGACCACCGGTTCGCCGGCGCCCAGCGCTCTCGCCGGCTTGATCAAATCGATGAAGGCCGCAGCAATCCGGCCACCGATGGCCGAAGCGAGGATCAGGCCAAGGCCCAAAGCGAACAGGGCTGCAGCAAGCATCTGGGTGAGCGTCAGACGAATGTCGTCTTTGAGTTCGCTTACGGGCGCGCCGATGGCAACCGTCCAGCCCGTCATGGCTGACCGACTGTAGGCTGAGACATTCGGAATGCCGTCCAACGACACGGTTTCAAAGCTGCCTTCGCTGGCGGCACTGATCCGCTTCCACAGCTCTGGCGTAGCTTTGCTGCCGAGAAACTTGTCCATCTCGTGGGTTCGAGCCACGATGCTGCCGCTGCCATCGATGATAGAGGCCCGCCAACTGTCCGGCAGCTTTTGTTCCGCCAGCAGCTTCGCCATTTGGGCGGGAAAGGCAGCTGCATTCAGCGAATAAACAATCGATCCGTCACGTGTCACCGGTACGGCGACTCTGAATATAAGTTTGTCGGTAATGGGGCCGATGAATAGATCGGATAAGCCCGGTTGACCGGTTTTCAGTATGTGTTGCAGCAGCACGGAAGGGGTGGGCGATTGTGGAAGCGGCGTTCCCCACGGGTGAGACGTGCTCAGGCGCAACTGCCCTGTCCGATCCACAAGCACCAGATTCTCGGCATTCAGAATCGGCAATGCGAGTTCGGCCTGGGCGTGAAATCCGGCAAGGTCTTTTTTGGTCAGCAAAGGTGAGGTTGCAAGCGCCTGCAGGGCCGCTTGCGTAATGCCGACTTGCCGATCTACCGCTGATGTGACCGCGCGTGCGCGACTGATGGCGGCTTCCGTCACCCGAGCTTGTTCGTTCTGCCAGTAGCTGAAAATCAGAAACGCGCCCATTGCCACTATCGGGACTACCGACCCGATAACCAGCAGTGCAAGGCTCTGCCGAACGTTGGGGATCTTCATCCGTGGGGGAACTTGCGATAGTGCATGTTATGCATGCTGCGGGGCCGGAAGCCCGCGCTGGGGCAAAGAGTGGATATACCACGATTTTCGGCCACCCTGTTCAAGAAACTTGTAGCCGTTGGCTCAGGAGGTCCTCGCCTGACACCGGACGCTCAACTTCCATGGGGCCGCTCCCGATTTCCTCCACCGGCAGAAATGGGTCGGAGGACCGCCGTCCCGCCAGCGCCGACTATCAGTCCGGCTGAGACTCCGCAAAAACACTCAGCATATATATCTATATGAGATATACCGTCTTTCGTGAAAATCATCAGCAACCGTGCGCTGCGCGCCTTCGCCAGCAAACATCCGGCGGCGCATGAGCCGTTGCAGGGCTGGCGACGGGTGATTGAGAAGAACGGCTTTGGCAATTGGGCCGAATTGAAACGGACGTTCAATGCGGTAGGCAAAGTGGGCGAGTTGACGATGTTCGACATCGGCGGCAAGCAATACCGGCTCGTCGCTTACATCCGTTTCGAGAAGCAGATTGTCTATGTCAAGGCGGTGCTGACGCATCGGGAATGCGACAAGGGAGCATGGGGATCATGAATGCGCGCATCGAGATCGGGCACCTGCTGCCGGCGTGGAGCAAGTTCCGCAACGCGACGGATATCGCGCCGATCCGCAACGCGGCACACTACCGGCGCATGGTCGCAACGCTTGAAGCGCTGCTCGACGCGAGCGGCGGCGATGAAAGTCATCCCGCGATCGAGTTGGTGGATATCGTGGGCGGCCTGATCGAAGACTACGAGTCCGCGCAGCAATCGCTGCCCGAGACCACGGGCATCCAGGCCCTGAAGTTCCTGATGGAGCAACACGGCCTCAAACAAAGCGAGCTGCACGAGATCGGCAGCCAGGGCGTGGTTTCGGAAATCCTGTCCGGAAAGCGCGCGCTCAATATTCGCCAGGTGCAGGCGCTTGGCGAGCGCTTCGGGGTATCGCCAGCCACCTTTGTTTGACTGGCAGCGGCGCCGGCCATATTTGGCGCCGTCCCGCCAGTCCCACGGGGATTTCCTTCGGTCACGCCGACTTTTGAACTCCGCCCCGGACGGAACTGACGCGCGTCAAGGCCGCCCTGCTCCTGCCGCTGTCCAATCTCGCCAGTCTTTCCGCACCCCTGCTGGCGGAGCTGGGCAGCGGGGCGAACCCGGACGAGGCGCATTGAGCCGGGCGGCTTGAAGCGACCGCCGCGGTGGTTTTTCTCCATTGCGGCCTGCGCACAGTTGAAGCAAGCGGTCGAGCAGTTCGAGATAGCACAGCGCGTCTGTTGTGCTGTATCCAGAGGCCGTTTACGATCGTGCCGGGTTAAGATAAGCCCACTGGTCGTTTTTCTTGCAAACGATGTCCCCTGCCATGCCCCTGTCTTCGTCCGCCGTTCCCCGCCACACACCGCGTGGCGGAGGGCTGACGCGCCTCCTGCGGCGTGAGGCGCGTTTCGTGCTGTATGCCGCTTCCGCCCTGATCGCGGTGTTTTCGCCCGCGAACTACAGCCGCCCGGTACGCCAGGCGACGGCACAGGCGGTTTGCTTTTCGGCCTGGCAGGCGCTGCCCGGCTACGCCCTGTTGAGTGTGCTGGCGGGCGCAGTGTTGACCCACATCGTCGCGGTGTCCGCCGCCAGTTACGGTTTGTCGCACCTTGCGCTCGAAGCGGTGGTGCGCGTCTATGTCGTCGAGCTGCTGCCGCTCGCGGCGGCTTTATTTGTCGCCATGCGTTCCGGTCTGGATGTACTTGGACGACTTTCCCGCGAGCGCGCACGCGGCGCCGACTTCGGCACACCGGCGCTGTTCCGCCAACAGGTCGCGCCGGGCGTGGCGGCCAATCTGCTGGCCGTGATTGTGCTGACGCTGACCAGCGGCTTGCTGGTGCTCGCCGTCGCCTATCTGGTGGTCTACGGCGTGACCCCCTGGGGGCTGGCCGATTACACCCGACTGGTCGGCCAGGTGTTCGATCCGGTCACCGCACCGGTTTTGCTGTTGAAGATATTCCTGTTCGGTGCCGCCGTCGCCATCGCGCCAGTGGCAGTGGTGCTGGACGCGCCGTACCGTGCCGCGAGTGGCAGCGAAATGCGCGCGATGGCGCGCCTGCTGTTTTTACTGGTGGTGATCGAGGGCGCCGCTCTCGTGCTGCTGCATTTCTGAACGCGTTCCCTTATGACCGATTCACAGCCCGATCCACTCACTGCCGAGCCGCCCCGTCCGCCGATTCCGCATGCGGGCGCAAAGACCGTGGCGATGGTCCTGATGACCCTGCTGCTGCTCGCCGGCTTCGCGCTCTACGTGATGTTCGCGCGTGGCGTGTTCGAGGAAACCCAGCGCCTGGTGTTGCTGGCGGAGAATTCGGAAGGCGTGACGATCGGCATGGACATGACGTTTTCCGGCTTTGCGCTCGGGCGCGTGCGGCGCATCGAACTGGGGGAGGACGGCAAGGCGCACATCCACATCGACATTCCGACCAGGGACGCGCGCTGGCTGCGCACCTCCTCGGTGTTCACGCTCGAACGCGGCGTGGTCGGCGGCGCGAAACTACGCGCCCACACCGGCCTGCTCGACGACCCGCCGCTGCCCGACGGCGCGCGGCGCGACGTGCTGATCGGCGACGCCACGGCGGGCATTCCGCAACTGGTCACCAGCCTGCGCGAACTGGCCGACAATCTCGTACGCATCACCGCGGACGAATCTCCGCTGAATGCCGGCATCGCCAATTTCCGGACGGTGACCGGCGGGCTGACCGGACCGCGCGGCGCGCTGGACGGTCTGCTCGGCACGGCGGGCGCGCAGCGCATCCACGAGTCGCTGGAACAGACCAACCGGCTGCTGGCGCAGACCAACACACGGCTGTACGGCAAGGACGGCCTGATGGAGGACGCGCAGCGCGCGACGGGCGAACTCAATGCACTGCTGGCCGACGTGCGCGCCAGCCTGAAGAAGACCGACGCCCTGCTCGACGAGGCGCGCGGCATCGCCGTCAATGCGCGCGTCGCCACCGCGGACCTCGACGCCTTGCGCAGCGAGGTGGAAACGAGCCTGCGGCGGGTTTCCGGGCTGATCGAGGAGGTCAATCGCAAATGGCCTTTCGCGCGCGAGCGCGACCTCAAGCTGCCATGAACATTACGCGCCGGTCTGCCTGTCTCGCTTTCTTGCTGCTCGCCGGTTGCGCCGGCGGGCCGCCCACGCCGGATTGGCAGGTCAACGCGCACGGCGCGCTGGCGGCACACACGCGTGCCTGGCTGGCGGGCGATACCCGCGTCGCCGCACGCGAACTTGACATCGCGCGCCGGGAAGCCGGTCGCACCGGCAGCGCGGAACCGCTTGCCCGCGTCGAACTGACCGCCTGCGCCGCACGCATCGCCAGCCTCGATGAGATGGATTGTCCGGCGGCACGACCGTTGCTGGAGGACGCCAGCGCCGCAGCGCGGGCCTACGCTGATTATCTGGCGGGTCAATGGGACGGGCTCGACCCAGGGAAATTGCCGCTCGCGCAGCGGAGCGTGCCGGGCAGCGTTGCTGCCGTGGCGACGCTGACCGGCATCGAAGATCCCTTGTCGCGCCTGCTCGCGGCGGCGCTGCTGCTGCGCGCCGGTCGCCTGCCGCCCGCCGGCATTGATCTGGCCATCGAAACCGCTTCGCGGCAGGGCTGGCGCCGGCCCTTGCTGGCCTGGCTCGGCTTCGACCGCGACCGCCGACTCGCCGCCGGGGATGCCGCGGGCGCGGCGGAACGCCAGCGGCGCATCGATTACGCCAGCGGCGGCGCGCCATCCATGAGCGGGAAATGAGAAAGCCGGATGCGTGAGCCGGCACGGTCGCGCCAATGGTCCAGGGTCTGCTTTCATTTTTCTCGACTGTCTCTTGGGCACGAAGCCGCCGTCCCGCCAGTCCCGAAAAGGGGATTTCCTTCGGTCACGCCGACTTTTCAATTCCGCCCGGGGCAGAACTGACGCGCGTCAAGGCAGCCCTGCCGCCGCCGCTGTCCAATGGCGCCAGGCTTTCCGAACCCCGGCTGGCGTAACCGCGCAGCGGGGAAAACCGGGAAGTTGCCCAGCAGCCGTTTTATAATCTTCCCCCTCGTCTTACACGTTCAATCATGTCCGCCCCCCTTGAACTCGTCTGTCCCGCCGGTGGCCTGCCGGCCCTCAAGACCGCCGTCGATCACGGCGCGAACTGTGTCTATACCGGTTTTCGCGACGCCACCAACGCGCGTAATTTCACCGGCCTCAACTTCGACGACGCCAGCATCAAGCAGGGCATCGCCTACGCCCACCAGCGCGGTGTCAAGGTGCTGGTCGCGCTGAACACCTTTCCGCTGACCGATAACTGGCTGCAATGGACGGCGGCAGTCGACAAGGCCGCGGCCTTTGGTGTCGACGCGGTGATCCTCGCCGATCCGGGGTTGATGGAATATGCCCGGCGCAATCATCCCAAGCTGCGGCTGCATCTGTCGGTGCAGGGCTCGGCGACCAATTACGAGGCGATCAATTTCTACCATCAGCACTTCGGCATCCAGCGCGCCGTGCTGCCGCGCGTGCTGTCGATGGCGCAGGTCGAGCATGTCGTGAAGAACACGCCGGTCGAGATCGAAGTGTTCGGCTTCGGCGGCCTGTGCGTGATGGTCGAGGGACGCTGCGCCCTGTCGGCCTATACCACTGGCACCTCGCCGAATTGCCAGGGCGCCTGCTCGCCGGGCAAGGCGGTGCGCTACGAGGAAACTCCGGCGGGCATGGAAACCCGCCTCAACGGCATCCTCATCGACCGCTTTGGCCAAGGGGAGCGCGCCGGCTATCCGACGCTCTGCAAGGGCCGCTTTGAAGTCGATGACGAGACCTACTACGCCATCGAGGAGCCCGCCAGCCTCAACACGCTGGAATTGCTGCCCGAGTTGATGCGCATCGGCGTTTCCGCCATCAAGATCGAAGGCCGCCAGCGCAGCCCGGCGTATGTCACCCAGGTGACCAGGGTGTGGCGCGACGCCATCGACACCTGCCGTCGCGACCCCGAACACTTCAAGCCGACAGCGGCGTGGATGGCCGAACTCAACAAGGTGTCGGAGGGCAAATCAGCAACCCTCGGCGCGTATAACCGCCCCTGGAAATGATGACCCCCATCCCCCCCGCCCCCCCTTCCCTGGGAAGGGAGGTGACTGTAGCTCGCTACGCTCAATTGTTACGGGGCGCTTCGCATGACCATTGGCGCGGATGTTCGCTCCGCGAACGCGCCGTCCGGCCTTGGGGCGGCCCGGCGGCCGGACTGCAAATGGAGGTGCGCTCTTGAAACTGGCTCTCGGCCCCCTGCTCTACTATTGGCCGCAACAGCAGGTCATGGATTATTACGCCGCCATGGCGACGCAGCCGGTCGATGTCATTTATCTGGGCGAGGCGGTCTGCTCGCGCCGCCATGAAATGCGTCTCGACGACTGGCTGGCGGTGGCGACCCTGCTCGCCGATGCCGGCAAGCAGGTCGCGCTGTCGACCCTGCCGCTGATCGAATCGGAATCCGATCTCAAGGCGGTGCGCCGTCTGCTCGATGCCGCGCGGGACGATGCGCGGCTGACCATCGAGGCCAACGAGATGGGCGCGGTGCGGCAACTGGCCGAACGCGGCCAGACCTTTGTTGCCGGGCCGACGTTGAACATCTTCAACAGCCACACGCTGAAGCTGCTCGCCGATACCGGCGCCACGCGCTGGGTGATGCCGCCGGAAATCGGCCGCAAGGCGCTGACCGGCCTGCAGCAGGAAAAACCGGCGGGCATCGAAACCGAAGTGTTCGTGCATGGCCGCCTGCCGCTGGCCTACTCGGCGCGCTGCTTCACGGCACGCCGTTACAACCTGCAAAAAGACACCTGCGAATTCCGCTGCATCGACTTTCCCGACGGCCTGACGCTGAAAACCCGCGATGGCGAAGCTTTCCTGACCATCAACGGCACCCAGACCCAGTCGGCCCGGGTATATCATCTCGAACCTGAGCTACCCGAGTTGGTCGCCGCCGGGGTCGATCTGCTGCGCATTTCGCCGCAAGTCGACACCATGATCGAATTGATTGGGGCCTATCGTCGCCTGATCGAAAACCAGCCGGCAACGAACATGCCGGGCGGCGATTTTTGCAACGGCTTCTGGCACGAGCGCCCCGGACTTGAAATGGTGAACATCAATGCTGAATAATTTTCGCTTGCCTGACTTCACAATTCCCGCAGCCCTGACGCGCCTCGGTAACCGGCTGCCGCAACTGCCGCCGACACTGGCTCTGGTGACCACTCTCAATCTGGCGCTCGGCCGCATGATCCCGCGCGAGCCGCTGGAAATGCTCATCGGCAAGCGCTTCACGATCCGCGTGCTGGATGCGGGCATGACGCTGCGCTTCAGCTATGGCGAGCGCGGTTTTCGTCCACTCTTCGATGCCAGCAAGCCCGACCTGACCATCTCGGCCCGCACCCGCGACTTCATTGCCCTGCTGGCGCGCGAGGAAGACCCCGACACGCTGTTCTTCGACCGCCGTCTGCTGATGGAAGGTGACACCGACCTCGGCCTGCTGGTGAAAAACACCCTCGACGGCATCGAGCTGCCGCGCTTCGATGCCGCCCGGCTGTCCCCGCAGGAACTGCTGCACCGCCTGCGCGCCCGGCTGAACCCATCCCACGGCATCTGACTTAACGTGAAATACCAGGTAGCGTTTGCGCCGGGCCGCCCCAAGCAAACGCGGCACGCGCCGCCAGGCGCAATCCGCACCACTGCCGAAAAAAACGCCCCGTGATAACCGAGCGCAGCGAGCCGGTTGGAACCCCCGAGAGGGGGGCAAGGGGGGCGGGCGTTTTCATGGTGCGGGGTGTTGCCCCGCATCATGAAAGTTAACGCGTGTCGACACGCACCCCGCCCAGATTACCGCTGTATCTGGCAGGTGCGTGGACACTGCTGGCGATCTACGGCAGCCTGCATCCCTTTGTCGGTTGGCGCGATAGCGGCCTCAGCCCGCTGATTTTTCTCACGGCCAGCTGGCCGCGTTACTACACCGGCTTCGACCTCACAGTTAACACGCTGGCCTATGTGCCGCTTGGCTTTCTGTGGGCGACCGTCCTGTCGACGCGATTGCCGCGTTACGCCGCATTCGCCGTGGCGGCGCTGCTGGGTGCCCTGCTTTCCGGCAGCCTCGAGATCGCGCAGAACTTTCTGCCCAGCCGCGTGCCGTCCAATCTCGATCTGGCAATGAATGCTCTGGGCGCGTTTATTGGCGCAGCGGCCGGCCTGCGCTGGGGCGCGCATCTGCTCGATGGCGGCCGCCTGCACGCCTGGCGCGAACGCCGTTTTCTGGGCGGCGTGACCGGCGACCATGGCCTGCTGCTGGTCGCGCTCTGGCTGCTCACCCAGCTCAATCCCGAAACCTTCCTGTTCGGCAACGGCAACCTGCGCGGCCTCTTCGGCCTGCCTGCCGCGCTCAGTTTCGAGGCGGGCCGGTTCATCGAGATGGAAATGGCAACCGTCGCCGCCCAGACACTGGCGATTGCCCTCATCGGCAGCCGGCTCGCCCGCAACCATCCGGTGCTCCTGCCGCTGGCGCTGCTCGGTGCGGCCATGCTCGTCAAGAGTTTCGCCCTGATGCTGCTGATGCAAGGCGTGCAGGGCTTCGCCTGGGTCACGCCGGGCACGCTCGGTGGTCTGGCCATCGGCATGGTGTTGTGGGCCGGCGCGCTCAAGCTGCCCCTGGGCGGGCGGCAGGTGCTGGCGGCCATGGCGCTGATGCTCGCCACCGTGCTCGCCAACCTGATGCCCGCCAACCCCTATCTCGAAAACACCCTGCGCGTCTGGCAACAGGGCCACTTCCTCAACTTCAACGGCCTGACGCGTCTGATCTCCTCACTGTGGCCTTTTCTCGCCCTGCCCTGGCTGATGCGCTTACGGAATAAAAAATGACCGATCTCGATGCCCTCAAACTCGCCCTGCGCGACTTCGCCGCCGCCCGCGACTGGCAGCAATATCACACTCCGAAGAACCTCGCGATGGCGATGATTGTCGAAGCAGCCGAACTGGTCGAACATTTCCAGTGGGCCACGCCCGAGGAAAGCCGCGCGCCGTCCCCGGAAAAACTCGCCGCAATCCGCGACGAAGTGGCCGACACGCTGATCTACCTGGTCGAAATGGCCGATGCGCTAGACATCGACCTGATCGCCGCCGCGAAGGACAAGATCGCCAAGAACGCGCTCAAGTATCCCGCCCCGCAATAGTCGGCGCTGGCGGGTTGAAATGCCCCGCATGGGGTACGGCGGCAATCATGGCGCCCTCGAACTCGACGCGGCGACGCTGGTGCCGACGCCACTGCAGCTGATCACAAAGATCGCCGCCCTGCTGCCGCCACCGCGGGCGCATCGCCATCGCAACTATGGCGTGCTCGCGCCCAATCCACCGCTGCGGTCGGTGGTGCCGGCACCGTGGGGAAGATTCTCAATCACATCAACGAATCTACCCAGCCACCGCGAATCACCCCGGCGCGGGAGACTCTCGCGCATCCGGGGCTGACAGTGCCCTGACAGTGCCGGATTGACGATGCGACACGGGAATTTCCCGGCCCTACGCGGGTGATTGAGGGAAAACTTCGTGGGCTCTACGGGCCGCCAAGGCAAAATACTTGACTGGACCTATCCTTAAAAGCCTGGCTGATGGGCGGATATATCTTTTACAATACGCCTTCGCCGCGTCCATGGCGGTGTGTCAACCATCCGGCGTCGCTACCTACCGGCCCCGGGCCAACCCAGAACGGAATCAACGAACAGGAGGCAAATATATGAACAAAGTCGTGAAATCGCTCGTGGCGTTCGCCACCGGAGCCGCCCTGCTTGCCGGTAGCGCCATGGCGCAGGACCGCAAGGGCTGGCCGCGTAGCCTGACCATCGGCACCGCCAGCCAGGGCGGCGTCTATTTCGTCTACGGCAATGGCCTGGCCGGCTACATCGGCGAAGCCCTGAAGATCAACTCCAGCGGCGAGGTCACCGGCGGCCCGACCGTCAATGCCACCCTGGTGCAGAACAAGGAACACGGCATCGGCCTGGTGACCATGGGCCCGATGTATGACGCCTGGACCGGCAAGAGCCCGCTGGCCCCCGGCCTCAAGCATACCGACGTGCGCGCCTTGTTCGCCATGTATGAAACGCCCTTCCACGCCGTGGCGATGCGCAAGTCGAACATCAAGTCGATCGCCGACCTGAAGGGCAAGCGCGTCAGCGTCGGTCCCGCCGGCGGCACCGCCGACGGCTACTGGCCGCGCTTCCTGCAGGAACTGGGCGTGAACGCCACCATCACGCGCAGCGGCGCGGCGGATGCCGCCAGCCAGCTCAAGGACGGCCTGATCGACGCCTTCCTGTTCGCTGCCGGCCTGCCCATCGGCGCCTTCTCGCAACTGGCCGCCGAAGCGGACGTCGTCACCTTCGCCTTCACGCCGGAAGAGCACGCCAAGGTCGTCAAGGCCTTCCCCGAAGTGTCGCCGTTCAAGATTCCCGCCAACACCTACACGGTGCAGAAGGAAGACAACAACTCGGTGGCCATGTGGAACTACGCCGTGGTGCATAAGGAGATGCCGGAGAGCCTGGCCTACGAGGTCACCAAGCTGGTGCTGGAAAACAATCCGCGCATGGTGCAGATCCACGCCGCCGCCAAGGGCACGGTGCTGCAGAACTGGAACAACAACAGCTTCCTGCCCTACCACAAGGGTGCGGTGCGCTATTATCAGGAAAAGGGCATCACCATTCCCGCCAAACTGAAGGACTGATCGACCGCTCTGCTGTCGGCTGCAATCCGGCCGGAGGACGTCCCTCCGGCCGGATTTCGTTGTCAATAAGAATCATCCAGGGGACACCGAGGAGAAAACCACATGAGCAGCGAAACATCCGCGGCCGGTAACGCATCGCCAGCGCCCGACAAGGGCAGCCTTGCCGCCGGCGTCGACGCCGAAATCGTCGTCGCCAACCAGCGCGTATTCACCGGCGGCCTGGGACTGGCTTTCGCAACCGCCTGCGTGCTTTACACGGCCTTCCATGTCTTCGTGATGAACTTCTACCCGCTGGAGACCTGGGTGTACCGGCTCAGCCACGTGGCGGGCGGCCTCGCCCTGGGTTTCATGTATTTTTCGGCCCGCGCCTTTCCCGTCGGACAGGCCGTCCGCCGGCCCTTCACCCCGCTGGAATGGGCCTGCCTGCTGCCCGCCGCCGCGGCCATCTTCACCGCGCTGTTGCAGATCCTCTACGCCATCGCCACCGACGACCGCGTGCCCACCGGCGCGCCGCCGGACAAGATGCTGTACACCTTCGGCTACCCGCTCATCGTCGGCACCGTGCTGGCGATCGTCGCCTCCTGGATCGCGCCGCCGCGCGACCGCGGCAAGCTGGGCGCCGCCGACTCGCTGCTCGCCATCGCCGCCATCACGGTCGGCCTCTACATCATCTCGCACGCCGAATTCCTGCGCATGCGCGCACAGGTCTTCCCGCATCCGAACGACATGTTCGCCTCGATCGCCGGCATTCTGCTCATCCTCGAACTGACGCGCCGCCTCGCCGGGCTCGCGCTGGTGGTCATCGTCGGCGTCTTCATCGCCTATGGCTTCGTCGGCCCCTGGCTGCCCGGCGTGCTCGAACACCGCGGCTACGCCCCGGCGCGCTTCTTCGCCTTCCTTTATACCGACAACGGCGTACTCGGCCCGACCACGGCGATTTCCTCGACCTACATCATCCTCTTCATCACCTTCGCCGCCTTTTTGCAGGCCAGCCGGGTGGGCGAATACTTCGTCAACTTCGCCTTCGCCGCCGCCGGCGGCGCGCGCGGCGGCCCGGCGAAAGTCGCCGTCTTTTCCTCCGCGCTGATGGGCACCATCAACGGCACCTCGGCCGGCAACGTCGTCTCCACCGGTTCGCTGACGATCCCGCTGATGAAGAAAGTGGGCTACAAGCCGCAGACCGCCGCTTCGATCGAGGCCGCGGCTTCCACGGGTGGCCAGATACTGCCCCCGATCATGGGCGCCGGCGCCTTCATCATGGCCGAGATCACCGGCATTCCCTACTCGGAAATCGTCATCGCCGCGATCATTCCCGCCGTGCTGTATTTCCTGTCGGTCTACTTCATGGTGGACAAGGAGGCGCTCAAGAAAGGCATGCGCGGCCTGCCGCGCGAGGAGTTGCCGGAATTCGCCCGGCTGGCCCGCCAGGCCTTCCTGTTCATCCCGATCGTGATTCTGATCGGCGCCCTGTTCATGGGCTACTCGGTGATTCGCGCCGGCACGCTGGCGATGGTCGCCGCTGCCGTCGTCAGCTGGTTCACGCCCTTCCGCATGGGGCTGAAATCCATCCTCTACGCCTTCGAGATCGCCGCGCGCATGTCCCTGCAACTGGTCGCCGTCTGCGCGGCGGCGGGCGTCATCGTCGGCGTCATCGCGCTCACGGGCATCGGCACGCGATTCTCTTCCATGCTGCTCGACATCGCCGGGCAAAGCCAGCTCATCGCGCTGTTCTTCGCCATGTGCGTCGCGATCATCCTCGGCATGGGCATGCCGACCACGGCCGCCTATGCGGTCGCGGCAAGCGTGATTGCGCCGGGCCTGATCCAGCTCGGCATCGAGCCGCTCACGGCGCATTTCTTCATCTTCTACTACGCGGTGATTTCCGCCATCACGCCGCCGGTGGCCCTCGCCGCCTATGCGGGCGCCGCCATCGCGCAGTCCGACCCGATGAAGACCAGTGTCGAAAGCTTCAAGTTCGGTCTCGCGGCCTTCGTCGTGCCCTTCATGTTCTTCTATTCGCCGGCGATGCTGATGCAGGGCGCCTGGCACGAAAACCTGCACGGCTTCGCCACCGCCGGCTTCGGCATCTTCCTGCTGGCTTCGGCGATCCAGGGCTGGTTCTTCGGCACGGTCGGCTGGGTGTTGCGTGGCGTCCTGCTGGTCTCGGCGCTCGCCATGATCAGCGGCGGCCTGACCTCCGACCTGATCGGACTGGCCGCGGCCATCGTCGTATTCGTGATTCAAAAGAAGTTAGTGACCCCGCAGAACGCGGCGCGCGGACTGGATTGACCGTAACGGAGAGCATTCCATGTATCGACATATCCTCGTCGCCATCGACGACAGCAATACCTCGCAAAAAGCCCTGCAGGAAGCCATCACGCTCGCCAAGCTGCACGGCGCCGGCCTCGAGATCGCCCACGCCATCGACGAACATCTCGTGCATGTCTTCAATGCCGGCGAGGGAAGCGGCACGCACGAGCTCAAGCATGTGCTGGTAGCGGGCGGCGAAGACGTGCTCGGGCGTGCCGCCGCACAGGCCCGCGCCGCGGGCATCGAGCCGACGGCGCGGCTGCTGCGCGGCCATGGCGAGCATGCCGACGACCTGATCGCCGCAGCCGTCGAGGCCGCGCGGGCCGATCTGCTGGTGGTCGGCTCGCACGGCCGGCGCGGCGTGCGCCGCCTGCTGCTCGGCAGCGTGGCCGAGAATCTGGTGCGCAAGATCGGTGTCTCGGTACTCATCGTGCGCGGACTGGCCGACTGAGGCAGCGCCACGGACAAAATCCAGATCAGGGCGGCAATCGACGCCCTGATCGGAACGGCCAGTGGCCCCGGTGACCGGCGCTCTGCCGTATTGCCGCCGTACCCCATGCGGGGCATTTCATCCCGCCAGCGCCGACTTTTCAATTGCCTCCCGCTTGAGCCTTGCCTGCGGGCAAGGTGGTGTTCATCTGGATGCGCCCGACGAAATAGATGGCCAGCAAGGTCGCGCCCATTGCCAGCAGGCCGACGTTGCCGTAGCCGACGAGCCGTCCGCCTTCGAGTGTGATCATCAGGCCGCCGAGATAGGCGGCGATGCCGGAAAACATGTTCTGCACCGCGCCGTTGAGCGACAGGAAGGTGCCGCGCAGGCGCGGCTCGACGGCCGAGGCCATGATCGCCATCGCCGGCCCCATGCGGCCGGGCACGAGGATGAAGAACAGCGTGGCGCAGGCCACCATGATCCACAGCGGCACCGGCGGCAGGTGGGTCTGCACGAACAGCGGCACCAGCGCGGCAAACGCGACATAGCGGAAGACGCGCACCTTGCCGTAAGCGTCGGCCAGCCGACCGATCCAGCGCGCAGTGAAAAAGGTGGCGAACCCGCCGGCGAGGTACATGTAGGGGATGTCGTCCTGGCGGATGCCGACGTTGGCTGTCGCATAGATGGTGATGAAGGGAATCACCGTGAAGCCGCCGAGCATCAACAGCGCCATGAAGGCCAGCGCGCGCCGATGGTTGGCGTTTTTCAGGGTTTCCCGCATCGCCGCGAGCGGATGGGTGCGTTCGGCTTCGCCGAGGATGGCGCTCGGCAGATGGCCGCGCAAAAGCGGCAATTGCTTCAGCCCGATCAGTAGCAGCAGGACGGCGAGAAAGGCGATCAGGAAGAAGGGAAAACGCCAGCCGAAATGGTTGGCGAGGAACAGCGAGAGCGGCACGCCCGCGACGGTGGACAGCGAAAACGCCGTCATGATCGTGCCGCTGGCGCGGCCGCGCCGCTCGAAGGGAATCAGGTCGCCGACCATGGTGTGCACCATCGAGCCCAACACGCCGCCGAAGGCGCCGGCCAGTCCGCGCGCCGCCAGCAGGGTCGCGTAGTTCGGCGCCAGCCCGCAGGCCAGCGTCGCCAGCGCGAAGAGGGCGAACATCGTCAAGAGCAGGCGTTTGCGTTCGAAGCGATCGACGAACATCGCCGCCAGCACGCCGGCAAACCCGGCGGTGAAGGTGTAGGCCGAGACCAGCAGGCCGAATTCGTGCGCGTCGATGGCCAGCTCCTGCATCAGGATCGGCCCGAGCGGCATCATGACCATGAAGTCGAGGATGTGCGCGAACTGGATGCCGGCGAGCGTCAGTAGTAAAACGCGTTCACGAACCGGGTCAAGCGGGATGGTCGAAGGAGCGGGAAAGTTGGGCACGGATGGGGGAAAACTGACAGGGCTTATGCTTATAACGCCAAATGCGCCGTCCCGCCAGTCCCGCGGGGATTCCCTGAGGTCACGCCGACTTTGGTAAATTGGCACCCCCAACACAAGGAGAACAACGATGAGCTACTACAAACACCACGTCTTTTTCTGCACCAACCAGCGCGAGCCGGGCGAAATGTGCTGCAACAACAACGGCGCCCAGGCGATGCGTGAATACTGCAAGGATCGCGTCAAGGAAGCCGGCGACAAGATTCCCGGCAATGTGCGCATCAACAGCGCCGGCTGCCTCGACCATTGCGACAAGGGGCCGGTCATCGTCGTCTACCCCGAGGCGACCTGGTACACCTACGTCGATCAGGAAGACATCGACGAGATCGTCGATTCGCATCTCGGCCAGGGCAAGATTGTCGAGCGGCTGCTGCTGGAAAATCAGTAGTGGCCCCCCGCGCTCGCAAATTCGGCTCGCTGCCCCCCATGAAATCACCCGAAGCGGTGACAGGGGGGCGCATGCCCGCTTGGGGCGGCCCGGCGCGGGCATGAGCAGACACGAGCGCGTCCTGCTCGACGGGCCTGACGGCCGCATCGAGCTTTTCGTCGAGCCGGCGCAGTCTGCCGGCAGCGAGAAGCCCACCGGCATCGCGCTCGTCGCCCACCCGCACCCGCTCTATGGTGGCACCGCCGACAACAAGGTGGTGACCACGCTGGCCAGGACGTTTCGCGAACTCGGCTGCGCGACCTTGCGGCCGAATTTTCGCGGAGTCGGCGACAGCGAGGGCGAACACGACCACGGCAGCGCCGAAACCGACGACCTGCTGGCGGTGCATGCCTACGCGGGCGAACGTTTCGGTGCAACGCTGCCGGTCTATCTGGCCGGCTTTTCCTTCGGCGCCTACGTCGTGACCCGGCTGGCGCAACAGCTTGTCGAGCGCAGCGAACCCGCGGCCCGACTGGTACTGGTCGGCACCGCTGCCGGTTTCATCG
Source organism: Rhodocyclaceae bacterium UBA2271 (assembly GCA_002347405.1). Taxonomy (GTDB): domain Bacteria; phylum Pseudomonadota; class Gammaproteobacteria; order Burkholderiales; family Rhodocyclaceae; genus Sulfuricystis. The sequence goes on along the minus strand of DDXB01000061.1, from coordinate 91,976 downwards.
AGGGACTACGCCGCTATGAAACCGCCGCCGTGCCCGCCGACACCATCGTCATTCATGGCGCCGTGGACGACACCGTGCCGCTTGCCAATGTACTGGCCTGGGCCGAGCCGCTCAACCTGCCGATCACCGTCATACCCGGTGCCGATCACTTCTTCCATCGTAGATTGCATCTCATCAGGGAAGTCATTCACCGGCAGTGGCAAGGGGCAGATTAGACACCGGGGAGATTAGAATGTCAGCGCTGCCCGGATGGTGAAATAGGTAGACACAAGGGACTTAAAATCCCTCGCCTGCAAAGGCATACCGGTTCGATTCCGGTTCCGGGCACCAACTACACAGACAAATAAGCTTGCTGCCGTAAGGCCCGCCAGTTGGGAATCGAGGAGGTCTCAGGCCAATGGCTTAGCGATCACGGCCTCGGCCGTAATCTTTGTTGTTATCTTTGTCTTTGTCCTGGCGATCATGCTTTTGCTTCCCGCGACGATCATCTCCGCGCTTGTCGCGGTAGTCATCCCGGCGGTCACGATGTTTTTCCTGGTAACGCGGCGCATATTCGCGGCTGTACCAGTCGTCCTTCACAAAGTAGACCCGCTCGCCGCAGGCATTGTATTTGTAACAGTTCTTGCTCCAATGCTTGGCGTGTCCGGGTGGCACGCGCAGATAGATCGGCGGGCGTTCGTACGGACCAATTTCAATGATTACCGGCTGGCGATATATGACTTGTGGCGGCGGATAACCGCCGATATCGAGGCGACCATAGAAGCCGGGCTGGCCGATGCTGACCGTGACACCCACGTCGGTGGCGTGCACCGGGGTGGCAATGGCGGCAACCGCAACGGCCGCTGCGAGCAGAAAACGTTTCATGCTGTACCTCCTGTTGTTATCGCCAAGCGCGGCTCAAGCTTGCCTAACGCAATTGGCTGTCACCAAGCTGACCCGGGATCGCAGATTAATTGCCAATCTGCATCGTCCGGTACTTCTATTTGGCAGCGCTCACCGGGTGAGCCGGCCCGAATAAGTCGGCGTGACCGAAGGAAATCCCCTTTGGGGGACTGGCGGAACGACGGCACTTCCCTGGGTCAGCTATCCCGGCCGATGCGATAAACGGCCAGGCTGCCGAGGAAGTTGTGTTCTTCGGTGACGTTGTTGCCGTGTTCGTCGAGCACCATACGCTCGCGTACGGCGATGCCCATTTCGTCGCAGAGGCTCTCGAAATCGAGCATGGTGAAGAAACGCACGTTGGGTGTGTCATACCACTGGTAGGGCAGATCGTCCGACACCGGCATGCGGCCGTTCAGCACGGCCATGCGGTTCTTCCAGTAGGCAAAGTTGGGGAAGGAAATCACCGCTTCGCGGCCGACACGCAACATTTCGGCCAGAATCTGCTGGGTATGCCGCACGGTCTGCAGCGTGCGCGACAACACGACATGATCGAAGGCCTGGTCCTCGAAACCGGCCAGCCCCTCTTCCAGGTTGCTCTGGATGACATTGACACCATTTTCGATGGCCGCCAGCACGCGCCCCGGATCGCGTTCGATGCCCCAGCCACAGAGGCCTCGCGACGCCAGCAATTGCATCAGTTCGCCTTCTCCGCAACCGAGATCGAGCACGCTTTCGCCCGCTTTCATCCAGCCGGCGATGACATCAAAGTCGGGGCGTTTGAGGGAGTGGGTCATGTTGCCACGTTGCGCAGGTAGGCCGCCAACACCGCGTGGTAGTAGTGGTCGTCCATCAGGAAGGCGTCGTGACCGTGTGGACTGGTGATTTCCGCATAGCTGACATCGTGCTTGTTTTTGACCAGCGCATTCACGATCTCGCGGCTGCGGGCCGGCGAAAAGCGCCAGTCGGTGGTGAAGGCGACGACGAGGAATTTCGCTTTCGCCACGGCGAGCGCCGCAGCCAGATCGCCGTCGCAGGCGTCGGCCGGATCGAAGTAGTCGAGCGCTTTCGTCATCAGCAGGTAGGTGTTGGCGTCGAACCAGCCGGCGAACTTGTCGCCCTGATAACGCAGGTAGGACTCGATCTCGAACTCGACGCCAAAACCGTAACTGCCGGCGCTGGGACGCCGCTTGCGGCCGAATTTTTCGGCCATCTGGTCATCCGACAGATAGGTGATGTGGCCGAGCATGCGTGCCAGCCGCAGGCCGCGCGTCGGTCGCACCTTGTGGCGATAAAAGTTGCCGCCATGGAATTCGGGATCGGTGATGATGGCCTGGCGGGCGACGTCGTTGAAGGCGATGTTCTCCGCGGTGAGTCTGGGCGCCGCGGCGATCACCAGGGCGTGGCGGATCCGGGCGGGCTGGTCGATCGTCCATTGCAATGCCTGCATGCCGCCAAGACTGCCGCCGACCACGACCGCCCACGCCTCAATGCCCAGGGCATCGGCGAGTTGCGCCTGGGCTTTTACCCAGTCGCTGACGGTGACCACCGGGAAATCCGCCCCCCAGGGTTCGCCTGTGGCCGGGTTAATGGAGGAAGGACCTGTCGAGCCATGGCAGCCGCCCAGGTTGTTCACGCCGACGACGAAAAAGCGGTTGGTGTCGAGCGGTTTGCCGGGGCCGATCAGGTTGTCCCACCAGCCGACGTTTTTCGGATCGTCGGCGTAATAACCCGCCACATGATGATGGCCGGACAAGGCATGACAGACCAGAATGGCATTGGACCGGGCGGCATTCAGTGTGCCGTAGGTTTCGTAGGCGAGTTCCCAGGCCGGCAGTGTGATGCCGGCCGCCAGCGTGATCGGCGCGGCGAAGGAGAGGCGCTGCGCCGTGACGGGGCCGATGCTACCGTGCTCGGACATGCGTTACACGTTTAGCGGGATGCGCCGCGCGCCGTCGAACCGCCGTTTCCAGTAACGGTCGCCCATGTTCTCGATGCGCACGCGGCCGCCGGCTCGCGGGGCATGAACGAACTGGCCGTCACCCAGATAGATGCCGACATGGGAAAAAGCGCGGCGCATGGTGTTGAAGAACACCAGATCGCCGGGTTGCAGTTCCTGCCTGTCGACCCGCTCGGCCGCCTGGCTGATGGCGAGCGCGCTGCGTGGCAGCGACAAACCAAGGCTGGTGCCGAACACGTGGCGCACGAAGCCGGAGCAATCGAACCCGGTCTCGGGTGTATTACCGCCACGCTGGTAGCGAATGCCCAGAAGCTGAAGTGCCTGATCAAGCGTGTGTTGCATGCCGTCGACGGCACGGTCCATCATCGATGGCGGCAGTTCGCTCAACGACAGGCTGGGCTGGAGCAGCAGAACCTCCTCCGCGTGTGCGGAGGCAACAAAACCGTGGAGCGCGACAAGGAGAATCAGCAAAATATTTCGCATGGGGGCGAACTCTAGTGTTAAAGGGCGGCGAGGTAAACCCCCCGGGAGCAGTTATTCTGGAAAGTCGGCGCTGGCGGTACGGCGCAAATCCGGCTCAGAGTCGGTCAACCAGCTCGCGGATGCGCTCCGGTTCATCGAACCGCAGCAGGCGGGTCACCTTCGCGGAGAGTTGTTCGGTGTCGGCCATCACCACCTGCTGCTTGACCTCGAGCAGTTGCGTCGGATGCATGGAAAACTGCCGCAGCCCCATGCCCAGCAAGAGCCGCGTCAGCTTCGGGTCACCCCCCATCTCACCGCAAACGGCCACCGGCATCTCGGCCTTTTGTGCCGTTTGAATGACATGTGAGAGCAGCCGCAGCACGGCCGGGTGCAGGGGATCGTACAGATGGGCGACGGCTTCGTCAGTGCGATCGATTGCCAATGTGTATTGAATCAGGTCGTTGGTGCCGATCGAGAGGAACTGCAGGCGACGGACCAGGGCACCCAAGGACAGGGCAGCAGCCGGGATTTCGATCATCCCCCCGACGGGGATGTGCTCGTTGAACTTGAAGCGGCGTTCGCGCAGTTGCTGCTTGGCCTGCTCGATCATGGCGAGCGTCTGCTCGATCTCGGTGACATGCGCCAGCATCGGGATGAGGATCTGCACGTTGCCGACATGCGAGGCGCGCAGGATCGCTCGTAACTGGGCGAGAAACAGTTGCGGCTCGGCCAGGCAATAGCGGATGGCGCGCAGGCCGAGTGCCGGGTTGGGCGACTGGCGTTCGGTGCCATGCAGCGCACGGGCTGTCTTGTCGGCGCCGAGATCAAGCGTGCGGATCGTCAGCGGTTTGCCGGCGAGCGACTTCGCCACCATTCGATAGGCCTCGAACTGTTCGTCCTCGCTGGGTAGCGTATCGCGGTTCATGAAAAGGAACTCGGTGCGGAACAGGCCGACACCGTCGGCGCCGGCTTCCTTGACCTGCACGACGTCCTGCGGCAACTCGATGTTGGCTTGCAGGGAGATATCGACATTGTCGAGCGTCGCGGAGCGCGCAGTCTTGAGCCGCTTCAGCTTCGAACGTTCCAGCTCCAGTTCGCGTTTTTTGAGCTGGTATTCCTCCAGCACCCGCTCACCAGGGTCGACGATCAACACGCCACGCGTGCCGTCGACAATGATCAGGTCGCCTTCGCGCACCAAGGGACGGGCATGGTGCAGGCCGACCACGGCCGGGATGGCGAGGCTTCTGGCGACAATTGCGGTGTGCGAAGTGGCGCCCCCCAGGTCGGTGACGAAGCCGGCAATCTTCAAATTCTTGAACTGGATGGTGTCCGCAGGGGAAAGATCATGCGCGACGATGACCAGTTCGCTGTAGCCGCCCCGCTTGCCCTGCCGGCCTGGCTTGTCGAGGAGGACGCGCAGGACGCGTTCGACCACCTGGACAATGTCGTGCTTGCGCTCGCGCAGGTAGCTGTCGTCGATTTCCTCGAACTGCGCCACCAAGTGCTCCATCTGCTGCACCAGTGCCCATTCAGCGTTGCAACCGCACTCACGGATCAGATCCTTGGGCGCTTCGGCCAGCAACGGATCATCAAGGAACATCGCATGTACATTGACGAGCGCCGCGAGTTCGCTGGGCGAGCCGGGAGTTACCGCTTCGGCGAGGAGTACGCCCAGTTCACTCCGCACCGTCGACAGCGCCTTCTCGAATCGTTCGATCTCGCGCGGGATGTCGCGCTCGCGCACCGTGTATCGGGCAACCTCGAGCGTGGCGTGCGAAACCAGATGGGCATGGCCGATGGCGATGCCCTGTGAAACCGCCAGGCCGTGCAGGGAAAAACTCATTCATCCTCCCCGAAACGATCGGCAATCAGGGCCAGGATCGCCTCCAGCGCTGCGTCAGCCTGCTCGCCGGCGGTATCCACCACCACGCTGCTGCCCTTGCCCGCCGCCAGCATCATCACCCCCATGATGCTCTTGGCGTTGATGCGGCGGCCGTTTCTTTCCATCCAGACTTCGCAGGGAAAGTTTCCGGCCAGTTCGGTCAACTTGGCGGAGGCGCGGGCATGGAGGCCCAGCTTGTTCATGATTTTTGTGTCGGCGCGCGGCATGGGATCAATGTTCGGGTCAGTGTTTCAGCATGTTGAGCACACCATCGCGACCGCCGCCGGTCGCCCGGGTCAAGAGCGTAGCCATGCCCTTGTCACGATTATTGACGGCCCGCAGCAGCATCGGCAGGTTCACGCCGGCAAGACCTTCAATTCGACCGGCAGCCAGCAACTTGGCGGCAAGGTTCGACGGCGAGGCACCGTAAATGTCGGTCAGCAGCAGCACGCCTTCACCGGTGTCCACCGTCTTGATCATCTGTCGCGCCAAGGGAAGCAGGTCGGCGGGATCGTCAGTGGCGGCCACACCCAGATGCAGCAACTGTTCCGGACGCTTGTTCATGACGTGGCAGGTGCACTGGATCAGCGCTTCGCCGAGGGTGCCGTGGGTAATGAGGAGGATGCCGATCATCGTTTTTGAATTATGGCACGACGCTTACGTCGAGATTCGCCGGCTCGAAGGCCAGCCGCTGCCGCAGGGCAGCGGTGACGGTAATCCGGCCTTCCCCATCGACACGCAATGACTGAGCTGCGCCGGTTTTTTGAGCCAGCGCCAGCCAGTCCGCTCCCGCCACGAAGAGTGGTTTGGAAAGCACATCGGAGCGCAGGCCGGCATCTTGCGATGGGGGAATCAGCACCGTCAGCGCCTGCGTGCCGACCACCGGCATGCCCGTGCGCGGGTCGATCAGGTGGCTGTAACGGCGGCCGTCCACTTCAAAGTAGCGCTGGTAATCGCCCGAGGTGCCGATGGCTTCGCCGTCATGAAGTTCCAGCGTCGCCAGCGGGGCGCCGCCGGATTGCGCGCTACGCGGATGCTGGATGCCGACGCGCCAGGCTTGGTCGCCCTTCTTGCCCAACGCCAGCACATTGCCGCCGATATTGACCAGCGCATTCTGGATGCCGCGTGTCTTGAGAATCGCTGCGGCCCGGTCGAGCGCCACGCCCTTCAGGTAGCCGCCGAAATCGAGGGCCACGGCCGGATTGTTCGAGGTAACGATGCGCTCCCTGACAGTCAAATCGGTGATCGATGCTTTTGCCGCGACGAGTTTGGCCAGCGCGCCCGGATCGGGCAGTGTCGGCTTGAACTCGTCACCGTGAAATCCCCATAGCGCCACCAATCGGCCGATGCCGGGGTCGAACAAATGATCACTCTGCACGGTCAGCGCCTGCGCGGTAACGATCAGCTCGGCCAGTTCGGCCGACACCTCGTGCGGCCGTCCGGCGGCGATGGCGTCGTTGAGGGCGGTCAGTTCGGAAGTTTGCCAGGCATGATAGGTACGATGCAGGCGATCGAACTCGCGCAACACCTCGTCGACGGCATTCTGCGCCGCCACGCCGCGCGCACCCCAGACCAGCACCTCGACGCGGGTGCCGAAGACATAGGCTTCCTGCACGGTCGCTTGCTGCTGGCCGCATCCGGTCAGCAGCAAAGCAAGCCAAAGCAAAATCAACCGGCGCAAGCAGCCTCCAGCGCATCGACAAAGCGGCCAGCCACATCAAAGCCGGTCTGCTGCGTGATCTCGACAAAACAGGTGGGGCTGGTGACGTTGATTTCGGTGAGGCAGTCGCCGATCACGTCAATGCCCGCCAACAGGATGCCGCGCGCCCACAAAGTCGGCGCCAGCGCGACGGCGATCTCGCGGTCACGCGGCGTCAAGGGACGGGCTTCGCCCCTAGCGCCGGCGGCCAGGTTGCCACGCATGTCGCCCGCCTGCGGGATGCGTGCCAGCGCCCACGGCACCGGTTCGCCGGCGATCAGCAGGATGCGCTTGTCGCCATCGACAATCGCCGGCAGATAGCGTTGCGCCATCATGGTGCGCTGGCCATGTGCCGTCAGTGTCTCGACAATGACGTTGCGGTTGGGGTCGTCATGGCGCACGCGGAAGATTCCGGCGCCCCCCATGCCGTCAAGTGGCTTCAGCACCGTATCGCCGTGGGCATCGATGAAGGCCTGGACATCCGCCATCTGCCGCGCGATCAGGGTCGGCGGTGTGAATTGCCGGAATTCGGCGATCGAAACCTTTTCCGAATGATCGCGAATGGCCTGCGGTCGATTGAAGACATGCGCGCCCTGTCGCTCGGCCTGCTCCAACAGCCAGGTGGCGGCAATGTATTCGGTATCGAATGGCGGATCCTGCCGCATCAGCAGGGCGGCGAACGCCGTCAGTGGCAGATTTTCCGTTTCATGCGCCGTGTACCAGTTGGCCGCAGCGGCCTGCGGTTCGATGCGCAGACAAACAGCAGATACCACGCCATCGCGGCAACACAGGCGCTCTCGCTGGATCGTCCAGATTTCATGGCCGCGCCCGGCGGCCGCGCGCATCATGGCGACGCTGGAATCCTTGTCAGCCTTGAGCTGGGCCAGCGGATCGACAATGAAGGCGAGTTTCATGCAGCCGCGCTCTGTTCGAGTTCCTTGGCTGCCGCCAACAAGGCCAGCCGCGCCACCACGCCGTAAGCGTAGAAACGGTTCGGCGGCGCATCGGGTGCCTGCGTGTTGTCGGGAAGGGTGCAGCCGGTTTCGAAGGCCAGCGGCTTGAACTGCATGCCCGGGGCGTTGAGGTTTTCGTCGATCCCCCGCTTTGCATTCAAGCGATAGAACCCGCCCACCACATAATGATCGATCATGTAGACGACCGGCTCGGCCACTGCCTCATCGACCCGTTCGCAGGTCGGCACGCCCTCCTGGATGATGACCTCATGGACCTGCAAGCCCTCCTTGCCGACCGCCATCTTGTTCCGCTGCTTGCGGTTGAGTCCCTTCACTTCACTGGCATCGTACACCGTCATGATGCCCATGCCATAGGTGCCGGCATCGGCCTTGACGATGACGAAGGGCTTGTCGGTAATGCCGTATTCCTTGTATTTGGCACGGATGCGATAGAGCAGCGTATCGACGTTGGCGGCGAGACATTCCTCGCCGGCGCGTTCCTGGAAATTGATCGCACCGCAGACTTCGAAATCCGGGTTGAGCAACCACGGATCGAGCCCGAGCAGGTCGGCGAACGCCTTGGCGACCCGCTGGTAGGCAGAGAAATGCTGCGATTTGCGGCGCACGTGCCAGCCGGCGACCAGCGGCGGGATGATGAACTGCTCGTGCAAATTGGTCAGGATGGGCGGCACCCCGGCGGACAGGTCGTTGTTGAGCAGCACGGCGCAGGGATCGAATTCGGTCAGGCCCAGCCGGCGCCCCCGGCCGTCCGGCCCCACCGTACCGAAACGCAGCAGCGGTTCCAGCGTCAGGGTCTGCCCGTCGGTCAGGTCCAGTGTGGTCGGCGCTGTGATCTCGGGCAACAGGGAACCGATGCGCACATTCAGGCCGGTGTGGCGCAGGAGAGTGGCGAGCTTGGCGACATTGGCCAGATAAAACTGGTTGCGCGTGTGGTTCTCCGGAATGATCAGGAGATTCCTCGCTTCGGGACAGACTTTTTCAACGGCCACCATCGCCGCCTGCACACACAAGGGGAGAAAGGCTGGATTAAGGTTATTGAAACCGCCGGGAAAGAGGTTGGTGTCGACTGGCGCCAGCTTGTAACCACTGTTGCGCAGGTCCACCGAGCAGTAAAACGGCGGCGAATGTTCCAGCCACTGGCCGCGCAACCAGTGCTCGATGGTGGTCTCGGCGTCCAGAAAGCCTTTTTCCAGAGCCAGCAGCGGCCCGCTGAGGGCGGTGGTGAGATGGGGAACCATGGTGGTTTTTCCGGACTTGGCTCAAGTTTGATGAACTTGTTTCGATATTACACCACCACCGTTATTATGCCTTGCGAATGCGGGGCCTCATTCCCGTGGTATAAGTTCCGCAACCTCGCGAGCGTAGGCGCAATGAATCCACTTATCCATGAACTGACTGTTTATCCGGATGGCACAGTTGAGTCCGGACGCGGTTTGCTGGCTGCAGTCGTGCCGGCTGCTGCTGAAGGCGTGCCGGTCGTCCTGATGAGCTGTGATCCGCGCCACGATCCCGGACGGCCGATCGGCGAATTGGCACCTGCCGTGATTGGCTGGCTCCACAAGAAACTGGGCATGGCGGCGACCGGCATCTGCTGGGCGGTCATCGACAACGCTGGCCACTATAGCGAGGCGCTGCCTGACTGGACGTCGCTGAGTTCGAAAACTGTGTCACCCAGCGTCGATTACCGGCGTTTTACCGGTGGCACCAGCAGTGAGGCTTATTTTCGGGATGTCGGTGCGGCCGGCGAGGCCGCCGTTGAGTTGCTCATGACGATCATCGACAAACCCGGCCAAGAGGAGTCGTCCCTTTCGGCCCGCAAGTTTCTCGATACTGTCAACGCCCATGGCAAATTGCCCACTCCGGGCATGATCTTTCAAAAAGTCGAGGCCGCTGCGGCGCAGGACGACATCCGCGCAATCGCCACGGCGATTCAGACCGACCCGGTAACGTCTGCTTCTTTGATCAACTCGGCCAATGCTGCACGCTTTGCAGCAGGCGGACTCACCGCGTCGGTACCGCAGGCGGTGACCCGACTCGGCATCAGCTTTGTGCGCCGCATCGTCTTCGTTGCCGAAATGATGGCCCGCTATCAGCGTGGCGCTTGTTCCACCTTCAATTATCGCGGCTACTGGCTGAACGCCATTGCCACCGGAGCAGCAATGCGGGCGCTGCTGGACGAACACAAGATTCCGGCACACTTGGCGGACGACGCCTTTTCCACCGGACTGATGTCGGGCATCGGCTGGCTGGTGTTGGCTGAAACCTTTCCCGATCTGATGACGCGTTATTTGCAGCGTTGTCAGGGCAGCGACCCGATCTCCAAGGCGCGCGCGCAACGCGAAATATTCCCCAGCGAAATCTACCGGGTGTCGGACTGTTATCTGCAGCGTTTTGCCTTCCCCGATGTAGTGCGCGCCACCATCGCGGGTCGCAGCGATATCGACCGCCACTGGTATGACGCCCTGGCACGTGCGCTGCGTGCGGCACAGGGCATGGCACCCTTGGATTGTCTGGCCATACCGACCAACGTTCCCGTGCCCGCCCCCTGCCGGGAGGAGTGGCAACGCTGGCAAGGCTTTCTATCCCCAGCATCCTGACCCGGTAGGGGGCAAAGAGGAGAAAAGCAAACACCAGCAGTCGCGCCGCCGGGCCAAACCCTCTCTCCCGACCTCTCTCCCAGAGGGAGAGAGGAGGCAAATAGTTTCCCTCTCCCTCTGGAAGGGCTGCCAAGGCGAGACGGCACGCGGCGCCAGCCGCATTGCACACCCTTGCATGAACGGGGGGGCTCCCCGTAACAGACCAGCGCAGTGAGCCACCGTCATCCGCGAGGGGGAGGATGGGAGGGGGTGGGCATCTACCTGCCGGCCTGCTTTCTTTCCACCCGCTGCGACGCCGCTTCATAGTCGCGCTGACTCTTTTCAGCACGGCGCGCGGCTTCGGCTTCCCGTTGCGGCGCCTCTTCCAGCCGGCGCGCCGCCTTCATCTCGCGCTCGTTAGCCTTGATTTGCCGCTCAATGCTGCGCGCCTCCTGTTCGGCTTGCTTCACTGCACGCAAAGATTGTTGTTTTGCTTTTTTGGCATCATCAATGCAACTCGTAACGAGAAATCGGCCCATGCAGAGACGTTCTTCAGCAGTAAATCTTTTTTCTGCATCCGCACGCTGGTTTTTTGCACTATTACGCAATTCTGCTGCCTGCTGATGCAGAGTGGTTTGCTCCCTGTCATCAAGCACGCCGGCCGCATGCGTGGCTACCAGCATCGAAAACAAGAAGATGAAAGCTCGGTCAACCATTTGCCTCATGCTGAATCTCTCGCATTATTTCCAGGTTCAACTTCTTTCATTGCCAATTTCGCAAGACCATAGAATGCTTACCCCGCCTATCCTACGCAATCATGATTCTCCTCCGCAAACTCAGCTTCGCCCGGGCCGGTCGCCCGCTGGTCAGTGATGCTTCGCTGCAACTTCACCCCGGCTGGAAAATTGGTTTGACAGGGGGCAACGGCTCCGGGAAATCTTCTTTTTTCGCGTTACTGCGCAATGAACTGCATGCCGAGACGGGCGATCTGGAGATTCCGGCCGCCTGGCGGATAGGTCATGTAGCGCAAGATACACCTGCTTTGCCTACCGCTGCCCTCGAGTTCGTGCTCGACGGCGACACGGAACTGCGAGCGGTAGAAGAATCCTTGTTGCAGGCGGAAGCTGCGCATGATGGCCATCGTATCGGCGAGTTGCACATGCGCCTGCAGGACATCGAGGGTTATGCCGCCAAGGCGCGCGCCGCCGAAATTCTTGCCGGCCTTGGATTTGTCGAAGCTGATCATGCTCGCGCCGTCGCCGAGTTTTCCGGTGGCTGGCGCGTTCGCCTCAATCTCGCACGCGCCCTGGTTTCCCGTGCCGACCTGCTGCTGCTTGACGAACCGACCAACCACCTCGATCTCGATGCCGTCCTCTGGCTGGAAACTTGGCTGACCAGTTACCCCGGCACTCTGTTGCTGATTTCTCACGACCGCGACTTTCTTGACGCGGTTGTCGGGCAGATCCTGCATATCGAAACCGGCCAGATGAAACTTTATTCGGGCAACTATTCGACTTTCGAGCGCACGCGTGCCGAGCGACTGGCCTTGCAGCAGAACATGCACGACAAGCAGCAACGCGAAATTGCCCATTTGCATGCCTACGTCGAACGCTTTCGCGCCAAGGCGACCAAGGCGCGGCAGGCGCAAAGCCGGCTCAAGGCGTTGGCACGCATGGAACTGATCAGTGCTGCCCACGTCGATACGCCCTTTCAGTTCCGGTTTCGCGAGCCGGAGGGTGTCTCCGACCCCTTGCTGTCACTTGAGGATGCCAGTGTCGGCTATACCAGCGCACCCTTGCTCGACCGCATTCGCCTTACCCTGCGCCCGGGCAGCCGCATCGGCTTGCTGGGCAGGAACGGAGCCGGAAAATCCACTCTGGTCAAGCTGCTGGCGGGGCAAAAGTCGGCGCTGGCAGGACGGCGCCTCGAAGGTCGCCATCTCAAGATCGGCTATTTCGCCCAGCACCAGATGGAATTATTGCGCCCTGACGAGTCACCACTGCAGCATCTGGTGCGTCAGGAACCACTGACCCGCGAGCAGGAACTGCGCGATTATCTGGGCGGCTTCGACTTTCGCGGCCAGATGACCGAAGCACCCTGCCGTCATTTTTCCGGTGGCGAAAAGGCACGCCTCGCACTGGCTTTGATGATCCGGACCCGACCCAACCTGCTGTTGCTCGACGAACCAACCAACCACCTCGACCTGGAAATGCGTGAAGCGCTGACCCTGGCCCTGCAGGAAACTGAAGCGGCGATGGTGCTGGTGTCACACGACCGCCATTTGTTGCGCACCACCGCCGACGAGCTCTGGCTGGTGGCCGATGGCTGTGTGCAGCCCTTCGATGGCGATCTGGACGACTACGCCGCCTGGCTGGTGACACAGCGCCAGCGTGGCAGGCAGGCCCCTCCTGACCAACCGGAGCGGCAAGATGTCCGCGCCACCAGCAATCCGACCAGCAAAAAAGCGGCGCTTGCCGAATTGCGCAACCAGCGCCGGCCACTCCTCAAGGAGATCGAAAAACTCGACAAGCAGCTCGCCGGCTGGCAGGACGAGAAGGCGCAACTCGACATTCAGCTGGCCGATCCCGAACTCTATGCAGCAAATGACCGGCCGCTGATCGAGTCCCTCAACCAGCGCCAGGCCGAGCTGGCAACGGCCATCGAAACAGCCGAGGCACGCTGGCTGGAAATACACGAAAAGCTTGATGCACTTGTCGCACTCGCCAGCGAATGAGTCGGCGGGTATTGCATTATCCAAAACATCGCGCTATGCTCTTATCGAATGAACGTTCAATCAATACCTTCATCTTGATGGATTCCTGATGCCACGCACACCATCTTCAGTCGAACCGGGCCAGATTCGCGACCATGTATTGGCAGCGGCGTTGCATCTGTTTACCCAACGCGGCTACTTCAACACGGCCGTCCCGGACCTCGCTCGAACGGCCGGGGTGAGCGTCGGTTCGATCTATCACCACTTCAAAGACAAGGAAGATGTCGCCCGGGCGCTGTATTTCAATCTGATGGATGGCTTGCAAGACCAACTGGCCGGTATCGCGGCGCAACACCAGTCCGCCCATGATCGTTGCCGGGCAATCATCAGCATGCTGTTCGAACTCACCGAGGCCAACCGTGATGCAATGGATTTCATGTTGTATGCCAAGCATCGGGAGTTTCTGCCCGGCGAACAGCCGGTCTGCTCGTCCAAACCATTTGAAACCATGCGCCAGTTCGTCGAGGCCGGTATGGCGCAAGGCGAAGTCAACCGGATGGATGTCATGGTGGCAACCTCCAGTCTTTTCGGCGGGGCGATACGGTTGATCACCGCGCGCCTCGATAATGTACTTGCCGAGCCACTGCCGGACAGGCTGGATGCCGTCTGGAAGTGTGCCTGGCGAAGTGTGGCAGCCTGAGCACGGGCTGTATTTTTTGGTTCGCATATCGAACGAACATTCATTCTAGGAGACTCAAAATGAAAACCATGGCCATAGTGATTCGCGACGACGCCTACGACAAGATTCTCACCCCGCTTGCCTTCGCCTACCTCACCGCCTCCGAGGGCACCCAGGTCGACCTGCTGTTCGTCAACTGGGCCGTCAAGGCGCTCACTGCGGAAGGTGCCGCCAAGCTGCGCATGGATGGATTGCACGCCGCGGAGGAACCCATGGTGCGCGCCGGCGTGGCCAAGGCCGGCTTGCCCACCGAGATCTACGATGTGATCAAGGCCCTGAAAGCGACCGGCTGCGTGAATTTTTACGCCTGTAGCCTGGCCGGCGCCATCTTCGGCGTGAATGAAAGCAACCTAATCCCCGAAGCGACGGGCATCGTCGGCGCCGCCTGGTTCCTCAACGAAAAAGCCGTGAAAGCCGATCACTGCCAGTATTTCTGAGGAGCGCGATGATGAACGACATCAAAACCACTGCGACCCTGGACACTTCCGGCAAGTGCTGCCCGATGCCCATGGTCGAAACCAACAAGGCCATCAAGGGCCTGGCGCTCGGCGACATCCTGGAAATCATCGCCACCGATGTCGGCACGCGCACGGACATTCCTTCCTGGTGCGAGCGTACCGGGCAAACCCTGCTGTCCATGACGGAGGAGAACCAGGTGCTGCACTACTATGTCCGCAAAGAACGCTGAGCCGGACGAGCTCTGCTGCGGTTGCGTGTATTTCCCGCCCAACCTGCCGCGCCAGGCTTATGCGCAGCAGGATTGGGACATCCTGCAGGCCCGCAGTTGCTCATTCGAGCATCTGCCGAGCTCCGCAGATTGTCTGGCAAGCCGCAAGACCAGCTGCTCACTGGTCGACCTCGGTCGGACGCCCTAGAAAACCCATTTCGGCAGGCTGGCTGCTAGAATCCGCCTATTTCAAAGGGGATATTCGTGCAGCTGGTTTGTCTCGACCTCGAGGGGGTTCTCGTCCCGGAAATCTGGATCGAATTTGCCGAGCGCACCGGCATTCCCGAACTGCGCCGCACCACCCGGGACGAGCCGGACTACGATGTTCTGATGAAGTACCGGCTTGCCCTGCTCAAACAGCACCAGCTCGGCCTGCCGGACATTCAGCAAGTCATCGCCGCCATGGGGCCAATGGCCGGCGCCAGGGATTTTCTCGATGCGCTGCGCCATGATTTCCAGGTCATCATCCTGTCCGACACCTTTTACGAATTCGCCATGCCGCTGATGGCCCAACTGGGCATGCCGGCGCTGTTCTGCCATAAACTGGAAGCGGATAGCACCGGCTTTCTGGTCAATTACCAGCTGCGCATGCCCAACCAGAAAATGGAATCGGTACGCCGCTTCAAGGAACTCAACTTCAAGGTCATCGCCGCCGGCGACTCCTACAACGACACCGCGATGCTGAACGAAGCCCATGCCGGCATCCTGTTCCATCCGCCGCAAAATGTCATCGACGAGTTCCCGCAATTCCCGGTGACACTGAATTACGCGGAACTGCGCGCCGCCATCGACCGGGCTTCGGCCAGCATCTGACATGCATCGCGACCGGTTTTACACCCTCGCTGCCTCCTGCCCCGACCGCACTGGCATCATCGCGCGCGTCACCGGCTTCTTCGCCGAACATCACGGCTGGATTCTCGAATCGAGCTTCCATGCCGACGAAGCGGCGGACGGCCGCGCGGCACGTTACTTCATGCGCATCGAGGTCAAGGCCGACTCGCTCCCCTTCATGCTCCCGGAATTGCGGGCGCGCTTTGCCCCCATTGCCGCAGAGCTGGAGATGGACTGGAAGATCTCCGACAGCGCCGTGAAGCAGCGCGTCGTGATCATGGTCAGCAAGCAGGAACACTGCCTGTACGACCTGCTGGCGCGCTGGCAGGCGCAGGAACTCAATATCGAGATTCCCTGCGTCATCTCCAACCACGACACCTTCAAGGGTTTCGTCGAATGGCATGGCATTCCCTTCCACCATGTCCCGGTGACCCCCGACAACAAGCCGCAGGCCTATGCCGAGGTGCAGCGCCTGTTCGAGGAAGCGCACGGCGACACCATGGTACTGGCGCGCTACATGCAGATCCTCTCACCCGAACTGTGCGCCGCGCATCCGGGCCGGATTCTCAACATCCACCACAGCTTCCTGCCCAGCTTCGTCGGCGCGCGACCCTACCATCAGGCCTACGCACGCGGCGTCAAGCTGATCGGCGCCACGTGCCACTACGTCACGGCCGAACTCGACCAGGGGCCGATCATCGAACAGGACGTAATCCGCATCGATCATTCGGATTCGCCCGACGACATGGTGCGTTACGGCAAGGATATCGAAAAGACCGTGCTGGCGCGCGGCCTGCGTTACCATCTCGAAGACCGCGTACTGGTGCACGGCAACAAGACCGTGGTATTCCGCTAGCCTTAACCAGACCACGACAAGCATGGCGCAGCAAGCTTATCGGAGTCGCGCAGTTACGGACAACAGTTACCCCCGCAAGGGCAGCGGGTGGATGGAGGCTTACTGATGGATTGGGTGCACCTCAAACAGCGGCTCTCCAGCGAGGCCAGGGACTACCTCGCCGACTTGCGCGAAATCCGCGACGACCTGCGCAGCAAGGAAGGCTGGATCGCGCTGGCCCTGGTGATCGCCGCAGTGCTGATGGCGGGCGCCTGGGTACTGTTCAGCCTGGGGTTCAATCCGGCCAACGATACCATCACCGCCAACCTGCGCAAATTCGGCCTCTACACGTGCCGGCCCATCAGCAACTTCAGCGGCGTCATACTTTTCATCAACATGATCTTGCTGGTGTTCCTGACCGCCATCACACTCGGCAACATCGTCCGCATGCTGGCCCGCGTCAGGCGCGGCTGGGCGCGCGAGCCGCGCGACCTGATCATTTCGGCATCACTGATGCTGGCCATGGGCATCGGCGGCATCATCTACATGCGCTGGATTTGCTAAGCAGCCGCCGTAACGGCTGCGGGGCTCGCCGTCCCGCCAGCAGGGAGGCCGTCAGGCCCGAAGAGGCTGCGCCGACTTTCCTGATTGACCCATGCCGCTTCGCAGCCTTGTGACCGGGCTGAGCGAGTCCTAGTGCGTTGGCGCGCTGGTCGGCAACAGTAGTGTAAACACTGTCCCCGCACCGACACGGCTGCTCACCTCGAGCGTGCCGCCGAGGATGTGCGTCACGGCGGTATGGCTGATGTGCAGGCCCAATCCGGCGCCGCCCTGCCCCAGGCGCGTCGTGAAGAACGGGTCGAAAATACGCTGCTGCCGTTCGGCCGGAATGCCACAGCCATCGTCATGCACCATCAGCCTGACGCAGTCCGACGGCGCGGCCGCGGCCTCGATACGGATCGTGCCATGGTCGCGCCCCGCAAAACCATGGAGCACGGCATTGTTGATGAGGTTGGTCAGTACCTGGCCGAGCGCGCCGGGGTAACTGTCCAGCACCAGGCCAGCCGGCACGGCTTCTTCGATCCGGTAGGGCGTGCGCTTCAGGCTGGGCTGCATCATCACGACGATTTCGTCGACGACCTCGGCAAGGTCGAACTTGCGGCGTTGCGCGCTGGTCTGATCCACGGCCACCTGCTTGAAGCTGCCGATCAATTCGGCCGCGCGGTTGAGGTTGCGGATGGCGATGTCGCTGGTGGCGCCCACCTGTTCGATAAACGTCTCGAAGTCGGCGCGGCGCAGGCCGTCGGCGCGGGCGGCATTGAACTCGGCGAGGCGTCCGGCCAGTGTCGACATGGCCAGCAGGCCGTTGCCGATCGGCGTGTTGAGTTCGTGGGCGACTCCGGCCACCAGGTTGCCCAGGGCCGCGAGTTTTTCAGACTGGACGAGATGCCCCTGCGTCGCCTTGAGGTTTTGCACCGTGGCGTCGAGTTCCCCGTTGGCCTGCGATAGTGCCTCGGTGCGCTCGGCCACGCGTTCTTCCAGTCCGGCATTGATGTCGCGGATAGCGTCTTCACGCAGCTGGATGGCCTCGGTCATGCGCTTCAGGTCATCCGTCAGCTCGTTCAGTTCGATGACGGGGCCAGGCCTGGGCCAGGGCTGCGTGTAGTTTCCCGCGGCGATCCTGTGGCTGTTTTCGATCAACGCCTTGATGGGTCGCAACATCCGCGCCGCCCACAGGGGGGCGAGCAGCAGTCCGACCGCGATGGCGCCGAACAGACTGAAAATGACGAAAATCACGGTGTTGCGGTAGGCCGGATTCGCCATGCCACCGGGCACGCCGGTGGCGAAGATCC
Source organism: Rhodocyclaceae bacterium UBA2271 (assembly GCA_002347405.1). Taxonomy (GTDB): domain Bacteria; phylum Pseudomonadota; class Gammaproteobacteria; order Burkholderiales; family Rhodocyclaceae; genus Sulfuricystis. The sequence continues at coordinate 73,846 of DDXB01000061.1, read as the reverse complement.
AGCCCAGGCGCGGCGAGAAGGCGTAACCCGGATGCATCGTGCGGCCGGCGATGGACACGGTCGGCGGTGGCGGTTGTCCCGCCAGCGCGGCGTGGATGGTCGGGCGATCGGCCCAGTTGATGGTGAGTTCGCCGTTGCCTTCGCGGTCGCCGGCGATCCACTCGGCGCGGCTGTCGAGCACGATCACCGGGTATTGGGTCTGGGCGGTGAAAGCCTGCACGATGTCGACGATGCGTTGCGCGCGCACCTCGCCGATGATGATGCTGTCGCCGGCATGCAGGCCAACGCCGAAGGCCAGTTCGCCGGAAATGATGGAAAGATATTTGTCGCTCCACACGGGTTGGGCGGACTGGCGCACCGCGCGATACAGGGTCTTGGCCGAGAGATCGGCGCCGAGCAGCTCGCTCGGTTTGCCGCGATGGCCGGGGGAGAGCGCCACCAGCTTCACCAGGCCGCTGCCGTTGGCAATATAGACGGCGTCGAAGCTGCCGCCCTTTTGCACCAGGGTGTCGAGATGCGTTTGCAGGGGCGCGAGCGGCCCGGGTTGCGCCGCCAGATGGGCCAGCGGGACGAGCTGGGCCTCGATGCCGCCGACAAAATATTCGGTCAGTTGCACCAGTTGCGTAGCGGATTCCTTGGCCCGGGCGGAAGCCTCCTGCTGGATTTGTGGCAGGCGGATCGTCAGGATGGCTGCCCCGACGATGATCGCGGCCACCAGGGTGGTCAGGGCCAGCAGCAGGATCAACGAAGTGCGCAGGCGCCAGGCACGCATGGTGTCGCCGGTCAGTCGGTTACGACAAAGCGGCCGTTGCGCACTTCGGTCACATAGGCGCGGCGCCGGGCATCACCGAAGCGGTCGAAGTTCCACTCATCCTGCAGTCCCTGGTACGGCCCGCTTGCCAGCAGCGCCTGCTTGAGCGACTGCTTGCCCTGGCGTCGCAGCGCCTCCAGCGTGGCCTGCGTGGCATCGTAGGCAGCGACGCTGACGAAACCGGGTTCCTGGCGAAAGCGCGCCCGATACGCCTCGCGGAACGCGACATAGCGGGGCGAGCTGTCGTCGCGGTTGAAAAACTGGGTGACATGAAAACCTTCGATCGTGCGGCCGCCCAGTTCGAGCAATTGTTCGGTGGCCGCCCAGGTCACGCCAATCACCGGTTGGGCCAGACCCTGATTGCGCGCCTGGCGGATCAGGTGAACGGTATCGACCGCATTGGCGATGAACAACAGTCCGTCGGGGCGCGCCTGGCCAAGCTGGCGCACCACGTCGGCATAGCCCGTGTCCTGGCCCGAGGTGAACTCGACCGTCGCCACGATCTGGCCGCCCAGCTGCTCGAAGACCTGGCGAAACTCGTTCTTCCAGTCGGTCGTATAGGCGCGGTTGGCCAGGTCGTAGGCGATGGCGATGCGGCGCAGGCCGCGCGCGTATTGCGCTTCTGCGCTACGTCGTGTGTTGTCCTGCGTGGTCGAGGCGACGCGGAAAAACAGATCGTCCTTGTTGGCGAACTCGGAGGCCGTCACGCTCGGACTGACCATGACCAGACCGAGTTTGTCCGCGACCGGGACGGCGGTCTGCGCGACGCTGCTCAACAGGGGGCCGATGATCGCCACCACGCCGTCCGCCGCCAATTTCTCGACGGCGGCGACCGTCATCTCGGCCGATTGTTCGTTATCGCGGACGAGCAATTCCACGGGCCGCCCGTGAATGCCGCCCTGCGCATTGGCCGCGTCGACGGCGAGCAGGGCGCCATTGCGGCCGGCCGTGCCAAGGTCGGCTCCGCGCCCGGACAGCCCCGCCAGGAAACCCAGCTTCAGCGGTTCTGGCGGTGCGCAGGCCGTCAGCGTCAGCAGCAGGGCAAATAGCCACGGCCACGTTTTCATGGCGTTGCGGTCTTGTAGGCGTGCACCCATTGCAGCAGGTCGGGCAACGGCATTGGCCGGGCAAACAGATAACCCTGCGCCTCGTCGCAGCCCAGCGCTCGCAGGCACTCGGCCTGCTGCGCGGTTTCCACGCCCTCGGCGATGACCCGCATACCGAGGCTCCGGCCCAGCGGGATCACCATTTCGGCGATGCGGCCGCCGCGCTCGCCGCAGTCGAGGGACTGCACAAACGAGCGGTCGATCTTGATGCGGTCGGCGGGTAGTTGGTCAAGATAGGCCAGCGAGGAAAAGCCGGTGCCGAAGTCGTCGATGGCCAGGCCGACGCCGCGCGCCTTCAACGCCGCGAAGATTTCCGCAATGACGTCCCCGCCCATCATGGCCACCGATTCGGTGATCTCGAGCTCGAGCTCATCCGGCTTGGCGCCGGTTTCCTCCAGCGCGGTATCGAGCATGGCCAGAAAATCGCGGTGGCGGAATTGCACCACCGAGATATTCACGGCCATGCGAAAGCCGGCCAGCCCGGCACGGCGCAGTTCGCACGCGGCGCACAGCGCCATGTGCAGCATCCAGGTGCCGAGGCTGACGATCAGGCCGGAATTTTCCGCCACCGGAATGAAGCGGTCGGGCGCGACGAAATCGCCTTCCTCGTTCTTCCAGCGCATCAGCGCCTCGAAGCCGGTGATCCGGCCGGTCGCCAGGCAAAACAGCGGCTGATAGACGGGAAACAGGTGCTCGTGGTCGTAAGCTCGCCGCAGGGCGTGCAACAGGCGCGTGCGTTCGCGGGTTTCGTGACCGATGGCGGGGGTAAACCAGGCGCTCTGGCCGTGGCCGCTCGCCTTGGCGCGTTTCAGCGCGAGCGAGGCGTCCTTCAGGCGGTCGGCCGCCCCGCCGTCGGGAATTTCCGCCAGCCGGACCAGACCCACGGCCACCGAGACGGTATGTTCGCTGTCGTCCAGCGCGAAAGGCGCGGCAAAAATCGCCTGCAGCAACGGGGGTGACAGCAGATCGGCACGACCAAACACGCCGAAGGTGTCGGTGCCGACCCGGGCGATCAGGACGCTACCCTCTTCATGGTCCATGCTGTGTTCGATGCGCCGCGCAATGGCCGTGAGCAGTCGGTCGGCATAGTCGTGGCCGAACATGTCGTTGATTTCGGCGAATTCGTCGATGTCGATCAGGGCCAGCACATTATCCTGGCTTCCGCTGGCGGCAACGCGGCGGTCGATGGCCTCGATGAAGGCGTTGCGGTTGGGCAGGTCGACCAGCGCATCGAAATAGGCCTGGTTTTCCAGCCGTTCGGAAAGCGCCGCCACGCGCGCGAGCTGGTCATAGGCGCGGAGCGCCGTCGACAGGGCGACGTAGAGCCGGTCGCGGGTCAGTTCGCCCTTGTTGTGATAATCGTTGATGTCATAGCGACGCACCGTTTCAAGTTCCGGCGCGTAACCGGGCTGGCCGGTGCGCAGAATGATGCGCATGTCGTGGAGACCCAGTTCCTCGCGGATTTGCGCGATGATTGCCAGGCCGGCCGTATGGGTTTCCATGACGACATCGAGCAGAACCACCGCCACGGCGCGATCCTTGCGCAACAACTCGACCGCGGTCGCCGCCGTGAACGCATGCAGCAGCAGCAGCGGGCGATCGAGGATCGTCAGGCCCGCCAGTGCCAGCCGGGTGGTGTCATGTACGTCGGGATCATCGTCGACGACGAGCACGCGCCAGGGCTGCCGCGTGGCGGCAGTGATGTCTGGCAGCAGGGGCGCTTCCACGAACTGCAAAATGTCGCCGTCAGTCGGCATTGGCAAGGGCCTTGGAGGCTATGCGTAAAGTAACAATTCTACTCCCCCGAACGGCGAAAAAAAACGGACACCACCTGGGTAGGAAGTGTCCGCCAATCAGTCGCCCCCGCCGGCGGGCGGGGGCTGGGGAGCAGTACTTAGTAGTGGTAAGCCGATTCGCCGTGGGCCGTGATGTCGAGGCCTTCGCGTTCCTCTTCTTCGGGAACACGCAAACCAATCAGCACGTCGGCAATCTTGAAGGCAATGAAAGCGACCACCGCTGACCAGAGGATGGTGATGCCCACGCCTTCGGCCTGGATCAGCACCTGACTGGCGATCGAGAAGTCGTCGCCCCCGGTGCCACCGAGGCTGGGCGCGGCGAACACGCCGGTGAGGATCGCACCGAGGATGCCACCGACGCCATGCACACCGAAGACGTCGAGGGAGTCGTCCGCACCGAGCATCTTCTTCAGGCCGCTCACGCCCCACAGACAGATGAAGCCGGAGGCAAAGCCGATCGCGATGGCACCCATCGGGCCGACCGAGCCGCAGGCCGGCGTGATCGCGACGAGACCGGCGACGGCGCCCGAAGCAGCACCCAGCATCGAGGGCTTGCCCTTGAAGATGGCTTCGCCGAGCGACCAGGCCAGCACCGCCGCCGCCGTGGCGAACATGGTGTTGATGAAGGCCAGGCCGGCGCCCGCGTTGGCTTCGAGGTTGGAACCGGCGTTGAAGCCGAACCAGCCCACCCACAGCATCGAGGCACCCACCATGGTCAGCGTCAGGCTGTGCGGCGTCATCGCTTCCTTGCCGTAACCGATGCGCTTGCCGAGCAGGTAGGCGCCGACCAGGCCGGCAACACCGGCATTGATGTGCACCACGGTACCGCCGGCGAAGTCGAGCGCACCCTTGTCGAGCAGGTAGCCACCGGCGCCCCAGACCATGTGCGCGATCGGGATGTAGCAGAAGGTGAACCAGAGCACAGAGAACAGCAGCACGGCGCTGAACTTCATGCGTTCGGCGAAAGAACCGACGATCAGCGCGCAAGTGAGGCCGGCGAAGGTGGCCTGGAAGGCGATGAACACGTACTCGGGCAGCTTCACGGTGTCGGTGAAGGTGTCGGCGAGGCTGTCCATCGTCACGCCGGAGAGGAACAGCTTGTCGAAGCCGGCGATGATGAGTCCCTCGCCGCCGAAGGCCAGGCTGTAGCCATAGACGGCCCACAGCACGGCAATCAACGAGAACACCACCATCACCTGCATGAGCACCGAGAGCATGTTCTTGGCGCGCACCAGGCCGCCGTAGAACAAGGCGAGGCCAGGCACCGCCATGAAGACGACCAGCAGGGTCGCGGTCATCATCCAGGCGACGTCGCCCTTGTGGACCGTCGGCACGATTTCCGCAGCCGGAACCGCGGCACTCGCCGCGTCGGCCACCGCGGTGACAACGGCTACAGCGGTCTCCGCCGCGGCAAAGCCGGAAATGCCGAGGCCAAACACCGCCAGCATGATTGAGAAAAATCTGTTCATGGTAGGTCTCCTTGTCCTAAAGGGCATCCGTGCCGGTTTCACCGGTGCGGATGCGGACGACCTGCTCGAGGTCATAGACAAAAATCTTGCCGTCGCCGATCTTGCCGGTGCTGGCGGATTTTTCGATGGCTTCGATGGTCTGTTCGAGCAGTTCGGACTTGATGGCGGCCTCGACCTTTACCTTGGGCAAAAAATCGACAACGTATTCGGCGCCACGATACAGTTCCGTGTGTCCCTTCTGCCGGCCGAAGCCCTTGACCTCGGTGACGGTGATGCCCTGCACGCCGACGGCGGCGAGGGCCTCACGCACCTCGTCAAGCTTGAACGGCTTGATGATGGCGGTAACGAGTTTCATGATTTCTCCTTGAGCGATTGGGTTGGGGACGCAGTCGGGACTCAGAATGATTTACTAAAGGTGGCGAGCAGACGACCCTTGCCAAGATCCTTGTTGAAGGCATTGCGATACGGCTCACCGGCATCACCCTTGGCATTGGTATCGACATAGGCCAGACCGAAGGTGCCATAGCTCACTTCCTTCGTGACGCCGACCTTCCAGTCGGTGTAGGACGCGTCGCTGTTATTCTTGATGCGCTGGCGGCCGACGTGTCCTTCGATGCCCCAGCCATCGCCAAGGTCGTGGCTGGCGTTCAACTCCAGATAGCCGCTGCCGCGTGTTTTGTCAGTGCCATTGGAACCCGTCCAGCCGAAAATGTGACTGGAGACGGTGTGCGAATACTTGGCCGACAGCCATTTCCAGCCCAGCCCGGCATAAACCTCGGTGGTATCCGCCTTGGTGAAGCCGGACGGGTAGCTGCCGGGGTAGTTGTAGGTCAACACACCGACGTCATAGCTGAGATCCTCGGTGAAATTGCCCTTGTAGCCGCCATAAACATCGATCTCGACGCTTGAACTGATGCCGCCTAGATCAGACAGCCAGGAAACGTTCGAGCCCCAGACGCCGGCATACAGGCCGCTTGCATGGGCATAGTCAAGACCGCCCTGCAAAGCCGGTTTGCGGTTGGTCTGGCCGATGCCGCGATAGATGTACTCCGAAGCCAGTGTGAGGTTCCCGGTGAAGGAATGCTCGGGCGTGGCCGGAACGTCGGCGGCGAGGACGGAAAGGGGAGCGACGAGGGAGCTAAGTACAGCAGTGGCGATCAGTTTCGTGTTCATGGAGGTCTCCAGAGTGGTTGCCGAAAAAATATCTTTGCAAGGAGATCTCAGCACATTGCGTGCCAGCAATGATTTATATAATAAATTCATATAATTACAGTTCATTGCGATAATACGTAACGTGGGCTGCCGACTTCCAGATGCACTAATCTGAACCGCATCCGGACCCATATGCACCAACAAGGTGCACTGCCATGCCGCAGTGCAATGACCACAAGAGCAGTCACCTCCAGTGCTACACTCGAACGTCCCCTTCTGCCACTCCATTGCCATGCTCGATCCCAAATTTCTTGAAGGCCTGAGCGCACAGATTTCCGGGGCACTGGCCGCCACGCCAGCCGCCGACATTGAAAAAAACCTGCGCGCCATGCTGACGGCCTCTTTCGCCCGCCTCGATCTGGTGACTCGCGAGGATTTCGAGGTGCAGAAGGAACTGCTGGCCCGCGCCCAGGCCCGCCTCGCCACCCTCGAGGCGAAGATCGCCGAACTCGAGGGACGCCGCCAACCCTGATTAATCGATCGGGACGGGACAGGAAGCGAATGGAAAAGACCACCCTCTTCTCCAAAAGCGCCAAGGGGCTGCGCGAAGCCATCGGCAAAACCAAGATACTGTCGCGCAGCCAGCGCAACCTGCTGAAGGAAATCGATGGCAAGGCCACGTTTGGCGAGTTGATTGGCAGGCTGTCACGCGACCGGTCGGAAAACGACTTGCAGCAAGGCCTCGAGAGCCTCGTCAATGAGGGCTTCATCAATCCGGTGGTTCTGGAAGTGCGCTCCATCCCCGCACCGCAGGGGCGATTGCCCCCACGTACGCCGAAAGTCCAGAAAGTTGCGGCACCCAGCGAGGATGACTCGCTCGAAGATCTGGATTTCACCGCACCGCTCCCGGTAGCGGGCAGTCAGACTATTAGAAAGAAGGGGGCAGAGGCCGGCCCGCGCGCGCGCCGTGAGGCAGAGGAAAACATCAGGCATGAAGCCGAGGAGAATGCGCGTCGGGAAGCCGAAGCACGAACCAGGGCGGAAGCGGAAGAAAAGGCGAGAAGGCAAGTCGAAGAGCAAGCCCGCCGCGAACAGGAAGAAGGGGCACGACAAGAGGCCGAAGAGCGCGCCCGCCGTAAGGCGGAGAAACAAGCACGCCGTACTGCAGAAGAGAAAGCGCGTCAGGAAGCCGAAACGCGAGCCAGGGTAGAAACCGAAGCACGAGCCCGGGCGGAAGCGGAAGAGAAGGCGAGAAGGGAAGCCGAAGAGCAAGCCCGCCGCGAACAGGAAGAACGGGTACGGAAAGAGGCTTTTCAAGAACGCGCCCGGCGCAGGGCAGAAGAACAAGCACGCCGTGCCGAGGCAGAGAAAGCGCGTCAGGATGCCGAAGCGCGAGCCAAGGCGGAAGCGGAAGAGCGAGCCCGCCGCGAACAGGAAGAACGGGCACGGCAAGAAGCCGAAAAACAGGCCCGCCGGGACGCAGAGGAACAAGCACGCCGAGCCGAGGAAGAACGAGAACGGCAGGAAGCCAACGCGCGAGCCAGGGCGGAAGCGGAAGAGAAGGCGAGACGGAAAGCCGAAGAACGCGCCCGCCGGGAAGTAGACGAGCAAGCGCGCCGAGCCGTGGAAGTGAAGGCGCGCCAGGAAGCGGAAGAGCGTGCCCGGAGCGAACAGGAAGAACGGGAACGGAAAGAAGCCGAAGAACGCGCCCGGCGTGAGGCAGAAGAACAGGTCCGTCGGGAAGAGGAGGAGCAGGCACACCGGGAAGCCGAAGCTCGTGCCATGGCGAAAGCGGAAGAACGAGCGCGGAAGGAAGCCGCGGAGGAGGCGAGAAAAGCCGCCGCCGAGCGAGTTTCTGCCGTGCCCAGGGCACCAGTCAAGTGGGGCAGGTGGGTGGCGATCGGCCTGGTACTGGTGATCGGTGGCACAGTGGCCGCCGTCAGCCTGATGTCTTTCAATGACCGCATCCCGGCATTCGAACAGGCGGCCAGCGCCCAGCTGCTGCAGCCGGTCAGGATCAAGGCATTACGCGCGAGCTTCCTGCCGCATGCTGAATGGCGGTTCGAGGGGGTCACGATTGGCAACTCCGGGCAGGTCGTGGCATCGCGCGTGACGGTGCGCACCTCGCTGGGCGCCCTGTTCGACAAATCCGCCAACGCGCTGGAATC
>DDXB01000061.1:32225-65188 GCA_002347405.1 Rhodocyclaceae bacterium UBA2271 | reverse complement strand
GTCAGTGCCGACCAGAAGATCGAACTGAATCTCACCGGCGGCGCTGCGGTGCGGCTGGAGATGAAGCTGAAGGGGGCGCCCCTGCCGTTCAGCGGATCGCCAGTCTTCGACGCACTGACGGCCACCGGCAGGCTTGATCGCCGCGGTCTGCAGCTCGACACTTTCAACGCGGCGCTCCATGGCGGCTCGCTCAGCGGCAAGGCACACCTGGCCTGGGGTTCCGCGGCAAGCATTGAAGGCACGGCGACGGTGCGGATGATCGACATCGGCAAGCCCCTTGCGGGCTTCATGGAGAACGGCCGTCTCGACGGCCAGGTGGATTTCCTGCTGCCCATCCATGACAACGGCAATGCAATGGCCATGCGCCGGTTTGCCGGTGACTTCAGCATCGACAAGGGCACGCTCTCCGGCATCGATTTCGGCCGCAAGATGAAGGGCGAAAGCGGCGGCAAGACGCAGTTCAAAAAGCTGACCGGACGCGTTACCCATCAGGATGGCCGAACGCAGCTGCGCAAACTGGTCTTCGACCTCGGCGCGATCAACGCGACCGGCACTGCCGACATCAATGACCAGGGCGACATCCGCGGCCAGCTGAACATCGTGCTCAATATCGGCGCCACGCGGCAGCGCACCGCGGTCGTCCTGTCGGGTCCGTTCACGCCGCCTTACAAGGAACTCAAGTGGGAATGATGTTCCAGCCTCGCCGCCCGGAGCCATGTCGCTCGCCGTTCTGAAGAGCCGCGCGCTCGCCGGGCTCAAAGCCCCGGAAGTCGCGGTCGAGGTGCATCTGGCCAACGGCTTGCCTTCATTCACGCTGGTCGGGCTGCCGGAAACCGAGGTCAAGGAATCCCGCGACCGCGTCCGCGCCGCCTTGCTCAACAGCGGCTTTGAATTTCCCGCGCGCCGCATCACGGTCAATCTGGCGCCGGCCGACCTGCCGAAAGAATCCGGCCGCCTCGACCTGCCCATCGCGCTGGGGATTCTGGTCGCCTCGGGTCAGCTCAAGGCCCCGACACTCGATCAACACGAATTTGCCGGAGAACTGTCGCTGTCGGGCGAACTGCGCCCGGTGCGCGGCGCGCTGGCCATGTGCCTGTCGGCTGCTGGCGCGGGCCGCGCCTTCGTGCTGCCGGCGGCCAGTGCCGCCGAAGCCGCGCTGGTGACGCGTGCCACCATCCTGCCGGCGCGTAGCTTGCTTGATGTCTGCGCCCATCTCACTGGCGCACAGCCGCTTGTACCGCAGCTACCCGCCGTCCCGCCAGCGCCGACTTTTGCCTGCGACCTTGCCGAGATAAAGGGGCAGGCGCCGGCGAAGCGCGCGCTGGAAGTTGCGGCGGCCGGCGGCCACAGCCTGCTGATGAGCGGCCCGCCCGGTTCGGGCAAGTCGATGCTGGCGCAACGCTTGCCCGGCCTGCTGCCGCCGATGACCGAGACCGAAGCGTTGGAATCAGCGGCGGTGCATTCGCTCGCCGGCAGCTTCGCCATCGACCGCTGGGCGCAACGCCCGTTTCAGGCGCCGCACCATTCGGCTTCCGGGCCAGCACTGGTGGGTGGCGGCGGGGTGCCGCGTCCCGGCGAAATTTCCCTTGCCCATCACGGCATCTTGTTCCTTGACGAACTGCCCGAATTCGAGCGCCGCGTGCTCGAAGCACTGCGCGAACCGCTCGAAACCGGCCACATCCGCATCGCCCGCGCCCTCCGCCGCGCCGAATTCCCGGCGCGCTTCCAGCTGGTGACGGCGATGAACCCCTGCCCCTGCGGCTGGCTTGGCCACGGTAACGGCAAGTGCCGCTGCACGCCCGATCAGGTGGTGCGCTATCGCGGCAAGCTCTCCGGCCCGCTGCTCGACCGCATCGACCTGATGATCGAAGTGCCGGCCGTCACCGAAGCGGAACTGACCGGCCGCGCCGCCGGCGAATCGTCAGTCAGAGTGCGCGAACGCGTCGCCGCCGCGCGGGCGCTCCAGATCACCCGGCAGGGCAAACCGAATGCAGCGCTGACGCCGGAAGAAATCGAACAACACTGCCTGCCCGACTGCGCCGGCGCGGCCCTGCTCAAGCAGGCGCTGACCCGCCTCGACCTCTCGGCGCGCGCCTACCACCGCATTCTCAAGGTCGCTCGCAGCATTGCGGACCTGGCCGGCGAGTACATCATCCGCGGTCCGCATGTGGCCGAAGCAATTCAGTACCGCCGCGGGCTGGGCGGATAAACAGCACCTCGCAACAGGCCAGACCTGCGAACAAGCCTGCCCCGTGGCGGGCCTTAAACTCCTTAGCCTTCGCCCATGCCCATCTGAATGTAGCCTGTCGGGCAGACGTCGGCGCAGATATGGCAACCGACACATCGGCTGTAATCAGTCACGACGTAGCGGCCAGTAGTGGCTTCCTTCTTCGGCACGCGCGTGACAGCGCCTTGCGGGCAGTACAGCATGCAGTTGTCGCACTCGAAGCACAGGCCGCAACTCATGCAACGCTTCGCTTCGGCCTGCACCTGCCGGGCTTCAAGCGCAACCAGTCGCTCTTCGAGGCTGCCGAGTACGTTGTTTTCGTTGATCTCTCGCTGCGTACGCTCATTACGCGGCGTCCAAGCGAAGTGACCGAGATACAGCGCTTCGGCCGGGATCACATGACGCGGGGAGCGATCCTCGAAGTTGTGCACACCGCCGGGATGCGTATCCGTACCCAGGATCGGTTCGGTGATGGATGCGAAGCTGGCGCCGAACTCGATCATCTTGCCGGTCACGCTGAAGTGTTTGACATCAACCCGTGGACGCCCGTTGATTTCAGCGCCGGCCAAATAACGTTCGATCCCCTCGGCGGCAATGCGGCCCTGGCCGATGGCCGTCGTCAGCAGGAGCGGCTTGATGGCGTCGCCGCCAACAAAAACACCGGTGTCGGCCATCAGGTTCTTGTCGACTTTGGCCAGCCCGCGTTCATTCCTGAACTTGTCCATGCCCGACCAATTGACCGACTGCCCGACTGCCGCAACGATCAGGTCGCATTCAATGTCGTATTCCGTGCCGGGTTGCGGCACCATTTTCCGGTCGACCCATTCGACCCGGACAACGCGCAAAGCCTTGGCCATGCCGAACTCATCCTTGACCACCTCCAGCGGCAGCACACAGGACTGAATATCGGCGCCCTCCTCGAGCACGGCATCGATTTCGTGCATGGATGCCGGCATTTCCCTGACCTGGCGCCGATAGGCAATCACCACCGCGGAGCTCTTGCGCCAATGCCACTTCCTGTGGCCATGGCCGAAATTTTCCGCGGTTTCTGGCGAGGCGACGATGACCTGGGGACTGGCAGACACTTCGGCATCCGCGCTGTAGGACCCCAGACGCATCGCGACGGATGCGCAATCCATCGCCGTGTTGCCACCACCGATCACGACGATGCGCTTACCGGCATAGGACAGGCGCCCGTCATTGAACTCGCGCAGGAAGGTCAGGCCGTCGATGCAGTTGGGCGCGTCGGCGCCGGGAACATCAAGGCGGTTGCCCTGGCTGGCACCGATACCGATGAAGACGGCGTCGAAATGGCGCTTCAGTTCCGCCATGCTGACATCACGACCGACGCGGGTATTGAGACGCACCTCGACACCCATGTCGAGAATGCGCTTCACTTCGGCATTGACCACATCGCGCGAGGCGCGATACCCCGGCAGGCCAAAGATGATCATGCCACCCAGCTTGTGGCTGGATTCGAAGACGGTACAGGCATGCCCCTTGCGACGCAACTGATAGGCGCAGGACAGGCCGGCGACGCCGCCACCAATGATGGCGATGCGCTTGCCGGTTTCCTGGGCGGGGGGGGCAAAACTCAAGCCATGTTCGATGGCCCAGTCGCCGATGTAGTGTTCGACCGAGTTGATGCCGACAAAATCATCGACCTTGCTGCGGTTGCAACTACCCTGACAGGGGGCCGGACAGACCCGCCCCATGATGGCCGGGAACGGATTGGCATCGGTAATTCGCCGCCAGGCATATTCTTCCATCGGCATGCTCGGCTTGCCGTCAGCGCCGTGCGGCGGCTTTTCTATGCCGCGGACAATGTTGAGATAGCCACGGATATCCTCGCCCGCCGGGCACGATCCCTGGCACGGCGGCGAAGAAAGTACGTAAGTCGGGCACTTGTAGCTCCAGTCGCCCTGAAATATCTTGTCCTGCCAGCGCACGAATTTGTCATCACCCTCTTTGTAACGACGATAATTTTGTTTTATGCTGTCCTGAGGCAAATCTTGCATTTCGAATACTCCATATCGATGACTCATGATTGCGCCACTATTGATAAAATGGGAACAAATGGAAGCGGAAATGGCAGCATGTTTTCCAGAAGCACGTTACTATCTGGCTCGCTAAAAGCTTATTTTGCCTGGTGTTGCGCAACTTCATTCCGCATTTGATTCACAATGGCTCTGATTCGGTTTATTTATGAAATGGGTTCATGACTGGTTCCCTGCTCTGTTTTGTCGCTGAGCTGATGCTGCGGTGCGGCATGGCTTAAATGTAATTATTATTATTTATGAGAACAAGCCGTATTTTCGTAATAACTTTGTTGAATATATTTCCATAAAGACATATGGACCGAACCGGAGAAATGCAGGCGTTCGTACTTGCCGTGGATTGCGGAGGGTTCTCTGCTGCGGCACGGGAACTTGCTCTGACGCCTTCTGCCCTTTCCAAGCTGGTCTCCCGGCTCGAGGACCGATTGGGGGTGCGCCTGCTCAGCCGGACCACCCGGCGCCTGCAGTTGACGACCGAAGGGGAAACCTTCTACCTGCGTTCCAAATCGATACTGGCAGCCCTGGACGAGGCCGAAGCGGAGGTGATCGAATCCAGCGCCAGCCCGCGCGGCTTGCTGCGCGTGCACTGCGGCACATCGTTCGGCTCTTACCAACTGGCACCGGCTCTGCCGCGTTTCCTCGCGAAACATCCAGGCGTCGATCTCGAATTGTCGATCAGCGACCTGCCACCGGAAATGATGGGAGAAGATTTCGATCTGGCCGTCCGCAAGGGCAATCTGGAGGATTCAAGCCTGATCGCGCGGCGCATTTGCGATGTCGGGCGGATCATCTGTGCTTCACCCGCTTACCTGGAAAAACATGGCACGCCGCGCAAGCCCGAGGATCTGTTGTTGCACAACTGCCTGTGGATTACCCGTCTGCCCGCCTTGCGACGCTGGCCATTCATCACCCGCGATGGCGTACGCACGATCAATGTGAATGGCAACGTCGCCGCCAACAACGCCGGAACGGTATTGCAACTGGCGCTGGCCGGGGTTGGTGTCACCCGGTTGACCGATCTTACGGTCGGGGCCGCGCTGCGGAGCGGCGAGCTGGTCCAGATTCTCACCGACTGCCAGCATGTCGAACCCATCCCGCTCTACGCCATCTATCCCGGTGGTCGCCATGTCGCCCCCAAGGTGCGGGCGATGGTTGATTTCCTTGTCGAAGAGTTCGGGCGTGCGCCCTGGCGGCTGCCCGTCAAGCGCTGAAGATCAGGTCGCCTGCTGGCAGTGCGATTCGCGGACGAATGGCACCATGGCCAGCGCAATGACAACGGCAACGAACAGCAGGGCGAAGCTGGCCTGCCAGGTCTCCGCAGCGTAGATCCGTACGCCTGCCGCCAGTTCACCGCCCCAGCCGCGGTCGAGCAGCCAGCCCACCGCGGGCTGCAGCAGCATGCCGCCCATCAGCGGCCCCATATTGACCACGCCGGATGCCGTGCCCATCAGCCGCATGGGCAGCGACTCCTTCGCCCAGGCGAAGCCGATGATGATGTTGCCCGAGGCGAAACCGGTGATCGCCAGCAGAATGACCATCAGCCACAAGGGTGGCGCAAGGAAGATTACGGCCAGCCAGCCAGACGCTGCCACTGCGCCAGCAATAAGATAAAGCGGCTTGCGCCGGCCAAGACGTTGCGACCAGCTACCGAGCAAAGGGCCACCGAGGGCCCAGGCCACCAGCAGCGTCGAGGTCACCGCCGCCGCCGCTTTCGGGTCAAGCCCATGCACCTGCCGCAGCCACGGCACGCCCCACAGGCCGCCAAAGGCGAGGATCGCCCCGCAAAAACCGATCTGCATCAACATCAGCAGCCAGATGTTGCGGTACGACAGCACCTGGAATATGCCGGCGAGAATCGGCAGATGGCGGCGTGGTTGCCCACCATCCCGCAGGTGACTGGCATCGCCCTGATGATGGCTTTGATAACCGCGTTCGGCCGGATCGTCACGGACAAATAGCCAGATGGCGACACACAGCAGGGTGGCGAAAACACCGGCGCTGCCCATCACCATGCGCCAGCCGAAACCTTCGACCAGCATGCGCAGCGGCACCCCCGCCATCACGCCGCCGACCACACCCATGAACAGCGCCATGCCGGAGGCCAGCGCATACTTCTGCGGCGGAAACCAGTGGCTGGCAAGTTTCAGGGTGGACACAAAGGCCACTGCCACCGATGCGCCCACCAGCATCCGGCCGAAACCGGCCCAGCCGAAATCCGGCGCGAAGGCGAACAGCAGGCTGCCCAGCGCCGCGATGGCGGCGCCGCCGGCCAGCACCCGGCGCGGCCCCCAACGGTCGGCCATCACCCCGGTCGGGATCTGCATCACCACATAGGAATAAAAATAGAAGGCCGACAGATTGCCGAGCGCCGCACCGCCGATGGCAAAGTCGGCCATCAATGCATCCGTCATTACTGCGGGCGCCACCCGCTGGTAGAAGGCAAACAGGTAGAACAGGGCGCCCAGTCCCCAGATCGTCCAGGCCAGCCGTGCCGGTGGATGGATCAAGTCCGGGACCCCGGTTGGCCCTGTCTGCACCAGTTTTCAGGAAGGTACATCCTCATTTCGGAAAAGTCGCTACCCACCACAGTCGCGCCCGCAGGCCATACTCAGACGCGTAACCCACCATGCGGAAGCGGATGTTGCCAGCGGCATCGACGATGAAATGGGTGGGCACACCACGCACGCCCCAGAGGTCGGCAATATCGGCATCGTCATCAATGACGGCAGGCACGGTGAGCCGGCGCGCCAGCAGGTGATCATCGACATCTTCTGCGTTACCCGACTGCATGGCCACCGACAGCACCGGCCAATCCCTGGCCACTGCTTCGATATTGTCTTCCTCGGCACGGCACACCGGGCACCAGGTCGCCCAGAACACGACCAGCGTCGGGCGCATCTGGCCCTCCTGCGCATTATCTTTCTGCATTTCGGCCAGACTGACCGCAATGCCATCGGTGTCGATCCCCTCCAGCGGAGGAGCCGCGCCCTCGGGCAGGCCACGATTCTGCCAGAGCGTAATGGCAATAATGATTCCAAGCAGGACCAGCGCCTCCAGCGCCCAGCGCTTCCAGCGCTTGGGGTCGCGCAGGGCGGCACGGATGGCGGTCAATCGGGTTTTAGTCATGGCGCAATATTATAGGGTGCCGTCTCGTCAGGCCCGCGGGGATTTCCTTCGGTCACTCCGACTATTGGTGCTATCCCGGGTACTGTTATCATTTTGCTCCCCCATCGAAAAGAGTCCCCTATGCTCACCCTCCTGACCACCTTCTGGCGTAGTCCGCGCTGGCAACTCGCGAGCATCGGACTGGTCGGCTGCGCGCTGGTGGCGGGCGGGGTCGTGCTGGCCACGACCATGAACCTGGCGGCCTGTCCGCTGTGCATCCTGCAACGCATGTTGTATCTGCTGCTCGGCATTGAGGCATTGCTTCTGTTGGTTACCGCC
Source organism: Rhodocyclaceae bacterium UBA2271 (assembly GCA_002347405.1). Lineage (GTDB taxonomy): Bacteria > Pseudomonadota > Gammaproteobacteria > Burkholderiales > Rhodocyclaceae > Sulfuricystis. The sequence continues at coordinate 57,460 of DDXB01000061.1, read as the reverse complement.
AGCCGTCACCGGTTGCTGGCCTTGCTGATGACCGTGACCGCCGGCACCGGCGCTTTCATTGCCGGCTACCAGACCTGGCTGCAACGCTTTGCCAAGGGCATCAGTTGCGGTGGCGGACAACCCTGGTGGGAGCAATTCGTCGACTGGGCCGGCAAACAGGTGCCATTGCTGTTCGAGGCCAGCGGTCTATGCTCGGAAGCCGGCTGGGTGTTTCTCGGCCTGTCGATTGCCGAATGGTCGCTGCTGTTCTTCACGGCCATGACGCTGTTGGCCCTGCGTGCACTCTTGATGACGGTGGCCGGCCCGCAGCGCGACTGATCAAGCCGCGACGGCAACCTGGCGAATAATCAGCATTGTTCCCAGGGCAAACCTTCAAAGCGCCAGCCGTTTTCCGAACCGCGGTGGTGATGGTTGTCGAGGTCGCCCTCGAAGCCGTGTAGCACGTTATAAACACGCGTGAATCCGGCCTTTTCCAGCGCGCTGCCGGCATCGACCGAACGGTAGCCTGACCGGCAGATCAGCACCACGGGGCGATCGGTCGCATGGCCGGCGAACTTCCTGACTTCACCGGTAAAATGGGGGTTGATTTCCCAGTCCGGACCATCATTCCACGCCACGTGCAACGCGCCGGCAGGATGGCCGACAAAGAGGAATTCCATTTCGCTGCGGCAATCGACAAACAGCGCCTTGGGGTTGTCCTGCAAAAATTTTTCCGTCTCTTTGGGGGTCAGGTGTTCCATCAGAAATTTCTCCTTATTGCTTGGCCTGAAACAATATTACTAATGTCACCATTAATCAAGCAAATAATTGCTGCATGCTAGAATTTCCATTGATTTCAACCATTTCCGCCCCTCCCACGATGTCTCCCGACCGCTCCAGCGAGTTGCGCACCCTGCTTGCGCAACGCATCCTTATTCTCGACGGTGCCATGGGCACCATGGTGCAGCGCCATGAACTTGTCGAGGCCGATTACCGCCAGGGTAACAATGGGCGCTTTGCCCGGCATGCGAAGGACCTCAAGGGCAACAACGACCTGCTCAGCCTGACGCGACCGGATGTCATCAGCAGCATTCATGCCGCCTATCTCGCTGCCGGCGCCGACATCCTCGAAACCAACACCTTCAATGCCACGCGCGTCTCGCAGGCCGAGTACGGCCTCGAGGACCTCGCCTACGAGCTTAACGTTGCAGGTGCGAAGCTTGCCCGCGCGGTAGCCGACCAATATTCGACACCGGACAAGCCACGCTTCGTCGCCGGCGTGCTCGGCCCGACCTCGCGCACTTGTTCACTTTCACCCGACGTCAACGATCCGGGCTTCCGTAACACCAGCTTCGATGCACTGGTCGTCGATTACCTCGAGGCGATCCGCGGCCTCACCGAAGGCGGTGCCGACATCCTGCTGGTCGAGACCATCTTCGACACGCTCAACGCCAAGGCGGCGCTGTTCGCCATCGAAAGTTTTTTCGATCAGGCTGGGCGGCGCTGGCCGATCATGATCTCCGGCACCATCACCGATGCTTCGGGCCGCACGCTCTCGGGCCAGACGGCGGAAGCCTTCTGGAATTCGCTGCGCCATGCCCAGCCGCTGTCGTTCGGCCTCAACTGCGCGCTCGGCGCGCAGGAACTGCGCCAGTACGTCGAGGAGATTGGCCATGTCGCCGACTGCTTCGTTTCGGCGCATCCAAATGCCGGACTACCGAATGCCTTTGGCGGCTATGACGAGACACCGGAGATGCTGGCCGGTGAACTGGCGCAATGGGCGCGGGACGGCCTGCTCAACATCGCCGGCGGCTGCTGCGGCACCACGCCCGAGCACATCAGTGCCATCGCCCAGGCGCTTGAGGGTGTGCCGCCACGCCGTCCCGCCAGCGCCGACTTTTCGCTGCGACTCGCTGGACTGGAACCTTGCAACATCGGCGCCGACGCCCTGTTCGTGAACGTCGGCGAACGTACCAACGTCACCGGCTCGCGCATCTTCGCGCGCATGGTCCTTGAGGGGCGGTATGACGATGCGCTGGTCGTCGCGCGTCAGCAGGTGGAAAACGGCGCACAGATCATCGACATCAACATGGACGAGGCGATGCTCGATTCGCAGGCGGCAATGGTGCGTTTCTGCAACCTGATTGCCAGCGAGCCGGACATTTCTAGGGTGCCGATCATGCTCGACTCGTCGAAGTGGGCGGTGATCGAGGCCGGCCTGAAGTGCGTGCAGGGCAAGGGCATCGTCAATTCGATCTCGATGAAAGAAGGCGCGGAGAAATTCCTCGCCCAAGCCCGCGTGGCACGCCGGCTCGGCGCAGCCGTGATCGTCATGGCCTTCGACACGGCCGGCCAGGCCGACACCTACCAGCGCAAGATCGACATCTGCCAGCGCGCCTACGATCTGCTGGTGGCCGACGGCTTCCCCGCCACGGACATCATCTTCGACCCCAACGTGTTCGCGATTGCCACCGGCATCGCCGAGCACGACAACTATGCCGTCGATTTCATCGAAGCCTGTCGCTGGATTCGCCAGAACCTGCCCCACGTGCATATCTCCGGCGGCATCTCTAACGTCAGCTTCAGCTTCCGTGGCAACGATCCGGTGCGCGAGGCCATCCACACCGTTTTCCTTTACCACGCCATTCGCGCCGGCCTCACTATGGGCATCGTCAATGCCGGCCAGCTCGGCGTCTATGACCAGCTTGACCCGGTATTGCGCGAAAAGGTAGAGGATGTGGTGCTCAACCGCAAGCCCAACGCCGGCGATGCGCTGGTCGAGTTTGCCACCACGGTAAAAGGCAGCGCCCGGGAACAGGTCGTCGACCTCGCCTGGCGGGAGTGGCCGGTGGAAAAGCGCCTCGAACACGCCATGGTGCGCGGCATCACCGAATACGTCGTCGCCGACACCGAGGAATGCCGCGCCGCACTCACCGCGCTGGGTCGCCCGCCGCTGGCGGTGATCGAAGGCCCGCTGATGGCCGGCATGAACGTCGTTGGCGACCTGTTCGGCGCCGGCAAGATGTTCCTGCCGCAGGTGGTGAAATCGGCGCGCGTCATGAAACAGGCGGTTGCCCACCTGCTGCCCTACATCGAGGCCGAAAAGCTGCGCACCGGCGCTGCCGCGAAAGGCAAGATCGTCATCGCCACCGTGAAAGGCGACGTTCATGACATCGGCAAGAACATCGTCGGCGTGGTGCTGGCCTGCAACGGCTACGAGATCGTCGACCTCGGCGTGATGGTCGCCGCCGACAAGATTCTCCATGCCGCAAAAGAGCATAACGCCGATGCGGTGGGCCTGTCCGGCCTGATCACGCCCTCGCTGGAGGAAATGAGCCATGTCGCCAGCGAAATGCAGCGGCAGGGCTTTAGCGTGCCACTGCTGATCGGCGGGGCGACGACGAGCCGCGCCCATACCGCCATCAAGATCGCCCCACACTACCAGGGTCCGGTGGTTTATGTGCCGGATGCCTCGCGTGCCGTCGGCGTCGTCACCAAGCTGTTGTCGATCGACCATGCGGCAGGCTTTAAGGACGAGATCGCTGCCGACTATGCGAAAGTACGCGAGCAGCATGCGGCGAAGCAGGGCGTGAAACTGCTGCCCCTCGCCGCCGCACGCGCCAACCGCACCAGGCTGGACTATGCGCCACAAGCGCATTTCAACGCTGTGCCACAAGCGCATTCCAACGATGCCCCACAAGCGCATTCCAACTATTCGCCATTCCCGCCACGTCGCCCCGGCCTGCGCCAGCTCTGCCAGATCGACCTCGCCACGCTGGCGCGCTACATCGACTGGGGCCCCTTCTTCCAGACCTGGGATCTGCCCGGCCGCTACCCCCAGCTTCTTGACGATGCCCGGGTCGGCGAACAGGCGCGCTCGGTGTTCGCTGACGCGCAAGCCATGTTGAAAAAGCTCGTCGACGAAAAATGGCTGGTCGCCAATGCGGTGTTCGGCCTGTTCCCGGCCAACAGCGTCGAAGACGATATCGAGATTTACGCCGATGAGTCGCGCACAAAAGTGCTGATGACCTGGCACGGCCTCCGGCAGCAGCACGAGCGGCCCGACGGCCAGCCCAACCAGTGCCTCGCCGACTTCATTGCACCCAAGGAAGGTGCGCGTGGGGCGACGCCCGCAAAAGTCGGCGCTGACGGGATGAAATGCCCCGCAGCGGGTACGGCGGTTCCCGACTACATCGGCGCCTTTGCCGTCACCGCCGGCATCGGCATCGAGGCCAGGCTCGCGGAATTCGAAGCGGCCCACGATGATTACCGCGCCATCATGCTGAAGTCGCTCGCCGACCGCCTCGCCGAAGCCGCCGCCGAGTGGCTGCATGAGCGCGTACGCATCGACGACTGGGGCTACGCACGTGACGAAGGTCTGGCGCTTGAAGCCTTGATTGCCGAGAAATACCAGGGCATCCGCCCGGCCCCCGGCTATCCCGCCTGCCCCGACCATACGGTCAAGAAGGCGTTGCTCGAAATGCTTGACGCCAACTCCGTCGGCATCGAACTCACCGAAAATTTCGCCATGCTGCCGGCTGCCGCCGTCGCGGGCTTTTACTTCGCCCACCCCGCAGCCCGCTACTTCGCCGTCTCGAAAATTGGCCGTGACCAACTTGAAGATTGGGCAAGACGCACCAGTTACACTAATCAAGAAGCCGAAAGATGGCTCGCCCCGTTGCTCTGAACCCGGAACCGTTGAGCAACCCAACACAGGAGAATCCGCATGACTGACACCACAGACAACCGCATGTCCTTCAACGATGCCGTCAGCTACGTCCAGCAGCAAAAGAAGGCGGCCTTTACGGCCATGCCGGTGTTTGGCGATGACGATGAAACCGCCGAGGGCGCGCGCATCTTCATCCTTGATCTTGATGCTGCCGGCGAGCTGCGCCTGAGCTTCATCGCCGGCCCGTTCTTTTCAACAGCCCACGCTGCCAACGAGGCCGTCTCGGCCGACGAGATACCCGATAGCGTGCGCGAACTGCGCTTCCTGCCGACCCGCTACGAAGAGGATTGGGGGACCGACCAGATCCAGCTGCTGATCCAGAAACTGGTCCAGGCTTCCGGCGTCAATGCCGAACAGATGCCGGATTACAAGAACCTGCCGAGTCGCGGCGCCGGCCCCGAAGCCGTATTCCCCATTTCCCTCATCGGCATGGGCCAGAGCAAACAGTAAAACGCCCGCCCCTTCGCGGGGGGGCGGGCGTTTTACTAGACGCCCCAGACCACCGGCTTCTTTTCGCCCAATGATTCTTCCAGCATCGCCAGCAGCGGCGCGGCGCGCTGCGTCAGGCTGACAAAGGGGCGGGTGGCGCAGGGGCCGCCGCCTGCGTCAGCCTCCGTTTTCGGTTCGTCGTCAAGGACGTGCTGGCGATGGCGCTCCTTGTCTTCCGCAATCGCCAGCTTCAGTCGGGCAATGGCCTCGGGCAGTTGCTCGACGGTGACGATGCCCTGGTCGCTGGCATCCTTGCCCATCAGCTCCATCATGCGCTTGGCGACGTCCCCGAAGTAGATGACATCGGCGCTGGCCGCGGATTTGAAGGTAACGATCACAGCAGCTTTTCCGCGGCATAGGCCAGATGGCCATCGATCAGCGTGTAGCGCACTTCGCCGGCCAGTTCCTGGCCGAGGAAGGGCGTGTTCTTGCCCTGGCTCTTCAGGCGTTCGCGACTGACGGTAAAGCGGGTTGCGGGGTCGAACACGCACAGGTCGGCAGGCGCGCCGACCGCAATGCGGCCGCAATCGAGACCGAGAATGCGCGCCGGATCACTGGTGATGCGGGCCAGTGCCGTGCTCAACGGCAACTGCGCCGTGCCGGCCCAGCGCAGGGTGAGCGGCAACAGCAGTTCCAGCCCGGTGGCGCCGGGTTCGGCCTCTTCGAAGGGCAACTGCTTGGCGTCATCATCGACGGGGGTGTGGTCCGAGCACAGCACATCGATGCTGCCGTCGGCCAGGCCGAGCGCCAACGCGGCACGATCCCTGGCCGAGCGCAGCGGCGGGTTGAGACGGGCGTGCGCATTGAAAAATCCGATGTCGCGGTCGCACAGGTGCAGGTGCTGGGTGGTGATGTCGCAGGTGACGGGCAGGCCGTCGGCACGGGCGGCCCGGACCAGTTCCAGTCCGGCGGCCGATGACAGGCGGCGAATGTGCAGGCGTACGCCCGTCTCCTCCGCCAGTTGCAGGTAGGTGGCCAGCGCCACGGTTTCGGCGACTACCGGAATGCCGGCCAGGCCGAGTCGCGCGGCGATTCCCCCGTCGTGGGCAACCCCGCCTTTGGCGAGATGCGCATCCTGAGCCTGCAGCCAGACGGGGAAGCCAAAGGTGGCGGCGTATTGCATGGCCCGCAACAGCACCTTGGTATCCACCACGCTGACGTCGGCCTGACCGAAGGCGATACAGCCTGCCTCGGCCAGCTCCGCCATTTCGGTGAGGCGCTGCCCGGCCAGGCCAATGGTGAGGGCGCCGAGCGGATGGACATGGGCAAAACCCGGCTGGCGCGCGCGATACTTGAGCATCTCGACCAGCCCCGGTTCGTCGAGCGGCGGGTCGGTGTCGGGCGGGCAGACCAGGCGGGTGACTCCGCCGGCCGCCGCCGCCGCCATCTCGGATTCAAGCGTCGCCTTGTATTCGAAACCGGGTTCGCGCAGGCGCGCCGAGAGGTCGATCAGGCCGGGACAGACGATGCAGCCGCTGGCATCGATCACGCCTTCGGCAGTAAAGCCGTCGGGCGCCGTCTCGCCAGCGCCGACTATCTTGCCATGGGCAACAAAAACGTTGGCGGCACGGTCGAAGCCGCTGGCCGGATCGATGACCCGACCGTTCTTGATCTCAATCTTCATGCTGCCTCCGCAGGGCCGCCCCAAGGAGGCAGCGAGTCAACAAACCGGAAGCCGCAAGGCGTCTGAACCAGAGCCACCCACTTCCTTAACGTGAAATACGCAACGTTTGCGCCGGGCCAATCCCTCTCTCCCGACCTCTCTCCCAGCGGGAGAGAGGAGGCAGATAGCTTCCCTCTCCCGCTTGCGGGAGAGGGATTGAGGGAGAGGGCTGCCAAGCAAACGTGGCACGCGGCGCCAGCCGCAACCCGCGCCCAAACCAGAACGGAGCGCCCCGTAACAGACGAGTGCAGCGAGCCGTTTGGCCCCCCCCGCGAGGGGGGCGAATGGGTGGCGGGCGTCATGATCCACCTCCCGCCAGCATGCTCATCACGGCCATGCGCACCGCGATGCCGAAAGTCACCTGCGGCAGGATGACCGCCTGCTTGCCGTCGGCGACGGCGGAGTCGATTTCGATGCCGCGATTCATCGGCCCCGGATGCATGACGATGGCGTCGGGCTTGGCGAGCTGGAGCTTTTCTTGCGTCAGCCCGTAGGATTTGAAGTATTCCTGCGGGCTGGGCAGGAGCGCGCCCTGCATGCGTTCGTTCTGCAGGCGCAGGGTCATCACCACGTCGGCGCCCTTCAGTCCCTCGTTGATGTCGTGGCACACCCGCAGCGGGCCCTTGTCGATCATGCGCGCGGCGGCGGCGGGCAACAGCGTCTTCGGGCCGACCAGGCGAATCTCGGGCACGCCCAGGGTAACCAGGGCATGCAACTGGCTGCGCGCCACGCGCGAATGCAGGATGTCGCCGACCACCGCCACGGTCAGCTTGGTGAAATCGCGCTTGTAATGGCGGATGGTGTACATGTCCAGCAGCCCCTGCGTCGGGTGCGAATGGCTGCCATCGCCGGCATTGACGACGTGAATGTGGTTGCGCCCGGTGGCGGCCAGGTGCTGGGCGATCAGGTAGGGCGCGCCGGAGGCAGCGTGGCGCACGACAAACATGTCGGCCTGCATGGCGGCGAGGTTGTCGACGGTGTCGAGCAGACTCTCGCCCTTGGCGGCGCTGGAAGTGTTGATGTTGAGGTTGATGACATCCGCCGACAGCCGCTTGGCGGCGATCTCGAAGGTGGTGCGGGTGCGCGTCGAGTTCTCGAAGAACAGGTTGAACACGCTCTTGCCACGCAACAGCGGAACCTTCTTCACTTCGCGTTCGGCCACCGCCGTGAATGGCGCGGCGCGATCGAGAATGCCGTGGAGAATTTCGCGCGGCAGGCCATCAAGGGAGAGCAGGTGGATCAGCTCGCCATGATCGTTGAGTTGGGGGTTTGCCAGATTCATCCTATAAACCTCGGTTCACGCCACGGAGGACACGGAGAACAGGGAGAAGAGTTATCCCCGGTTTCATTTTTCGCTTAAATGGAAACTCAGCTTGCCGTCAGCAGCGCGGGTAAGGTTCAGGCTCTGGCTCGCCGGCAGCGACAGCACATGCGGACAATAGGTGGCGGCGATCGGCAGTTCGCGGCCACCGCGGTCGGTCAGCACCGCCAGCTCGACTCGCGCCGGCCGGCCATAGTCGAAAATCTCGTTCAATGCGGCACGAATGGTGCGCCCGGTATATAGCACGTCATCGACCAGAATCAGGTGCGCGCCCTCGACATTGCCCGGCAATTGCGAAGCGCGCCCGCTGGATTTCAGGCCGTTGCCCAGATGGTGGTCGTCGCGATGCAGCGAGACATCGATGCTGGCGGGGGGCACGGCCAGTCCGAGCCTGGCTTGCAGTAGTTCGGCCACCCAGACGCCGCCGGTGTGAATGCCGACCAGCACCGTGTCGGGCTGGACGTGCGGCCGCATTTGCGTGGCCAGTTGGTCGATCAGGTCAGTGACTGCGGGCAGGGTGAGCATGTTGGTCAAACCAGTCTTGGAGGATGATGGCGGCAGCCGCGGCATCAACCCGGGCCTGGCGTTTGTCACCGCCGAGTTGCGACGCGGCGGCGCAGGATGAAAAGCGTTCGTCGGCGAACTCGACCGGCAGGCCGAAGCGGCCGGCCAATTGGCGGGCAAAGCGGTCGCAGCGGGCGGCGAAGGCGTGTTCGCTGCCATCGACATGGCGCGGCAGGCCGACCACCAGCCGCGCCGGTTGCCACTCGGCGATCAGCTTGCCGATGGCGGCAAAACGCCGTTCGTTAACTTCGTCTTCAATAATAGTGAGCGGCCGGGCACTGGCCAGCAGGGTTTCCCCGATGGCGACGCCGATGCGTTTCAGGCCAAAATCAAATGCCATTACCATGCCAGTGGCTGTCCGCTGTCCGCTGTCCGCTGCCTGCTGATCAGGCATGCCCCGCCACATCCGACAGGTTGGCGAAATCGACCCCCAGCAGTTGCATCGCGGCCGGCAAGCGCTCCTCGGCCGGCAGGTTGAAGATGATGGCAGGGTCCGCGGGGACGGTGAGCCAGGCGTTCTGCGACAGCTCCCACTCGAGCTGGCCGGCCGCCCAGCCGGAATAACCCAGTGACATCAGGATCTCGCTGGGCTCGCCGTCGCTGCTCATCGCCTGCAGGATGTCACGCGAACTGGTCAGGCCGATCTCGCTGGTGACGTTAAGCGTCGATTGCCAGCTGCCGGCCGGCCGGTGCAGGACAAAACCCCGTTCGGGCTGTACCGGGCCGCCGAAGAAAACCGGCAGATCGCGGTACTTCGACTCGGTTTCACCCGGCGTCAGCGGAATATTGACGCGTTCGAAGAGTGTGCCGAGGCTCAAATCGAGCGGCCGATTGACGATGATGCCGAGCGCGCCGCCGGCATTGTGCTCGCACAGATAGGTCAACGTACGGGCAAAATTCGGATCGGTCATGGCGGGCATGGCGATCAGGAAATGGTTGGCGAGACTGATGGGCTCAATAGACATAGGCTGACTCAAAATGTCCCTCAATTGTAATCCGTCGCCGTACCGTCAGCGCCGACTTTCTGTGTCAACGGGCCAGGCAAACCGCTGCGGCGCCGGGAAACGCGCCATTCCACCTCAGTTTGGCGGAAAGTCTTTCAGGCAGCAACGGCCAGAAGGATTGCTGATTTCGCACGAACACAAACCACGCCGGGTTTGCGCCACCACGAATTCGCGCGCGCGCGGCTCACTCCGCGCTACAGCGCGAGTCACGCCGTAGCAGTAGCACAGCAATGCATCGGGCATGGACTCTTTCGCGCCCACCGTGGTGCGGAGTTGCGTTTTCAGGATGACGGAATTGTCTGCGCCGAAATAGACAACCTCACAAGCCGGGTCGTCGCAGAAATAATAGCGCTGATCCTTGCTCTCCCAGCACCACGCCTCCCGGATGTGATGCGAGATGGTATTGACCTGAACCTCGGCACATTCCCCCCCATGCACCGGGCAGCGGCGCTTGTTCGGGTGGTCAGATACGGCACAGCAATCAGCCATGATGTTTCAGTCAAAAGTCGGCGCTGGCGGGATGAAATGCCCCGCATGGGGTACGGCGTCAAACAAGGCAACTCGCACCGACAGGGGACGGGGTGAAAAGCCCCCCCAAGCAGCCTCGCCGCCGGGCCAAACCCTCTCTCCCAGAGGGAGAGAGGAGGCAGATAGTTTCCCTCTCCCGCGAGGGTCGGGAGGGGGCGGGCTACTTCTTAACGATCAGCGTAGCGATCAGCGCCAGCAGCTCGCCTTCATCGTAGGGCTTGCCCAGATAGTGATTGACGCCGATCTCCATCGCGTAGTTGCGGTGTTTGTCGGCAATGCGCGAGGTGATCATGATGATCGGCACGTCCTTCGTGCGTTTGTCGTTGCGGACATTGCGTGTCAGGTCGAAACCGTCCATGCGCGGCATTTCGATGTCGACCAGCATGACATCGGGCACGATATCGGTGAGCTGTTCGAGGGCGTCGACACCATCCTTGGCTGTGATGACCTGATAGCCCTCACGCGCCAGCAGGCGGCCGGTGATCTTGCGCACGGTGAGCGAATCGTCGACCACCATTATCGTCGGTGTCGCGGGGATGGCCGCCACCTCGTCGCCAATCCGCCGGATCATGGTCTGGGAAAGGGCGAGCGGTGCAGCCTCACGGCTGGCCAGGGCGATCGGGTTGATGATCAGCGCCACCGAGCCCTCACCCAGCACGGTGGCCCCGGCGATGCCAATTACGCGCGCCAGCTGCGGGCCGATATTCTTGACCACGACTTCCCGGTTGCCGCGCAGTGTGTCGACTTCGAGGGCGATACGCTGGCTATGCGCACCCAAGCCCTTGATCAGCATCAGCCAGTGGCGCCGCGCCGGTATCGGCTGGGCATGGGGATCGCCCAGCAGGCGGCCGATGTAATGCCAGGTGTAGTGGTTGCCCATCCAATCGGTGCCGTTGGCCGCGCGGATGTTTGCAATCACCTCGGGTTTCAGCTCGCTGACCTGCTCGACCATCGCCGAGGGAATTGCATAGACGTGATTGCCGGAACGGATCAGCACGGCCTGGGCTACCGCCAGCGTCAATGGCAGATAGATGCGGAAGCGTGCGCCCTGGCCCGGTTCGGATTCGACTTCGATGCGGCCACCCAGGTTGGCCGTCTCATTCTTGACGACGTCCATGCCGATGCCGCGACCGGCAACCTCGGTCACTTCGGTGACGGTCGAGAAACCGGGCTGGAAGATCATGCCCATGACACGGGCGTCATCAGCTGACTCATCGGCACCGAGCAGGCCATGCTCGATGGCGCGGGTGCGAATCCGCTCCAGATCGAGACCGGCGCCATCGTCGCTCATCTCGATCAGCACTTCGTTGCCGGCCTGCGCCAGGGTCAGTTGTATCTCGCCGATCTCCGGCTTCGCCGTAGCCGCGCGCGCCGCTCGACCCTCAAGGCCATGCGCCACGGCATTGCGCAACAGGTGTTCGACCGGACCGGTCATCGCTTCCAGCACCGAACGGTCGAGTTCGGTCTGACCGCCGCGGATATCGAGGTTGACGCGCTTGTCGAGTTCCTTGGCGGTCTGCCGCACGACGCGGTAGAGCCGGTCGGCGACCGAGGAGAACGGCACCATGCGCACGCTCATCAGCGCCTGCGACAGATCGCGGTTGAGGCGCGTCTGGGCAACCAGCGCAGCATCGGCGTGGTCAAGGTTGCGCAGCAGGTTATGCTGTACCGTCGAGACGTCGTTCACGCTCTCGGCCATCATCCGCGTCAGCTCCTGGAAGCGGGTGAACCGGTCGAATTCGAGCGGATCGAAATTGGCGTCGCGCACCTGGGCTTCTGCCAACTGGGACTGCATTTGCGACTCGGCCTGGATCTCGATCTCGCGCAACTGGCCACGCAGGCGGATGACGTTTTCGGTCAATTCCAGCAGTGCGGCCTTGACGGTGCGCATTTCATCCTCGACACGGGCGCGGGCAATCGCCATCTCGCCCGCCTCGTTGACCAGCTTGTCGACGAGGTCGGCACGCACGCGCAAGCTGGGGCGGGCCAGAACTTCCTCGGCTGGGGCCGTGGCGGCAGGCTGGTGCAGGACAGCTGCGGTCGACTCCGGCGTGCCGGCTGCGCCAGCGGCCGTCGTTTCGGTTGGCGCGGCAGGATCGACAGCATCGACATCACCGAAGCGACGCAGTTTGTCGATCAACATCGCACTGCGGTCGTAGGAGGCCTCGACCTCGTCGAGGAAGCCCGGGGTGATGTCGGAGGACACCTCGATGCGGGTTTCGAGACCGTGCACGATTTCGCCGATGCTCATGGCGCCAGCCATGCGCGCACTGCCTTTCAGCGTATGCAGCAAGCGCCGCAGCTGGTTGGCGATGCCGACATCGGCGGGCCGCGCGCGCCAGTTGCGCAATTCGTCGCCAATCTCGCGCATCAGGTCATGCGACTCGTCGAGGAAGAAGGGCAATAACTGCGGATCGAGTTCATCTCGCAAGCGCGACTGGCGGCGTTCATCTTCCTCGCCAGGCAATTCTGGTAATTCTTCTTCTGCGGCAGGGGTCTCTGCAGCCGGGGCCGGGGCCGCCGGCGCGACGCCTGGCAAATGCGTCATGTCGAGAGACATGGGATCGAAAGTCAGATCTTCGTCGGCTGCGTCGGTCAGCGCTGCAGCAAACTCAGGCGCGTTTGCCGCCTCGGGCGGGAGTTCAGTGGCGGGTATTTCCGGAGCCGCATCTTCAGTTGCGGGTGATGCGGCCACGGGTGGCATCAAGCTGTCGAGCTCAGCAGCCAACCCGGCTTCCGGTGCTGGCAGGCGCAATTCGGCGATCGCACCAACCATTCCATCCAGTGCGCCGACCGCGCGCGCCATCAGCATGCGTTGCGCCTCGTCGGGTGCCACCTCGGCTGATATCAAACGACCAAAGGCGAGTTCCAGGGCATGGGCAACGCCTTGCACGGCCTGCAAACCGGTGGTGGCAGAAATTCCGGCAAGCGTGTGCGCCAAGCGCAGTAATTCGCGGTCAACTTCTCCATCACTCTCCAGCCCTGCCTGCAATCCTGCGAGATGGCCCTGCGCCTCGGCCAGATAAAGTTCGTGAAGGGTCCGCGAGATTTCCAGATCGCCGACCATGACGGTCTCGGGCAATGGTTCGGCTGGCGACGCGGCAAACAGATCCGGCAAAGCCGCATCGGCAAGCTCCGGCGCAGGTATTTCATCAGGTGTGTCAACCGGCCCGATCGTGTCGTCCGCAACAGCTTCCGCCACGAGGTCTTCAGCGGCCTCGATCGGCAGTGCGGCGGCCTCCTCTGCTATCTCAGGCGCGACCTCCAGCAGGCTGCGCAAGTGCTCGCACTCCGCGACCAGAGCCGTCGCGTCATGCCAGGTCGCGCCATCGGCTTCAAGCTGCGCAACCCAATCCCGGAACAGGACACGGGCATTCTCAAGCATTGCCAGTAACGGCGGTGTGGCAGGTTGTTCCTCCTGCAACCATTTGTTGAGTGTCTGCTCCACGGCCCAGGCGGTCTCGCCCAGGTCGGTCAGGCCAACCATGCGGCCGCTGCCTTTGAGGGTATGGAAACTGCGGCGCACCGTCGTCAGGGTTTCACGATCATGCGGTTGCCTGGCCAGCTGGGGCAGGGCGGCGGCGATGGTCGCCAGCACTTCATGACCTTCTTCGAGGAAAATCGAAAGTATTTCGGCATCGATCTCGGCGTTGCTCGACGCGGCCAGGCGCACGGTTTCGGCAGAAGGCGCCACGGGTGCGGGTCGAGTTTTCTCGCTTTTGATCTCGAGCGCAGCATCGATGGCCACCGCCGTCTGGTCGTTGTCGATCGCCGAGATCGCGAAACTCGCCTGGTCGGCGAGGTCATGGTCGGCAAGCAGCTGGGCGTCCTCGCGCAAGGTCTCCAGATTCTGCTTCAGTTCTACGCGCAGGCCGCCTTGTTCCGCGTACGGCGTGGCCTTCAACTGGGCGGCGAGGATCTGGGTCTGGGTCAGCGCCTTGTAGATATCCTGTTCGATGCTTGACCCGCCCGCATCATCGGCGGGTAAGGCAGCCGGGGCAGGGTTGAGGATGGCATCGATATCGGCCGAACCGAACTGCAATTTCTCGACAAAGAAACCGAGACCGGAAAGCATCGCGGCGACTTCCTCGAAGTCGGTCTGCTCCGGCATGTACATTTCGTCACGGAAACTGGCAATCCGCTTCCCGCATTCGCGCAGGACTTCAACGGCGCGATCCTGGCCCAGTACCGTGAGTGCCCCGGTGATCTGGTTCAGCGGCTTGTTCAGGTGGGCAAGATCTTCACGCTGGACCGGGTTGCGGAAGAAGGTGTCGAGCGTCTGTTCGATGACGGCGAGGCTGACGAGAATTTCCTTCGCCACCTGGTGCATGAGCAAACGCTCCTGCGCCTTGCGCGACATCTCGTCGAGTTGCGGCAGTTCCAGCGCCGACAACTCCTCGCCTCGCAGCAGCGCCGACAATCGCCCGGCAACAGTATCAACCTGATGGGTGAATTCTTCGCCGATTTCGGAGAAGTTTTCGAGCGCTCCTTCGAGCAGCAACAGGGCAGTGGCCACCTCGATTGCGGAAGCGTCATTGTGGCGCGCAGGGGCGGCATGGATGGCTTTGGCGGTTTCCAGCAACACGGCAGCGAGTCGGGCAATATCCGGCTGGCCGAGCTCGGCGACGCGCGCAGCAATCTGTGTCGCGCCGTCGAAAAACTGCGCGAGTGCCACCGTCGTGCCAGAGCAATAGCGGTTCCAGTGATCCTTGGTGGTTGCCAGCAGTTCGCGGCTGGCACGCAGCAAAGGTTTGAGCGGCGTGATGTCCTGCGTCTCGCCCACCGCGGGAATGAGTCCACCCAGACGATACGCGGCGCGCACCGCTTCAAGTTGGTCTGAACCGTGCGGAGCACGCGCCACGTAATAGAGCACATCGCGCATCAGTCGGTCGGGCACCTTGCTTGCCCCCCCGAGCATCTTGCGCAACTGGCCCTCGATCCGGCCACACAGCTTGTTGATACTGCTGTCGGCGACAATCCCGCCAGCGGCGAGCGCATCGAAAAACGCCATGCTTGCCCACCAGAAGGCACGGGGAGCTGCCTGGGTCTGGGTCATTTCGACGATCGCCACTGCGTCGCGCATCCTGGCGGGACCGCGCGGATCATGCTTCAGCGACTTGAGCAGGCCACGCTGGAACTCGACGCATGCCTTTTTGATGCGAGCCTTCAGCGTTTCGCCGCCCAGCGCGACGGGTTCATGCTCGCGCCGCGGTGGACGCAACGTCAGGTCCGGGAAGAACAACTCGGTGGGCAGCGGTACTGGCAGGCCGCGCGCCACGGCAAGCTCACGGTAAGCCGGCAACAACCGCAGCGGCTGGTCTGGCCAGCCATCAACCAGATCGTCGAGGTATTGGCGAATGGCGTTGAGAGCCTTGCGACCGGCTTCTATGGCCTGCGGCGAGGTCTCGATCGAGCCGTCTTCGAAACCGGCAAGCAGGGCCTCAATGGCTTCGGCAAACTGGGTGACGCCCGCCAGGCCGACGATCGTCAGGGCGCCGCGTGCCTGGCGCAGTTGATTGCGCGCCATGGCAATCTGCTTGACTTCATGGCTACCCGCGAACTGGCCGAGAGCCTCGCTGGCGCGCTCGAACGCGAGATCAATCTCGCCCTTGACCCAGGTGAGTGGGCCGATATCCAGTTCTGTCGCCATGTTCATGGATTAATGACCGGAGGATCGCCGCGCGGGATCAGACCTTGAAGCCCGCCACCGAACGCTTGAATTCGGCCGAGAGATTGGCCAACTCGCCAATCGACACGGCCGTGCGCTTGGTACCTTCCGTGGTCTGGTCGGTAATCTGACGGATGTCCTCCATGGCCGAGGCCACGCCGGTAGCCACGCTGGCCTGATGCTGCGTGTCCGTCGAGATCTTGCCAATCAGTTCGGCCAGCGTCTGCGACACGCTGGAGATTTCCCCCAGCGCCTGGCCGGCGGCGTCGGAAAGCTTGGCCCCCTCGACCACGCCCTGCGTCGAATATTCCATGGCCGAAACGGCATCGTGGGTATCCGCCTGAATGGTCTTGACGATCGCCGCGATCTGCTTGGTCGCCTCGCCGGAACGTTCGGCCAGTCGCTGCACCTCTTCCGCCACCACCGTGAAGCCGCGCCCCGCCTCACCGGCCGAGGCCGCCTGAATGGCGGCGTTAAGCGCCAGCACGTTGGTCTGTTCGGTAATGTCCGAGATCAACTCCACGATCTCGCCGATCTCCTGCGACGATTCGCCGAGACGCTTGATCCGTTTCGAGGTTTCCTGAATCTGGCCGCGGATTTCGTTCATGCCCTTGATCGAGTTTTCCACCGCGCTGGCGCCCTTCTGGGCGGCCTCGAGTGACTGATTGGCGACCTTTGCCGACTCAAGCGCGCTGCCCGAAACCGCAGTCATCGAATCGGCCATTTCCAGAACTTGCGCACTGGTCTGCTGGATTTCGCGGGACTGGCGCTCGGTGGCTTCAAGCAGCTGTTTCGAAGTGTCCTGCGTGGAACCCGAAGCTGCGGCGACCTGGTCGGCAGATTCGTTAATCTGCTTCACCAGCACCGCCATTTCTTCAATGGCGTAGTTCACCGAGTCGGCGATGGCGCCAGTGATGTCTTCGGTCACCGTGGTGCGCACCGTCAGGTCGCCGTCGGCGAGATCGCCCATCTCGTTCATGAGTCGCAAAATGGCCTGTTGGTTCGCGTCCTTGACCGCTTCGGCCTCGCGCCGCTGCCGCTCGGCTTCGAGTCGGCGGGATTGAATGTCGTCGTTGAAAACCCGCAGCATCAGGAATGACAACAACAGCACCAGGGTGCCGGACGCCACGATCACGATGGTGGCGGTGGCGCCCCCTTCGGCGCGCGCACCCAGAGCATTGAACAGCCCCTCGGTCTCGGCGGCCAACTGCTCGGCCAGCGGCTGCAGCTTCGTGGCGCCGGCCTTGGCCGCGTCAATCGCCAGAATGTCGAGTTCAAAGTCCTCGCCGACCGAGGCCATGTCGGCAAACGCCTTCGCCATTGCCGCGCGGTCTTTCTCGTCGACGGCCTGGATTGCACCATCCGCGCGTTCGGCAAGGAAGCGCAGGTTGCTCCTCAGCACGTCGAAGGACTCCAGGTGCTGCGGCGGCGGCAAAAACATGACCGCGCGGGTACGGCGCGAGGCGCCACCGGCATTCCTGGCGATTTCCTGCAAGGCTGGTTTGTCCTGGGCCAGATTGGCGATCACCGCCGCGGCGGCGGCGGCTTTTTTGCTGCTGGCATCGAGTGCGCGGAGGGATTGTTCCTTGGCCAGCACCGTGGCCAGCGCCTGGTCCAGGGTTTTCCAGATTTCACCGACTTTATCGACCGCAGGGCGCAGTTCGGCATCGACGGGAACCGCGGTGAAACCGATGTCGCTGCCGCCGGCAGCCAGAAGGCCGAGCAATTTGTCAAAGCGCCCGCGGCCTTGCTGGATTTCGAGGAAATCGTTGGCCGATGCCTGGGTCGACACGCGCACCGCGCCTTTGCCGATCAGCAGGGAGAACACCCGCATTTCCGCCACCACGGCCCGGTGGGTGTCGCGTTGTTCAGTAGTGCGGATTTGTTGCCACAGCACGAACACCAGCAGAATCAGGAAAAAGGAGGAAGCCGCGCCAAGAATCTGCAGTTGCACGTTGGCCGGCTTGTTGCCGATCAGCGGCAGCCGGGCTTGTTGCTTGGCTGCGTCCCCTGCTGCTGTTGCGGCCGGCTGATCCGACGTCGCTTTAGCGCGACCAAATGTAGGCAACTTAAAGGGCATGATATTTTCCCTGGTTCATGGTTGGTATGGTTGACATCGCGTGGCGACTTTGGCTACGAACTGGCCACGTTGAGGAATTCCGGATCTTCGAGCAGCGGCCTGAGCCGCAACCTGATCCAGGACTGGCCGTCACCATCGACATAGCGGGTGCCAACCCAGGCCGGCACATCCTCTTCGCCGACGATTTGCTCCTGCAATCCGGACAGGCTTTTCAGGCCCAGCGTTCGATTAACCAGCAATGCACTATTGATGCCGTAACGGGCACCGACCAGCAGCAGGCGCGCCGCGCTGTTGCGCGGCGTCGCTTCGCCGCCACGAAATGCCGAGAAATCAACCACGCTGTACAGTTCGCCCCGTACATTGGCGACACCGGCAAACCAGGGCTTGGTCAGCGGCACAGTCGTCAGCGGCGGCAGGGGCACGACTTCTCCGGAGTCCGACAACTCAAGCAGATAGCGATCCTTGCCGGCAACCGTGCCGAGCAATGCCTGTACCGCCTGACCGCTCCGGGCACGGCTGAGGCGTTCTGACAGACCGGCCTGGAATTCCCTCAGACTGACACGTTTCGCCATGATTTGGCTGGATCTGGTCTACTGGTTAATCAAACGCCGCAATCTTGGCCAGCAACTCCGCCGGGTCAATCGGCTTGACCATGTAGTCATGCGCGCCCTGGCGCAGCCCCCAGATCTTGTCGGTTTCCTGATCCTTGGTGGTGCACACGATGACCGGAATGTGCTTCGTCGCCGGATCGCGCGCGATGGAGCGCGTGGCCTGGAAGCCGTTCATGCCGGGCATGACGATGTCCATGAGGATGAGATCGGGCAACTGCTCCTTGGCTACGGTAACGGCTTGCTCGCCGTTCTCGGCGGTAATGATGTGAAAACCGTTTTTGGTCAACAATTCGGTCAGCACATGGCGTTCGGTTGGCGAGTCGTCGACGACGAGGATTTTCTTGATGGGCATGATATCTCCTTGAACAATTATGTTTCCCGCCGGGTTGTTCCCGGGAGAATGACGCACCCGGCACGGGCAGCGTGAAAAGTGAATGGGGGTGCCATATGTTACACAGCGGCGCCCAGGGCGTGGGCGGCTACCGTCTTGATAAGGCTTTCTTTGGTAAAGGGCTTGGTCAGATATTCGTCTGAGCCGACCATGCGACCGCGCGCGCGGTCGAACAGGCCGTCCTTGGATGACAGCATGATCACCGGGGTGCTGGCAAAACGGGGGTTCTTTTTGATCAGTGCACAGGTCTGGTAGCCGTCGAGGCGCGGCATCAGAATGTCGCAGAAAATCACGGCGGGGTGGTGGTCGGCAATCTTGGCGAGCGCATCAAAGCCGTCCTCGGCCACAATGACCTGACAGCCCGCCTGCACCAGAAAAATTTCGGCACTTTTCCGAATGGTGTTCGAATCATCGATCACCATCACCTTGACGCCTTTCAGTTCACCCGACACAGACAACGGCCAAGCCCCCTTTGTGTTTTCTGCCTACCCTACTCCAGCAACTAACGGAGCAGCGTCGAATATACTTTAATTGTTTTCCATATCCACTGGATTTCAAGCATGAAGCCCATTACCTGTGTCATTAAAACCACTTACGCAGGCATACAGACGCAGAATACTTGCCTTTGGGAATAGGTCCAATAACCCGAATGGGTATCTTACGCGATTCCGTCAGGTGATGTTTTCAGTGGATTTCAGATGTAGCGTTTCCTCTTGTCCGCGGCACTTCTTATGAACAACCCGGCTTGGATACGGCCCCAGGCGGCATAAGCTAAAATCGTCTTATTCTTTAGCTTTTACATTCAGCTGTGCGCTTGCCGATGCCGACCAAAATCCCCGAATCATTGCCACACCGCGCGAGACCCATCGTGCTGAGCTTTGCTGCCGCCGATCCGACCTGCGGCGCCGGCTTGCAGGCCGATCTGTTGACGCTGGCCGCGCACGGCTGCCACCCCTTGACGGTAGTGACCGCCTTGACGGTGCAGGACACTGCGGGGGTGGAGGACGTATTGCCGATATCGGGCGGCTGGGTTGCCGATCAGGCACGCGCATTGCTGGAGGACATGCCGGTGGCCGCCTTCAAACTGGGCATGCTCGGCAGCATCGAAGCCGTCGCTGCCGTTGCCGAAGTGCTTTCCGACTACCCCGACACGCCGGTGGTGTTCGACCCGGTTCTGGCTTCGGGGCGCGGCGACGCCTTTGCCGACGAGGATATCGTCACCGCCATGATCGAGTTGCTGCTGCCGCAAACCGACATCCTCACTCCCAACAGCCTCGAAGCACGCCGCCTCGCCCAGGAACTGGTCTCTCCGACCCGGAAATCGCCCAACCTTGCTGAATGCGCGCGCCTGTTGATCGGCGCCGGTTGCGAGCATGTGCTGATCACCGGTACCCATGAGCCCGGCGCGGGTGTCGTCAATACCCTGTATGGTTCGCACGGCCCCCTGCGCGACGATAGCTGGCCGCGCCTGCCCGGCAGCTATCACGGTTCCGGCTGCACGCTGGCCGCCGCAATTGCTGCCGAACTGGCTCTGGGGCGCGACATGCCCGCCGCCGTGCAGGCTGCACAACATTACACCTGGCACGCTCTGGCTGCGGGCTTCCGGCCGGGCATGGGCCAGCACGTCCCGAATCGTTTGTGGCAAGCAGGAACGTCAAAGCGGCAACCCGCAACATCACGGGAGAAGACCCATGCCCCCCACGCCCTCACCGCCTGAACCCGGCACGTCCCTGCACGGACTTTATGCCCTGACGCCGGACGACAATCTGTCGCCGCGGCTCTCTGCGCTGGTCGACAGCGCACTGCAAGGTGGCGTGAAATGGGTGCAGTACCGCAACAAGACCGCTCCGGCACCCTTGCGGCGAACCCAGGCCATCGAACTGTTGCGTATTTGCCGCGCCCATGGCGCAAAACTGATCATCAATGACGACGTCTGGCTGGCGGTCGAAATCGGTGCCGACGGGGTCCACCTGGGCAAGAATGACATTCCGGGCGGCGGTTTGGCGACGGCGCGCGATGCGTTGGGGTCCAAACGCATTCTCGGCGTTTCCTGCTATGACGACCTCGCGCGCGCCGAGGTGGCAGTGGACGGGGGAGCAGACTACATTGCCGTTGGCAGCGTATTCGCCTCTGCCAGCAAGCCGGAGGCGACGCGCGCTTCGCTCGCCACGCTGACCGAGGCAAAGCAACGCTTCAAAGTGCCGGTGGTCGCCATCGGCGGCATTACTGCCAAAAACGCGCCGCAGGTTTTGGCCGCCGGCGCCGACATGGTAGCCGTGCTCTCCGACCTGTTCAACGCCATGGACATCAAGAGCCAGGCGGAAAAGTTTCGTAAATTGTTCAGAAAACCATAAACCACGGCGAACACGGTGGCACGGCGAAACATAATATTTGCTAAGTGCCATCCCTGCGTTGGCGACCGGATAGCTGGCGCCGTACCCCATGCGGGGCATGTCATCCCGCCAGCGCCGACTTTTACAAGATTAATCGCCGTGTCACCGTATTCGCCGTGGTGAAACAACTCAAGGAAATGACCATGACCCGCAATGAAGACCTGTTTGCCCGCGCCCAGAAAACCATTCCCGGCGGAGTGAATTCGCCGGTGCGCGCCTTCCGCTCGGTGGGTGGCGCACCGCGCTTCTTCACCCGTGGCGCGGGCGCGCATGTCTGGGATGCCGACGGCAAGCGCTATATCGACTACGTCGGGTCCTGGGGCCCGCTGATTCTCGGCCACGCCGACCCCGATACGGTTCACGCCGTGCAGGCAGCCGCGGCCAACGGCCTGTCGTTTGGCGCGCCGACAGAAGGCGAGATCGAACTGGCCGAATTGCTGGTCGAGCGCGTGCCAAGCATGGCGCTGGTGCGGCTGGTCTCGTCGGGCACCGAGGCAACCATGAGCGCGATCCGCCTGGCGCGCGGCTTCACCGGGCGCGACATGCTGGTCAAGTTCGAGGGCTGTTATCACGGCCACGCCGACAGCCTGCTGGTGAAGGCCGGCTCCGGCATGCTCACCTTCGGCAACCCCTCATCCGCCGGCGTGCCGGCCGATCTGGCGCAGCACACACTGGTGCTCGACTACAACGACGCGCAGCAGTTGCACGATGCCTTCGCCAAACATGGCGACAAGATCGCCTGCGTCATCGTCGAGCCGGTGGCCGGCAACATGAACCTGATCCGGCCTGCGCCGGAATTCCTCAAGGCGATGCGCGAACTGTGCACGCAACACGGCGCGGTGCTGATCTTCGACGAGGTGATGACCGGCTTCCGCGTCGGCCCCGGCTCGGCGCAAGGCTTGTACGGCATCACCCCCGACCTGTCGACCTTCGGCAAGGTGGTCGGCGGCGGCATGCCGCTGGGCGCCTTCGGCGGCCGGCGCGACATCATGGAAAAGATTGCACCGCTCGGCCCGGTGTATCAAGCCGGCACCCTGTCCGGCAACCCGCTGTCGGTGGCGGCTGGTCTGGCGACGCTGAAGAAAATCGCCGCACCGGGTTTTTATGAAGCGCTCACCGCCCGCACCAGCGCGCTGGTGAATGGCCTGTCGGCCGCCGCGCAGGCGCGCGGCGTCACCTTCAGCGCCCAATCGGTCGGCGGCATGTTCGGCATCTACTTCGCCGCCACGCCCCCGACCTCGTATGCCGAAGTAATGGCCAGCAATCAGGGAGGAAAAGCGGACGTCTTCAACCGCTTCTTCCACGCCATGCTCGAAGCGGGCGTCTATCTCGCGCCCTCGGCCTTCGAGGCCGGCTTCGTCTCGGCCGCGCATACCGACGCCGACATCGCGGCGACGCTGGCGGCGGCCGACGCGATTTTCCGCCAGGGGTAAGTGCGTTGACGCTGTCGCCGGCAGCCGCCTGGGGCATCTTGCTGGTCGCCGGCCTGTGCGAGGTCGGCTGGGCCATCGGCCTCAAATACACCGAAGGCTTTTCGCGGCTGGTCCCCAGCCTCTGGACGCTGGCGGCGATGGCGATCTCGGTGGTCTTGCTGGGCTGGTCGCTGAAAACCCTGCCGGTCGGCACCGCTTACGCCGTGTGGACCGGAATCGGCGCGGTCGGCACGGCGCTGTTCGGCATGCTGCTCTTCAATGAGTCACGCGAAGTGGCGCGACTGGTGTGCATCGGGCTGATCGTTGCCGGAATTCTCGGCTTGAAGCTGTTGTCGGAGTAGGTCAAAGCCACCTCCCCGCGCGGGGAATGCTGGTAGGTGCAAGACTACAATAGGCTGACTTTTCGGGACATGCGTCATGACACCTCTATTGCGCCGCCTAATCATTGCCGTGCTCATCCTCGCCGCGCTGGTCGCGGCCGGCTGGTGGCTGACTCGCCCGAAACCCATCCCGGTGCGCCTGCACGAGGTCGCCACGGGTCGCGTCGAGGCAACG
The DNA here is from genome assembly GCA_002347405.1 of Rhodocyclaceae bacterium UBA2271. Lineage (GTDB taxonomy): Bacteria > Pseudomonadota > Gammaproteobacteria > Burkholderiales > Rhodocyclaceae > Sulfuricystis. The sequence continues at coordinate 34,052 of DDXB01000061.1, read as the reverse complement.
CTGTCGAATACCCGCGCCGGCACGGTCGAAGCCTGCCAGCGCACCAAGCTGTCGACCATCATTGGCGGGCGCATTGAATATCTGGGCGTCAAGGAAGGCGACCGCGTCAAGAAGGGGCAACTGCTGCTCAAGCTGTGGAACGACGACCAGCAGGCGCAACAGGCTCTCGCCGCCAGCCAGCTCGAAGTTTCCAGGCGGCGCGTCGTCGAAGCCTGCACGGTTGCCGCCAGCGCGGAGCGCGAAGCCCGCCGCAGCGCCGACCTGCAAAAACGCGGCTTCATTTCCGAGTCGGCGGAAGATGCGACCCGCACCAGTGCCGCAGCCAAATCAGCCGCTTGCGAAACCGCCAGGGCCGACGTGCTCCAGTCGCAGGCGCGCCTTGCCGCGGCACGCGTCGAACCGCGGCGCATCACGCTCATCGCCCCCTTTGACGGCACGATAGCGAAGATCGTCGGCGAAGTCGGCGAGTACTCAACGCCCTCGCCGCCCGGTGTGCCGACGCCGCCGGCCATCGACCTGATCGACGCCAGCTGCCTGTATGTCAAGGCACCGATGGACGAGGTCGACGCACCGAAAATTCACGCCGGCCAGACCGTGAAAATCCGCCTCGACGCCTATCCCAGGCAGGACTTTGCCGGCAAGGTGAGGCGCGTCGCGCCCTTTGTCACGGCGGTCGAAAAACAGGCACGCACGGTGGATGTCGAAGTTGATTTTGCCTCACCCGAAAACAGCGCCGGCCTGCTGGTGGGCTATAGCGCCGATGTCGAAATCCTGCTGGAAGAGCGGCCCGCCGTGCTGCGCATTCCGACCGCCACCCTGCAGGAAGGCCGTCGCGTGCTGGTCTTTGCCGCCGGCAAACTGGAGGCGCGCCAGATCAGGACGGGGCTCGCCAACTGGGAATTCACCGAGGTGCTGGAGGGCCTGACGGCCGGCGAACGCATCGTGCTCTCGCTGGAGAAGGAAGGCGTCAAGCCCGGCGCCCACGCGGTGGAAGAAGTCGCGGCTGGCGTGAAATGAACGCCGGGGTTCGCCACGGCTTGAGGATGCGCCGTCCCACCAGCGCCGACTTTCAATTTCAGGATTACGGATTCGCACCGTGGCGCCATGCCCCTGATTGAACTCACCGGCATCGAGCGCATATTCACTCTCGGTGACAGCGAGGTGCATGCCCTGCATGCGCTCGACCTCACCCTGGATGCCGGCGAATACGTCGCCATCATGGGGCCGTCCGGTTCAGGCAAATCGACACTGCTCAACCTGATCGGCCTGCTCGATCGCCCGGATGCCGGCACCTACCGCTTCGAGGACCGCGATGTCACCACGCTGTCCGCCGACGAGCAGGCGCGCGTGCGGCGCGAGCGCATCGGCTTCGTCTTCCAGAGCTTTCATCTTGTTCCGCGCCTGACTGCCGCCGAAAACATCACCCTGCCGCTGATGCTGGCGGGCGTCGACCCTGCCGAGCGGGTGCAGCGCGTCAAGCAGGCGCTCGCCGACTTCGGTCTAGCCGATCGTGCCGAACACCGCCCCGACCAGCTCTCCGGCGGTCAGCGCCAACGGGTCGCCATCGCGCGTGCCACCATCATGCGTCCGGCGATGATTCTGGCCGACGAGCCGACCGGCAACCTCGATCGCGCCACCGGCGAAGAGGTCATGCGCCTGCTCGAAGTGCTGAATGCCAATGGCGTCACCCTGGTGGTGGTCACCCACGATGCCGCACTCGGCGCGCGGGCGCGCCGGCAGATCAGCATGGAAGACGGCAGCAAGGTGCAAGACCGGACATGATGCCCCCTTCCGCTCGCAACATCAGCTCGCTGCCCCCCAGGAAAT
>DDXB01000061.1:0-32129 GCA_002347405.1 Rhodocyclaceae bacterium UBA2271 | reverse complement strand
TCTTGGGACGGCCCGGCGCAGACATGACGCCGACCGACACCCTGCGCTTTGCCACGCGCGCCGCCACCGGCTATCCGCTGCGCACCTTCCTGATGGTGCTGGCAATGAGCATCGGCGTCGCCGCGGTGGTGGTTCTGACAGCGCTGGGCGATGGGGCGCGGCGTTATGTGGTCGATGAATTTTCCTCGCTCGGCAGCAATCTTGTCATCGTGCTGCCCGGCCGCTCGGAGACCGGCGGCTTCAATCCGGTCAATGCCATTACCGGCACGCCGCGCGACCTGACTGTCGAGGATGCCCTGGCGATTACCCGGGCGCCGGCGGTGTTGCGCACCGCGCCGATCACCATCGGCACTTCCGAAGCCACCTATGGCGGCAAGCTCCGCGATGTCACCGTTCTTGGCGCCACCGCCGACTATCTGAAGCTGCGCCGCATGGACCTGGCACAAGGACGCTTTTTTACCGACGAAGAGAGTAGCGGCACCACCGCCGTGGCGGTGATCGGCACAAAGATTCAGAGCGAACTGTTCGGCGTCGACTCGGCCATCGGCCGCGCCCTGCGCGTCGGCGACCGGCGTTTCCGCGTCATCGGCGTACTCGCCCAGTCCGGTCAGGGGCTGGGCATGAATGCCGACGAACTGGTCGTCCTGCCAGTGGCCGCCGCGCAGGCGATGTTCAATACCAATACGCTGTTCCGCATTCTCGTCGAGGCGAAGAGCCGTGCCGCAATCGAACCGGCGCGCATACAAACGCTGGAGATCCTCAAGGCGCGCCACGACGGCGAGGAAGATGTCACGGTCATCACCCAGGACGCCGTGCTCGCCACCTTCGACCGCATCCTCGGCACGCTGACCTATGGCGTCGCCGGCATCGCCGCCATCAGCCTCGCCGTCGCCGGCATACTCGTCATGAACGTGATGCTGGTAGCGGTCGCCCAGCGCACCGGTGAAATCGGCCTGCTGAAGGCGCTCGGCGCGCCCGGCGCCACCATTCGCAACGCCTTTCTTGCCGAAGCGGCGTTACTGTCCGCTACCGGCGCGTGCATGGGTTACGCGCTCGGCCAGGCCGGCGCTTTTGCGTTGCGTACCGCGCTCCCCGCCTTGCCAGCCTATCCACCCGACTGGGCGGTCGCGGCGGCGCTCGCCACCGCCCTCATTACCGGCTTGCTGTTCGGTGTCTTGCCCGCGCGCCAGGCGGCGCGGCTCGATCCCGTGCAGGCGCTGGCGAAACGCTGAACCGACCCGCATGCTCATCAGCGATCTCGTCACCCTGTCCACGCGTGCCCTGACGGCGCACCGGCTGCGCAGTTTTCTGACGCTGCTGGGCATCGCCGTCGGCATCGCGGCGGTGATCCTGCTCACCAGCATCGGCGAGGGGGTGCATCGCTTCGTGCTGGCGGAATTCACCCAGTTCGGCACCAACGTCCTCGAAATCGCACCGGGCAAGACCAAGGCGAGCGGCGGACCGGGCGGCCTGAACACCACCGTGCGCTTGCTGACGCTCGACGACGCCCGGGCGCTTGAACGGATACCCGGCATTCAGGCCGTGACACCGGTCGTCTGGGGCAATTCGGAAGTGGCGGCGAACGGCCGCCTGCGCCGCACCACGGTGCAAGGAGTCGGTCCGGCGATGCCCGATATGTTCAAGATGCAGGTGCTGAGTGGCAGCTTCCTGCCGGACGAAGCCTTCGAACATGCCCGCCCGTTGGCGGTGCTTGGACCGAAGCTCAAGCAGGAACTGTTCGGCAGCGAACCGGCGCTCGGCCAGCGTCTGCGCATCGGCGGCATGCAGTTCCGCATCATCGGCGTGATGGCGCCGAAAGGCCAGTTTCTTGGCATGGACCTCGACGACACCGTGTTCATCCCGACGGCTCGAGCTCTTGAACTCTATAACCGCGAAGGGCTGATGCGCATCAACCTCACCTACCGCGAAGGGCTCAATGCCGCGGAGGTAGGGGCCGCCGTAAAGTCGGCGCTGGCGGAACGGCACGGCCGCGAGGATTTCACCCTCATCACGCAGGAAGACATGTTGCGCACCCTGTCGAACATCCTCAATGTATTGACGGCCGCCGTCGGCGCGCTGGGCGGCATTTCGCTGCTGGTCGGCGGCGTCGGCATCGTCACCATCATGACCATCGCCGTCACCGAGCGTACCAACGAAATCGGCCTGCTGAAGGCGCTCGGCGCGCAGGAGCGCACCATCCTCGGCATCTTTCTCGGCGAAGCCGTGGCGCTGTCGGCCATTGGCGGCGTATTTGGCCTGATTCTCGGCATCGGCCTGGCGCAACTGCTGCATCTGTTCGTGCCGGCCCTGCCGGTCCAGACCCCGCTGAGTTTTGTCGTCCTCGCCGAGGTGATCGCCATCGGCATCGGCCTGCTGGCCGGCGTGCTGCCGGCACGCCGCGCCGCGCGGCTCGATCCAGTCGCGGCGCTACGCGCGGAGTGAAGCGATAAAAATCGGCGCCGGCGTTACGGAGTGCCACGTCAATTGCCGCCATGCGGCGGAATTTGGCATCCGGCCGCGCTGACTCCGGCTTGTCAGGGTTCGATCAACTGCCCGGCCCATACGCGGTCGAATTTCGCATTCGCTTCATGCTGGACCTTGCGCACGGTTTCCGCGTCGCGCGCTTCGTACTCGCAGACCATCCGCTGGCGATCGCCGGACAGGTGGCTGCGCACCCAGCGTACCTGGTGCAATTCAAGGCATGGCGCCATTCGCGCTGTGACGGCACTCAAATCCTGATCCGACAGTGGTGGTGAGAATGTTCGTTCGACGATGAAATGTTGCATGGCAAGATCTCCTTGTTATAGACAGGGTACTCGATCATTCCGCAGGCCCGGAGACGGCTGCACTGATTCGCTCCGCACCAACCCTGGCCACCTTGACGGCACATGCCGCCTTGGCGCTGAATGCGCCCGGTACTTCGAGCACCGGAGGCAATTTTTTCAACATCAGCCGGGCGCCTTCTGCGTCACCCAGCGCAACAGCCACTTGGACCAGCGTGGCCTGTGCTGCAACGGCCTCGTTCACCTCGCCGATGGACTCGGCCATGGCCAGAGCATCTGCCGCAAACGTGCCGGCAACTTTGAAGTTCTTTTGCTCGAGCTGGATAGTCGCAGCAAGGTTCAACACGCAGGCCAGGCGCGACTTGTCGTCGGCCGCCCGCAACTTCACAATCGCCACGTCGAGCTGCGACGTTTCCTCCCCCGTCATCTGCCGGGCGAGTGCTTCGATGGCCTGTGCCAGCGGCGCGTCCGCAGCTTCACCAAGCCGGTTCGCCGCCAACTTCAATTCCGTTGCGCGGGCAATGGCCTGCTGCGGCCGCCCGCGCTCGAGTTCAATCATGGCGACCGTAGCGAGGCATTTGCATTGACGCCACCGGTCCTCGGCTGCAGTGGCAAGCACGATGGCCGCATCGATCTCGCGCACGGCAAGATCAAGATGGCCGTCCCAGTGGAGCAGCAAACCCCTGCACCAGCGCACTTCAACCTCATGGACGCCAGCGGATTTCGCGAGCGTGCTGGCCTCGACGACCAGTTCGCGTGCCCGACCGATGTCGCGCCCCAGTTCGACCAGACAACGCGCGCTGTTCGCGAGTTGTCGTGCACGACCCAGGGCATCAGACAGGTCTGAGGCCTGGGCGGCGCTCAGTGTCGCCTGTTGCGCCACGTCGAACTGACCCGCCTCTTGGTGGACCACCGACAGGAGGTAGTAGCCCTGCGCGACTTCGGCGTGCAGCCGGTGCGCATGGGCGGCATCGATGGCTAGCATGATCGCACTGGCCGCGGGCCGCAGCCTGGCGAGCGGCAAGCCCGAGGTCGCCAGCACCTGGATGCGCAGCAAGGCCATGTCGAGGCGTGCACGCGCCGCCTGGTCAGGGATGTGAGCCGCGTGACGCAGGCCGCGACGGGCGGCTTCGGCCGCTTCGCGGTTCGCAAACACACGCAGGCCGTGCTCGCCCGCGCCAACGGATGCCCTGGCCGCCAACTCGTGTTGCCCCCCCAGGCCTGCGTGGTGGGCAATCTCACTGCACCTTTCCGGATACGCGTCCATGTCCCGGTCCAACCTCATGGCAATGCTTTTGTGTATCAGCCGGCGCCGCGGCTGCGAGACGCGGCTGTAGGCCGCTTGCTGGATCAGATCGTGGCTGAATGCGTAGCCGGTATCCCCCGCAGCGCGAATCAGGTCGTGCCGCTCAAGTTCAGACAGCTGTTGGCCGGCCAATCCGGGTTCGCCACCCTGCGCAGCGATCAATACATCCAGCGGAAATTCGCGACCGAAGGCGGATGCCCAGTCCAATAGTTCAGCAGCGCCCGGCGAGAGTCGGGAGAGATGTGTTTCGAGGATGTGACCGAGCAGACTGGCCGACTCTCCGGCCGCGTTTTGCGTTCGGGCAAGTTCGAGCAGGATGAGCGGATTGCCCTGTGCCTGGGCGACGATGCGGTCCGGCTCGGCCACCTGCGCGACGCTACCGACCAACGCGCGCGCTTCGTTGTCGCGCAAGGGCTCAAGCGCAAAGCGCCTGAGTCGCCGTGATTGCGCCAGCGCGGCAAGCAGATTTTGCGCCGCAGCGTTGTCCTCCAGTTCGCCTGCACGTCCGGTGAGCGCAAACAATACGGGCGTACCTGTCAAGCTGCGCATCGCGTAGTGCAAGAGTGCGGCAGAAGACGCCTCGATCCAATGCAGGTCATCCACCAGCACGGCCACCGGGCCGGACCTGGCGAGATGTGACAGAGCCGTCACGACGGCATCGAACAGGCTGTCGCGATCACCGGCCGTCACGCCCCCGCTGCCGGTGTGCGTCAAGGGCCGCAGTGCCGCATGCATCATTTTCGGCAGATCGCTGTCGCGCAGGCCGCGCAATGCGTCGATCCAGAACCCGAAAGGTCGGACCATCTCGGACTCGAACGCCCGGCCGCGCAGAAATCGTCCGCCCACAGCCGTAATCTGGCTCGCGAGCTCGTCGAGCAACCGGGACTTGCCGATTCCGGGAACACCGCTGAGGAGCAGCACGTCCCTCTCCTGACCGGTCATCGCCAGTTCGATGCTCTTTGCCAGTTGCGCAATTTCTTCGTTACGGCCGATGAATCGGGTTCGCACTCGACCAGCGACCGCCTGAGCGTCCGGCACCGATATGCTGGCCGCGTTGCCGTCACTGCGGGCAAGGCGTGCCACGCTCAGGCTGGCGCGCGCAGCTTCAAGGCCGGCCGGTGGCCCCAGGCCAAGTTCCCTTTCGAAGATTCGGCAGCACTGCTCATATTGAGCCAGTGCCGCGCGCCGCCGCCCGAGTGCGCCAAGCACGGTGATCAGCTGGATGTGTCCGCGTTCGTTCAGCGGGTTATGTGTCGCCAGTGCCCGGGCATGCACGAGCGCCTGTTCGGGGTCGTCGCTATGGTGCTCGACAAGCGCCAGCAGAATCTGTTCATGACGTCGGCTCGCCATCTCGCGTTCGGCGATGCACCACTCGTGATATGCATAGCAGGATGCCAGGTCGAGCCCTTCGAGAAACTCGCCGCGAAACAGTTCGCTGGCTTCAATCAATGCGTCACGCGACGCCTTGGTGCAGCCGCCCTGCGTCAGCTGTTTGAGCCGGTCAAGATCGGTGGTCACCCGGTCTCCCTGCAGTTCGACAGATTCGCGGTCCGCGCGAATGGCTATGCTGCCGTGCTCACCCAATGTCCGTCTGATCTGCGTCAGGCTCCATCGCAGCCCGGCGCGCGGATCGGCCGCGTCCTCCCAGAACAGGCCACATAGTTCGCTGCGCAGATGCCGCTTGGCCGTCACCGCCAGATAGGCCAGCAACGCCCGCGTTTTTCTTGAAGCGGGCAGTACCAGTGACCTGGAGTCCCGGCACAAGCGCAATTCGCCCAGCAGACTAATTTGCAGGTGCTGACAGGACAACGCTTTGGCCGTGGTGGGCAAGATGACTCCTCCTTGCTATCGGTCCTTGCCTGCTTGCCGCACAGTGTTTCGTTTATTCAAACGCTGGTTACAACGCTGCGCTGCCAGAGTGAGGGCGTGGGTTCAGGATAACAGACGGTTAGGCGCCAAGCCCACAGCAAACCCATCGCCAACCGATTAAGGAGCCGACCATGAATGCAACACAATTCAATCCCGTGCTTTACAAGACGACAACCCAGCAGCAGTGGCAGTCCGCCGCCAAGGCCTGGAACGATTGGGGCGACACCCTCGGAACCTGGCTTGGCCCGGCCACCGAGACGATGCTGGACATGGCCAAAGTCAACACCGGGGCACGCGTCCTCGACGTTGCCGCCGGAGCCGGCGGTCAGAGCCTGCAGGCCGCAGTCCGCATCGGCGCCGGCGGCTATGTACTCGCCACGGACATTTCTTCGAACATTCTCGACTACGCTGCTGCCGCGGCACGGGCGCAGGGCCTTTTTCAGGTGGATGTCCGGGTGATGGATGGCGAGGACCTCGCGCTCGAACCAGGCAGCTTCGACGCCGCCATTTCGCGCGTCGGCCTGATCTACTTCCCCGATCAGCAGCGCGCGCTGAAGGGCATCCTTAACGCCCTGAAGCCAGGCAGCTGGTTTGCGGCAATCGTCTACTCGACGCCGCAGAACAACGCATTCTTCTCCTTGCCGGTATCGCTTATCCGCGAGCGCGCCGCGCTGCCACCGCCCCTTGCCGGCCAGCCGGGCCCATTCAGCCTCGGCAGTCCGGGCGTGCTCAGGCAGGCGTTGGCGGATGCCGGTTTCGAAGACGCGGAGGAGCGCGTCGTGGCGGCACCACTGCGACTGTCATCGGCAAGCGAATGCGTCCGCTTCGAGCGGGAGTCCTTCGGTGCTCTTCACCAGATGCTGGGCGGGCTGGACGCACCGGCGCAGGACAGTGTGTGGAGCGAAATCGAGCAGGCACTGGCACGTTACGACGGAGCGGATGGCTTCGTCGGACCGTGCGAACTGGTTATTGCAGCCGGTCGGCGGCCGCTTCAAGCCTCAGGAGGGCCGCAGACGCTGGCGTGAGCAGCTGAACACCGGAGCCATTCCCCGTAGCTGCTGTTAGCCGACACATAAGGAGATACATCATGAAAACAGACAAGACCTATTCTGGAAGTTGTTTTTGCGGCGAAGTACGTTTCACCGTCACGGGTGACCCGGTCTTGATGGGTTACTGCCATTGCGAATCATGCCGGCTATGGTCGGCCGCTCCGATCAGCGCCTTCAGTTTGTGGCAGCCCGAGGTCATACAGGTTACGCACGGTGCAGAAAGTATTGGCACCTCCAACCGGACGAAGAACAGCGATCGGAAGTGGTGCAGGAGCTGCGGCGGTCACGTCTTCACGGTACATCCGGGAATGGCACTGACGGAAGTGTGCGCGGCGATCATTCCTGACCTGCCATTTGAGCCCGGCGTCCACGTGCATTATCAGGAATCCGTGCTGCACATCCATGACGGACTGCCGAAGATGAAAGACCTCCCGAGCGAAGCGGGTGGTTCCGGAGTCAGTTTGCCGGAATAGAACGACCGGGCTGCTGTCGGCATCCGCTGGGCGGAATACTGACGCTCAAGCTGGTGCGCCAGCGGCCCCGCTTCACCCTCACGCTGAACGATACCGAATTCGGACAAACCAAACCTCAAGAGGTGACTAGATGACCCACAAAATCGCCGTAATCCAGACCCCACCCGTGCTGCTCGACCTGGCAGCGAGCATTGCGCGCGCGGTCGCCAGCATCGAGCAAGTGGCGCAAGCGGGCGCGGAGCTTGCAGTTTTTCCGGAAGCCTTTCTGCCCGGCTACCCAACCTGGATCTGGCGACTCAAGCCGGGGGGTGACATGGGCCTGTCCGGCGAGATCCACGACCGCTTGCGCGACAACGCCGTCGACATCGACGGCGGTGCGCTGACGCCGATCGCCGAGGCCGCCAACCAGCACAACATCACGGTGATCTGCGGCATGAACGAGATTGACCGACGTTACAGCGGCAGCACGCTGTTCAACACCGTGGTCGTCATCGGACCCGACGGCAAGCTGTTGAACCGGCATCGCAAGCTAATGCCGACCAACCCCGAGCGCATGGTCTGGGGCATGGGCGACGCCAGTGGGCTGCGGGTTGTCGACACGCCCGTCGGCCGCATCGGCTGCCTGCTCTGCTGGGAGAATTACATGCCGCTGGCGCGTTTCGCGCTGTATGCGCAGAATCTGGAAGTGCTGGTCGCGCCCACCTGGGATTGCGGCGAAGGATGGCGCGCAACCTTGCGGCACATTGCCCGAGAAGGCGGGTGCTGGGTCGTCAGCCTCGCCACCGCGCTGCATAGCCGTGACATTCCGCCAGACTTTCCGCAACGCGACAAGCTGTTCGGCGCCAACGAATGGATCTGTGACGGTGATGCCGTTGTCTTCGAACCTTTCGGCGGCCCCGTTGCCGGCCCGTTGCACCAGAAGCAGGAGGTGCTCTACGCCGAGATCGACTCGGCCCGCGCCGCGCATGCGCGGCGCTCGTTCGACGTCGCGGGCCACTACGCCCGGCCCGACATCTTTCAGTTGAACGTTAACCAGGCCGTCATGCCGCCAGCAACTTTCTCCGGCTGAGCGGGCGCAGACAGGTTGTCTCCGGTTGAAGCAAACCGGAGACAACACCGATTAATGTGCCTCGTCCAGGATGTTGCCGCGGCTTAGCAAGGACGGCTCATGACATTAGCGACTCACCCGGTACGCCTGGTCTGGAGGCATGGCACGGAAAGAACCGCAGCCGCATCAAACCATCACACTGTCAGTGCGCTGCGGCGTCTTCCTCGGGCTCGGGGTCGCCCTGCCACATCATGTCGTAGCCGAGTTCGCGCGATTCCGTGCACATCTTGGCGAGCGCGGTGAATTTCTCATTGAATGCCGTGTCGGCGTGGCTTTTCTCGTGTTCCTCGAAGGAGTTCCAGAAGGTGACGATGGCGATATGGTCTTCTGCCGCGCCGGTGGCGCCAACCGAACCTTCGTCCGAGACGAAACCGGCGAACTTGTAGACCTGGCCGGCGATGAAGCCGCCCTTTTTGCCGCCGTAAGTATTCTTGACGACGTTGCACATCTCACCCAGCGCCATCTCGACATCCTCGAGCGTGACGCCCGGCTTGAGCTTGATCTCGTTGAAAAGCATTTTGCAACCGAAGGGAATGCTGACGGGATGAAACATGGCGCGTCCTCTCTAAGAATGAATTAAGTCCACAAACAATGGGGGCACATTCCGGCACTTCAACCACGCCATGACAAAGGTTTCTGAATGCCGTCGCAAGCCAAACCTGGCAGGGATTCGGCGTTTGACTCCAGCCATCAGAGCAGCGATACTCCGGGCAGCCCCACACGCTTTACTACCCCACCAGCATAGCAAGTTTTCAACTTATCGTTAGCCACTCATGCCTGCATCCCCCGCACCCGCTCCGGTCACGGAGATCAAGAACACCACCTGCTACATGTGTGCCTGTCGTTGCGGCATCCGCGTCCATCTGCGCGACGGGGAAGTACGCTTCATCGATGGCAACCCGAACCATCCGCTCAACAAGGGTGTGATCTGCGCCAAGGGCAGTTCGGGCATCATGAAGCAATATTCACCGGCACGTTTGACACAACCGCTGCGCCGCAAGCCCGGCGCCGAGCGCGGCGCCGGCGAATTCGAGCCGATCAGTTGGGAAGAGGCTTTCACCACCCTGACCGAGCGGCTGGCCAAGATTCGCGCCACCGATCCGAAAAAGTTTGCGTTATTCACCGGCCGCGACCAGATGCAGGCGCTCACCGGTTTGTTCGCGCGCCAGTTCGGCACGCCCAATTACGCGGCGCATGGCGGGCTCTGCTCGGTCAACATGGCGGCCGGCATGATCTACACCATCGGCGGATCATTCTGGGAGTTCGGCGGGCCCGATCTGGACCGCTCCAAATTGTTCGTGATGATCGGCACCGCCGAGGACCATCATTCCAATCCGCTCAAGATAGCCATCAGCAAGTTCAAGCGCGATGGCGGCCGCTTCATTTCCATCAACCCGGTACGCTCGGGTTACTCGGCCATCGCCGACGAGTGGGTACCCATCCGTCCCGGCACCGACGGCGCGCTGCTGCTGGCGATCATCCACGATATCATCGCGCTCGGCCTGTATGACCGCGAGTTCCTCGTCAGATACTCCAACGCCGGCCAGCTGGTGAATGTCGCCGCTGACAGCGATGAGTTCGGCATGTTCCTGCGCACCGAGGTTCCGGAAGAGGAGGCCTGTTACGACCCGCAGGATAAATTGTGGTGGGACCGCGCCACCAACAAGCCGGTCGTCACGCACACTAGGGGCACCGACCCATTTCTGCGGGGCGAATTCAAGCTCAAGGACGGTACACCCGTCAAACCGGCGTTCCAGTTGCTGCAAGAACGCGTCGAGCAATACACGCCGGAATGGGCGGAAGGCGTAACCGGCATTCCCGCCGCCACCATCCACCGCCTGGCGCGCGAAATGGGCGTCACGGCACGCGACCAGCGCATTGAACTGCCAATTTCCTGGACCGATTCCTGGGGCGTCGAGCACGACACCGTTACCGGCAATCCCGTGTCCTTCCATGCCATGCGCGGACTGGCAGCGCATTCCAACGGCTTCCAGACCATCCGCGCGCTGGCCATCCTGATGTCGCTGCTCGGCACCATCGACCGCCCGGGCGGTTTTCGCCACAAGGTGCCGTTCCCGCGGCCGATTCCGCCCTGTGCCCGCACGCCGAACACACCGCTGGCCATCAAGCCCAACCACCCTCTGGATGGCCTTGCACTGGGCTGGCCATCCGACCCGGACGACCTGTTCGTCGACGAACAGGGCCAGCCGGTGCGCATCGACAAGGGCTTCTCCTGGGAATACCCGCTGTCGGTGCACGGCCTGATGCAAAACGTCATCACCAATGCCTGGCGCGGCGATCCGTACAGCATCGACACCCTGCTGATCTTCATGTCCAACATGGCATGGAACTCGACCATGAATGCCGTCGAAGTGAGGAAAATGCTCAACGACAAGAATGAGGACGGCGAGTACAAGATTCCCTTCCTCGTCGTCTGCGATGCGTTCCAGTCCGAGATGACGGCCTTCGCCGATCTGATTCTGCCGGATACCACCTATCTCGAACGGCACGACGTCATGTCGATGCTCGATCGGCCGATTTCGGAATTCGACGGCCCGATGGATGCCGTGCGCATCCCCGTGGTGCCGCCCATGGGCGAGTGCAAGCCGTTCCAGGAAGTGCTGATCGAAATCGGCGCGCGCCTCAAGCTGCCGGTGTTCGTGAACAAGGACGGCACGCGCAAGTACCGCGACTACCCTGACTTCATCGTCAATTACGAAACCGAGCCGGGCTCCGGCATCGGTTTCCTGTCCGGCTGGCGCGGCAAGGGCGGCGAAAAATTCATGCGCGGCGAACCCAATCCCAACCAGTGGGAGATGTACGCCAAGAACGACTGCGTTTTCCATTACGAGCTGCCGAAGAGCTACCAGTACATGCGCAACTGGAACCAGGGCTACCTGGAATGGTCGCAGCGCAACCGCATTACGCGTTACGCCGAGCCGATCCTCATCCACATCTATTCCGAGGTACTGCAGAAGTTCCGCACGGCCGCAGAGGGCAAGGGCCTCACGCGCAAACCGCCCGAGCACCTGAAGAAACGCATCGCCACCTATTTCGACCCGCTACCCTTCTACTACGAGACCCTGGAGGCGCAAGCCACCGACAAGCACAAATATCCCCTGTGCGCCGTGACGCAGCGGCCGATGGCGATGTACCACTCGTGGGATTCGCAGAACGCCTGGCTGCGCCAGATTCATGCCCACAACTACCTTTACGTCAACACGCGGACCGCCCGCCTCGCCGGCATCGAGGATGACGACTGGATCTGGGTCGAATCGCAGTGGGGCAAGGTGCGCTGCATGGCCAAGCATTCCGAAACCGTCGAGCCGGGCACGGTGTGGACCTGGAACGCCATTGGCAAGTCCGCCGGCGCCTGGAACCTGACGCCCGATGCCAACGAATCGCAACGCGGCTTCCTGCTCAACCACCTGATTTCCGAGGAACTGCCGGCCAGCGTCGACCAGGCCGGCCCGGGCATGCTGTCCAACTCGGATCCGATCACCGGCCAGGCCGCGTGGTACGACGTGCGGGTGCGCATTTACAAAGTCGGCGCTGGCGAGACGGCGGCAACTTCACCGCAGTTTGATGTCGTGAAGCCGTATCCCGGCCAGGCAGAACGAAAATCGGTCTGGAACTTTTTTGCGGGGAAAAACAAATGACCCAGCTCGGCCACCAGGAACGCTCGCGATGACCCAGCTCGACATCAAGGAACGCTCGCTATGACCCAGCTCGCGTTGGTCATCGATTTGAACGTCTGCGTCGGCTGTCACGCCTGCGTCACCAGCTGCAAGGAATGGAACACCTCGGGCGAGGCCGGTCCGATGGTCGACCAGAACCCGTACGGCAAGGATCCGACCGGAACCTTCTTCAACCGCGTGCAGACTTTCGAGGTCGGCGAGTTTCCCAATGCGGAAACCATCCACTTCCCGAAGTCATGCCTGCATTGCGAAGATCCGCCCTGCGTGCCGGTGTGCCCGACCGGCGCCTCCTACAAGCGCAAGGAGGACGGCATCGTGCTGGTCGATTACGACAAGTGCATCGGCTGCAAGTACTGCTCGTGGGCGTGTCCCTACGGCATGCGCGAGTTTGACGAGGCGCAGAAGGTCATGAAGAAATGCACCCTCTGCGTAGATCGGCTCTACGATCCGCAAATGACCGCGGAAGAACGCCGACCGGCCTGTGTGCGTGCCTGCCCGACCAGTGCGCGGCTCTATGGCGATATCCACGATCCCGAATCCGAGGTCAGCCGGGCCATTCGCGAAGCCGGCGGCTATCAGCTGATGCCGGAGTGGGGTGCCAGTCCGGCCAACCACTACCTGCCACGCCGCAAGACCAAGCTGCGCCTGCGCCCCGACGAGATCGAGCGCGCCGACAATCCGCTCAAGGTCGACGGCCTCCTGCCCAAACCCGACAAGTCCGAGCCCTCGCTCGACGACGTCACCACCTGGTAAGCCAAACTTTCATGGCGCATCGCCACCCCGCATCAGCTTCATCCCTCTCCCCCGCCCCCTCTCCCACAAGGAGCGAGGGGAGTGGAAGCCCCTCCCCCCGCGCGGGGGAGGGGTTGGGGAGAGGGGGCTGTGTTTAACGCTAAACGAGGTTTACATGCATCCCGCCTTTTCCGTCATTTTCCTGACCACCCTGATCGGCGCCGGCCAGGGCCTCTTCCTGGCGCTGTTCACCGCTCAGTCCTACGCCCTGTTCGACCTGCTGCCGCAGCAGGACAGCCAGACGTTCTATGCCTATGGCAGCCTGATCGCCCTGCTGTTCCTGATCGGCGGCCTGGTCGCATCCTTCTTTCACCTCGGTCGGCCGGAGCGCGCCTGGCGCTCGGCGACCCAGTGGCGCACTTCCTGGTTGTCGCGCGAGGTGATCGTGCTGCCGGCCTTCATGGGCATGGTGTTCCTCTACGGCCTGGCCCACTTTTTCGAGTTCAAGCCGGTGCTGGCAACCCTGCCCGGCAACGTCGCCATCGATTTCACGGTAGTGGTCGGTACCATCGCCTGGCTGCTGGCGTTCGTCCTGTACGTCTGCACCGCCATGATCTATGCCTGCCTGCGCTTTCTGCGTGAATGGTATTCGTCGCTGACGGTGATCAACTACATCCTGCTCGGCGGCGCCTCGGGCTTCACGCTCGCAACCGTTTTCGCCGCCATTGCCGCCCCCGAACTGGTGCGCTTCTTCGCCGGCTGGGCCGTGATCATCACCCTGCTCGGCCTGGTCAGCAGAGTTGCCTCGCTGATCCGCAACGCCCGGTTGAAACCGAAATCGACGCTACAGAGCGCCATCGGCATCAAGCATCCGAAGATCGTGCAGAAATCGCAAGGCTTCATGGGCGGTTCGTTCAACACCCGCGAGTTCTTCCACGGCAGGAGTGGCGGCTTCCTGCGTTCGATCAAGTGGATCTTCCTGCTGCTGGCCTTCGTTATTCCGGTACTGCTGCTGGCCACCGGCTTGTCCGGAGGCGCCGCTGTTGAGCTACTGCTACTGGCTTTTGTGGTGCAGTATCTGGGGTTGATGGCCGAACGCTGGTTCTTTTTTGCCCAGGCCAATCATCCGCAGAATCTTTACTATCAGGCCGTTGGCTAAGGGTATAGCTTAGGATTAATGCCCGAAAGCGAGGTTCCCATGTTGATCCCCATCATTCTCTCCGGCGGCGCCGGCACCCGCCTTTGGCCAGTCTCGCGGGCCGGTCGCCCCAAGCCGTTCATCCAGTTGCCTGACGGTCAGAGCCTGCTGCAAAAAACCATGCTCCGCGCTGCCGCCGTGGGTGACGGGCGCGTACTGACGGTCACCAATCGCGATCATTTTTTTCTGACTCGCGACGAGTACGCCGGCATCGATTTCCCCACTCCGATCCAGTTCGACTACCTGCTGGAACCGACAGGACGCAATACCGCACCGGCAATTGCCGCTGCCGCGCTTGCCCTGCGAGACACTCATGGCGACGACGCCGTGATGCTGGTACTGCCGGCCGATCACCTGATCGCCGATACGGCGGCTTTCGCCGCTGCCGTCGACTGTGCTCGCAGCCTGGCCGAGCGCGGCTGGCTGGTCACCTTCGGCATACCACCAACATCGCCCGAAACCGGTTTCGGCTACATCGAGGCGGGTCCGGAACAGGACGAAGCGCCGCCAGCGCGGGTCGTCGCGCGCTTCATCGAGAAACCACCCGTCGAGCAGGCAGCGGAGTATGTAACTTCAGGCCGCCATTTCTGGAACTCCGGCATGTTCTGTTTCCGCGTCGGCGACATCCTCAATGCCATGAACGTGTATGCGCCGGAAGTAGCCAGCGCGGTGAGCGATTGCTGGGCCGCCACCGCCGTGGATCAACTGCCGGTCACGCTGGATGCGGACACCTTCAGCCGCGTGCCCGACATCTCGATCGACTATGCAGTGATGGAAAAGGCCGGACGGGTGGCCGTGGTTCCGGTGGCCTTCGACTGGAGCGACATCGGTTCCTGGTCGGCACTGGCCGATATCGTGGCGGCCGACAATAATGGCAACCGCATTCTTGGCGAGGCCCTGCTGGTCGATGCCGGCAACTGTTACATCAACTCTCCCGACCGCATCGTCGCCGGCATCGGCATCAACGATCTGCTGATCGTCGACACCCCCGACGCCCTGCTGGTGGCGCACCGCGACCATGCCCAGGAAGTCAGGCAAATTGTCGGCCAGCTCAAGCGCCAGGGCCACGAAACGGTGAAGCTGCATCGCACCGTGTTTCGCCCTTGGGGCAGCTATACCATCCTTGAGGAGGGGCCGCGCTTCAAGATCAAGCGCATTGTCGTCAAGCCCGGCGCGGCGCTCTCGCTGCAGATGCACCATCATCGCAGCGAGCACTGGGTGGTCGTTTCCGGCACGGCAAAAGTCACCAATGGCGAACGCGAGATCCTGGTGAAGACCGACGAGTCGTCCTACATTCCCGCTGGCACGCAACATCGCCTGTCCAACCCCGGCGTGATCGACTGCGTGATGATCGAGGTGCAGTCTGGCGATTACCTCGGCGAAGACGATATCGTGCGCCTCGGCGATATCTACGGCCGCAACTGACTCCGGCAACAGAAAGCATGGCGCATTACCTCATCACCGGCGGCCTTGGCTACATCGGCAGCCACACCTGCGTTGAACTGCTCGCGGCCGGTTTTCAGGTGACCATTCTCGACAACCTGTCGAACAGCAAGCCCGCCGTGCTCGACCGCATCGAGCAGATTGCCGGCCGGCGCCCCGCCTTCGTCCAGGCCGATGTGCGTGATCGGCCCGCGCTCGGCAAGGCGCTGACCGGCTGCACGGCAGTGATCCATTTCGCCGGGCTCAAGGCCGTCGGCGAGTCGGTGGAAAAACCGCTCGAGTACTACAGCAACAACGTCTCCGGCAGCATCGCCTTGTTTGAAGCCATGGCGCAAGCGGGCGTTAAAGCGCTGGTGTTCTCCTCCTCGGCCACGGTCTATGGCGACCCGCATGAAGTGCCGATCCGCGAGCATTTTCCGCTGTCGGCCACCAACCCCTACGGCCGCTCCAAGCTGATGATCGAGGACGTGCTGCGCGATGTGGTAAAGGCCGATGCCGGCTGGCGGGTCGCGCTGCTGCGCTACTTCAATCCGGTGGGTGCGCATGCTTCCGGCCTGATCGGCGAAGATCCGAACGGCCTGCCGAACAATCTCATGCCCTATGTCGCGCAGGTGGCGGTCGGCAAGCTCGCCTGCCTGTCAGTGTTCGGCAACGACTACCCGACCCCGGACGGCACCGGTGTACGCGATTACATCCATGTGGTCGATCTGGCCAAGGGGCACCTCGCCGCACTGGCCGCGCTTGAAAAAGGCGGCGGCTTGCTGACCGTCAACCTTGGCACCGGTCGCGGTTATTCTGTGCTGGAGATGGTCAAGGCATTCGAAGCCGCCAGCGGCAGGCCGGTCAACTACCGCATCGCCCCACGCCGCGCCGGCGACATTGCCCAGTGCTATGCCGATCCCGCATTGGCCGCGCAAGTGCTGGGCTGGCGCGCGGAGAAAGGCCTTGCCGCGATGTGCGCAGACGCCTGGCGCTGGCAGAGCCAGAACCCGCAGGGCTATCTGGACTGATTTAAATGCCCGCCCCCCTTCGCCCCCCGCGCGGGGGGTTCTAAACGGCTTGCTGGCGCTCGTTTATCACGGGGCGCTTATTGTGACTTGGGGTGCGGGTTGCGGCTGGCGCCGCGTGCCGCGTTTGCTTGGGACGGCCCGGCGCAAACGCTGCGGCGTTTCAGTCGAGTTTCTTCAGGTACTCCTTGGTGAAGAGCTTGTCCGGCAATTCGCGCAGTTTCATGGCGTCGTATTCGAGCACCGACTGCTCGCCGGCACGCAGCGCATCGTCCATCACCAGCCGCGTCGGGCGTACCCCGCCAGCCATGGTCTTGAAGTTTTCGTATTTGCAGGATTTCAGCAGCCGCCCGGAAAGGGAATAGAACTCCGCCCGATGCGGGTAGGCATTCTTCTGCTTGACCCAGTAGAGCACGCGCTGATAGGTGACGCTGCGATCGACTGCCGTCAGTTCGAGCACGTGATGTTCCTCGCCCTCGATGACTTCGTTGCGCAACAGTTTCGGCGTGTAGTCACCGGCAAAATTGGCGCGGGCGAGGTCGCCGTTGGCCACCAGACCGGTCAGCCGCTGTGCCAGGGACAACCGCACCGGTTGCGACACGCTGGGCAGGAACACCCACAGATCGCGACCGCTCATCAGCATGGTCTGGCCGCGTTCCGATGCCGGTTCGGTGACGATCACCACCGTCCGGTCATTGCCCCGCGAGAACACCTGATACTTGCGCGCCTCGGTCGACTGGTCGGCCCGGCGGGTGGTAATCGAGATGTCGACCTGAAAGCCTTCACGGGGGAAGCGAATCAGGTCGGCGTTTCTGAGAATCTCCTGCGCCTGCGCCTTCGCCTGCGCCGGGTCAGGCTGGGCTTCTTGTGCGACGACCACACCTGCCGCCACCAGCACACAAAGCGCAGCCAAGCCACCGCATGCATTTCGCAAGTGATTGTAATTGCGCATGAAAAAGTATCGTGTCTTTGCGTTCATCATGCCCTTTCCTCGTTTCCAATCTATAGTAGAGATCAAGGCTGGCCTTGGCTGGCAATTTTTTGGAGCTGCCGATGTATGTCGTACAAGTCGAGAACGTGTTCAAGGACTACCTTCTCGGCGACCAGATTGTCCAGGCACTGTCCAATATTACACTCCAGATTCAGCGGGGCGTATTCCTTGCCATTTCCGGCCCCTCGGGCAGCGGCAAGACGACGCTGCTCAATCTGATCGGTTGCATCGACATGCCGACCGAGGGGCGGATCTTCATTGAAGGCCAGGATGTGACGGACTGGTCGAGCGACCAACTGGCCGATCTGCGGGCGCGCACCATCGGCTTCATTTTCCAGACCTTCAACCTGCTGCCGGTGTTGTCCGCCGCCGAAAACGTCGAATATCCCCTGCTCTATCGCCGCGACGTTTCCAAGGCGGAACGGCTACGCCGCGTCGCGTATTTCCTCGACATGGTCGGACTCGCCAGGTACGCCGGCCAACGTCCTAACCAGTTGAGCGGCGGCCAGCGCCAGCGTGTCGCCATCGCCCGCGCACTGGCAATCCACCCCACCATCGTGCTGGCCGACGAGCCGACCGCCAACCTCGACCGCAACACCGGCACCGAAATTCTCGAACTGATGCGTGACATCAACCACAAACTTGGCACGACTTTCATCTTCTCGACCCACGACCAGCGCGTCGTCGACATGGCCGACCGGCTGGTGCGCATCGAGGATGGCAGCCTGCGCGAACTCGGCATACGGCGCGGCAGCGGCTGGGGTACCGTGCGCCTGCCACAGCTCGGCGAACATGGCAGAACGGGGGTAACGCAATGATCCACCGAAAGAGAATTCCCGGCATTCTGGCCACCTGCCTGCTGCTGTTTCCCCTGACGCTTCTCGCAGCGCCACCGGAGAAAGTCGGCGTTGGCGGGACGGCGGCAAGCGACATCCCGGACGACATCGAGGCCCTGTTGCGCGAAGCGGCCGCCGATGATGCGAAGAATGCAGCGGCAACGCGGGCCGGTGCCAGCGACATGAAGCCGGGCGGCGGTTCCGGCCTGCGCGGCTATGCCCAGTTCGAGCTCGCCCGCGCCGTCGACAATCCCTCGCACTGGTCGAAGATGCTGACCCGCGTCGAGTTCGGCACCCAGGGCAAGAGCAGCGGCGGCATCAAGTGGAAAGTCAGCGCGCGTATCGATTACGACGCCGTCTTCGATGCCACCAGCTTCTATTCGAATGAGGTGCGACGCGACCAGCGCTTCAACTTCAATCTGCGCGAAACCTACTTCGATACCAGCCTGGGCAACTGGGACCTGCGCATCGGCCGCCAGCATGTGGTCTGGGGCGAAATGGTCGGGCTGTTTTTCGCCGACGTGGTTTCGGCGCGCGACATGCGCGAATTCATCCTGCCCGAGTTCAACATCCTGCGCATTCCGCAATGGGCCGCCCGTGCCGAATATTTCAAGGGCGACTTCAAGGGCGAACTGCTCTGGGTGCCGGTGCCGACCTATGACGAGACCGGCAAACCGGGCGCCGAATTCTTCCCGGCGCAGCCGGAGTTTCCCGGCTACAGCATCCGCTATCGCAACGAGACACGGCCATCACGGCAACTGTCGCAGGGCAATTACGGCCTGCGCGGCACCTGGCTGGCCGATGGCTGGGATCTTTCCGGATTTTATTACCGCAGCATGGATGCCGCCCCGACCTTCTATCGTCAGGTGGTGACCGTGCCGACAGCGGAACTGATCTACCAGGCGCGCCACGACCGCATCTCCCAGACCGGCGGCACGCTGGCCAAGGCTTTCGGCACGGCGGTGCTGAAGGCCGAGGCGGTGTACACCACCGGTCGCCGCCAGACCGTGCTGCGGCTCAGCGATGTGGATGGCGTGGTGCCGCAGAACACGCTCGACTGGGCGCTCGGCGTCGATGTGACGCTGCCCGCCGATACGCGGCTCAACCTGCAGTACTTCCAGAGCATGATCACGAACCATGACCGCGACGTGATCCCGCAAAAGCGCGAGAATGGCTATAGTCTGCTGCTCAACAGAAAACTGACACCGCGCCTCGAAGCTGAGGTACTGTGGGTGGCCAGCTTCGAGCGCACCGACTGGATGCTGCGGCCCAAGATCAACTGGGACTTCGAGAAAAACTGGCGTCTGGCGGTGGGCGCCGACGTTTTCAAAGGTCCGCCCATGGGATTCTTCGGCCGTTACGCCGCGCAGGACCGGATCTATACGGAGCTGCGTTATTCATATTGAATCGTCCTGAAAAGGAGAAGCGAGTCAATGCTTGTTCAGCTGCTGACGAAGGGTGGCAAGAGGGATCTGCTGGTTCCCTCTTTCTCATTCCGTCAGCTGTCTTCAAGACAGCAGGAGATAGCAATGTTTAACGCAATTGCGCAGCTTCGTTACGAGGTGTACTGCGCCGAGTGTAAATACCTCGATGCTGCCAAATATGAATCGGGACTGGAAACCGACGATTTCGACGATCGTTCGCTGCATGTGGCCGCACAGAACAATGACGGGTATGTGGTCGGCACCGTGCGACTTGTCTTTGCCACACCCAAAGATATCTTTCCATTCGAAGAGCACTGCTCCATTTTCCCGGATTTCATTGCCCCCCCGAAAGAGCAGTGCGGGGAAGTCTCTCGCCTGATCGTCAAGAAGAACTTCCGGCGCCGTCCCGGCGACACCTTGCAGGGCGTGACGAAAGAGTTTCAGGACAAGGGCACGGTCGACGACATCGCCCCCCAGCAAGCGGCAACGACAATCAACCACAAGGATCGGCGCAGCACCAGTCCGCAGATCATGCTCGGCATGTATCGTGAAATGTATCGCTACAGCCGCATGAACGGCATCCGTTACTGGTATGCCGCCATGGAAAAGGGACTGGCGCGCATGCTCGACCGCATGGGTTTTCACTTCGAGCCGGTCGGACCGGTTACCGACTACTATGGGCCGGTGACCACCTACATCGCCGACCTGAACCAGCTCGAGGACACGCTCGGCAAGGCCAACCGCTTCCTGCTGTCCTGGTTCCAGGATGAGCACATTTCCGACTGGTTGCTGATCAAGACGCTGGTGAAGTACAAGCTGGGCCATCTTGGCAGGCTATAAATACACATGCGCCCCGGACTGCATCGCCGCCAGAAATTGTTACCGTCATGAATGCACATCAAGCGCTGGCTCTCATTGTCGGACAGGCCCGCCGGGGAGAACTGGTTTTCCCGACCAACATGACTGCGTCATTACGGCTGCAGCAGGCGCTGGGTGATCCGGACTGTCACCTTGAGACTGCCGCCGAACTGGTGCTGGCCGAACCGCTGATCGCCGCACGGCTGGTCGCCATCGCGAATTCGGTGGCCTATACCCGCTTTGGCGGACGCGTCAGCAATGTGCGGGCGGCGGTCAGTCTGCTCGGCTTCACGCCGCTGCGGTCGCTGGTCGCGGTCATCGTCGTGCGCCAGCTGGCCAGCGAGATTGCCGATGCCGAATTGCGCCGCCAGGCGGAACGGCTCTGGCACCACTGCGCAACGGTCGCAAGTCTGGCGAAAGTCCTGGCCCGGGAATTTACCGAAGTCGACCCGGAAACCGCGTTGTTTGCCGGCGTCGTGCATGAGATCGACGGGTTTTACCTGCTGTCGCGCGCCGAAGAATTCCCCGAATTGCTCACTGACGTTTCGGGAAAAACAGGCAGGGAAATGCGGCAGGAGCTGGCCAGCTGCATCATGCAGACCCTGAAAATTCCCAGGCCGGTAGGTGATGCCGTGGTACGCCTGTTCTCGGGCGACCCGGCGCGACCACCTGTCACGGCCGGCGATGTCCTTCTGCTTGCCAACCAACTTACGGCGGTGACTTCGCCTTTGAGGGAATGGGATGGAACCGGGGCGACACCAGCGAACAACATGCCGGAGTTTTCGGTCGACGGCAAGACCTTGACGGCCGTGCTCGAAACCTCTGCGGACGAAATCAAATCGATGGCCGAGTCGCTGCTGCTCTAGCAGGTGGCCAGGCCGAAGCGCTGATGAAACAGATTCTCCAACGCATCAAGCGCCGGCTGATCAAATCGCAGCTGGCACGCAGCGATCCCGCTGCGCTGATCCGCCGGGGCTTGCGCTGGCTGTTGCCCACCTTCCGGCGCGCCGCCAGACATTCACCGGCCTATCGAACCCTGCTCGCCGAAGCCGGCGTCGATCCCGCAACAATCAAGACGCCCGCGGATTTCGTCGCCCGCTGCCCGGTGCTGGATAAATCCAACACTTTCAAGCGTTTCGGCGTTGACCAATTACTTTGTGACGATGTGCCAATAACAAGCCTGGCATCAGTACTCACCAGTTCCGGCCACGGGGCCGGGGGCTTTGCCCTCGGCCTCAGCACCCGCCAGCAGATCAGGAATACGTCACGCCTGGTCGATCTTGGCCTCGAGATGGCCTTCGCCATCGACCGCCGGCGCACGTTGCTGATCAACTGCCTGCCGATGGGCGTGACCTTCAGCTCCGATGCCGTTTGCGTCGCCAACGTCAGCGTGCGCGAAGACATGGCCTGCGCCATCGTTCAGCAGGCCGGCAATCTGTTCGAACAGATCATCCTGTGTGGCGACCCGCTCTTCCTCAAGCGGCTGTGCGACTACTCACAGGACGCTGGCCTGGACTGGCGTCGCAACCGTATCCATGTCATTGTCGGCGAAGAGACTTTTCCCGAAAGCTTCCGCGACTACCTGGCCGGCGTGCTTGGCATCGACCCCGACGATCCGGCCAGCGGCCTCATCGGCAGTTCCATGGGCGTCGGCGAGCTCGGCCTCAATCTTTTCAACGAAACCCGCGAAACCGTTGCCCTGCGCCGCGCCTGCATCCGCGATCCCGCACTGTCAAATAACCTGACAGGTGTCGATCCCGCCGTCTCGCCAGCGCCGACTTTCCTTGTATTCAATCCCTTGCGCACCTTTGTTGAAGTTATCAACCCCAATGTACATGGGGTCGGCGACCTCGTCGTCACCGTCATGGACAAGGCCACCCCGGTACCGCTGATACGCTACCGCACCGGCGACCGCATGCAATTCATTTCCACAGCGGCACTCCGCGAGGCCGCAGCCGAAGTGCCGGGTGCCCTAACCCTGCCATCCCTGCCGCTGATTGCCCTGCACGGCCGCGCCACGGACCAGCTACCTGGCCGCGGCCACGTCGACCTGTTCAAGGCGGCGATCTACCACCATCCCGCAGTCGCCCGGCATCTCACCGGCGCGCACCGCATCAGCATCAAGGCCGACGCCATCCACTGGGAGGTCCAGGCAGTTCGCGGCACAACCGCCAACCTGGGCGAATTCGCCAACAGCCTCCGGAATGCCCTCCCAGACCAACTTGGCTCGACTTTACAAGCGGTCTGCCTGCCCTATGACGAGTTTTCTTACAGCAAGACCATCGACTACGAGCGCAAGTTTGTTTACTGGGTACCGTAGCGGCAAGCAGGTTAACTGCGGCAGGCCCTCATAGATCGGCAACCCAGGGATGCTCGTGGATGTCGGTATGGCGCTTCAGGAAGGCGCGCGTCTCGGCGGTGAGTATTCCCCGGCCATGAAGTTGCAACATCTCCGTGGCGCCAAGATCATTCAACTCAAGGATCAGTGGACCTTGCTCGGTCAGGGCAAAGTCCCAATGCTGAATCCGCATCAACGGGAAGGCCCGGCCCCCCAGTTGGCAAGCCTCAAGCACCTTTCCCCAGCCCGGGAGGCGGAAACCCTCAAGCAGTTTGCCGGTAACCGGGTGCTCGCGAAGTAGTCTGGTTTTCGGCCAGAAACCGTTAACGGTGCGACTGATCTCGCCGCTCGTTAGATCGATGTTGGCCAGCAGGTTGCCATACTTGCCAAGGCTGAAATTGTCCACATGATTGGGCGCTACGGCAATTTTCCACACTGCCCGGATAGGAATTGCCCCGTCCTCCGGGCTGTTCAGGCAGACAATGCGTACGCCGCAGAGTGCCGACCAGCCGGTCAGGGCACGGATCTCGGCTGCCGAAGCAAAGGCCTCCTGAAACAGGAAACCGCACTCCGGTCGATGAAAGCGCGTATCGACCGATTGGTCCAGACGTTTCACGAAGTCGGGAACGGCGATGCTGCCCCCATCAAGCAGCGACAGCAGATCGGTGCTTTCATCGTAGCCAAGCAGGGAGGCGGAGCCGAAGCCCTGCTGGGAGTAGGCCGGTTTGGCGAAGAGTGGATAGAGGGACGGATCGCGGAGAAATGCGGCACCCTCTTCGGTGGTACGCAGATGTGTGCCTATATCTGCGCGCATTAGGTCGGAGCGGTGAAAACAAGCCTTGATCGGTGCCACGGGAAGTCCGGCAGCGCTGGCCAGCAGGAAAAACACCAGCTTGTCCCAGGCGGGAAGCACGACGTGCCTCGGGTTGAGGGCGAGACTGAGTTGTTGCTGCAGGCGCCAGCCCAGAAAGTCACTGGCACCCCGGCCCGCCAGGTAATTGTCCCGATAGAGGCCGTACCAGTAATAATCGGAGATTCCGCACAGCCCCCCCATTTTCCTGAGGGCCAGTACCTCCTGAAGTTGCCGGAGCAGGCTCTTCCCGGACTGCTTGCGGGCCAGGGTCGCCCATGTCATGTATTGGCGCAGTCGCTCTGCCAGTCGTCGCATCACTCCTCCTCCGCTGGAACCAAGCATGAAATAGGGCGAAATGCCCTCCCGTTAGCGTTTGCTCCCGACATCATCGCAGGATTCAAGCTTTCTGAGGGAGGGAGTGTCCGAATGGATCGCTTGCTGGCTCATGGACAACCAATTCTGTCGATATTTTTTACACCAGGCCTTCGCCGTTACACAAATAATTTACTAATTAATTGATTATCAATGATTAATAATTTGTGGCCTGATCATTGCTTATGTTATGGCACCCCGGCTAACTGGTCCGAATGGTTTAACCTCAGGTTCGATAGGAGATAAAGATGAAAACTAAATTCAAGATGTTACTTGCGGCCGCCACCATAGCCGTCAGCGGGTTCGCTCACGCCGTTCCGGTCAACGAGTTTTTCTTCAGTCAGAACGCTGGATGGCTGAATCCCATCACTGATGGAGATGGCGCTACTTACGTTAACCCGATTGCATTTGCCAGCCCGTTCCCGTTCACTCTCTCGATGGAAAATCCCACGGGCCCACTTGCTCCAGCCAATACCTTCGGTGGGATGCGCTGGACAGATACCGGCGGTGTATCCAGCGCGATCCACGTCAATACATACAACAACACCAACAGTTTCAGCAGCGGCAACATGCTTTTGGGTGACACGGATGGCAATGGCCAGTGGAACGCCGGCGAATACTGGGCTATTTCCACCCTCACACAGGAAAATCGCATCATTACTGGCAACTTCCCTGACCCATTGTGGGTCGCCAATATTTCGGCCAACCTGAGGATCTTTGGTGATGCCGGTCATACGATCAATGCGTTCACAGACCCGAACCACAACACCTTGATCCGGTTCTGGGAGACCCTCAACACTCAGGAGCCAGGTGTGTGTGCATCACCCGCCCCGATGGGTTCGCGGTGTGACGACATCTACACCATTACCTTATTGTCACTTGCTCAGCAGTCGTTCCCATATAACGGTAACTGGTATACGCTGACTTACGCGCTGTTTCCTGGCAATGATGTCCTGATTTGCACCAGTGCCAGCGATCCTGGCTGTGATGCTGCCTCTGCTCCTGCTCCCGGACAGATCGCTGTTTATACCCGCGAGGGCTCAGACAGCACTATCCATGTTGCAATGGCCTGGCAGGTTCCCGAGCCCTCGATGCTGAGCCTGATGGGGCTGGCACTTGTCGGGCTGGGCTTCATCTCCCGCCGCCGCCAGACGATGTAATTCGCAAGCTTTCCGCGACACGCCAAGAACGGCCCCTGCGGGGGCCGTTTTTGTTTCTGGCAAACCTAATCGCCGCTTAAGCTACACTTGGCCAAGCTCTGCTGGCTGCCCGGGCCAGTTATTCCGTGAGTTGCAGCAGGCAGTACCCCCGCAGATCCTTCACGTAAAGGCTGTTTCCTGGTGATCATCCTGGCAATGGCGAAGCTGGCAACGCGCAATCTGCTGCGCCACTGGCGGCGCTCGCTGATCGCAACGCTCTCCGTCGGCTTCGGCATTGCCGCACTGGTGGTGGCCAATGGCTTCATCGAATGGATGTTCGTCGATTTCCGCGAAGCGACCATCGAGTCACAATACGGCCACATTCAGGTCACCCGGCCGCACTACCATGAGGACGGCCGGGCCGACCCATTCAGCTTTCTGCTGCCGGGCGATCTTGCGGCCGAGCCGCTGGCGAGCGCGCCCCACCTGCGTTCCTGGGGGCCACGCCTGGGTTTCACCGGGCTGGTGAGTCGTGGTGACTCGACCATTTCCTTTGTTGGCGAGGGCTTCAATCCGGCCAGCGACCTGACCGGCGACCGTTCCTTGCGCATCATCCAGGGGAAGCGCCTGAGCGCCGCCGATCAGTCCGATGTCCTGCTGGGCCGCGGCCTTGCCACCTTGCTTGGTGCACAAGCCGGCGATGCCATTGTTGTGCTCGTTGACACGCCGACCGGCGGCCTCAATGCGATCGACGCCCGGGTGGCGGGAATTTTCGAGTCGGTCAGCAAGGCCTACGACGACAGCGCGGTGCTGGTGCATATCGATGCGGCGCGCAAATTGCTCAAGGTGAATGGAGCCCATAGCTGGCTGGTTTATCTTAACAGTACCAAAAACACCGATAACGTCGCGGCGGATCTGCGCGGACTTCTGGATCCGCAGCAGTTCGAGGTACGCAGTTGGGATCAACTGGCCGAGTTTTATACCCGCGCCGTCGAGTTGCTGCGGCAGCAGATCGACGTGGTGCGTTTCATCGTCATCGCGATCATCCTGCTCGGCATCAGCAACACCATGATGATGAGCGTGATGGAGCGTACCGGCGAGATCGGCACATCAATGGCGCTGGGCATCCGGCGGCGCGCCCTGCTCGGACAATTTTTGCTGGAAGGCGGCCTGATCGGACTGATTGGCGGACTGGGCGGGCTGGCGCTGGCTTTTATGTTTGGCGTGGGCATCGATTGGCTGCACATCGAGATGCCGCCGCCGCCCGGGCTGACGCGCGGCTATATCGCCCATGTGCTGCTGACGCCCGCCATCGTCATCGAGGCGCTGCTGATCGCGATTTTCACCACCACACTGGCCAGCCTCTGGCCGGCCTGGAAGGCCTCGCGGATGGTGATCGTCGATTCAATCCGCCACAACAAGTAGGGGGAAACGTGTTCGGACTGCTGAAGCTGGCTTTGCGCAATATCTTCCGCCATCGCGGCCGCACGGCAATGACACTCGCCTCGATCCTGTTTGGCGTCATGGCGCTGATTCTTGCCGGTGGTTTCATCGAGGACACCATCGTCGAAACCGGTGAGGCGACGATCCGCTCCAACTCCGGCCATGTGCAGATCGCCCGGCAGGGCTTCTGGGTTTACGGCAGCCAAAATCCCGAGAAGTATCTGATCGAGCATCCCGAGGAAGTCCGTCGCCAGATGCAGGAAGCGCCGGGCGTGGATGACGTGATGTTCCGCATGGCGTTTTCCGGACTGCTCGGCAACGGCCGCACCGACTGGTCGATCATTGGCGAGGGCGTCGAACCGGCACGGGAAGCCAGGCTGGCCAGCTATATCACCGTTATCGCCGGACGCCAGCTAACTGATGCCGACCAATTCGGAATGATGGTCGGCGCCGGTGTGGCCAAGGCACTTAAGCTCAAGCCGGGCGACCCGGTAAACCTGCTGGTCAGCACGGCCGGTGGGGCCGCCAACCTGCTCGAATTCGAGCTGGTCGGCGTGTTCCAGACCTTCTCGAAAGATTACGATGCCCGCATCGTGCGCATCAGCCTCGGCGCCGCGCAGGAACTGCTGGCGACGCCGGGCGCGCATACCGGGGTGATGCTGCTCAAGCACACCAGCGACACAGGGATGGCAGCGGAGTTTTTGCGTGCCAATCTGGGTGGTGATGGCTTCGAGATCAAAACCTGGACCGATCTCGACGAGTTCTATAACCAGACGGTGACGCTCTACGAACAACAGTTCGGCTTCCTCGTCATCATCATCCTGGCCATGTTGTTGCTGAGTGTGTCGAATACCGTGAATATCGGCATTTTCGAGCGGGTCAGTGAATTCGGCACCATGATGGCGATGGGCGACCGTTCGGCGCGGGTGTTCCGGTTGATCGTCACCGAAAGCCTGTGTCTGGGCATTATCGGCAGCCTGGCCGGGGCCGTGCTCGGCATCGTGCTGGCACATGCGATTTCGGCGGTCGGCATTCCCATGCCACCGCCACCGAACGCCGATCAGGGTTATATTTCACGCATTCTCGTCGTGCCGGAAGTGGTTGGTTTGTCTTTTGGCATCGGCGTCTGTGCTGCCCTGCTGGCTTCATTGCTGCCGGCACGCAAAGTCAGTCGCATGCATGTCGCCGAGGCCCTGCGCCAAGGGGTTTAGCCAAAGCTTTCAAGTTTTGTCGGCAGCGGACGTAGTCTGAACGTGGCGGGGCATTGCCGTGTGCGTCTGCTATCATGACGGGCGTATCTTGATGCTCTCCTTCCTCTGTGCCCTACTACGGCACAGGGCCGCGCAACGGATCAAGCAAGGACCATATATGACATCAACACTTCTGGGGCGCATCTTCCACGCTGACACCCTGTTGCAAGTCATTTTCGACTTTGGCTTCGTCTTTGTCGGTGTGTTGATTGGTGTGCTCTGGATCGGCAACGGGCTGCCCGTCAAGCTGGGTGAGGTGGTCGCCTATGCCCTGATTCTGGCGTTGACCATGCTGTGCATCAACGCCTGGCTCGGCTTTTACCAGCGCATCCATAACCGAACCGTTGAGGACTCCCGTGCCAGGGCGGTGTTGTCGCTGCACCTGTCGATACCCGTGGCCTATGTACTGTTTATCCTGCTGCCCTCCGCAGATGCAAACCGTTTGCTCCTTGAGCTCTCGGGCATGGCGGCACTCTTCGGCATGCTGACCTACCGGGTTCAGGCGTCGCATCGGAACACCCGGACGATCATCGCCAACCGCATTCTGATATTTGGTGTCGGCAGCGAAGCCAAGACGATTGCCGCTTCCTTGAACAAGGAGGATCCAAACGCAGAGGTGGTCGGCTTTTATCCCGGCTTGACAGCTGGCGGAATCGAAGTCCCTGAGGACATGGTGCTGTCAAGAAACCTGTCGTTGATCGATACCGCAAAAGCGCACAAGGTCGATGGAATCGTCGTGGCGGTCAAGGAGCGGCGGGGTGGCAAAATGCCTTTGCGCGAATTGCTCGATTGCCGCCTGTACGGCGTGGCGATCATGGACATTTCCAGCTATTACGAGCGCATGCTGGGACAGATTCGGCTGGATGCCCTCAAGGCGGGGTGGCTGATATTCGGTGATGGTTTTCGACAAGGCGTGTTGCGCACCTTCATCAAGCGTGTTTTTGACTGCGTGGTCGCTGCCATCCTGCTGGTTCTTGCCTTGCCGGTGATGCTCGTTACCGCGGTGTTGATCGTGCTAGAAGATGGTTTCCCGATACTCTATCGGCAGGAACGTGTGGGTCGCAGCGGTCGCTTGTTCAATGTCATCAAGTTTCGCAGCATGCGCCGCGACGCCGAGGCCGACGGCAAGCCACGCTGGGCAACCACCAATGACGACCGTACGACGCGGGTCGGCCGGGTAATCCGCAAGTTGCGCATTGACGAACTGCCACAACTGTATTCCGTCCTGATCGGTGAAATGAGCATGGTGGGGCCGCGCCCCGAGCGAGCCTTTTTCGTGGACCAGCTCACCAAGGAAATTCCCTTTTACGCCGTCCGCCACAGTATCAAGCCGGGCGTAACGGGTTGGGCTCAGGTTCGCTACCATTACGGTGCATCAATTGACGATGCCGCCCAAAAACTTCAATATGACCTCTATTACGTCAAGAACCACTCGCTGCTGCTTGACTTGGTTGTGCTTTTCGAAACGGTCGGTGTAGTGCTCGGAGGAAAAGGTGCTCAGTAGGGTTTGCTGTCGACTTTCTTTACACTCTTTCTGCGATATACATCATGACACACGTAACGCATTGAACTATATAGATTAAAATTTACAGCTTTACTGGCATGAATATTGCACTAAAGTATATGCCTCTTACTATCCAGCGCAAATGTGTGTAATGTTTGGCACTTGATCAGGCAACCGTGAGGTACTGGTCACATAATTTTGATGCGTTTACTATAATCAGGTCGGTGCTTAGGAGTTACCCATGACATTTCCAACCGATTCTCGTGACGATACTGGCAGCAGCACGCTGTCGGACGCCCGGCTTGCTGGTGGAATGAGTCGCCGCAAGGTGCTTAAGCTGAGTGCTGCCGGAGGTGCCATAACCATCATGTCGGTAGCCAGCCGTTCCGTGTTCGCCAGCACCAATGGTGCTTGCATCAAGGGATGCACAACAACACCCTCGGCATTTGGCTCCATCAACCTCAGTCGCCCCGACCGGGTGGTTTGCGTAAGCGGGCTGAGCCCGGGATATTGGAAGCAGAAGCAACATTTTAGTAGTTGGCCGGCTGGCTACTATCCTGAGGCAGTTTTACAAAATGGGCAGGTGACTATTCCGGCGACTAAATTTTCCAGTGTTTTTTCTCCCACATCGGGCGTACTGGCAACAGCCACCCTGCTGGAGGTTATTTCGGCAGAAGCGCATGTCGGTGATGCTGTTTCACGTTCACTGGTGTGCGCTTTTCTCAACGCAGCCACGGGTCGGACAGCGGGCATCCTGACTGTCAGCCAGGTCAAGAACATGTGGACTGAATATGCCAATAATGGCTACTTTGAGCCGACAGCGGGCATCAAATGGTATGCCAACTCCACGATGCCGGTTAACATGAGCAACCCGTGTGGTGCGGGTATTGTCGGCTATCTGGAAACCACCTGGACCTGACGGAGTCGCCCTGAGCGATCCTGACCCCGACGACATAGCCGGACGCTGGACCCTCCCCGCTCAAGCCCGCCTCGAATGGCGGGAATGGGACGGGGAGTTTGCCGTTTACACGGGTGCCGATGATGCGGTCCACTTTCTTGATGAAACCAATGCTGTGGTGTTTGCGGTGTTGCTCCATGCCGATCAACCGCTTTCCCTCGATCAATTGGCCGAGCAGATGCTTGCCCGGTACGCTCCGGAAACTGCGGCCAGTCAGGTGATGGCTGTATTACGAGAGCTGCTGCCGCAATTCCGTCGCCTCGGACTCGCCGAACGCCGGCTTGATGCACAGTGATTGTCAGGGATATCCCCCGCAGCGAACTGCGCAATCGGCTGCGTGAGGGTCTGCCGATTCGCACCGGACCATTTGTCAATCGTGTCTCTACGAGGTTGGCGCTGGTCGAAAATGCCATCGCCCTGCTCTATGGCCAATACCCGCTGGAAGAAAGTGGCTTTGCGGATTTTCACGTCCGCGTGGCCCGACCGGCTGGCCTGCGTCGCTGGATCAGCCCGCAGGTATTTTTTTACATCGATGGCCTTGCGCCATTCAATCCACTCCCGGCCAAACAGGCTTTCCCGATGCTTGAATGGGGCCTCAACTGGTGCATTTCCGCCCACTGTCACCGTCACCTGATCCTGCATGCTGCCGTTGTCGAGCGTAACGGTCGTGCGCTGATTCTGCCCGCCCCGCCGGGCTCGGGAAAGAGCACCCTGTGTGCCGGATTGATTCAACGCGGTTGGCGCCTGCTCTCCGACGAACTGGCGATGATCGATCCGGCGACCTTTGCCCTGACGCCAATACCCCGACCGGTCAGCCTGAAAAATGCCTCGATCGAGGTGATCCGGGCTTTTGCACCACAGGCGGTAATCAGTCCGGTCGTTTTCGAGACCGTCAAGGGAACGGTCGCCCATTTACGGCCTCCGTCCGACTCGGTGCGGCGCGCCAACGAAACCGCGCCACCCGGCTGGCTGGTCCTGCCACAATTCGTTGCTGGCGCGCCGGCCCGACTGGAGCCGTTGTCAAAAGCCCGCGCGGTGGCCCATCTCGCCGAAAATGCATTCAATTTCAGCCTGCATGGACAGCAAGGCTTCGAGTTGCTCGCTGCGGTGGTGGAGGCCAGCGCATGTTTCAGTTTCACTTATAGCCGGCTGGATGAGGCCGCCGAGGTGTTTGCCCGGCTGGCGGGCGGACAGGCGTCTCCGGGATGAAACGGAACCTGCTCAACCAGGCCTTGCTGGCAGTGGAGGAATTGCCCGGCTGGAACCTGGCTGACTGGGATCTGTTGTTGCGTCAAGCGGACCGTGCTCATCTGCTGTCCCGGCTGGCCGTGTTGCTCGACGACGCCGGGCTGATGGATACCTTACCAGCTGGGCCGCGCTACCGACTGCAAGCCGCCCTGGTGCTGTGTGCGGCGCAAAAGCGGGCGGTCGAGCGCGAGGTCGAGCATATTCGTACCTCGCTGCAGGGCGTGGTCGAAGGTGTCATCCTTCTCAAGG
>DDXB01000016.1 GCA_002347405.1 Rhodocyclaceae bacterium UBA2271 | reverse complement strand
CAGGTACCCTGTCGCCTCTATAGCCGCGCCTTCGATCTCGGCACGCCTACGTGTCGCTCGCCTAAACCCAGCAAGCACCTACACCTATCGGTTGTTTAGTTGTTAAAGATCAGTCGCCGCCCAGCAGCGAGAGGGGCGCATTATACGGATCAAGATCAGGCCGTCAACAGATAAACGAAAATAATTGATCCGTGCTTTGCATGAAGCATCCGCCCCTTCTCTTTGCCAATCGGCAGAGTTAGGGACAACGCACCCGCGCCATTAAAAACGGCATCAAAATAAAACCGGGAAACAGCCCAATGATAGAACAAAATCGTCCGAAACCCAAATGTTTCGCCAGGACTGATAATACTTAATGCATATAAGGGGCTATCCTGAGTCACCGGAGATGAGCGGCCAGCACCCCAGTACACTATAGAGTCGGCCAGAAGCTTGCAGTTGTGATTCAACCAGGCTGAATGCCTCCACTCGCCAACAGATCGGGGATGCCAGCACAGGCAAAGCCCCGCAGTGTGCATTGCGCAACAGGGTCACGTGGGGGAAATGGGGGCGGGTGTCGACTGTAAATCCTGCAGCGCACAATGCTCGCGACAGTTCACCGAAAAGTCGGTGCTGGCGTGACGGCGTTGCTTGGCATCCCGCCCAGAAAATACCATTGCGCGGCCACCAGCCAAGCTGCTCAAGCGTCAAATCAAAAGGCTCTACCCTCAACTTGCCGGCGAGATTGAGCAATTCATCCAGTTGGGCTGGTGAAACACCACCAATGAAGGCCAGCGTCAGATGCAGGCTGTCGCGGCGCATGCGCCGCCCTCCACAAGATTCGTTGCCAGAAGCCGCGGCGGTTTCCAGCGCATCCAGCGCGGCCGCATCCGGCCACAGGGCAAAGAAAACCCGTCGCTGCGTCAGTAGCGCTGGCTTTTCTTCAGGCACGCAGCAACAGGGCGACGGCCTCGGCGGCGACGCCTTCGCCGCGTCCGACAAAACCGAGCCGCTCGGTGGTCTTTCCCTTGACGTTAACGCGATCCGGCGCGATGCCAAGATCGGCGGCAATGTTCTCGCGCATTTGTTCGACATATGGCGCGATGCGCGGCGCCTGGGCGATCACCGTGCAGTCGACATTGCCCACCTGCCAGCCAGCTTCACGCACCGCGGCATGTGCACCGCGCAGCAGCACGCGACTGTCGGCGCCCTGCCAGCGCGCATCGCTGTCGGGAAACATGCGGCCTATGTCGCCGAGACCGGCAGCGCCCAGCAAAGCATCGGTAATGACATGTAGCAGGACATCCGCATCAGAATGCCCATGCAGGCCCATGCTGTGGGGAATCGTCACGCCGCCAAGAATCAGTGCGCGTCCCGGCACCAGCGGATGTACGTCGTAACCCTGCCCGATACGGATGTCCATGTCAGCGTTTCCTGTTCTGCAAGATCCATTCGGCCAACTGCAGGTCGAGCGGGTAGGTTACTTTAAGATTGGTCGCATCCGCCTCGACCAGGCGCGGCTGCAAGCCGAGCGCCTCGATGGCGCTGGCCTCGTCAGTCACCACCGGGGCATATTGGAGTGCATTGACGAGTTGCGCGTGACGGAACATCTGTGGCGTCTGGGCCTGCCACAGCCCTTCTCGCGGCACGGTGGTCGCTACGCGACAGCCTTGCGAAGTCAAGGTGTGCGCGCGTTTCAAGGTATCGGCTACCGGCACGGCGAGCAGGCCGCCAACCGGGTCATCGCCAACTTCGGCAATCAGTTTCTCGACATGCGCCGGCGTCAGGCAGGCGCGTGCGGCGTCGTGTACCAGCACCCAGTCATCTGCAGCCACCGGGGCGCCTGAGTATGCCATTTGCGTCATGGCGCGGAGTCCGTTGGCAACGCTTTCCGCGCGGATTGCACCGCCGCAGCGCAGTACCGTCAGGCGCGGTGCCAGATCGCTCCAGTCGAAACCATCCCAGTGCAGATCATCCGGCGCCAGCACGACAAATGTTCTGGCGATGGCCGGCACGGCAGCCAGTGTCGCCAGGGCATGACGCATCAACGGCTGACCGGCAAGCGGCTGATATTGCTTGGGGCAGTTGCCACCCAATCGAGCACCACCGCCTGCCGCGGGGACCAATGCGAAATAAGTCATGGCCCGATTCTATAATGCCTGCATGATCGAATTCGAGCCCGCCGCCTGCTCGAATTGCAAGCTTTTGTCGCCAGTCTCGGCATAGGCCTGCTGCTGATGGCGACCATGGTGATCGTCGCGCTCGCGTCCGGCATGACCGAAGTCGATGCCATCACCCTTTCGACACAGCGCCTGTTCAACCAGGAAACCTTGACTGCCGCACCCGCCGTCATCGCCATCGGGCTGGCGATCCTGGCCAGTCTGCTCTTCAAATCGGGTCTTTGGTCGCCATCGGCGGCAAGCAATTGGCACGTCGGGTTCTGCCCGGAATGGGGGCAATTGGACTAGGATTCATTGTAGGCATTGACCTGTTGGCTTGGGTTTGCACTTCTCCACCCCTTCGCACGGGCCAGAAAGGATCGCCATCATGGAAACACACCGCATTCGCACCGCCGCAGTCGCCGGCATGTTCTATCCCGGCGAGTCTGCCACCCTCAGTCAGGAACTCGGCGCCATGCTTGGCGCCGTCCCGTCAGCGCCGACTTTTGTAGCAGCGCCGCCCAAGGCGCTGATCGTGCCTCACGCCGGTTACATCTACTCCGGTCGGGTTGCGGCTAGCGCTTTTGCGCTGCTGGCACCCCATGCGGCAACGATAACGCGTGTCGTGCTGCTCGGCCCTTGCCACCGCGTTGCCGTGCGCGGACTCGCGGTGCCGCAATCTGCTGTCTTCGCCACACCGCTCGGTAACGTGCCACTCGACACCGAAGCCATCGACAAGGCACTGCACTTGCCCCAAGTGGTGCGACTCGAGGACGCCCATGCCGACGAGCATTCGCTGGAAGTCCAACTGCCCTTCCTGCAACAGGTGCTGGGCAACTTCAGCCTGATACCCTTTGCCGTCGGCTATGCGACCCCCGACGAAGTCGCCGAAGTGCTGGAACTGCTGTGGGGCGGACCGGAAACGCTGATCGTCATCAGCTCCGACCTTTCGCATTACCATCCCTACGCCGACGCCCAGCGCCGCGACCGGCACACTGCTGAAGAGATCATGCATCTGCGCCTGCTCCTCGACCACGAGCAGGCTTGCGGCGCGACCCCGATCAACGGCCTGATCGAGGTCGCCCTGCGGCGCGGCCTGCAGCCCCATCTGCTCGACCTGCGCAATTCCGGCGACACGGCTGGCGACAAGTCGCGCGTCGTCGGCTATGCGAGTTTCGCCTTCCTTGAGCCCAGTTATGCTGCCATGGCGACCGTCCATGTCTGACGACACCAATGCCACCCTCGGCACCGCGCTGCTGGTCCGCGCCCGCAATGCCATCGGCAGTGAATTCGCTGAAACAGCGCAGGCCGAACCCGACCACCCGGCGCTCGCACAACCCGGCGCCACCTTCGTCACGCTGATGCTGGACGGACGCTTGCGTGGCTGCATCGGCTCGCTGGAAGCCTGGCGGCCGCTCGACACCGATGTGCGCGAAAACGCCCGCGCCGCCGCCTTCCGCGATCCACGCTTCAATCCGCTTCGCGCCGATGAATTCGTCCGCGTTCGCGTCGAAGTATCGCTCCTGGCAACACCGGTCGAACTGCACTTCACCGATGAAGCCGACGCTCTCGGCCAACTGCGGCCGAACATCGACGGCGTGATCTTCGAATGCCATGGCAAGCGCGGCACATTCCTGCCGCAGGTGTGGGAAGGACTGCCCGAGCCACGGCAGTTTTTCAACCACCTCAAGCAAAAAGCCGGCTTTGCCGCCGACTTCTGGTCACCGGAGGTCAAACTCTACCGTTACGAGGTACGGAAATGGAAAACCCTAGAGAAACCCTGAGCGGACACCCGGCCCGCTGGTGGCACAAACTCCCCGACGGCCGCATCCAGTGCGACCTCTGTCCGCGCGACTGCAAGCTGCATGACGGCCAGCGCGCCGCCTGCTTCGTGCGCGCCAACCAGGGCGGTGAGATGGTGCTCACTACCTACGGCCGCAGTTCCGGCTTCTGCATCGACCCCATCGAGAAGAAGCCGCTCAACCACTTCTACCCCGGCTCCAGCATCCTCTCCTTCGGCACTGCCGGCTGCAACCTCGCCTGCAAGTTCTGCCAGAACTGGGACATCTCGAAATCGCGCGAGATGGACACCCTGATGGACAGCGCCAGCCCGACGGACATCGCACGGGCGGCGAAAAGATATGGCGCACAAAGCGTCGCCTTCACCTACAACGACCCCGTGATCTTCGCCGAATACGCCATGGACACCGCCGACGCCTGCCACGACCTCGGCATCAAGACCGTCGCGGTCACCGCCGGCTACATGTACCTGCCGGCGGCGCGCGAGTTCTACGCCAAGCTGGACGCCGCCAACATCGACCTCAAGGCCTTCACCGACGAGTTCTACTTCAAGCTCTGCGCCGGCCACCTGCAACCGGTGCTCGACCTGATCTCCATGGTGCATCACGAAACCGACTGCTGGATCGAACTGACAACCCTGCTGATCCCCGGCAAGAACGATTCCGCGACCGAAATCAAGGCGCTGGCCGACTGGTGCCACAAGGAACTCGGCCCCGACGTACCGCTGCACTTCTCGGCCTTCCATCCGGACTACAAGCTCCTCGACGCCCCCGCCACCCCGCCCGCCACGCTCACCCAGGCCCGCGAGATCGCCATGCAAGCAGGGCTGCGCTACGTCTACACCGGCAACGTGCACAACCGCGCCGGCGACGCGACCCTCTGCCCCGGCTGCGGGCAAGCCGTCATCGAACGCGACTGGTACGAAATCCTCAATTACCGGCTGGATGACTTCGGCAAATGCCAACACTGCGGCACGGCGATTTCTGGCCGATTCGGGCATTTCGACAAGTCTTTCGGTGCGCGCTGCATTCCGGTGCACCTGGGTAAATGAGGGGCGCCTGACAAAAGTCGGCGCTGGTGATACGGCGCCCCCTCAAATAGAGGGGAGAAAAAGCTACCCCCGCCGCCACGTCGTCCCTGCTGGTCCGTCTTCGAGGACGATGCCGGCAGCCTTGAGTTCGTCACGGATGCGGTCGGCTTCGGCGAAATTCTTCGCTTTTTTCGCCGTGTTGCGAGCGCCGACTTTTGCGTCAATGTCCTCGGTGCTCAGGCCATCGGCTGATGCCGGGCCGGCCTGCAGAAATGTCACCGGGTCGCGCTGCAGCAGGCCGAGCACCTCGCCCAGTCCCCTGAGTTGTGCCGCGAGCTTCGGGTCTTTCGTGCGGTTGAGTTCGTTGGCGATGTCGAACAGCACGGCGACGGCTTCGGGGGTGGCGAAGTCGTCGTCCATTGCCGCCTTGAAACGTTGCGCGTGGCTCTCGCTCCAGTCGACGGCTGACGTGACATCGAAGCCTTTCAGTGCCGTGTAAAACCGCGCCAGGCCTGCGCGGGCGTCGTCGAGGTGGGCGTCGGAATAGTTGAGCGGGCTGCGGTAGTGGGCGCGCAGGATGAAGAAGCGCACCACTTCCGGATCGTATTTTTTGAGAATGTCGCGGATGGTGAAGAAGTTGCCGAGCGACTTCGACATTTTCTCGTCATCGACGCGCACGAAGCCGTTGTGCATCCAGTAGTTGACGAAGGTATTGCCCTCATTGCAGCCCATGGCGCCTTCGCTCTGGGCGATTTCGTTTTCGTGATGGGGAAACTGCAGGTCCTGGCCGCCGCCGTGGATGTCGAAGTGCGGGCCGAGCAGTTGCGAACTCATGGCCGAGCATTCGATGTGCCAGCCGGGACGGCCGGTGCCCCAGGCCGACTCCCATTTCACTTCGGCCGACTCTTCGGCCTTGGCGTGCTTCCAGAGCACGAAGTCGAGCGGATCCTGCTTGCCGGCCATGACATCGACGCGTTCACCGGCGCGCAGGTCTTCGAGCGACTTGCCGGACAGCTTGCCGTAGCCTGGAAATTTTCGCACCGAATAGCAGACATCGTGGTTTTCGGCGACATAGGCGTAACCGTTCTTTTCGAGCGCGCCGATGATGTCAAGCATCTGCGGCACATATTCAGTGGCGCGCGGTTCGTGGTCGGGCGGCTGTACGCCCAGCGCAGCGGCATCCTCACGCATGAAGCCGATGAAGCGATCGGTCAGCGCACGCACCGTTTCGCCGTTTTCAGCGGCGCGTTTGATGATTTTGTCGTCAATATCGGTGATGTTGCGCACATAAGTCACCGTGAGGCCGCTGGCCCTGAGCCAGCGCACCACCATGTCGAACACCACCATCACCCGGCCGTGGCCGAGGTGACAGTAGTCATACACCGTCATGCCGCAAACGTAGAGGCGCACCTTGCCGGGTTCGATGGGTGTGAATTCCTGCGGGGCGCGGGCGAGGGTGTTGTAGATTTTCAGCATGGGGATAGGGCCGAAAGTTGGATTGGCCGGCGAAAACGCATAAAGGGCGGTAAAAGTGTCGTATTAGGGCTTTAGACACAACCCGAACGGAGCGTCGGGCTGCGCATCTTTGTTAGAATGATACGTTGAATTTTTCAGTACTGACCAGCACAAAATGCCAATTCTGCCCGCTTTCCCGACCGCCGCGTCTTCGACCGCCATTCGTTTCCGCCTCAGCGCGCAGGCATTCATCCTGACCCTGGGGCTGTTGCTAGCCAGCATGGCCGCCTTGCCGGTCCGCGCCGACAGTTACAGCGAAGCAAGCCAGTTGCTCAAGTCCGGCCAGCATGCCGAAGCGCTCAAGCAGGTCAACCGGCACCTTGCTGCCAAGCCGAAGGATGCGCAGGGGCGGTTCCTGAGAGGCATCATCCTCACGGGGATGAACAGGCAGAAAGAGGCCATCGAGGTTTTTCAGAAGCTCACCGAAGACTATCCCGACCTGCCCGAACCGTACAACAACCTGGCCGTCATCTACGCCCAGCAAAAACAGTACGAAAAGGCCAAGCAAGCGCTTGAGTCGGCAATCCGCACCCATCCGGCCTACGCCACCGCGCACGAGAATCTGGGTGACATTTATTCGCGGCTGGCGAGCCAGGCTTACGGCAAGGCGCTGCAGATCGATTCTTCCAACGCCTCGGCACAGACCAAGTTGGCGATGATCAACGATCTGGTCGGCGGAGAGACATCTGGCGCCGGGAAAACGGCAGGCGGCAAGCCTGCGGCCCCTGCCACGCCAGTCGTCCCGGCCAGGGTGCCCGCCGCAACGCCCGTCACCCCGCCGACACCGGTCGTGATTGCCAGTGCCGAGCCCAAGCCGGCTGCGGCGCCCGCCGCTCGCCCCGTCGAGAGCAAGCCGGTTGAAGTCAAGCCGGCGCCCCCACCGGCGGCGGCGCCTGTTGCCGCGCCGGCTCCCGCCCCTGCGCCCAAACCCGAACCCGCCATGGCCGCGGACGCCAACAGCGAGATTACCGCCGCCGTCGATGCCTGGCTGGCTGCCTGGTCGAAGAAGGATGTCAGAGGCTATCTCGCGCATTACGCCCGGGACTTTCAGGCGCCGGACGGCCAGTCACGCAAGGAATGGGAGACGGATCGCAGCCAGCGCGTCGGCAAGCCCGGCAAGATCGAGGTCAGCCGCGACAAGTTGAACATCAAGACCGAAGGCAGCGACAAGGCCGTCGTACGCTTTCGCCAGACTTATAAGTCCGCTACCTTCAATTCGTCGTCCGGCAAGACGCTGGTGCTGATCAAGCATGACGGCAGGTGGCTGATCCAGCAGGAGCGCGTCGGCGGATGAGCGCGATACGTCATCTGATCGGTGTTGCTTGCACCGCTCTTTTATGCATGCAAGGCGCGGCGGCGGATGTCGGCATCCCCGCGCGTTACACCGATTCCGGCCCCGATCCCCTGCTGGTACGCATTTTCGAGCACATCGAGAAAAACCGCTGGGAACCAGCGCTCAACGAAACCGAAGCGCTGCTCAAGGCCTACCCGAAATTTCGGCTCGGCCACCTGATCAAGGGCGACTTGCTGCTCGCCCGCACCCGGACGCTCAAGAATTTTGGCGAGGGCGGCGCGCAACATGTGGCGGCAAAAACCGGCGCGCCGGTTGCCGAACAGGTCGCCGATTTGCAGCAGGAAGCCATCGCCCGCCTGCGCGCCTACAAGAACCGGCCGAACGGCGCCCAGGTGCCGCGCTATCTGTTGCAGATGCGCCCGGATCAGGAGCACGCCGTGGTGGTCGATACGCAGAAAGCGCGGCTGTACCTCTACCAGAACGACAATGGCACGCCGCGTTTCGTCGCCGACTACTACATCTCGCACGGCAAGCTCGGCTCTGACAAACTCAAGGAAGGCGACCAGAAGACGCCCATCGGCGTCTATCACGTCACCGCCAACCTGTCGCGCAAGAAACTGCCCGACCTCTACGGCAGTGGCGCCTTCCCTATCAACTATCCCAACAAATGGGACAAGAAAATGGGCAAGAACGGCCACGGCATCTGGCTGCACGGCACGCCATCCGACACTTTCTCGCGCCCGCCGCTGGCCTCGGATGGCTGCGTCGTGCTCGCCAACAGCGACCTCGACGCGCTGGCGAAAAATCTCCAGGTCGGCGCCACCCCCGTCATCATCAGCAACAGCATCGAATGGACCTCGCTCGATGACTGGCAGGCCGAGCGCAAAGCGCTGCTCGCCATGATCGACACCTGGCGCAGCGACTGGGAAAGCCGCGACATCGACCGCTATGCGCGCCACTATGCGCGCGACTTTTCGGGCGACGGCAAAACACTGTCCCAATGGATCGCGCAGAAGAAAAAGGTCAATGCCGGCAAACAGTGGATCAAGGTGACCACCCACAACGTCAGCATGTTCCGCAATCCCGGCAAGGACGAATATGTCGTCGTCACCTTCGAGCAGGACTACCAGAGCAGCAACCTGTCGAACCGGATGCAAAAGCGCCAGTACTGGATCAAGGAAGACGGGCGCTGGAAGATTGTTCACGAAGACGCCGCATAGGCGTCACCTTGCTCTTTAGCCGCATAGGCCTCACCATGCTCTTTTGCCGCATAGGCCTCACCTTGTATAGCTGCACGGGTGTCCAGTTCTGCCGCATGGCCGCCATCACGTTTCTATCCC
>DDXB01000020.1 GCA_002347405.1 Rhodocyclaceae bacterium UBA2271 | reverse complement strand
CCCATATACAGAGCGGGCAGCTTTTCAGGGAGGCGGGCCACGTGGTCGAGGACCAGGTAGTTCCGGGCGCCAAAAATGCGGGAAACGTACTGGTCGGCATAGGGATCGAGGGTCAGGCAGAAGGTGTGGACACCCTGCCGGGCCAGTTCCTCGACGGCCTTCTTGGTATCGAAGCGCAGGTATTGCGGGTCGCGCACATCGTTGTCGGCCGGTTCGCCGTCGGTCAGCAACAGAATCAGTTTCTTGTTGCTCGGGCGTCGGGCAAGATGTTCGCCGGCGTGGCGCAGGGCGGTGCCCATGCGGGTTGACAGTTGCCCGGTCATCCCCGCCAGACGCGCCTTCACCTTGTCATCGTAGGGACCGTCAAAGTCCTTGTAACGGTAATACTCGACATCGTGACGGCCATTGGAATCGAAGCCATGAATGGCGAAGGGATCGCCAATCTTGGTCAGCGCCTCGGCGAGCAGGGCCGTTGCCTCCCGCGCCAGATCCAGCACGCTGACCTCGCCCTCGGCGTTCTGCACCCGGTCGTTGGTAGACTCGGAAAGGTCCACCAGCAGCAAGACCGAGAGGTCACGAATTTGCAAGCGGG
The DNA here is from genome assembly GCA_002347405.1 of Rhodocyclaceae bacterium UBA2271. Lineage (GTDB taxonomy): Bacteria > Pseudomonadota > Gammaproteobacteria > Burkholderiales > Rhodocyclaceae > Sulfuricystis. Next base: position 43,557 of record DDXB01000020.1, on the reverse strand, counting down.
TACGGATACCGATGCGCGGATCGGGCTGCACGCCCATGCGGATATCGACCATGGCACTCACGGCGGCATTCAGGTCAATCTGATCGCCGTCCTCCATCTTGCGCTGCCGCACCACGCCCTGGGGCTGGACCGCCTCGATGAGATGCTTGAGCCGCCGCACCAGAGGCTTGTGGCGCTCGATCACGGCATCAATATCCGCCGGGTCACCGAATTTTGGACGCTTCTCCAGCAGGGTGGCCCAGTTCGGACGCTCGAGCTGAGTCTGATAATCCCATTCGTGGTAGTGGAATGGCGAGGAGATCGGTACCTTGCCTTCCTTTTCGTTGAAAGTGGTGCCGTCGTCCTCGTACAGTTCGCTCGCGAGCACCCATACCTCTTGCGCGTCGTCACCGGCGAACTCGACGTCGAGGCCGTTGATCATTTCCATGAGACTGACGTACTTGCGGACCTGAGCTTCCTGACCCGGCAGCAGGATGACATCACCCGACATTTCCGGCACCTGCCAGAGATGGCGGTTGTCGTCGCGATAGAGGCTGGATGGCTGGTCGGTGCGCAGGTTGAATGGAATTTGCATGGACTGGACCATGATGGCCAGTTCGAGACCGATGTTATGCGCCATGTCGGCATCATCCAGACGCGCCTGGGCAAACAGGCGACGCGCGGCGTCCACCAGCGGATGGGTATCCGAATAATCAGGATCGAGCAAGGCCCGGGCGATGCGATCCAGCACAGGTCCCAGACTGCCGCCCTGCGCAGGATCTGCCGGCAGCAGGCTGATCCAGAGTTTGCTGAGGCCCGGGAAGGCGCGCACCGACAGCGCCTCGACACGGGCATCCTCGATGGCGCCGATCAATGCCTGCTGCAAGGGATTGATGGATTCCGCATCCGGGTGGAGCCGGGAATGCACCATGTGGGCAGCAGCATGTGCGGCAGCGGCGCGATAGACTTCGAGACCGGGAACCGCGGTGCCGCCCTCGGGCGCGTAGTCATCAAACGCGTCGGGCAGATGAATGAAAAAATGCTCGATATGGGGCCGGTAGCCGGTGCGGGTCTCGAAGTCTCCCGAAGTCGGGCGCAGGAAAAAGTCGCGGCCCCACAGCGCGCGCAAGTACATGACCAGACGACGTTGAACGTCGACAAACAGCACCCCGCGCTGCTCCTTCTTCATCACCGCCAGCGCATCCTCGCTTTCCAGGGCGAAATACTTGGCCTGCGCCTCGAAGTTGTTGCGATGTGCGGAAACACCCCACATCGCCCAGCGCCGCAACCCCCCCAGGGTGAGGTGGGCAAGCAGCACGTCGAGCGAGTCCAGCATCGGGCGCAATGCACGCGGCGCCTGGGCAAGCAGGTTGTCGAGCAGGGCAAGATAAGCCTTGAAAAGTTCCAGTTCGCCGAGGCGGACAGCTGCTGTTGGCGCTGTCGAAAACAGCAATGCCAGCACACCCGCACTGGTCTTGGAATACATCCTGATCGCGGCGGAAAGCAGTTCGGCCACCGCCTGTTCGCCGATTTCCTTCGCTACCAGCGGCGCACTCTCGATGAACGAGACCACCAGATCGGTACCCCGCCCCAATGACTTGAGACCGGCGGCACCACGCAGGTAGGCATCCAGTCCGCGCGGGCTGAACACCCGGGCGGCATCGTGCCAGGCGGCCTCCAGCACTTCGCCAGCGTGCTCGCCCAGCTCGTCCAGAACATCCTGATAGTCCGCCAGTTGGATTGCCATGTGCGTATGCCCTGATCGCGAAATCGTCAGTCAGGCCAGACCCGGGCGGGGTGCAGGGCTTGAGTTTCAGGCTGAGATTGAGGCTGGCTTTGCGGCTTGCTCTGAGGCCGGGTTTGTGACTGCGCTGCCGTTCTGCCAGCGCCGACTTTTGTCGGCTGCTGTCTGGCCGGTGCAGCGACAACGGGCTTTGCCTTTTTGGCAGGCGCTTTTTTCACTGGCCCGGATTTTTCGGCAGTGCGGTGACGGCCCGGCTTGATGCTGGCGGTCAGCTTGTCTTCCAGTTTGCTCATTTCCGCAATACCTCCTCTATGAGTTGATCGATTTCCAGTGCGGCGGCGCGACCGCGCGCACCAAGCTGATAAACGCTAACGCCTTCCACCGCCGCCTGTCGGTAGACAGCCCGGCGGCGTACCACGCAGCCGAGAACGGGTAGTTCCAGACTGGCCAGCGCGTTGGCCATGGCGCGCGACAAGGCACTGGCCGGCTCCGCTTGATTGATGAGCAAGCAGGCCCGCAAGCCAGGGTTGCTTTCGCGCGTCTGGCGCACCACCTCCGCCGTTTCGGCACTGGCCCACAAATCAAGCGGTGAGGGCAGCACCGGGATCAGTACCGTATCGACCTGTTGCAGGATGCGCCGGGTGATCGTCATGTCAAGCGACGGCGGGCAATCCACCACCACCCGTCGATACTGCCGGGCGGCATGTGCCATCGCCGCCTCCGGATCGTCGCCGGCAGCCAGCACACTGGGCACACCGGCTTCCGCCGCCCAGTCCGCCCAGTGGCACAACGCCCCCTGCGGATCGGCATCGACGAGCCCGACGCTGCCCGTTTGTGCCAAACCCGCCGCCAGGTTCAGCGCCAGCGTTGACTTGCCGCAGCCTCCCTTGAGGCTGGCCAGGGCGATCAGCCGGCCGCGCATGTCATCCCTGCCTTACACCGCTTGCCGGGCCAGTTCATCCGCCTGGGTAGCGAGATCGGACTCGGCCGCACTCAGTTCGGTTCCAGCAGCAGCGATAGTGACGCTGACATGGGTCTTGCCGAAACTCAAGTCCGGATAGCAGCCACCGCGCTCGGACAGCGTCGCCAGATCGTCAAGAAACTTGCGCGTCTGGGCATAGCCGGGAAAGTCGAAGCGGCGCGTCAGCATCAGTGGTTTCTGCTGCAATTGCCAGCCAGTTGGAGGTAAATCAGCCATAGTCCTGCTCCTTGCGCTGGAATTCCGCCAGCATGCGGTCGATTTCGTTCAGATGGCCCTGCTCGTCGCTCAGCAACGCGGCGAACAACTGGCCTGATGCATCATCCCGAAAACGCAGGGCCTGTCGCAACGCCTCGTCGTACAGGCGCACGGCGTCGACCTCAAGTTGCCGGTCAAGCAACAGCATCTCGCGCAGATCGCGGCCCGGCCGTGCCGGCGCTAGCTGCGTGGCGTTCGGCGTCAGTCCAAGACTGAGCATGTGCCGAATGAGTTGGCCCGCATGCTCCAGCTCTTCCGCAGACTCGCGACGAAAATACGCCGCGTGATCAGCCATGCCCCACAAGTCGCACAAATGCGACTGGGTGAGATATTGCTGCACCACAGACATCTCATGACTGAGTGCCTGCGTCAGAAAGCCTGCCAAACGCGGATTCATCGCCATCACCATGTCATCAGCTGAACGCTTAGCTGCGCTCCGCAATCACATCGGCATCGCGACCACCACCAGCAGATTCAGGAGTGGACGGCAGGACATTTTCCACCTCCGAATGCACACGGGCAATGATATGCGCCGCCACCAGGCCGTCGCCAACCCGCTCGCAGGCATCCGCACCGGCACGCACCGCTGCGTTTACCGCACCCGTCTCGCCGCGCACCATAACCGTCACATAGCCCCCACCAACGAATTCCCGGCCGATCAACCGCACCTCCGCCGCCTTGGTCATGGCGTCCGCCGCCTCGATGGCGGGGACCAGACCGCGGGTTTCAATCATGCCCAATGCGATACCGTGTAATGCTGCCATTTTCTCTTCTCCTTGCAATGCCATCCACTGGCGACCAACGTCTGCGGGTTGTGCACCTAAATGCGTCGCTCAGCCTACCGCACATCCGTCCAGACCCTCAAACAGCCAGGGCCTTGGGCAGAATGCCTTCCACTTCCGAATGCACGCGGGCAATGATGTGCGCCGCCACCAGGCCGTCGCCAACCCGCTCGCAGGCATCCGCACCAGCACGCACCGCTGCGTTTACCGCACCCGTCTCGCCGCGCACCAGCACCGTCACATAACCGCCGCCGACGAACTGGCGACCGATCAGTCGCACTTCCGCCGCCTTGGTCATCGCATCGGCCGCCTCGATCGCGGGTACCAAACCACGGGTTTCAATCATGCCTAAGGCAACTCCAGTTACATCAGCCATCTCGTTCTCCTTGCATTAATTAACACTACTAAAGCCGCAGACCCTTAAACAGCCAGGACCTTGGGCAGAATGCCTTCCACTTCCGAATGCACGCGGGCAATGATGTGCGCCGCCACCAGGCCGTCGCCAACCCGCTCGCAGGCATCCGCACCAGCACGCACCGCTGCGTTTACCGCACCCGTCTCGCCGCGCACCAGCACCGTCACATAACCGCCGCCGACGAACTGGCGACCGATCAGTCGCACTTCCGCCGCCTTGGTCATCGCATCGGCCGCCTCGATCGCGGGCACCAAACCACGGGTTTCAATCATGCCTAAGGCAATTCCAGTTACATCAGCCATCTCGTTCTCCTTTAGAAAAATCAATAAAACAGTCAAAAAAACCTTTTGTCCCCAGGGTCCGTTACGCAGCCGGATCCCAGTGGTCGATGATCCCGGCGATAGTCAGGTCGGTAAGAACCCTGGCATCGCCAGTTGCGAACCGGGCGGCAGAGCCGCTCACGGTGAACACCCATTTCCCTGCCGGCACGCCCACTGGATCGCAAGCCACGCTCAGCGCACCCCTGACATCCGCGAGGACGCGCAAGGACATGCTGCTGAGTCCCGGCAGTCGCCGGGTTGCCACCAGATCGGAGCGCACCTGCATGATTTCCATCTCAGCCACCATCCTCGTTGGTCCAGTGATCAATGATCCCGACAATGGTCAGGTCCGAGGGATACTCCTTGCTCCCGGCCGCCTCCCTTGCCGCCGACGAACCGACGCAAATGACCCAGTCGCCGGGAATGCAACCGATGGTGTCCACTGCCACCTGACGTCCGCCACCCACCTTCTCGCGTACCACGAGCAGGGGCCGGTGACCGAGTTCGGCGATGCGGTTGGTCGACACCAGGGTCTTTTCCACCTGCATGATTTTCATTTTTTCACCCCATTCATCGTCTCGATCGCCTCGATCGGACTCCCGGTCGGCAAGTCCTGTATCGACAGATGGCAGACCAGCAAGCCTTGAGCGTGCAAGTCGGCGTAACGCGCATGCAGTGCATCGCACACCCTGCCCGCCTTCGCTGTTGCGCGTTCGCGCGCACCCGGCACACGGGCGTCATAGCGATAGTGAATCGCCACCGGCACCGGCAGGCCATGCTTGACATTGAGGCCACTGAAGATCTTGATGCCCACATCCATGTCCGCCACGCCCTCTTCCAGCGTATGCAAATGCGCGTAATAGGCCACATTGCGCATCTGCATCTCCTTCAAGTCGTCGCCGACGTTGATATAGCGCTCGGCATGGCCGATATCGGCGTAGCGCCCACCGTGCAGATCGCGGACATACTCGATCTGCGACAGGTTGTTGATCAGCAGGTTCACAATCAGGCGGCGCATGCCGTCGTGGGGTTCGCCCTGTCCCTGGCCCCACCCCCCCGTCTGGCTGGCTTTGCTCAGTGCCTCATGCACGGCCAGGCGTGCCTGGTCGGCGTTCAGGTGGAGGGTCTCCGTAAACAGGCTGGCATTGTCGATGAAGCGATGGGCCGACAGGTTGCCATTGGCATCCGGAACATGCAGCTTTATGGCATCGGTGTCGGTATCCACGCCGATCAGCAGGAGATCAGTGCTGGCACCGCAACAAAAAGCATTCTCGATGGCATTGCGGAACTGATAAAGGCGTTCCAGCGCGGCTTCAATGGCCTGGTTATCGTCGCTGCCATGCGCGGCACAGCCTTCCTGGCGGGGCGCCGAAGTGCTGTAGTGGTATATCGCGACCTTGAGGTAGCGTGTGCTGGCATCCGCCGTGGTCGGCACCCCCTCACGGAAACGCCGCAATTCGGTCTCACCCCAGTGGCGCACATCGGTCTCGACGTCGAACAGCGCACCCGCATAAGCCTTGCGCCGCGTGAAGGAACTCAGCGGCAGGCGCAGGATATAGCGCATCAAGCCCTTCAAACGACCGTCCGCGCAAGGACTGATGTCTACCGCATGGAAACCGCAGTCCAGGAAAAAGTTGTTAATGTCCTGAACCAGCTCGATCTGGTTTTTCAGGTCTTGCGAAAATTGTGCCGACGCGGCCATGACTGCGGCAAAAACGCAGTGGGCATAGAGAGCCTTGAGGTCGAGTCCGGCCACCCAGGCGTCATCCAGAATGCTGTCCGGCAAGCGATGGCCAAGGCGCTCTTCAGCCAGTTGCTGGGCGCACGCCGTGAAGTCCCGGCCGTGCTGCAACCCTGAAATGGCCTTCAATGTCGGCACGATGGCTTCGAAACGACCTTTTACCGATTCTTCGCAGCGTGCCAAGCGGGCATTGCTGGCCCGATCTGCCAGGGGATGCGCACGCGCATCCCCTGCCAGGCAAGAGTTTCCAGCATGGCGCACGGCCGTGACAAACCCGCTAACCGCCGGCCGAGCCTGCAAGGCTGCAGCCGGCGTACCCAGTCCAAAGGGCACACCACTGCCCGTTCCGGCACGCGACCCACCCAGGGCGGCGGCACGGACTCGCAGGGCGTAGGCATTGCGGGTATTCATGGCCGTGACTTTCCTGGATCCTCAGCCCCGCGCCCCACCGGACACGGTAACTTGAGCACCCTTGCCGGCATTGCCGCTGCTGCCGGTAACATTGGCCAGCGGCAATGCCGGACGTTCGCGTTCCTTGTTTGCCATGGCACCGACCATCACGCGGCGCTGCTCGCCACACTGTTCGCCGCGCTGCGTCGGGTTGCGCTTTTGCGCCCAGTGACCCTCGGTGCCGGTGACCCGGCCGCTGCGCGCCCAGTTGTCGCCGGTGATGCGCATGCCCGCCTCGCCACCCTCACCGGTGATACGGGATGCCAATGCGGCATCCGCTGTCTGCGGTACTGCCAACTGCGCAGTTTCTTCGCGATAGCGGAACTCGGGCGTACCCGAAACCAGGCCTGCGGCCATGTTCACCGGACCGGTGATGCGACCGGCGGCACCGCATTCATTGCCGGTGATGCGGCCACGCGCATCACGTGCTGGCGAAATAATGCTGAAATCGACCGGCCGCTGCTCGGCAACAGCCACGGCTTCTGTTTGCGGAAGGGATCTGCCAGCCGGTGCCATAAAGCGCTGCGAAGCACGCTGCGGGGCCTGCGCAACGCGTACTGCCTGAGCAGCAGGCACCTGCACCCCACCGCAACCACAGGCAGAAGCTATCTGTTCGCGCCCGGCATAGGGGGTGCCGCTGATCGCCATCCGGCTGCCGGGTTCGTTACCGGTCACCTTGCCGGAACGACCCAGTAACGTGCCGGATACCGTCAAACCGCGGTTGCTTTCGCTCAAGCCAACCTTGGCGACGGTGGGTGCCGGAGTACCGGAGCCTGGTTCACTACCCTGCTCCCGAACGTAATTCAAGCCGGTGACGGGTTGGCACCCGTTTTGCTCGTCACCGGTCAATTTTGGGTTGCGAGCAGCAACACTCCCGGTGAAAAGTCCGCCGGCAAAGGTGCGTGTTGCCGTCATCGTTTCGGGCGCACCGCCACTCCGGGGAACTTCACCATATTGCGAACCGGTCAGTGTGCGGTTAGCGCCAGACTCGTTGCCGGTCACCTTTTCCGTGCGCTCCAGCATGTTGCCGGTGACACGTTGGCCTGCCCGGCTAATGTCTTCACCCACCTTGGCCGGACCCGGTTCAGGCCGGGTCTTGCAGATCGAAGTGAATTGCTCGTTGGACAGATACTCGGTACCGGAGACGGGACGACACGAACCTGCCTCATCCCCCGTCACCTGGACTGAGCGTCCCACTTCCGTACCGGAAACAGGACGACCCGCCACGGTATGCGTCAGGGCGACCTTGCTCGGACCATTGATGGTCAGCCGTGCCACGCCGGCGTCGGCATATTGCGAACCGGTGATCTTGCGTGCTGCCCCTGCTTCGGCACCAGTGGCAAGGCCGACACGCGCTTCATCGCTACCTGATACGGCAAGGTGACGACGCTGGGTGACACCAACGCCGACCTTGTCCGGACGGACCAGCAAACCCTTGCTCTCGCAGAACTCGCCAAAACGCTCGGCACCCAGGTATTCCGTGCCCGAAACGGTTTTGCAACTGCCCGCCTCGTCTCCCGACACACGCGCGGAACGGCCGATTTCGGTACCCGTCACCCAATGTCCACGACTGGTCGCGCTCATGCCGACTTTGGCTGCGGCAGGTGCCGGACGCGCCTCGCAAAAACTGTCAAACTGCTCGGCACCTATATATTCGGTACCGGTAATGACACGACAGGTACCCGACTCGTTGCCGGTAACTCGTGTCGTACGTTCCACCTGTGTTCCGGTGACAGCCTGGCCAGAAAGCGTCGTACCCACCTCAACCTTGGCCGGAGCGTCCAAGCGGGGACGAACCCGACCGCTGGGCAAGGCTGGTGCGCCATCGCGGCCCTTCAGGCAAAGCTCGGCACGGCGCTGACGGGCAATTTCGCGCCCGGAAAGCGAAGACTGTCCGACGGCGTCAATCGCCGATGACACAGCAGTAACTGCCGTGCCGGTTTTTGGCGATATGGCTTTTTTTCCCTGGCTTGAGAGGGCGCTGCGTCGTTCACGACAGAGTTGCCGAACGCTGTTGGCTTCTGCGCCCAGGGCAGCAGGATCACGCTCGACAATTTCGCACAAGGCATCCAGATCCATCGCCGCAACCGACTCTTTTATCGGCTTCACCGATTCCGGCAAGGCAAACGGCAGCGCCGGAGGATTTGGGCGGGTCTGAACCGTAGCCGTCATGTTGGCCGGTCGGAGAGCGCCGCTTGCGGCCGTCTTGGCGCGACTCTTGGCAGTTGCCTGCCGTCGCGCCTGATCGGCTGCGCGGGATTTGGCTGCGCTGGTTGCAAATTGTTCGGGCATGCTGCCTCCTCTTGCTCACATCACTACGATTACGCCGGGCCAGTCCGAGGCCCGGCATCCAACACCCGCAGGTCAGTCCCCGCGGAAAACCACAAAGCAGGTGCCCTGACTCTGGGCGTAGTTGTCATACCCGATCAAGCGCACATGGTGACCGGGATGCTCGCGGTGACAACTCTCCAGTTCGGCGAGAATGCGATCGACATTCTGTTCGCCGAACATCGGCAGCTTCCACATGTACCAGTAGTGATTGAAAGAGCGCGCCGGCTCGACATGCTCCACCGCCGGGTTCCAGCCTTGCGCCACGATGAATTGAATCTGCTGGCGAATCTGCTCGGCGTTGAGCGGGGGCAGGTAAGAAAAGGTTTCGTACTTGATTGATTGCTTGTAATCCTGGACATCAGCCATGGTTGGGCTCCTATATGGGCAATATTGGGATGGGTCGGAATCAGCGGTTCTGGACGTCCAGTTTGTCCACCGTGTCGAATTCGAACTTGATCTCTTTCCAGGTTTCCATGGCGATCTTCAGTTCCGGGCTGTGACGTGCGGCGTTGGTCAGGATCTCCTTGCCTTCCTTTTCCAACTGGCGGCCACGGTTGCGGGCCTCGATACAGGCCTCCAGCGCAACACGGTTCGCCGCCGCGCCAGCCGCATTGCCCCAGGGGTGGCCGAGCGTGCCGCCACCGAACTGCAGCACCGAGTCATCGCCAAAAATGGAGACCAGCGCAGGCATGTGCCAGACGTGAATGCCACCGGAAGCCACGGCGAACACGCCAGGCATCGAACCCCAGTCCTGATCAAAGAAGATGCCGCGGGAGCGGTCCTCGGGGATGTACGACTCGCGCAACAGGTCGATCCAACCCAGGGTGGACGCGCGGTCGCCTTCCAGCTTGCCGACCACGGTACCGGTGTGCAGATGGTCGCCACCGGACAGGCGCAGCGCCTTGGTCAGCACGCGGAAGTGAATGCCGTGATGCGGGTTGCGGTCGATCACGGCGTGCATGGCGCGGTGGATGTGCAGCAGCATGCCGTTCTTGCGGCACCAGCGGGCCAGACCCGTGTTGGCGCAAAAACCGCCGGTCAGGTAGTCATGCATGATGATCGGCGTGCCAAGTTCCTTGGCGAACTCGGCACGTTCGTACATTTCTTCGGGCGACGGCGCAGTCACGTTCAGGTAATGACCCTTGCGTTCGCCGGTCTGTGCCTCGGCGTTGAGGATGGCATCCTGCACGAACAGGAAGCGGTCACGCCAGCGCATGAAGGGCTGTGAGTTGACGTTTTCGTCGTCCTTGGTGAAATCCAGGCCACCCCGCAGGCATTCGTAAACTGCGCGGCCGTAGTTCTTGGCGGACAGACCCAGCTTGGGCTTGATGGTGCAACCGAGCATCGGGCGACCGTACTTGTTCATCTTGTCGCGCTCGACCTGAATCCCGTGGGGGGGGCCGTTACAGGTCTTGACATAGGCAATCGGGAAACGCACATCTTCCAGTCGCAACGCACGCACGGCCTTGAAGCCGAACACGTTACCCACCAGGGAAGTGAACACGTTAACCACCGAGCCTTCTTCAAACAGGTCGATGGGGTAAGCGATGAAGGCATAGAAACAGGTGTCGTCGCCCGGTACATCCTCGATCGAGTAGGCGCGCCCCTTGTAGTAATCCATGTCGGTCAGGAGGTCTGTCCACACCGTAGTCCATGTGCCGGTAGAGGATTCGGCGGCGACAGCGGCCGCAGCTTCTTCGCGATCCACCCCGGGTTGCGGCGTGATCTTGAAACAGGCGAGGATGTCCGTGTCGAGGGGGACATAATCCGGCGCCCAGTAAGTTTGCCGGTATTCCTTGACGCCCGCTTGATAGGTTTTAGCCATATTTACCAACTCCTTGTACGAATGACTGTCATGTGGATTGGCTGGCGGGTCGGTGCGAAATCCGCACCATTTGTACGCAAGCCGATGTCGTATTGCTCGAGGTCGATTCTAGGAAGACTCATCAATAAACAAAACTTAATGTTTTCAATTTGGTGTATTTACTACGGTAAATACTTAAGCATCAACTCATGATCCTCTGCCTCCCCACCACCCTTGCCAAACCATGTGGTTGACGGAAGTATGGCCATCCCTGATACTTAATAAAAATGAATAATTTTTAGTCATACACATCACCCATCCTTATGAGACTAAGCCTGAGACAGATCAGCATTTTCGAGTCGGTAGCACGCCACCTGAGTTACACGCGCGCTGCCGAAGAGATGCATCTCACCCAGCCAGCGGTGTTCACGCAGGTCAAGCAGCTGGAAGACTCGATCGGCCTGCCATTGCTGGAGCGAATTGGCAAGCGGATGCACCTCACACCGGCTGGACAGGAAGTACTCGCAACCTGCCGGGAAACGCTGGCCGGGCTGGAGCGCATGGAAATGCGCCTGGCCGACATGCAGGGCCTGAAACGGGGACGCCTGCGCATCGCCATCGTCACCACGGCGAAATATCTGATACCGCGCCTGCTGGGCGAGTTCTGTGCCCTTTATCCCGGCATCGAGGCAGCACTGACCGTCAGCAATCGAGAAAAACTGCTTGCGCGGCTGGCGGATAACGAAGACGACCTGACCATTCTCGGCACTCCGCCAGAAAGCATGGACATCACAGCCACCCCGATCGCCGATAACCCGCTCGTCGTACTGGCCCGGAACGACCACCCACTCGCCGCCAGCCGCTCTATTCCGCTGGCGCGCGTAGCCGAGGAACCTTTCGTCCTGCGGGAAAAAGGTTCGGGGACCCGTCTGGCGACCGAGCGCCATTTTGCCGAGCAGGGCCTCAAACTCAAGGTACGCATGGAACTCGGAAGTAACGAGGCGATCAAGCAGGCAATCGCCGGCGGGCTGGGTGTATCGGTGCTGTCCTCCCACGCCATCGCACTGGAAGGCGCCAGCGGACTGCTGCAGCCACTGGATGTCGCCGGATTCCCGCTGATGCGGAAATGGTATGTCGCCTACCCGAAGGGCAAGCACCTGTCGGCGGTCGCCGAGGCGTTCCTGGATCACCTGCTGAACAACAGTGCAACAAGCAGCGAACCGGTTCGGCAGGGTACTTTCGTGTAGGACTGCCATCATGCCGATTGCCAGATGATTGTAGAGGTCTTGCAGCCGGAACAATCAGACCGCGGCAGGTAATTTGGCCTGTCAAGGATTCACTTGATCACGCATTTCCAAACGTGCATGATGCAATCGGTATTCCCGACAAAACGACACTGTCTACTGCAGGAGGACGCCTTGCTGACTATTCTGGGTGATGATGAAACACTAGTCTTGTCACCAGGACCAAGCATGGAACTGGCGCCGAACCACTCCCCGGTATGTCATAGGCGTAGTGCGCCATCTCCGGCGCACTATATTCCAGGGCAGGCGCGGCACATTCCGCGTGGATGATGTCAGCCATCGAATACAGCTCCACCGGCCATAAGGCACGCGCCTGGCTGCTTGCCCTGCTGGCCGTACTGCTGGTGTTTGGCACAGAACAGGTCGTCGAACATTTCGCTCACAAGAGCGAACTCGAGCAGAATAAAAACGACGTGCTCAATCGTATCGCCGCCCTGCGTGCTCGTCTTGAGGGGGCAATCAACGCCAACCTGTTTCTGGTACACGGCCTGACCGCAGTCATCGAAACCCAACCGGACATGGGCCAGACCAGATTCGCTGCTATTGCCCAGGGCCTGGTGGACGAACGCCATGCCCTGCGCAATATAGCGGCCGCACCGAATATGGTGATTTCCCTGATGTATCCATTACCAGGCAACGAGGCCGCCATCGGCCTTGATTTCCGCACCCATCCCACTCAATCGGAAAGCGCCCGGCGTGCGCGTGACAGTGGCAATCCGGTCATCGCCGGGCCGTTGACTTTGCAACAGGGCGGCATTGCAATCATCGTGCGGGAGCCGGTTTTCCTGGCGCCCAGCGAGCCAGGTGCTGAAAAGCGCTTCTGGGGGCTGGTTTCGGCCGTGATCGACGCGGAAACACTCTACCAGGCAGCCGGTTTGCACGATCCCGACCTCGGTCTGCGCCTCGCCCTGCGCGGCACCGACGGCACCGGCGCGCGCGGCCCGGTGTTCTTCGGTGAGGATAATCTTTTTGGCGATCAGGCAGTAATTACCGATGTGCCATTGCCCGGTGGCTCGTGGCAGATCGCCGCCATGCCCATTGAGGGATGGGGAGGGGCGGGCACAAGCGTCAACCTGATTCGTCTCATGGGCCTGCTGGCGGCATTGGCTGCCGGGATCATGGTATTTCGACTGACGCGCGATGCACAACTCCTGACCCGGCAACACGCCCTGCAGCAAGCACTGCTCAACACTATCCCTGACCTGATTTGGATGAAAGATTCCCGCGGAGCCTACTTGACCTGCAACCCGCGCTTTGAACGCCTCATGGGTGCTCTCGAGGCAAACATAAAGGGCAAGACCGATCATGATTTCGTTCCTGCTGTACTGGCGGATCCCATGGTCGAAACCGACCGTTCTGTCATCGCGACCGGCGAACCCAGGACCAGCGAGGAATGGGCCACCTTCGCCAGCGATGGTCACCGCGAACTACTCGAAACAATCAAGACGTCGGTACGCGATGAAAAAGGCCGCCTGCTGGGCGTGCTGGGAATCGCCCGCGATATCACGGAGCGCAAGAAGCAGGAACAAGAACTGAAGCAACTGCATTCCACCTTGAATGCCTTGGTGGAGGGCAGTACGGACGCGATCTTCGTCAAGGATCTGACCGGGCATTACATTGTCGCCAACGCAGCCTTGGCCTCTCTGCTTGACCGACCGAAAAAAGAAATTCTGGGCGCTGACGATCAAGCCCTGTTCCCGGCGGACCTTGCCGCGCGCTTCCGCGCCGACGATCGACTCATCATGGCGTCGGCGGTAACCCGTACTTACGAAGAACCGGTGATCACTCCCACGGCCACATACAGCCATCTGACCACCAAGGGACCGCTCATCATCGACGGCGAAGTGCGCGGCATTTTCGGCATCTCCCGCGACATCAGTGATCGCAAGCGAGCTGAAGCAGCCTTGCTGGAAAGTGAAACCCGACTGCGCTTGTTCATCGAACATGCGCCAGCCGCACTCGCCATGTTCGACGGCCAGATGCGCTATCTGGTGGTCAGCCGCCGCTGGCTGACGGATTATCGACTGGACGGCAATGAAATTCTTGGCAGATCGCATTACGAGGTCTTCCCGGGGATTTCCGACAACTGGAAAGATGTGCATCGCCGCGGCCTCGCGGGCGAAGTGGTGCGAGCCGAAGCAGACCGCCTTGTCCGTGATGATGGCAGCATCCAATGGCTGCACTGGGAGGTACTTCCCTGGTATGCGGCCGATCACGCCGTAGGTGGCATCGTCATATTTTCCGAGGACATCACGGCACGCAAGGAAGCGGAGAACAAGGCCCGACAGGGGGATATCGTGCTGGATTCGGTATTCGAAGCCCTGCCCGACATCTTCTTCCTGATGGATCCGGACGGCACCATCCGCGATTATCGCGCCCAGCATTCCGGCAAGCTGTATGTGCCGCCAGAGGCTTTTCTCGGCAAGCGCATGCAGGATGCGCTGCCCGCCGGGCACGGCAACCAGTTCCAGCGCAAGATGGATGAAATCGGCAGGCAGGGTGGGCTGGTCACCTACGAATACGACCTGATCATGGCCGATAGTGAGCACCATTTCGAAGCCCGGCTGACCCGTTTGCCCGATAGCGAACAGATAATCGCGGTGGTGCGCGACATTACCCGCGAGTACCACGACCGCAGAGCGCTGACGGCGAGCGAAGCACGTTACCGCTTATTGTTCGAGCAGAGCCCGGCTCCGATGCTAGTTTACGAGAGAGGCAGTTTGTGCCTGCTGGCGGTCAATGATGCCTTCCTCCGCCACTACGGTTATAGCCGTGACGAAGCCCTCGCCCTGAAACTCCCGGACTTGTATCCGGAAGCGGAAAAACAGCTCCTCATCGACATGGCATCCAGACTGGCCGGGTTGGCCTATGTCGGCGAATGGCACCATCTGAAAAAGGATGGCAGCGCGATCAACATCGAGGCACGCTCCCACGATCTGCAATATGAAGGCCATTCCGCGCGAGTCGCCGTCATCACTGACATCACCGAACGCAAGCGCATTGAGAATGAAATTCACCTGCTCAACATGGAACTGGAAGAACGGGTGTCACAGCGCACCGCGGAACTGGCCGCGGCCAACAAGGAACTCGAGACCTTCACCTACTCAGTATCCCACGACCTGAAGGCTCCCCTGCGCGGCATCGACGGCTACAGCCGCCTGCTGCTTGAGCAGTGCCGGAACGAGTTGGACGAGGAAGGGTGTCTGTTCCTGAAAAACATCCGCAGTGGCGTTGATCAGATGAGCCAGCTCATCGAGGATCTGCTGGCCTATTCACGCATGGAGCGACTAAATCTCAAGAAGAAGTCCATCGACCTGTCCATCCTGCTGAGCAACATTCTTGACGAACGGCAGGACGATATCGTGGCCCGGGACATGATCGTCGAGGTGGAACTGGAGGGGATTACGGTTCGCGCCGACCCGGATGGTTTGGCTCTGGTGCTGCGCAACCTGATCGACAACGCCATCAAGTTCACCCGCGACAGCCAGCCACCCACGCTCACGATTCGCGGTGGCGTTACTGAAAAATCCGTTATTCTTGAGTTTCAAGATAACGGCATCGGCTTTGACATGCAGTTTCACAATCGCATTTTTCAAATTTTCCAACGCCTGCAGCGCACCGAAGACTATCCGGGCACCGGCATCGGCTTGGCTATCGTCCACAAGGCCATGCAACGCATGGCAGGACGAGTCTGGGCCGAGAGTACGCCGGGTCAGGGCGCCACCTTTCATCTGGAATTGCCCAAATGATCGTCGCCCCGACTGCGCGTCCCATCCTGCTGGTAGAAGACAGTCCGGTAGACCTGGACCTGACCCTGCGCGCCTTCAAGCAGCGCAACCTGGCCAACCCGATTCAGGTAGCCCGCGACGGCCAGGAAGCGCTGGACTGGATTCTGCGCTGGGAAGCGGGTGAGCCTTTACCGCTGGTGATTCTGCTGGACCTGAAACTGCCGCGAGTGGATGGCCTGGAGGTGTTGCGCCAGCTGCGCGAACATCCGGTAAGCCGGAACCTGCCGGTGGTGGTGCTGACATCATCCGACGAAGACCGGGATGTCACGGAAGCGTATCGCCTGCAGGCCAATTCCTACATCGTCAAGCCCGTCAATTTCGAGAAATTCATCGAAGTCGCGGCCCAGATCGAGTTGTACTGGTGCCTGATCAACCATCCGCCGCGATAATCAATCCATGACCCTGCGCATCCTGCATGTCGAAGACAGTCCGGTCGATGCCGACCTGACCCGCTATCTCATTTCGAGCCAGGCGGCTGATATCGAATTGGTCCAGGCAGCCACGCTGGCCGAGGCGCTTGCCTGCCTGCAACAACCCGGGCACCTCGATGCGGCCCTGGTGGACCTGCGACTGCCGGACGGCTCGGGATTCGATCTGCTGAACCGGATACGGCAACAATCCCTGCCCATCGCGGTGGTCATGCTCACCGGTTCGGGCGACCAGCACGCAGCGATTGCCGCGCTCCAGGCTGGCGCGGATGATTACCTGACCAAGAGCGCCGATTCACTGAAACGGCTGCCCGCCACCTTGCGCGATGCCTGCAAGCGATTTAAGGAAACGCAAACCCGGCGTTCCCATCCCTTGCGTGTGCTGTATGCCGAGCACAATGCCGCCGATATCGACCTGACCCGGCGTCATCTGGCCCGCTTCGCGCCCCACATCCATACCACCGTGGTGCCGGACGCCACGCAGGTGCTGCTCCGCCTTCCCGATAATGGTGCAACACCGGCAGATTACGATGTACTACTGCTGGACTATCGCCTGCCCGGACTGGATGCCCTTGAGATTGTCAAGACGCTGCGCACCGAGCGGAACCTCGATATCCCGATTGTCATTGTTTCCGGTCAGGGCAGCGAAGCGGTGGCCGCGAATGCGCTCCACCTGGGGGTGGACGATTACATCACCAAGCATCCCGGCTACCTGCACGAATTACCCGCCACCCTGGAAAAAGTATTGCACCAGACAGAATTGACGCGCGAGCGTGTCCGCCTGCAAACAACGTCTGCCCGACTGGCCCATGTACTGGCCACCAGCCCGGTAATTTTTTACGTTCTGCGTCTCGATCAGGGCGTCGCCAAGTCCATTTGGGTCAGCAGCAACATCCAGCGGCTGCTGGACTACACGGAGGAGCAGGCGCTGCAACCGGGATGGTGGTCAAGCCACCTGCACCCCGAAGACCGCGACGCAACTTTGGCGCGTTTCAGCGAACTGGGCCGGATGGGCCAGATTACCCGCGAATATCGCTTCCTCGATGGCCTGGGGCGAACCCGCTGGATTCATGACGAACTGCGCTTGACGGATAACGGCGAAGTACTCGGCGCCTGGCGCGACGTTTCCGATCTCAAACTGGCCGAACAATTGCGTGAAACCCGCATCGCCATGCTCGATGGCCTGGCCAGCGACAGGCCACTGTCGATGATTCTGGGGGAAATCGCCCAGCGTCTGGAAGCCATGCACCCGGACATGCGGGTTTCCATCCAGGTGCGCGACAGCCGCGACGGCAATCTGCATACCGGCGCCGCGCCCAGCCTGCCCAAATTCTTCAACGATGCGCTGGAGGGTCTGGAACCCCAGTTCGGCAGTGGCGCCTGCGGTACCGCCGCCGCAACCGGGGAACCGGTCATCGTCGAGGATATCCGCGTTCATCCGTATTGCGTTTCCTTCGTCGAGCTGGCCAACCGCGCCGACCTGCGCGCCTGCTGGTCGATCCCGTTCAAGGACAAGGTGGGAGAGGTCCTGGGCATCTTCAACATCCATTACCGCCAGCCACGCACCCCGGTGCAGGCCGAACTCGACCTGATCGGCGAGTTCGCCCGTATCGCCGGCCTGGCCGTCGAACGCAGCCGCACCGAAGCCACCCTGCGCCAGGCCGCCGCGGTATTGACAAGTACCAGCGAGGGCGTGGTGGTCACCGACCTGCAACCTTGCATCGTCTCGGTCAATCGCGCCTTCACCGCCATCACCGGCTACCCTGAAACCGAGGCGCTCGGGCGCAATCCCAGCATGTTCAAGTCCGGCCGCGAAGATCAGTCTTTTTACCGGGCCATGTGGAACAGCATCGAGGAAACGGGTCATTGGCAGGGCGAGATCTGGAACCGCCGCAAGAACGGCGAGATCTTTCCGCAACTGCTCACCATCAGTACCGTACTCGACAACAACGGGCAGCCCAGCAACTACGTCGGCGTAATGACCGACCTCAGCCAGATCAAGGATTCGGAAGCCCGGCTCGAACATCTGGCACATTATGATCCGCTAACCACCCTGCCCAACCGGTTGCTGCTGCAATCACGACTGGGGCACGCGCTCGACACCGCCGGGCGGCAGAAACAGCGCCTGGCGGTTCTCTATGTCGACCTGGATCGCTTCAAGAACATCAACGACAGCCTGGGACATCCGATCGGCGACGAATTGCTGGAGGCCCTGGCCGAGCGCCTGCAGAAGGGATTACGCAGCGAGGACACCCTGGGCCGGCTGGGTGGTGACGAGTTCCTGCTGATCCTGGAAAACCTGCAACGCCCCGAAGATGCGGCGGGCATCGCCAAGAATTTGATCGGATTGCTCGATGAAGCGTTCAGTCTGCCCAGCGGCCACGAAGTGTATGTGGGCGCCAGCATTGGCATCAGCCTGTTTCCGGACGACGGCACAACCTGCACCGAATTGATTCAGCACGCCGATGTCGCCGTCTATCAGGCCAAGGAGGCTGGCCGGAATACCTACAGCTTCTATACGCCAGCACTGACCCGGATCGCCAATGAAAGGCTGGATCTGGAAGCGCGCCTGCGCGTCGCCCTGACCCAGGGAGAATTCCTGCTGCACTACCAGCCACAAGTCGACATCCGCAGCGGCGCCCTGATCGGCTGCGAGGCGTTGGTGCGCTGGAACAATCCGCAACAAGGCCTGGTTCCTCCGGACCGTTTCATCCCGCTGGCGGAAGAAACCGGCCTGATCGTGCCCTTGGGCGAATGGGTATTGCGTCAAGCCTGTACCCAGGCGAAGGCCTGGATTGAGGCCGGCATGTCGCAGCTGTCGATGGCGGTGAATTTATCCGCACGCCAGCTGCGGCAGACCGATATTGTTGCCAGGGTCGCGGCCATCCTGGCGGAAACCGGGTTGCCCGCCGCAGCGCTCAAGCTGGAACTCACCGAGAGCATGATCATGGGCCGCGGTGATGAGGCGGTAGCACTATTGCAGGGTCTGAAAGATCTGGGCTTGCGCCTGTCGATCGACGATTTCGGCACCGGATACTCATCGTTGGCCTATCTGAAACGCTTCCCCATCGACGAGCTCAAGATCGACCGGGGGTTTGTCCGCGACATTCCCCATGACAGCGATGACAATGAGATTGCCACCGCCATCATCGGCATGGCGCGCGGCCTGCGCCTGAATGTCATGGCTGAAGGCGTGGAAACCGAAGCCCAGCGGGATTTCCTGGCACAGTGTGGTTGCAATGCGTATCAGGGCTTTCTCTTCAGCCACCCGCTGCCTGCGGACGAATTCACTCGCCTCTTGAATAAGGGCGATACAACACCCTGACATCCGCTATCCCCCGGAGAAACCAACATGACCCAACCCATTGCCACAGCCATCGCCGGCAGCCTGCCGAAACCCGCCTGGCTGGCCCAGCCGGAAAAACTCTGGGCGCCCTGGCAACTATCCGGCACGGCGCTGGAGCAGGCCAAGACCGATGCCATGCGGCTCGCCGTCGATGACCAGCTGCGGGCCGGCATTTCCATCATCGGCGATGGCGAGCAGACCCGGCAGCACTTCGTGACGACCTTCATCGAGCATCTCGATGGCGTCGACTTTCTCAAGCGCAAGACGGTGCGTATTCGCGACCGCTACGATGCCGATGTGCCGGTAGTCGTTGGCCCGGTATCGCGCAAGCGCTCGGTCTTCGTCGAGGATGCCCGCCGCTTGCGCCTGCTGACAAACGGACCCATCAAATTCACGCTGCCCGGCCCGATGACCATGATCGACACCCTTTATGACGATCATTTCAAGAGCCGCGAGAAGCTGGCGTGGGCCTTCGCCGAGATCCTCAATCAGGAAGCAATGGAATTGGCCGAGGCCGGCGTCGACATCGTTCAGTTCGATGAACCCGCCTTCAATGTCTTCTTCGACGAGGTGCGTAACTGGGGCGTGAAGACGCTCGAGCGTGCCGCCGCCAACCTGCCTTGCAAGACGGCGGTGCATATCTGCTACGGCTACGGCATCGAGGCCAACAACAAGTGGAAGGAAAGCCTTGGCACGGAATGGCGCCAGTATGAGCAAACCTTCCCCCTGCTCGCTGCCAGCCGCATCAGTCAGGTCAGCCTCGAGTGCCATAACTCGCATGTACCGATGGAACTGATCGGCCTGCTGGACGGCAAGGACGTCATGGTCGGTGCCATCGATGTCGCCAACAACCAGATCGAAACGCCCGAGGAAGTTGCGGCAACGCTGCGCAAGGCCCTGCAGTGGGTGAAGCCGCACCATCTGATCGGCTGCACCAACTGCGGCATGGTGCCGCTGCCGCGCGCCGTCGCCCGCGGCAAACTGCACGCCCTTGCGGCAGGCGCGGCCATCGTGCGCGCCGAACTGGGCTGGTCCTGAAGTAGGCGCCTGATCAGGGCGGGCAGCGTGACAACTTGATACGCTGCCCGCCACCCTGCTGAACAGCTTCGACTTCACCCGTGGCAACCGCCACCAGCGGCCCGATGATTGGCGCCGTTAGCGCACAGCGTCCGGTTTCACGCAAGCTGCCGCCGTCGAACGCGATGATGCGCAGGATCGTGCGGGTGGCATCCGGCACCAGCAAGCGAGTGCGGCCGTCGGCAGCGAAACTCATGGACAAGGCCAATGCGGGCGAGCCATAAACATGGTTGGAAAACCCGCCCATTGCAGCGACTTCCACAAGTGCCCCGCCAACTCGGCCAGAGTCTTGAATTCCGGCACATGAACCGTAGGTCCTGCCGTGTGCGGACCGAGAATCACGCCGACCGGCAAATAGCCCGGGCTGGTGGGGATGTGCAGGCGCTAAAAGCTGACCACGACAGCGACAGCGACGCCCAGCAGCAGGAGGATTTGTGTGAGATGTTCCATTAGGCGGAGTGCTCGGGTTTCGTTTCGCGGTCATTGTTCTGCATCACCGCCAGCGAAGGCAGTTGGCGATGCAGCGCTGCCTTCGCCAGCAGGTGCGCCGAGACCGGTGCGGTGATGAACAGGAACAAGCTGACCAGAATCTCGTGCAGGCTGAGCGCTTCCCCCGTGACGCTGAAGAAGATCGAGGAGGCGACCAGCAGACAACCGACCCCCAGGGTGGTTGCCTTGGTGGGGCCATGCAGGCGCGTGTAGAAATCGCGCAGGCGGTAAAGCCCCAGCGAGCCGATGAAGGCGAAGGCCGCGCCGGCGATCACGAGAAAAGACAACAGGATTTCGACAAAGATGTTCATTCGATGATATCTCCGCGCAGCAGGAATTTCGCCAGCGCCACGGTGCCGACAAAGCCCATCAGCGCGATCAGCAGCGCCACTTCGAAATACAGCGGGCTGGCGAGGTGGATGCCCAGCAGCACCAGCAGGGCGATGGCATTGATGGAGAGGGTGTCGAGCGCGAGGATGCGATCTGTGGCGTCCGGCCCCTTGAGCAGCCGCAAAAAGCTCAGGGCGAAGGCGGCACCCACCAGGGCAAAAGCGATGGTCAGTGCGAAACTCAGCATTTGATGGACCCCTCGAAGATTGCCTTGAGTGGCGCCTCGAAGCGCGTTTTGATCGTCGCGACGAGTTCTTCCGGCGACTCGACGTCGAGGCCATGCACCAGCAGATGGCGGCGGTCCACCGACAACCGCGCCGAGACGGTGCCCGGTGTGAGACAGATGGTGTTGGCGAGCAGGCTGATGGCGAGATCGTTGGTCAGATCAAGCGGCACGACGACGAAGGCCGGCCGCAACGCACGCGGTCCGGCGAGGATCAGGCGGGCGACGGCCAGATTGGCGACCAGCACGTCATACAGAAAGACGCCCGCAAAATGCAGCAGGCGACCGGGCGCGTGGATGCGCACGCGTTCCGGCCAGAACGCCAGGGTGAAGCGCGGAATCGCCCAGCCGAGCAAGAGGCCGAGCAGAATCTGCCCCGGCGCGATGCTGTTGTTGAGCAGGAGCCAGATGGCGGTGAGGATCGGCGTGAGGATGGGGTGCGGCAGCCAGTTTTTCCTTGGTGTCATGGCGTGCCTCCCAGCACGGCGGCGATGTAGGCGGCGGGATCGGCAAGTTGCAAAGCGGCGGCTTGCGTGAAGTCGACCGCTGGTCCGGCCGCCACGGTGAGGGCGAGAATCAGGCCCAGCAGGCCGAGGATGGCGGTCAGCTCGCGCGGGCCGGTGGGCGGATCGGGAGGTTCGTCCCGCAAATGGTCGGGCCCGCCCGCGGTGGCGGGAATGCCGGCGGGCTCAAGCGAGCTTGTCCTGAAGAGCAGCCGACTGCCGGCGCGGGCGAGCGCAATCATGCCGGCCAGCGCGGCAAGCAGGATGAATACCCAGACCACGGGATGATCCGGCGCGGCGCGCAAGAGGAGAAACTTGCCAATGAAGCCGGAAAGCGGCGGCAGGCCGACGATCGCCACCGCCGCGACGAAATACAGCCCGCCCCAGAGCGCGTGGCGTGGCAGGTCGTGGTCCGGCATGAAAAAGTCGGCGCTGGCGGGACGGCGGCGGGCGATGGCTTCGGCCAGCAAAAACAGCAACGCCGCCGCGAAGGTGCCGTGCGGCAGGTAGTAGAGCCCGGCGGCGATGCCCGCCGTGCCGAGCGCGAAGGCTGTCAGCAAGGTGCCGATGGAAGCCACGACCAGCCAGGCGGCGAGCCGGCGAAGATTTTGCGCCGCCAGCGCGCCCAGCATGCCGAAGGCCAGCGTGGCCAGCGCCAGCGGCAGCAGCCAGGGAGTGAATAGATTGGCCAGCGCGCCGGCCGTATCGCCGAAGAGCAGCGTAGCGACGCGCAAGATGGCGTAGGCGCCAACCTTGGTCATGATGGCGAACAGGGCTGCCATCGGCGCAGCGGTATGGGCATAGGCTGCCGGTAGCCAGAGGAAGAGCGGCAAGAGCGCGGCCTTGAGGGCGAACACCGCCAGCAGCAGCAGGCCGCCGGTGCGCGCCAGGCCAAGATTTTCCGGCGGCACGGCGGCGGCCCGGGCGGCGAGGTCGGCCAGGTTGAGACTGCCCAGCGACGCGTAAATCAATCCGGCGGCGAACAGGAAGACTATCGAGCCGAGGAGGTTGATCACCACATAGTGCAAGCCGGCGCGCACCCGCTCCGGGCCGCCGCCATGCAGCAGCAGGCCGTAGGAGGCGATCAGCAGGATCTCGAAAAAGACGAACAGGTTGAACAGGTCGCCGGTGAGAAAGGCACCGGCCAGCCCGAACAGCTGCATCTGGAACAGCACGTGGAAATGCCGGCCGCGCCGGTCGAGGCCGTCGCCGGCATGGATGACGGCGAACAGGGCCAGCAAGGTGGTGATCAGCACCAGCCAGGCGGCGAGCCGGTCGGCCACCAGCACGATGCCCCAGGGCGCCGGCCAGTCGCCGAGCCGATAGACAAGGATGTCGCCGCCGCTCACGGCGACCAGCAGGGCGCTGGCGATGCCGATCTGTACCAGTACCGCAAGTACGGCCAGGCGCCGCCGCACGGGCATCGTCAGGTCGCGCAGCGCGAGTAACAGGACGCCGGCCACGAAGGGCGCGATCAGCGGGGCGATGACGAGATGCGCGCTCATGTGTCGCTGCGTCCATCAACGTGGTCGTTGCCCAGCTCGGCGCGTGCGCGCAGGCTGAGCATGATGACGAAGGCGGTCATGGCGAAGCCGATGACGATGGCGGTGAGCACCAGCGCCTGCGGCAGCGGGTCGGTGTAGCTCGTTGCGGCGCCGATCACTGGCGGCTGGCCGATGACCAGACGGCCGCTGGCGAACAGGAACAAGTTGACCGCGTACGACAGCAAAGTCAGCCCCAGCACAACAGGGAAGCTGCGCGCGCGCAGCACCAGGTAGACGCCGCAGCCGGTCAGGACGCCGATAACCAGGGCGAGCAGCGCTTCCATCAGGTTTCCTTCCGCTCGTGGTCAAAACGGTTGGCCTGGTGCGCCAGGCCGAGGTTGATGAGGATCAGCAAGGTTGCGCCGACCACCACCAGATAGACGCCCAGGTCGAAGGCTATGACGGAGGCCAGTTCGATGGGGCCGATCAGCGGCACTTCAACATGGCCGAAAGCGGAGGTGAGGAAGGGGCGGCCGAACAGCAAGCTCGCCAGGCCGGTCAAGAGCGCGGCGCTGAGGCCGGCCGCGATCCACGGGTGAGTGCGCGCGGGCAGGCGCGCGTGCGTCCAGGCGACGCCGTTGGCGAGGTATTGCATGATCAGCGCGATGGCGGTGACGAGGCCGGCGATAAAGCCGCCGCCGGGGAGATTGTGGCCGCGCAGGAAGATGAAGGCCGACACCAGCAGCGCCAGCGGCAGCAGCAGGCGCGCGAAAGTGGCCAGGATGAGCGGGTGGACGTCGACGTCCCAGTCGCCGCCATGGCTGTCATGCGTCGGTCCGCGCAGGCGCAGGTTCTCCAGCAGCGCGAAGATGCCGAGCGCGGCGATGGCCAGCACGGTGATCTCGCCGAAGGTGTCGAAGCCGCGGAAATCGACGAGGATGACGTTCACCACGTTGGTGCCGCCGCCGCCCGGCACGCTGTTGGCGAGAAACCAGTCGGCGAGCGAGTCGGCCGGCCTGGTGAGCATCGCCCAGACCAGCAGCGCCGCGCCGCCGCCAGCCAGTGCGGCAACCGTGCCGTCCCGCCAGCGCCGACTATTGCTGGATTCGGCGGGACTTTCCGGCGGCAGGAAATAGAGGGCAAGCAGCAGCAGGATAATGGTGACGACTTCGACGGACAGTTGCGTGAGCGCCAGGTCGGGGGCGGAAAACTTGACGAAGACCAGTGCGACGACCAGACCGACCGCGCTGATCAGGATCAGCGCGGTCAGGCGGCTGCGATGCAGCACGGTGGCGGCGAGGGTGACGAGGATCAGCGCCAGTCCGGTCATCAGGCTGAGGCCGTCGAGCGGCAGTTGTGGGCGCGTTCCGGTCAGGGGGACCGCATTTTCTCCCTGTCCGCCCAGCATGCCGACGGCCCCCAGCACCAGCACGGCGAGCACGAGGAGCAGTGCCTGGCGTTGCAAGGAGCCGGTGTCGACCAGGGAAACAACGCGGCGCGCGAAGGCCAGCGCGCCTTCGAGCAACTGCTCGTAGATCGCGCGTGCATCGAGCCGGCCTTCGAGGCGGCTGTGCAGGGCGAACAGCGGCTTGCGCAAGAAATACAGCAGCCCGCCGCCGCAGAGCGCGATCACGCTCATCCACAGCGCCGGGCTGACGCCATGCCAGATCGCCAGGTCGTGCGCGGGCAGCGGCCCTTGCAGCACGGCGCCCGCCGCCACGGCGAGGATCGGCTCGACGGTCTGCGCCGGAAAAATCCCGACCAGCAGGCATAGCACGACGAGGATCTCCACCGGCACCTTCATCCAGCGTGGCGGTTCGTGCGGCGTCTTCGGCAGGTCGATCGGATCGCCATTGAAGAACACGTCGTGAATGAAGCGCAGCGAATAGGCCACGGCGAACATGCCCGCGACGGTCACAGCCACCGGCAGCAGCCAGCCGAAGCGCATCTGGCCACCGGCCGTGACGGCTTCGGCGAAGAACATTTCCTTGGACAGGAAACCGTTCGCCAGCGGCACGCCCGCCATCGCCGCCGCCGCGACCATGGCCAGCGTTGCCGTGTAGGGCATGAATTTCCACAGGCCGTTGATGCGTCGCATGTCGCGCGTGCCGCACTCGTGGTCGATGATGCCGGCGGCCATGAACAGGCCGGCCTTGAAGATGGCATGATTGATGATGTGGAACACGCCCGCCACCGCCGCCAGCGGCGTGCCGATGCCGAACAGGGCGGTGATCAGGCCAAGATGGCTGATCGTCGAATAGGCCAGCAGGCCCTTGAGATCGTGCTTGAACAGCGCGATCACCGCGCCGACCAGCAAGGTAACGAGGCCGACGCCGCCGACCCACCAGGTCCATTCCGGCGTACCCGACAGCACCGGGAACAACCGCGCCAGCATGAACACGCCGGCCTTGACCATGGTCGCCGAATGCAGGTAGGCCGACACCGGTGTCGGCGCCGCCATGGCATGCGGCAACCAGAAGTGAAAGGGGAACTGCGCCGACTTGGTGAAGGCACCGAGCAGGACCAGCGCGAGCGTCGTGCCATACAGCGGGTGCGCGCGCACCGTGTCGCCGCTCGCCAGCACGACGGATAACTCGTAACTGCCCGTCATCTCGCCGAGCAGCAGGAAACCGGCCAGCATCGCCAGTCCGCCCGCACCGGTGATCGCCAGCGCCATGCGCGCACCCCGCCGCGCCGCCTCGCGCCGGCGCCAGTAGGCGATCAGCAGGAAGGACGACAGGCTGGTCAACTCCCAGAAGATCAGCAACTGGATCAGGTTCTCCGACAGCACGATACCGAGCATGGAGCCCATGAACAGCAGCAGGTAGGCGTAGAGCCGACCGAGACTGTCCTGCGCCGACAGGTAGTAGTGGGCATACAGGATGACCAGCAGGCCGATGCCGAGAATCAGCAGCGAAAACAGCAGGCCGAGGCCGTCGAGGCGGAAGACGAGGTCGAGTCCGGCGGCGGGAATCCACGACAGGCGCTGGATCGTGGTGGCACCGGCGAAGCTCGCCACCATCGCCGGCAACAGCAAGGCGAGCGCCAGCAGCGCGACTGCGCCGGCGCTCCACGCGGCGTGCGCCCGACCGCGCCGTGACGCCCAGGCCACCAGCGCGGCACCGATAAACGGTGTGAGTACCGCGAGAAACAGGTTCATGCCGCTATTTTCGCAGATAACCGGTATCTCGACATCTTGGTTGAGGTGAGCGATTTCCGCAATTCACCTCCCCCACAAAATCCTCACGAATGAAAGGATTCAGCCTAGAAAAAGCAGTTCACCACGGAGGACACGGTGATCACGGAGAAAAAACAAGGCGTTACGTAATAAGAGCATGTCGCCCGTTGGGTGCGCCTGAATTATGTATGCTTGCGCCGTTTCTCCGTGTCCTCCGTGATCTCCGTGGTGCGAACTTAGGTTTTTAGGTTCAGGCAAGAAGGAGCAGTTCTATCCAAGAATCCATACGATCAAATGGATTTGTTGCCAGGCGCTCGAATTTGGCACTAAATCCGCACGAACGTGAGGATTCCACATGAAGATGCCCATCGACAATGCAGCGGCCATCGGCAAGGTGATGCGCGCCACCCGCAAGGCCCAGAAGCTCCGCCAGGATGATGCCGCGGGCA
This sequence comes from Rhodocyclaceae bacterium UBA2271, assembly GCA_002347405.1. GTDB lineage: Bacteria > Pseudomonadota > Gammaproteobacteria > Burkholderiales > Rhodocyclaceae > Sulfuricystis. Next base: position 16,095 of record DDXB01000020.1, on the reverse strand, counting down.
GCATCGGCGTCAGCGAGAACTTCCTTGGCAAGATCGAGCGCGGCAGCGATTCCGTGCAATGGGGGAAGCTCTTTCAGGTTCTTGAGGGACCGGGTGTCCGGGTCATGGTGGATGTGCCCGATAGCGTGGCCGCCCATTTGAACGACCCATCCAGCACCCAGGGCAGCATGGAAAATCTGCGCAGCCGGATTACCCCAGAGGCTGAAATTCTTTACGCCGAGGTCGAGGCCGAAAATGCAGGCATCGCCAATGAGCGCCCGGTTCTGTCAGCAACCATGGCGGGGGCGCCTCGTTGCCTCAGGACCATTCTGCACACCGTCGTCAAGGAAATGGCAAAACAGATCGCCTGAGATGAAATCGGCCGCAGGTTCGGTTCCGCAACTGGCACCGGAGAGCAGACGAGTTTGATGCTCACTCCCCTGCCCCCCTCCGTCCTCGCCAACGCTGGCCCGTGCGCCAGCGCCAAAACATATAGATGAGTGCGTAAGTCGCCAGCCCGCACAGACTGGCCATGATCATTAACCCGACCAGGAGTGGCTTCCCTAGCGAAGTAACACGTTGCCAGAACGTCTTGTCCGGCTCCGGCATCCGTGTCGTTTCAGCATCTCCCTGCGGCAGGCTGGTGTCACCCGTCACCCAGCTTCCCAGCCGGTAGGCCGCATAATAAAGCGGTCCAAACGTTACGGGATTGCTGACCAGGGTGCTGGCGGCAGCAGCGGGCAGGTTGGCCCGTAGCACGATGGCTGCGGTGGCCGTCAGGGGAATCTGGGCCACCGGGATCAGCAGGCCGAAGAAAACGCCGAGCGCGACGCCTAAAGCGACCCCGCGTCTCGACCAATGCCAAAGCTTCGGATGCCCCAGCCAGGGGCCGAGCCAACGCAGCCAGCGGCTGGCTTCGAGTTTTCCCCGGGTCGGAATCAAGGATTTCAAACGGTCGCGCCAAGCCATGGCCATCGTTTAAAGCTCGCGAAGCAGAGCGCGATCGCGCCTGCCGTGATGACAAGGAACTTGCACAGGCATTGCCGCACGCAATCCACGAACAGCAGGATGTCCCCTGACGCCAGCAGAAACATCCGCAGCGCCAACAGCAAAGGCAAGGCCGGCGCCGAGTCTCATGGCGTCACCGCCAGATATTCGCGTTGCGCGATGAGTTGCGCCCAGGCCAGCGGGCTCCAGGCGCTATCGGAGAAAATGCCGGCGGCCAGCACGGCGCCGGCCGTGACCAGCGGCGGAATCAGCAACAGCCACGCCGTCTCGCGCCAACCGTGTGCCGGAATGTGTTCGTCCGGCCAGGCGGCCGGCAGTGGTTTCAGCCAGGCGCGCCAGAGGATCGGCAGGAAATAGGCGGCGTTGAGCAGGCTCGAGGTCCACAACACCCACACCGCCCAATCCATGTTCGCTGCATTGGCGCCGTCGATCAGCCAGGCCTTGCTCACCGCCCCGGCGGTGAGCGGCGCGCCCATCATGCCCAGCGCGCCGATGCTGAAGGCCAGCGTGGTCCAGGGCATGCGCCGGCCGGCGCCGTTCATCTCGCTGACCTTGTGGATGCCGAGGGTTTCCGCGTAGTTGCCGGCGCAGAAGAACAAGGTGATTTTCATGATGCCCTGATGCACCAGATGCACCAGGCCGCCCACGGTGCCGAGCGGCCCGAACAGCGCAACGCCGAGGATGATGTAGGAGACCTGGCTCACGGTGGAGAAGGCCAGTCGTTTTTTCAGGTCATCCTGGAACAGCGCGCGCAAGCTGCCCCAGACAATGGTGACGGCGGCAGCGATGGCCAGCGGGGTCAGCAGGTCGAGCGATTCGGCGAATTCGATGCCGTAAACCTCATAGACGATGCGCACGATGCCGAAGGCGCCGGCCTTGACCACGGCCACCGCGTGCAGCAGTGCCGAGACCGGCGCCGGCGCGACCATCGCCTGCGGCAGCCAGCCGTGCAGGGGCACGATGGCGGCCTTGACGCCGACCCCGGCGATCAAGAGCAGGAAGATTCCCTGCAGTTGCCAGGCCTGTTCCGCGCCGAGGATTGGAACAGCGGCCGCCGCCACGCCGCCATGGACGAATTCGGTCTGGCCGAGCAGGCTGTGCAGCCAGACGATGCCGATCAAGAGCAGCGCGCCGCCGGCCAGCGTGTAGGCCAGATAGATCGTGCCGCCGCGCATCGCCTGCGCGGTGCCGCGATGCACGACCAGCGGAAAGGTGGCCAGCGTCAGCAACTCATAGAAGATGAAGAAGGTGAACAGGTTGGCCGCCATGGCGATGCCCATGGTGGCCGTGACGCAGAGGCTGAAGAAGCCGAAGAAGCGCGAGCGGTGCGGCGCCTTCTCCAGATAGCCGATGGCGTAGAGCGTGGTGAACAGCCAGAGCACGGCCGAGAGCGAGACGAACAGCAGTGCCAGCGCATCGGCCTTGAAGGCGAGGTCGATGCCCGGCAGCACGGCGTAACGGAAGGCGTAGTCCTCGCCGGCCGCCACGCCCGCCAGCAGCATGGCGACCAGCGCGAGCTTGGCCAGCGCGGCAAACAGGTTGAGGCCGGTGCGCAGGCGGATGCGTCGCTCCGGCAGCGCGAAGATCACCAGCCCCGGCACGAGCGAGGAGGCGATCACCGCCAGCGGCAGCCATTCGTTGATCGTCATGCGACCGCTCCCAGCAGCCGCACGATCTCCATGCCGCGCAGGCCGACCAGCACGCTCGCGGCGGCCAGCGCGAAGGCCATCCATTCGAGCAGCGGCGCGGATTTGGCGAAGCGGTGGCGGCGCTCGTTGGGCACGAGGAGGAAGGCCTGGCGCAGCACGCGGAAGACATAGACGGCCGCGAGCAGGCCGCCGGACAGAATCACCGCCACCATCCACCATTGGCCCTGCGCCAGCGCCGCCTCGATCAGCAGCCACTTGGCGAGGAAGCCGCCCGAGGGCGGCAGGCCCATCAGCGTCACCCCCGCCAGGCCGAAGGCGAACAGCGTGACCGGCATGCGGCTGGCGGCACCAGCCACGTCGGCCACGGCGTCGCGCCCGGTGACGTGGATCAGCACCCCGACCGCCGCGAACATCGCCGCCTTGGCCAGGCCGTGCGCCACCACCTGCATGCCGCCGGCTTGCAGCGCCAGGCCGTCGGCGCCGAGCAGCGGGAAGATCAGGAACAGGTAGCCCAACTGGGCGACCGTCGACCAGGCCACCAGCATCTTCAGGCGCACGGCGCGGATCGCCTGCCACGAACCCCAGAGGATCGCCGCGCTGCCCAGCAGCGCCGGCAGCCAGGCCACCGCATCCGCCAGTGGCGCGAAGGGGCCGGTCCACAAACGCAGGATAAGATAAAACGATGCCTTGACCACCAGTGCCGAAAGCAGCGCCGACACCGGTGCCGGCGCACCGCCGTGGGCCGGTGGCAGCCAGTAGTGAAAGGGAAAGAGCGCGGTCTTCAGCATCAGTCCGAGCAGCATCAGCCCGCCGGCAATTTTCACCGCCGTGGGTGCGTCGGCGTTGACGAGCGGCGTCAGCGTCACGATCGACACCGTGCCATACGCGCCGTAGATCAGCGCGACGCCGAGCAGATACATCCCCGAGCCAATCAGCGTCGCGAACAGATAGCGCAGCGCCGCCGCGATCTGGGCGGCCGTACCGCTCATGGCCACCATGCCCACGGCGGCCAGGCCGACGAGTTCCAGCGTGACATAAAGGTTGAACAGGTCGGCGGCGAGAAACAGCGCGTTGAACCCCGCCAGCAGGAAGCCTGTCAGTGGCCAGAAATAGCGGACTGCGGCGGAATCGCCGGCGAAGTAGCCGCGTGCGAAAAGCAGCAGCGGCAATGCGACCCCCTGCGTCAGCAACAGCATCACTGCCGTCAGACCGTCCGCCGCGAGGTCGATGCCCAGCGGTGCCCCCCAGCCGCCGATGGCGTGTTTGATCGCCGTCCCCATCGACGCGGCGGACCCGGCTGGTGCCGTCCCGCCAGCGCCGACTTTGGCCGCGAGAGCGAAAGCCAGCCACAGTTGCACGGCCACGCCGGCGATGGCCAGCCGCGCCCCGCGTCCCGGCCCGAGCAGGAAGGCGCCCGTGGCCCAGAACAGCGGCAGCAGGATCAGCCAGGCCAGCGGATCAGTCATCCGGCGTCTCGGGCAGCGTGTAGCCGCCGCTGAGCGTGAACAGCCGCCGCGCCAGGGCCAGCGCCAGCGCGGTGGCGGCAACGGCGACGACGATGCCGGTGATCACCATCGCCTGCGGCACGGGGTCGGGGTTGCCGGCGCGCTGCGCCAGGCCGACGAGGACGAGAAACACGCCGCTGCCCATCAGGTTGAAGGCGAGGATGCGGCGCAAGAGGTGGTCGAGCAGCATGACGCCGGCGACACCCATGGTGAAAAGGATCGCGCCCGCGCAGGCAAAAATCAGTCCCGTAGTCATGTTACGGCCTTCCCCCCAACCCACTTCCCGTGGGAAGGGGGTGACGAGTGTTCGCGGACTGCGCCCGCTCCGCTTGTTGGCTGCGCCATCCTTGGGACGGCCCGGCGGATGGCGCTCATGACAGGAACAGAAACAGCCCGGCGAGGATCAGGCCGAGCGACACGGTGAGCGCCGCCTCGATCAGCAGGATCAGCGCACCGGCCGCTTCCGGCGGATAACGCAGCAGCGCGCCCTGGCCGAGCAGCGCGGCGGCCACGGCGAGGAAGACCAGAAAGCCGCCGGCGAGCCCCCAGCGCAGGCGCAGTGTCGGCGCATTCCAGCCGGGCAGCAGGCCGGCGAGGAAGAGCAGGACGGCGGCGGCGCCGAGTACCGCACCGGCCTGGAAGGCGCCGCCGGGCCGGTACGCGCCGGCCCACAGCAGATACCCCGCGGCCAGCAGCATCAGCGGTACGGCGATGCGCGCGAGCATCTGCAGGACCGGTTCGGCGGCCGCCGAACCGGCGTGCTGCTCACGCGGACTGACGGCCAGCACCACCAGCAGCGCCAGCAGCAGCACGCCGATTTCGAGCAGCGTGTCGTAGCCGCGAAAGTTGAGCAGCACGGCAGTGACTGGATGCGCAGTGCCGCTGCGATCCATGTCGGCAGCGACGCTGGCGGCCAGGTTCACCGTCGGCGGCGGCAGAGCGAACATGGCGGCGATGAGCAGTGCCGCGAATGCGCTCGCGGCGAGAATGAGGGTCAGATGCTTTAGGGGTTTCATGGCTGCTTCCTGCCGCGCAGTACGCCGATGGCATCGAGCAGTAGCGCGCCGGTAAGCCCCGCGCCGATGGCGGCCTCGGCCAGGGCAATGTCCGGCGCGGACAGCCGCGCCCAGGCCAGCGTCATCAGCAGGCCGAAGACGATGAAGAGGATCACCGCACGAAAGATGTCCGGCGTGGCCAGCGTGCGCCAGGCGCTCCACAGCAGCGATGCGGCGAGCAGCAGGTCGAAGGCCAGATCAGCGCTCATGGACTACTCTCCCCCCAGCCCCCTCGCCAGGCGAGGGGGTGACGACGGTTCGCCGCTGCGCCCTGAAGGGTCGGCGAAGCCGCCCTGAAGAAGCACTCTTGGGGTGCGCGTGCCCACCTTGGGACGGCCCGGCAGGGGCACTCATGGTTTCTCCCTGCGCCACGGCGCCAGCCCCAGTGCATCGGCGCGACGGGCGATGGCGTAACTGACGGCCGCGCTGGCCGCCAGGGTGAGCGGCCAGATCAGCAGCAGCTTCAGTGCGGCGGCGTGGCTGTCGGCCTGCAGGGCAAGACCGGCGAGCAGGCAACCAAGGCCGAGGTTGTCGGCCTTGGTCAACGCGTGCAAGCGGGTGTAGACGTCGGGAAAGCGCAACAAGCCGACGGTGCCGGCGAAGTAGAAGAAGGCGCCGATCAGCAGCAAGGCCGTGCTGGCCAATTCAATCATTGCGCGCTTCCTCGTCGTCACCCTGCCAGGCGCGGCGGGCGAAGGCGACACCGGCGATGGCCGCCAGCAGCGCCAGCGTCAGCGCCACATCGACCAGCGCCGGCACGCCGCCGGCGTAGGCCAGCAGCACCAGCACGCCGACGCCGGTGCTGCCGAACAGCAGGGCGGTGAGCATGCGGTCGGCCGGCGTCGGTCCGCGCGCGGCACGTATCAGCGCGACCACCAGGTTGAGAAGCAGGAACAGAGCCAGCGGAAATTCCAGTCCGGTCATGCCGCCGCCCCGGTGACCGCCACGCCGAACAATCCTGCGATGTGCGCTTCGAGCGTCTTTACTTGCGCCGCAACCGGCAGGCGCTCGTCGAGCACATGCAGCTTGATGCGTTCGCCGTCGAGGCGCACGCCGAGGGTGCCGGGCATCAGCCCGAGCGTGTTCAGCAGCACAACGCGTGGCGCGCCGGCCGGCAGCGACAGGGACAACTCCACCAGCGCCGGGCGCAAGGCCAGAGCGGGACGCAAGGCCATGAAGGCGACCTGCGCGCCGCCACGCAGTGAATTCCACAGGAAGAAGCCGGCAAAGCCGAGGAATCCGCCGAGGCTGAAGCGCCGCGGCGAAGGTGGCAGCAGATACAGGCTCGCCCAGGTCGCCGCCGCGACGGCGACCGCGCCCAGGCCCCAGGCATCCAGCCGGCCTTCGACCAGCACCCACCAGAGCAAGGCAAACAGCAGGCCGCGTTGCAGGGCGGCGAGAGCAGTGCGGCGAATTTTTTGGTCGAGGCCGGGGTTCATTACGGGTGCTTCTTTGCGCCCTGAAACAGCTTCTGGATCAGCGCCAGCACGGAACTGCCGGTCAGCATGCCGAGCAGATAGACCAGCAGGATCAGCACAGAGGCCGGCAGGGTGAGCGATGCGGTCAGAAACATAACGGTCACCGTCTCCAGATTTTGAAATTTGAAGATGGCGATGATTGCCACTGCCAGCACGATGATCGCAATATGGACGTAGCGCATGTCATATCTCTTTTGAAAATTACGTTCCGAGCAAACGATCATTGCGGCAGGCACCGCCCTGCTGATGAAATGTTTAACGAATTTGTTTCGTTAAAGAGGTTTTCGGCTTCCATGGTGTGATTATCCCGCAGGGTTTATCGGTTGAAGGTAACTCTCACTAATTCGAGCCTGGCGCGCGTCAAAACGAGCCGAACAGCGAGCCCAGTGTGACGATCAGGACCAGGGCCAGGATCGGAAACAGCACCGCGACCATGAAAATATCCTTGTAAGCCTGGCGATGGCTCAGGCCGCAGATGCTCAGCAGGGTGACGACTGCGCCGTTGTGAGGCAGGCTGTCGAGTCCGCCGGTGGCCACGGTCGTGACCCGGTGCAGCAAGTCCGGCGCAATGCCGGCAGTCTTCGCCAGTGCCAGGTACTCGGCCCCCAGCGTTTGCAGCGCGATGCTCATGCCGCCCGAAGCGGAACCCGTGACCCCGGCCAGCAGGTTGACCGACAGCGCCAGCGAGACCAGCGGATTGCCAGCGCCGAGTTCGTCCACGAAGCCCTTGATCAGTTCAAAAGCGGGCAGCGTGGCAATCACGGCACCAAAACCGACCAGGCTGGCGGTGTTGAAGATGGGCAGCACCGAGGCATTGGCGCCGTCGTCCAGACTGCGGCGAAAGTTGGCCAGGCGCTGCCAGCACAGCGCAAGCAGCAGCAGGCAGGCCAGGGTCAGCGAGCCGATGATGGCCCAGATGCCACGCACGGCGTCGATCGAGGTCGAACCGTAAAGCTCTTGCGCCAGATAGCGGGTATCCAGCGCGGGAAACAGCAGGCTGCTGAAGGCGTAGTTGAGCACGATGACCAGCACCACCGGAGCCATGGCCAAGGCAAAGGGGGGCAGCGTGCGTGCAGCTTCGTCGGGCGGGATCATCAGTACATCGAAGCCCTCGCCGGCGCTGCGCTCGCGCTGGTCCTTGTCGAAGGCAACTGGCTTGTCTGGCGCGTCATCGTGATCGCCATAACCCTCAGCCGCCGCTTTGGCGCCTGCCGCCTGACGCACCAGCCACCACTGGCCCAGGCCGAACATCACCAGTGCGGCGAGAATGCCCAGCACCGGCGCGGCAAAGGGAGTGGTGCCGAAATAAGGCATCGGAATGGCGTTCTGGATGGCCGGGGTGCCCGGCAAGGCCGTCATCGTGAAGGTGAAAGCGCCCAACGCAATGGTGGCCGGAAGCAGGCGCTTGGGAATGTCGGACTGGCGAAACAGCGCCGCACCGATGGGGTAAACCGCAAAGGCGACGACAAACAGCGACACCCCGCCATAGGTGAGCACCGCGCAGGCCAGCACCACCGCCAGAATGGCCCGCCCGGCGCCGAGCTTGGCGACAATGCCTTGCGCGATCGCCTCGGCCGCCCCGCTGTCGTCCATCAATTTGCCGAAAATGGCCCCGAGCAGAAACAGCGGAAAGTACTGCACGATGAAGCTGCCCGCCGCGTGCATGAAGAGCTGGGTGTAGGTTGCCATCAGTGGCGCATCGGCGGCAAAGGCCGCAGCCAGCAGCGCCATGACGGGACCCAGCAGCAACACGCTGACGCCGCGGTAGGCGAGCCAGATCAGCAGTCCGAGTGCAAGCAGAACACCCAGCAGGCCGGTCAAGAGCGCTTCTCCTTGAGGCTACCGACGGGCTTGATGCTGTCTTCCAGCAGCCAACTCAGGTCGAAGCTGGAGCGTTCGCCAAGATCATCCCAGTGTTGCTGCAGCCAATAGTCGGCACGCTGTCGTCCCAGATCGCGCAAATGGCACAGGTAAGCCCATTCGGCGTTGAGCTTGCTCGATGCTTTGAGTCCGAGCAGCACATCGTCGCCGTGGATGGTGTGCAGGCGCATGTCGCGGTAGCGCTCCCGCTCCAGGCCTTCGGCCTCGATCAGGTCGCGCAGCAGCATGATGGCGCGCAATTCTTTGAGCAAACTGGCGTTGAAGGTAATTTCGTTGAGGCGGTTGATGATGTCGCGCGCGCTGCGGGGCACATCGGGCCGCTCGAATGGGTTGATCTGCACCAGCACGAGGTCGCGCGCATCGCACTCATCAACCAGTGGAAAGAGCGCGGGATTGCCCATGAAACCTCCATCCCAGTAGGCTTCGCCATCGATCTCGACCGCCTGGAACATGAGCGGCAGTGCGGCCGAGGCCATGACCGCGTCGACGCTGAGTTCGGGTTGGCGAAAGACCTTGGGCCGGCCGCTGCGGACATTGGTTGCGGTGACGAAGACCTTGATCGCACTGCAGCGATTGACGCGGTCGAAGTCAACGATGTCGGCCACCAGGTCGCGCAGCGGGTTGAGGTTGAGCGGGTTGAGTTCATAAGGCGAGAATACCCGGCTGAGGTGGTCGAAAAAATGATAGCTCGGTGAGTTCTCCAGCCCCCAGTCGCCATGGATGCGTGACCACAGGTCGCGCTGGATCGGGCTGCTGATCGCAGCCTCGCTGACGGTCTTCCAGAAACGCTCGAGTGCGCTGCGTGCGCCTTCGGCGCCACCGGCTTCCAGGCCATCGGCGAGCACGACGGCATTCATGGCGCCGGCGCTGGTGCCGCTGACGCCCTCGATCTTCAGTCGCGGTTCTTCTATCAAGCGGTCAAGCACGCCCCAGGTGAGGGCGCCATGGGCACCGCCGCCCTGCAAGGCAAGTTCAATGGTTTTTTGGGTTGATTTTTTCGACATTGGGTCAGATTTTCAAAAAGTTGGTGACGAGGACTTGCCCCTTCCAGTACGTGATGGCGCCAGCCAGAACGCCAGGTAAAAGCTCACGCTCAGGCCCAGCACGCCGATGAACACAATGCTCGCCAGCGCCCATCAGAAGGCGCTTTGCCGGTAGATATCCAGCCCCAGGCTGGCTAACGCTGCGGCGAACAGGCCGGTAGACAGCGTCACGTCGAGCAGGGCAACCACCAGATTGAGCAGCAGGAACAGCGCCGGCGGCAATTCCAGTCCGGTCATGCCGCCGTCCCGGACTCTGGCTGCCGGGAATTCCACCGTGCGGGCCGGCAAGCGCCAAATTCTTGCGCCTTCATCGTCACGACGTCGGCTTGCCTTCTTCCCCGCTGCCGGAAATCAGTTCGCGCAGGCCGACATAGGGCTTTTCTTCGGCTTTTGGCGCGGGCTCGATTTCCGCCGCGGTGGCGCCGCGTGCACGGGAAAGCTCGGCACGCAATTCGTCATTGTGTCGCGCCTCGGCGGCGAGCCTGGTTTCCAGATCGGCCACCTGCCGGCCCAGTTGGGCGACATTCCACTGGCGGCGGATCATGGCGGGTGACGAAATCAGTCCGGCGATCAGCGCACCGAGCCCGAGCGCGACCAGCAGCACCAGCGCCAGCGAGCCTTCGAAACTCCAGAATCCCAGCGTGACCGTCACCGGGGCGATGTTCTGCATGGCGAAAATCACCGCGCCGATGGCGAAGACGATACCGATGATCAATCCGAGTTGCATGATGAATCCTCCTTCTGTGCCTGCATGACGAACGCGCTTTCAGTCGAAAGCGAAGTGATAGAACACATCGATCGCATTATCCTCCCCGGCGCGCGTGACAATGGAAATGCGTGGCGTCAGCGCATGTGTCAGCTTCACCGCCCCGGTGGCCGCCGACAGCCCCTGCTCGTAACCGAGATAGGTGCGCGCCGAGAGGCGCTTGCCGAGGACCAGGATCTGGCCGGTGAGCGGCTCACCCGTCGCTGCCTGGCGCAAGGAGACTTCATCGACGCCGAAGGCCTGCGCCAGCTGCGCCGTCACACCATCGCCCTGGCCGCCGAGAATCGCGCCGGCGGCAGTCAGTAGCACCGCGGCGTCGGTGCCGCCGGCGTCCGGGGCGCGGCCGAGGACGATCCATGACAGCTTTTCCGCATCCGACACCGGCGGCGTCGAGACCAGACGCACCACCGGCCGCTGCACCGTGCCGGTGACGCTGACGCCGGCCTCGACCGCCAGTCCCTTGCGCAGCGCCAGTATGTTGAGGCCGGGATCGTCGAGCGGCCCCTGGAAGTTCACGATGCCGCGCTCGACGCTGAGGCGCTGACCGTAGGCATCGAAGGTGGCATCGCGGGTGGCGATGCTGCCGGTGGCGGCCAGCCGTGCGGCGCCGGGTCCATCGCCGCCGCGCACCCGCAGGCGGCCGGCAAGGCGCGCCGCCAGCCCGCCGGCGCGCAGATGGAAATGCTCGCCCAGATCGAAGCCGATGTCGCTCTCGATACGCGGCCCGCGGCGCGCCGCCGCGGCGCGGCCAAGCACGACGATGTCATCGGCCAGCGCGGGACGGCCCGCCACCGCCTCGGCGATATAGCCGGCATCGGCAAGCAGTTGCGCGGCAAGGCGCAGGCGTGCGTCGGCGTGTTCCAGATTGACTGTGCCGGAAGCCACCACCCAGCGCTCCGTCCGCTGCGCGAGCGGCACGCGGGTGAGCGTGGCGGCGAGGCGCGTGTGCGCTTGCCGCAGGTCGAATTCGCCGCTGATGCTCAGGTGGCCCGGCTCCTGCGGTGCGGGGAAGCCGGCCCTGCCGACGATCTGCGCGGCGCGCGGCGGCGGCTGGTGGGGCGCGACGAAAGTGAGCCGCTCCACCAGCGCCCGCTCGCGGTCGAAGCGAATCAGCATTTCGCCGTCGCGCAACTGGATATTCTCGTCGATCAGGCTGAGGGCCAGCCCGCTGCCGCGCACCTGGCCGCTCAGCAGCGGCGCCGCGAAGCTGCCGGCGAACGTGGCATCGATCGCGAGCGCTCCGGCGCTGCTCAGGTTGCCGTCGATGGCCGGACCGAGCCCGCGCAAGTCCGGCACGCTGGCGCGCAGATGGCCGGCGAGGGTGTCGTTTTCCTGGCTTGAGAGGGACCATTCGCCGCTGGCGCGGGCCGGCGGCGGGCCGGATTGGGGCGCCGCCTCGCCCAGCCGCAAGGCGATACCGTCGAAGCGGCCGCGGCTGCTCCAGTGGCCGGGCCGCCAGGTGCTTTCCGCCAGGGCGATGCGGCCATCGGCGAAGGCCAGTTCGGCCGTGCCGAGCGTGATGCGCGCGCGGCTCGCCGTCAGTTGCGCCGGCACCAACATTGCGAGCGGCAGGTCGCCGGAGAGCGACAGGGTTTCGATGACGCCCTGCCAGGCGGTGTCGCGCCAGTCCTGCGACGCGATGCGCAGCGCACCGCTGGCGCTCAGACCGACTTTACGTCCGGCCGCCAGGCCGGCACTGGCGGCCAGCCGGTGCTGCGTGGGCGTGCCCTCGATCGAGAGGTCGAGCGATCCGACCGAATCCGGCGGCATGCCCGGCAGCCATGGCGCGACCAGTGCCCGATGGCGCGCCAGGTCGGGCACTTTCAGGCTCAGTTGCAGTTTTTCCGCCGCGCCGCCCCAGCCGCCTTTGAGGTGCAGGTGGCTGCCGCCGAGCCGGATGTCGAGCAAGCCGCGCAGATGGGCCTTGCCGTTCACGGCGAGCAGATGGTCCGGACGGTCGAGCCCGGCGAACGCCAGGTCGGCGCCGCCGGCCAGCGCCTCGCCGGCCAGCCGGCTGGCGCCGAGGGTGAAGCGCAGCCGTCCATCGAGTTGCGGCGCGAGACGGCCGCTGCCCTCGAATTCGGCATTCAGGTCGGCCTGGGGCGCAGCGACGAAGGCGGCAGGGTCGAAATGCCGCAAGTGTCCGGCAAAGCGCCAGGCGCGCTGCGCGTCGAGCCGCAGTTCGCCCTGGCCGGACAGTTCCGCCGCGCCTTGCGCGAGCAGCAGGCGGGACAGCGTCAGCGTGTCGCCGCGCCGCGCGAGTTGCGCGTCGAGCCGTCGCTTCCCGGGGGCGCCGTCGACCAGGGCCAGCGTGGCCTGCTGTGCCGTGGCGTCGCCACTCATGAGGACGCGGCCGGCCAGCCGGGCAGGTCGCAGGGCGGAATGCAGCGCGGATGGATCGAGTTGCGCCAGCTTGAGATCGGCGTCGCCCGTCGGCCAGGGCGCATCAGTCGGCCAGACCAGATCGACGCGGCCGCTCGCCGTCCCGCCAGCGCCGACTTTCAACAACAGGCCGTCCAGGCGCAGGCGGCGCGGGCTGGCATCCCAATGCAGAACCAAGCGCGTTTCGGCACGCGAGAATGGCAACCCGCCCCGATCCAGCGGCGCCGGCGCGGTATTGTCGACGCGCAGGCGGCCGGCCAGCGCGCCGTCGCTTTGCGGCGCCAGATCGACATCGAGCGCAAGTAGCGCGCGGGGTGCCGTCGCGACAAAAACGCGCGGATCGAGGCCGCGCGCCGTCATGCGCAAGGCCGCCAGCGGCTGGGCGGCAAAAGGCCGCAGGCCGGCCTGCCCGGCGATGGAAAAGCCTTGCCCTTGTCCGTCGATGTCGAGGCTGATCGCCTCCAGCGTGCCGCCGGCCTTCGCCGCCACAGTCAGCGCCGGCGTGCCGCTGCCGGCCAGCCGCGCTTCGGCGCGCAGTTCGAAAGGCGCGATGGCGGCGAGCGTGCCCTGCGCGGACAAGGCGCCGGCGTCGAGGGTGACGGCCAGCGCGTCGAGGCGATGCGTGGTGCGATCGCTGGAAAATGCGGCCTGCAGATCGCGGGCAAGGACTTGTGCAGGCTGCGCGGCATCGTGCAGGGCGAGGATGCCGATTTCCAGCGCCTCCACCCGCACGGCCAGCGGCGGGCGCAGGGCGGCGGGCGGCGCGGCTGGTTCGACATCGGCCAGCGCCAGTTCGACGCGGGCGGCTTTCAAGCGGTGGATTTCGAGCAGGCCGTCGAACAGCGCCATTGGATTCCAGGCGAGTTCGAGACCGTCGAGGATGTAGCGGTTGCCGGCGGATTCGATGCTCAGACGCTCCAGGCTCAGCGGACCGAACAGCCGGCCGCGCGCACCCTCGATATGCACTGCATCGTCGCTGACCCAGGTCACCCAATTGGAAGCGCGCTGCAGTCCCGCTTGCGAAAACAACAGCCAGCTCGCAGCCACGGCCAGAGCGAACACGATGGCTGTCGGAATCAGCAGCACCGGGCGCCGGATCCGGCGCAGCCAGCGTTTGAACCACGTGTCCGCCATCAGAACGCCACCATCACGGCGAAATGCGGATACCAGCGCCCGCTGCGGCTGCCACGCGCCAGATCAAAGGCGAGCGGGCCGACCGGGCTCTGCCAGCGCACGCCGGCGCCGACGCCGACCGCCGCCCGCAGGTCGCGCCAGCGGTCGGCGGCATCGCCGACGTCGACGAACACCGCCGCGCCCCACGGGCCGCCCGTGTCACCAAGCCAGCGCGTGTATTCGAGGCTGCCGACGAGCAGCGTGCGGCCGCCCAACACGGCGTTGCCCTCGGCCACGCCGAGGCTCTGGAAAGCATGCCCGCGCACGGTTTGTCCGCTGCCGCTGCGGAACAGATAAGCCTGCGGAATGCCGGAACGCGACGCGGCCGCAGTGAAGCCGGCTTCGCCGCGCAGCGCCAGCGTGTCGCGTTCACCGACGGGCCACCACTGTTGCACGCGCAGTTGGCTGCGCACGAAGTTGCTGTCGGACAGCAGGTGTTTCGCTGCGCCGCCCAGCTGGAAGTCGATCAGATTGCCGTACCGCGGCTTCAGTGGATCGTCGACCGCGCGGCGGGTCCAGCGCCAGTCGAGCACCAGCGCAGTGTCGGTCTGGCGGGCGGCACCATCGGGGCGCAACGCCTCGCGCTGCCAGTCGAGGCTGAGCCGCGTCTCGACGTTGCCTTTGACGCGGCTGCGGTTCACCCCCAGCACCTGGCGCGTGCTGGCCAGGCCTTCGATGTCGCTGGACTCCAGTCGCCCGCCGAAGCCCAGCCGGTAGCCGCCCGCATCGGGCAGCAGGCCGAGGTCGGCAAACAGGGTCTGGCGCAGTTCCTCGATGCGCAGGCCGCTGTTCAAGTCCCAGGCGCGGCCGAGAAAATCGTGATTGCGGTAATTGAGTTCGCCGCGCGCGCCACTGTTGGTGCCATAGCCGAGGCCGACACCGACGCGTTTGGAGGGCGTCTCGGCCAGCGTCACGCGCACCGGCACGGCCGCATCAATGGCGTCGGCGCCGGCCGGATCGGCCTCGACGATTACCGAATGGAACCACGGCGTGTTCTGCAAGATCGTCTGGAAGTTCAGCAGCGCATCGCGGCGGTAAGCATCGCCCGTGGCAAAGGGCGCGAGCCCCTGCACCAGCGACGCGTCGTAGCGTTTCAGGCCTTCGATGGCGAGCGGGCCGAAGCGGTAGGCCGGGCCGGCGTCGATCACGACCTGCAAGCGCGCCGTCGCGTGTGCCGGATCGACCTCGGCGTGGCTGTCCACGAGGCGCGCGCCGGCATGGTCGGCGGCGGCGACGCTCGCGAGCAGGGCGGATTTCGCCGCCGTCCACTCCGCCGAACGGAAAGTCGCGCCGGCCTTGAGCGGCCAGTCCGCGCGCAAGCGCTCGCGGCGGGCGGCCCGCTCGGCGCCTGCGCCCGCCAACTCGCCCTGGAATTCGATGACGACACTCTCGACCCGGGTACGCGGCCCCGGATCGACTTCGACCAGCAGCCCGGCATCCGCTGTCCGCCGCACCTCGATGCGCGGCGTGAAATAGCCCTCGGTGGCCAGCAGATCGCCCGCCGCGCCGCCGGCGCGACGCGTCAGCACGGCCTGCGCGTCGTCGCCGGCCAGCCGCGTCGGCAGATCGAGATACTTCGTCAAAAAGGCGCGTACCGATTCCGGCGCGACGAGTGACACCGCCACGTCGGGCGCATTGCCCGATTCGGCCGCCGTTTGCGCACCGGCCACATTGCCGAGCGCGGCCAGGCAGCAGGCAGCGAAAAAGCGTGTCATGCAGTCAGGCATCCGGAGCAGCGACTTTCTCCCGCGTTGCTGCGCGGGTAAAGGCGATCTTGTCCGGCGCATTGGTGCCGCCGGTCATGACGAAGCTCATCGCCTGCTCGATGGTCCAGTCGGTCTGCACCACCTCGTCCAGCGGCACGATCTCGATGTAGCCCGACGTCGGATTGGGCGAGGTCGGCACATAGACGGCGGCAAGTTCACGTCCGGTTGCTGCGTCGTGCATTATCTTGGTGACCAGGCCGACAGCCTTCATTTCCGGGGTGGGAAAACTGATCAGCACAACACGCTGACCGGAGACCGGCGGCTTGCGCAGCGTCTGCAGGAAACGTTTGGCGCCGCCATAGACGGACTGCACCAGCGGCAGACGGTTGAGCAGCGTTTCAAAGCCTTCGATCAGTCGCTTGCCGAGCACCAGGGACGCGAGCAAGCCGATGCCGTAGAGCGTACCCAGG
>DDXB01000025.1 GCA_002347405.1 Rhodocyclaceae bacterium UBA2271 | reverse complement strand
AGGGGGCGGGGGGATGGGGGCCACAAGTTCCTCCGCCGGGCCGCCCCAAGGAGGCGCAGCCAAAAAGAAGGAGTGGGCGTAAGCCCGCGAACCACGGTCACCCCTTCCCTGGGAAGGGGGCTGGGGGGAAGGGTGGCTGGCGGTTAAAATCACCCTCATGGAAATCTGGAAACCCCATGTCACGGTGGCGGCGTTGGTCGAACGCGACGGTCGCTTCCTGCTGGTCGAGGAAGAGACTGCCGAAGGCGTGCGCTTCAATCAGCCCGCCGGTCATCTCGAAGACGGCGAATCGCTGGTCGCTGCCTGCATCCGCGAGGTGCTGGAAGAGACCGCATACGAATTCACACCAACCGAACTGGTTGGAATCTATCAATGGCCGCGTCCGCAGGGGGATTTGACTTACCTGCGATTTGCCTTTGCCGGAAAAGTCGGCGCTAGTGATACGGCGCGCCGCCTCGATAATGGCATCCTGCGCGCCGTCTGGCTCACGCTCGCCGAAATCGAGGCTTGTCGCGAGAAACATCGCAGTCCGCTGGTATTGCAGTGCGTGCAGGACTTTTTGGCGGGCCGGCGCTATCCGGTTGAACTGATAAAACATTACGAGATCTGAGATGACCCCCATCCCCCCACCCCCCTTCTCGAAGAAGGGTATGACCGTGGTTCGCGGGCTGCGCCCGCTCCATGTTTTGGTTGTTCCTCCTTGGGCCGGCCCGGTGGCGGAACTATGAAACGAGTGATTGTCGGCATGTCCGGCGGTGTTGATTCTTCGGTGGCGGCCCTGTTGCTCAAGCGCCAGGGCTATGCGGTTTCCGGCGTGTTCATGAAGAACTGGGAAGGCGATGACACGGACGATTATTGCTCGTCGCGCCAGGATCTGATCGACGCGGCTGCCGCAGCCGACGCCATTGGCATCGAACTGGAAGCAGTCAATTTCGCCGCCGAGTATCGTGACCGGGTGTTTGCCGATTTTCTGAGCGAATACCAGGCCGGTCGCACGCCGAATCCCGATGTGTTGTGCAATTCCGAGATCAAGTTCAAGGCTTTCCTCGACCACGCCATGCAGCTCGGCGCCGACATGATCGCCACGGGACACTATGCCCGGGTGCGCGAATTCCTCGGTGCCTATCAACTGATGAAAGCCGAGGACGGCACGAAGGACCAGAGCTACTTCCTCTACCGCCTGAATCAGGCGCAACTGGCGAAGACGCTGTTCCCGTTGGGCCACCTCTACAAGCGCGAGGTGCGCCGGATTGCCGAGGAAGCCGGTCTGCCGAATTGCGCCAAGAAGGATTCGACCGGCATCTGCTTTATCGGCGAACGGCCATTCCGCGAGTTCCTGGCGCGCTATCTGCCAAAACAGCCGGGAGAAATCCGCCGCCTTGATGACGATCGCGTCATTGGCCGGCACGAGGGCTTGATGTATTACACCCTCGGTCAGCGTGAGGGATTGGGTATTGGCGGGGTGAAGGGCGCCCCCGAGGAGCCCTGGTTTGTTGCCGCCAAGGAAATGCAGTTGAATGTGCTGTACGTCGTGCAGGGGCATGACCATCCCGCCCTGCTGCGCGACCGGCTCACAGCTGGCCAGTTGTCGTGGGTTTCCGGCAAGCCGCCACACACGCACTGGGTGTATGCGGCCAAAACCCGCTACCGCATGCCCGATGCCGCCTGCGATATCGAATCGCTGGCCGATGAGCGCTGCGAGATTGCCTTCGCCACCCCGCAATGGGCCGTGACGCCCGGCCAGTCAGCCGTGCTCTACGAGTCGCAAGTCTGCTTGGGCGGCGGCGTGATTTTGTAGCTATTCCCCCGGCCCCTCCCGCGCGGGAGGGGNNGGGGCTGGGGGAGGGCGGGCCTTTACTAGTCGTGCGGAACCGTATCGATGAACGACTGCCGCAGCATCAGCTTGTCGTACAGCTTTGCCAGGTTCGGATGCTGTGCCTGCCAGCCGATATCGGGGAAGCGGAACAACAGATAGCCCAATGCGGTCCCCAGGGCAATGTCGGCGAGGGTGATGGTGTTGCCATGACACCATGGCTGTTCGCCAAGGTCGGTAGAACTGGCAGCGAGGCCGAGCACGATCTTGCCACGTTGACGGTCGATCCATGACTGACTTTTTTGCTCGCCTTCACGTTTGCCCTCGAGGAAGGCGGCGGCGGCGGCATCGCAGATGCCATCAGCCAGCGCTTCCCAGCGCCTGACCTGAATCCGCTCGCGGCCCTGGGCGGGAATCAGCCGGTTGTTGGGGGCCAGGTTGTCGAGATACTCGACAATCACACGCGAATCGAACAATGTGCTGTTGTCGTCGAAAATCAAAACGGGGATTTTGCCGAGCGGGTTGTGCTGTGGAACGCTGCTGCCTTCCACCCATGGTGAGTTCAGGACGAATTCGCAATCGATCTTTTTTTCCGCGAGGACGATACGTGTCTTGCGAACGTATGGGCTGGTGAACGTGCCGAGCAGTTTCATGTAACTTTGCCGCTGAAGAAGGGAGAAATAATTCTAGCATCATCCATTTTGCCTTGACCCCTCCGAAACGGGTACTCAAAGCGGGCAATATGCGGCCCCGGGAGATGTATGAGCTTCCAGGCGCGCATCAATAGCCAAAGATTCTGACACCATCTGCATCTTCAATGGACAGCGGACCGAAAAGGGTAACCGAGTCGGCTTTGGTCCACAAGCCAACATGTCCTGTCACGACCTTCTCGGCTGTGTATTCAAGTTGATGCCGGTCGCCGGCCTGACAACGGATGGTGCTGCCGTCTATATCGACTTGCAGGCGATGCCAAGTATGCGCCGTGACCACCATGTCCAGGGATTTCCGCTGCAAGCGCTTGTTATTGACAAACTCGAACAGTATGGCGTTGTCTTCAAGGGCGTTGATGCGGAAAACAAAATAGTTTGCGGCGTTTCTGAGGCCGAAAATGACCCCGCCCGCGCGATCGATATTGCCGCTCTCCGGTTTCACATCTACCTGGATGCGGCCATTTCCCATCTCGCCGTTCTTGGCAATCGCCAGCGGAAAATAGTAGTACGCCCCAATGGTGTCAAGGAAGTCATGGTACGAAACCCCGAGTGTTTTGCCGATGATTCCGGAAATGGCCCCCGTTACGGGGCCCTGCCACACCTTGCCATCCTGGAAAAGGCAGGTCGTGTTGTCGACTGCGCGGCGTTGCCAATGGCCGAGCTGGGTAAAAAAGCCTTCAGGTTGATTGGCATCGAATGGCCGCAGGAAGTCGTAGTCGCCTTCAAAGAAGGACTCGGCAAGCGTGTCGACCGAGTCCTGATTTGACAGCGTCATATCAAGCAAACGGCTGGTGGCCAGCAGTCTGCCGAGCTGATCGAGTGCTTCCTGCGTCGACTCCTGATCGTGCCGGTTGAACGAGGCCTCCAGCAGGTCGCCCTGCAGATTGATCTGAAAGCCGAGTCGTTCAAGTACCGTGCCGAGAAACCGGATGCGCAGCGACCGGCCAAAATAGCTGCCGGCACCACCGGCAAATTGCAGGGAAACGTAATTGTGATTCGCCTCGCTGCCGCAGAGGGCATCAATCGTCGCAAAGTGATAGCCGAATTTTGCACTGAAATTCATGTAGTCCCTTGACAGCAGGACGTAGCTGTCGCCACCGGGCGCAGGGCCGAGTTCCGAGGTGGCGAGCGAGGCCATGATGGTCATGAATTTGCCGGCATCGAAATTTACGGTACCGGCCCAATTGATCCCGGGATGCGTAAAGCCCTGCCAGATGGCCTTCATCGGTAGTGAATCGATATCCTCTGGAACTGCTGTCTTGCGTGACGCCGCAGGATCTTTCAGCCCGCCACCCAGATCGATTGCATAAATCACCAGCGGAATGTGCGAAGTAATCTTTATTGATGCACTCGCACCTTCCGCCGCCGAGGAAATGCCGAACATTTCCCGCATGGAATGTTCGTGGCAAAACCGGATCACATCGTGAAACGACTTGCATCCCTCGGCGGTAAAGGAGGACGCATCCGGGTTGGTTAGATTGAGCGGGGAAATGTGATCCAGCATGGCCCTCAATTTGCCATGGACCGGGCTATCCACAATCAGCTTCTTCGTCGGTCGCATGCGTCCGCCGAGTTGCTCGACAACACCACGATAAACCGCGACCTGCGTATCTGCGGACAGGGTGACAAATTCCCCATCCGTCAGAACCCTGGTGGCAGTTCCGGCGTTCATGATGGCAGGGATGCCGAACTCGCGCGCCACCGAAGAGAGGTGGCTGGTGATGCTGCCGACGTCGGTGATGAGGCCGTTGATCCGTCCCATTACGGTCGCGTAACTTGGCGAGGCAGTCCGGGTCACCAGAACGGCATGGTCAGGGATGGCTGACAGTTGCCGCTCGTCTTTGGCGATGAACACATGACCGGAGGTGACGCCATATGACGCCGCGATGCCAGCGGACAGGATGTTCTCCAGGCCGGACAAATCTTCGGTCGGCAGGTCGCGGGCCTTGGTCGCCAGATGCAACGGGCGCGTCTGGAGAAAGAAGAGTCGATGGTCTGCGTCAATCGCCCATTCGATGTCCTGCGATGTTTGATAATGGTCTTCGATCTGCACGCCGCTGGCGCACAGCTGGCGCAAGGTTTCATCCGTCAGTGAGGGGGAGGTCTGCTTGGCCAGGCCGGTATCTTCAAGGAGGGTGCCGCCGCCGGAGAGGGCTATCAGCATTGCGGCTTTTTCGGCAATCTGCCGGTCGCTTATCTCGCCGCTATCTTTCCGGACCAGAAAGGCGTCAGCTGCTGCATCACCACCGACGAGTTGTTCACCCAGACCCCAGAGCGAACTGATCTTGACGTGAGTGGTGTCGAGGGTTGCCGGGTCGACCGTGTACATGACGCCGCTGGCCTGGGCGTCAACCATGACCAGACCGATGACGCACATCGGCGTATCTTCATCTTCAAGGCCAAGCTGTTGCCGGTACGCGATGGCGCGCGGTGAGTATTTGCTCGCCACGACCTCCTTGAAAGCATCGAGCAAGCCAGCGCGCGTGACATTCAATACGGTCGCATACTGTCCGGCAAAGCTCGCCTCGGTATCCTCGCGAACCGCGCTGCTTCTGACCGATATCCTGACGCCCGGATGTGTTTTTGCCTCCAGCGCCGCATAGGACTCGATGATCGTGGTGGCGATCCTCTGCGGCACTTCTACCTCAAGCACCATCTGGCGGATTGCCGCACTGCCGGTTTCAAGTTCCGCAAGGTCTGCAGGCGATATCCGCGTCAGCCCCGCCCGAATTTTGTCGTGCAGACCACTTTCTTCAAGAAAGCGCGCGGTTGCCTCTGCGGTAATGATGAATCCGTCGGGGACCGGAAGCTTCAGCACGTTCTTCATTACGGCAAGATTGACGGCTTTCGGCCCCGCCAGTCCATGCATGTCCGGGGTGACGCGTTCCAAAGGCAGAACCATGTCACCTGACAGGCTGATTGCGCGGGGTGTTAGCGCTGCGGCGATGTTGGCATCGATGGTCCGGCAGACATCGGTCAAGGCTGGAAAGCGGCCGGCTGACAGCGCGTCAAGGGCCGTGGCCAGCCCCAGCACATGCTCAAACAGACTGGTGTAATTCCGCTTCAGTGTTCCCGCGTCGAAGGGGTGCCCGCTGAAGTAAAGCTGCTCCATTTCGGCCATGAGCAGCAGGGCGTCGTGGTTATGGTTGAGCAGGGTCCTGAAGTGCTGGTACTTGGCGCGGTGTTCTTCATCGGGGGTTGAGAGCTGCGAGCCGGCATTTTTCCCGGAGAAAATGTCGAAAATACTCACGGGATATCTCCCAGATACTGGCAAATCGAGTCTCTCATGTCATTGCGCAGGTCCCGCGTCCGGCCGAGGTCGCCGACGCCGAAGAAGGGGCTGGTCACCGGATCTTCAAACGGCATGTGCTTGCGCACGCCCTGGCCGGGGAAGGCCGTGCAGAAGTCATCGGACTTCGAGCACAGGGAAATGATGATGTCAAAGTGGCAGCCGAGAAACAGCTCGATATGCTTGGACTGCCGGCCACGCGCATCGATGCCGATCTCCTTCAATACCTGGACGACCGGTTTCCAGAGCGTCATGGGAAAGATGCCGCCAGAAAACGCCGCCCATTTATCGCCAAGCACATGATTGACAATGGCTTCGGCCATCTGTGAGCGCACCGCATTGCCCGAACAGAGAAACAGGACGGTCTTGCGCCCGAGCGCCTCGGCAAGATGCCAGCGAATGATTTCTCGATCAGGATTGTCGTGAATCTCGCCACAGGTCGGACAGGCCTCGGCCTTCTTTGATGGAAAGCAGGGGCAGACCGGCGTGCCATTGACCAACAGTTGCAGGCACGGGTCAGCGGATGCCTCACTCGCCCGGAGTGGTACGTCGGGGGGGATGCCCAGCGCCTGCATGGCCTGTGCAACAGAGGCCTGCAACTCCTCAGCCTCAGGGCAGTCCGACCGGGCGATCAACTGTATGTCCATCCGCTCACTATACCGAAGTATCAACTTGCGGTAGGTGTGCTGAAGGTGGCCTGATAAAATCATCTTTTCCATTCCCCCGCAGGCTTGCAGCCTGAGGCAACTGCCATGAATTCATCCAGTCTGACAGCCCTGACCGCCTTGTCCCCACTCGACGGCCGTTATGCCCCCAAGGTCGAGCCGTTACGCGCGCATTTTTCCGAGTATGGCCTGGTCA
Source organism: Rhodocyclaceae bacterium UBA2271 (assembly GCA_002347405.1). Taxonomy (GTDB): domain Bacteria; phylum Pseudomonadota; class Gammaproteobacteria; order Burkholderiales; family Rhodocyclaceae; genus Sulfuricystis. The sequence continues at coordinate 3,035 of DDXB01000025.1, read as the reverse complement.
GAAACCGCATCCGCGTTGAAGTCGAGTGGTTGAAGGCGCTTGCCGTTGCCCCGGAAATTGCCGAGGTGCCGGCATTTTCCGCAGAGACACTTGCCGAACTCGACTTGGTCGTTTCGGGTTTTGCCGTGACGGATGCCGCGGCCATCAAGCAGATCGAGGCGGTCACCAACCATGACGTCAAGGCTGTCGAGTACTGGTTGAAGGAACGCTTCAAGAACAATCCGGAAGTGATGCGGGTGTCTGAATTCATTCACTTTGGCTGCACCTCGGAGGACATCAACAACACCTCCCATGCGCTGATGTTGAGCGATGCACGCGCCCAGATCCTGCTGCCGGGACTGGATCGCGTCATCGAGCGTTTCCGCACACTGGCCCACGAACTGGCCGAGTTGCCGATGCTGGCACGCACCCACGGCCAACCGGCGACGCCGACCACACTGGGCAAGGAGATGGCCAACGTCGCCGCGCGGCTGATCCGGGCCCGCGCCCGCATTGCCGAGGTCAACCTGCTGGCGAAGTTCAATGGTGCGGTCGGCAATTACAACGCGCACATGGCGGCCTATCCGGACCTCGATTGGGAAGCTTTCGCCCGCCGCTTCATCGAATCGCTCGGCCTGGCCTTCAATCCCTACACCATCCAGATCGAGCCGCACGACGCGATGGCCGAACTGTTCGACGCCATGGCGCGCGCCAACACCATCCTCATCGACGCCGACCGCGACATCTGGCAATACATTTCAATGGGCTACTTCAAGCAGAAGACCAAGGCGGGGGAAATCGGCTCATCGACCATGCCGCACAAGGTCAACCCGATCGACTTCGAGAATTCCGAGGGCAACCTCGGCATGGCCAATGCGGTGTTGCGCCATCTTTCCGAAAAACTGCCGATCTCGCGCCTGCAGCGCGACCTGACCGACTCGACGGTCTTGCGCAACATGGGCGTGGCTTTCGGTTATGTGGTGTTGGCCTACGATTCGACGCTGCGCGGCCTCAACAAACTCGAAGCCAACCCGGCACGCCTGGCCGAAGACCTCGACAATTGCTGGGAAGTGCTCGCCGAGCCGGTCCAGACGGTGATGCGGCGTTACGGCATCGCCAACCCCTATGAGCAACTGAAGGAGCTGACACGCGGCAAGGGCATCGAGCCGGCTGCCTTGCGCGCCTTTATCGGTGGCCTGGCGATTCCCGCAGCCGACAGGGAACGTCTGCTCGCGATGACCCCGGGCAGCTATATCGGCAAGGCCATCGAACTGGCAAAGGCAATCTGATGTCTTTCGCCGAGAACCTCAAGCAATTACCGAAGGTGTCGCACCTGGCGGCGCTGCAACTGATCGACCCTGACGGTAATGTTGTCGCCACCATCGAAAACAAGGCTGGCCAGACCGGCTCGCTGGCGGTTTACAACCACCTGGCACAACTGTTTGGCGCCATTACCGTCGAGGCAGCGAAAAAAGGCCTCGAACTCTATGCCGAGCACACCGCGGATGCCCTGGCCAATCCTGGCAAGCATCCCAACATCGACCGCTTGGTGACTTTGGTTACACAGAACGGCCAGTTGCGCGTCAAGCAGATTTTTGCTTCCGGTATGGAATAAACTTGACGCTGGCCGCGTATACAGAGAAGGCCGGTATCGCCCAGTCTGCTTTATGCGTTTCAAAATCCCAAAGGAGAAAACCATGAAAAAAACATTCAAAAACCTCGTTGCTGGCAGTGTGCTGATTGCCATGGCCGGCGTCACCTTCGCCCAGTCCGTTGGCAAGCTGGAGGATCAAATCCGCTGGCGCCAGTCGGCCTATCACACCATGGCCTGGAGCATGGCGCGCATCAAGGCCAACGTCGATGGGCAGTTCAACAAGGATCAGGTGGCCGAGGCGGCCAACGTCATCCAGGCCGTTGCCAACTCGAAAATGGGTGCGCTGTTTCAGCCGGGCTCGGACAAGGGCAAGGGCTGGAAGGAAACCCGCCTGAAGTCCGAGTTCTTCGGCAGCCCCGACCTTGGCCAGATAGCCGGCAATTTCAACGCCGCCGCCAACGAGATGGCCAAGGTTGCCGCCGGTGGCGACGCAGGCGCCGTCAAGGCACAATTCGGCAAGCTCGGCGAGTCCTGCAAGGCTTGTCACGACAAGTTCAGAAAAGAAGACTGAGCCTTATCCGCTCAAGCAAACGGCCACCCGAGGGTGGCCGTTGTTGTTTGTGCCGTCCTGCCAGCGCCGACTTTCAGAAAGCGGGCGCTTGCGTCGCAGGTGGCGGCGGCGGGGGTGGCTGCAATGCTCCGGAAGCGGCCCAGACCGCCAGCGCGGCAATCAGCAGGGATACAAGGAAAGCGGCAAGGCCGCCGCCCTTGGCCGACCATTCCGGACGTCCATCCGCCCAGCCGGTCAGCATCGGCTTGACGAGGTTCTGCTTCTTCACGCGGGCGTAGTAGGCGATCGCGCCGATATGCAAGGCAACGAGTGCCATCAGCAGCTTTTCCAGCAGACGGTGGATGGAGGTGATCCGGGCGGACAGGTCGGCGTCGACACGGCTGGCAAGGTAGCCCGAGTAGGCGATATCGTCGTTGGCGAACAGGCCGGTCATGGCCTGGGCGAACAGCATGCCGAGCATGGCCAGCACCGAAAGTGCGCCGAGCGGACTGTGTCCCAGACCGCGCCAGCGGCCCAGCAGATAGGCGAGGATCGCCCTGGGGCCGCGCACGAAGACGGCGAAGCGCGCGTAGCTCGATCCGATTACGCCCCAGATCAGGCGAAAGACGAGCAGCCCGAAGATGGCCAGCCCCAGCCGGCCATGCCAGACCATCAGGTTGCCGCCGATATTTGCTGTCACGAAAGCGCCGACAACGCAGGCGACCAGCGACCAGTGGAACAGCCGGGTGGGGAGATCCCAGACGTAGGCCTTCATGTCATGACCTTGGCGAAAATACAGCGTTTGCGCCGGGCCGCCCCAGGCAAACGCGGCACGCGCCGCCAGGCGCAACCCGCTCCCCGGCCAATGGAAGCGCCCAGTGATAAACGAGCGCAGCGAGCCGACAAGACCCC
>DDXB01000058.1:6038-27267 GCA_002347405.1 Rhodocyclaceae bacterium UBA2271 | reverse complement strand
CAGTCTTCGACTGTCCTGCGGCCTGGTGGCTGGCGCCGCGTGCCGCTTTTACTTGGGGCGGCCCGGCAGCAAACGCTGCGCTTCCACATTAATCACTGTTTCTTGTAGTACTCGCGCAGTGAGGCATAACGCGCGACGCGCGCGGTGCGGACATGATTCAGCGCGCGTTCCATCGGGACGCCGACCTGGGTGAGGGTTTCGGCGGCGATCATCAAGCTGCCCTCCAGCACCTCGGGAATGACTTCGGTCGCCCCGGCAGCCTTTAGCTGCGCCACTCCGGTTTCGTCAGGCACCCGCACCACAATGGGGATGTCGGGCCGGCTTTCCCGCACCTTGCGCACCACGCGTTCCGCCGAATGCACGTCCGGATAGGCCACCACCAGTGCGCGGGCGCGGGCGAGGCCGGCTGCCAGCAGGACTTCCGTGCGGTCGGCGCTGCCGAATACCAGCTTGCCGTCACCCGGCACCACGCGCTTCAACTGCTGTGGATCGACGTCGATGGCGAGGTAGGGGATATGTTCGTCGGCGAGAAAATGGGCGATGCGTCCGCCGGTGCGGCCATAACCGCAAATAATGACGTGATTTTCGAGGCCGAAGCCGGCGACGGCGATATCGTGGATGGCCTTGGCCTTGTGCGACCAGTTGCCGTGGGCTATCTGGCCAGAAAGGCGCGCTGTCCGCTCGATGAGAAAGGGGGCGATGAACATCGAGATCAGCATCGCCGCCAGCGTGAGTTGGAACACGTCGCCGCTTACGAGCTTGAGCTCGTGGGCCAGACCAATCAGCACCAGGCCGAACTCGCCCGCCTGAGCCAGTTGGGACGAGGTGCGCAGGGCGATGTCGAGCGGACTCTTCGCCGTCAGTGCGATGAGGAATACCACCAGGCCCTTGCCGGCGACCAGGAGCAGCACGGCGAGTAGCAGGCGGTGGGCATTCTCGAAAACGAAGCCCAGGTTGAGCATCATGCCGACCGTGACGAAGAACAGCCCCAGCAGGATGTCGCGGAAGGGGCGGATGTCGGCCTCGACCTGGTGACGATAGATGGTCTCGGAAATCAGCATGCCGCCGACAAAGGCGCCCAGCGCCAGCGACAGGCCGGCGTAGCCGGTGGCGTAGGCCAGTCCGGTGACCAGCCAGAGCGTGGCCAGCACGAACAGCTCTTCCGAGCGTTGGTGCGCCACGGTGTCGTAGAGGCGGCGAATCCAGCGCTGACCAACCCAGATCAGGATGGAAAGTACCACGATGGCCTGTGCGAGGGCGATCGCCAGGGAGCGCGGCAGCTCATCTGCCGACTGCGCCAGGGCCGGGAGCAGGATCAGACAGGGCACCACGGCGATGTCCTGAAACAACAGCACGCCCATGGTCTGGCGGCCCGAGCGTGAATGCAGTTCGAAACGTTCGGAGAGCATCTTGGCGACGATGGCCGTGGAGGACATGGCTACTGCCAGACCGACGACCAAGCCGCTGCGCCAGCCCTGGTCGTAGCCGAACCAGGTGATCAGCATCACCGCTCCGGCGGTGAGGGCCAGCTGCGCGGAACCAAAGCCGAAGACCAGCTGGCGCATGGACTTCAGCCGTTGCAGGCTGAATTCGAGCCCGATCGAAAACATCAGGAATACCACACCGAACTCGGCAATGGCGTCGACATCGTGGCCTCCCTTGAGGGCGGCGAGTCCATGCGGCCCGAGCGCGATGCCGACAACCAGGTAGGCCAGCATCGCCGGCAGGCGAAAGCGTCGCGCCACGGTCAGAGCGATAACGGCGGCGGTCAAGAGCACAAAGATCAGCAGCAGCGTTTGATACATATGTCGAATGATAACGGTATGGCGCGAAGTTACTGATTACAATCCGCCGATGACCGCACCGCCGACCGACTTCTCGCCCGAGCAAAAACGCCGCCGTCTCATCATCCTGGCGGTAGTGGTGGCGGCGTATGTGCTGTCCTTCTTCCAGCGGTTCGCGCCGGCCGGCATTGCCCAGGATCTGGCGGCGGCGTTCCAGACCTCGGCGGCTTCGCTCGGCGTGCTGGCCGCCACCTACTTCTACGTCTACACAATCATGCAGGTGCCGACCGGCATTCTGGTCGATACGCTGGGGCCACGGCGCATTCTGTTGCTCGGCGGTATGGTCGCCGGGGGCGGCAGCCTGTTGTTCGGCATGGCGGACAGCCTCGATGCCGCGCTGGTCGGCCGCACCCTGATCGGGCTGGGCGTGTCGGTGACCTTCATCGCCATGCTCAAGCTGATCGCCGTCTGGTTCGAGGAACGGCGTTTCGCCACCGTTGTCGGGGTGTCGATGCTGATCGGCAACCTGGGCTCGGTGCTGGCCGGCGCGCCGCTCTCGGCGCTGGCGCAGGCGACCGGCTGGCGGGGGGTGTTTGTCGGTGTGGGAATTGTTTCGCTTGCCCTCGGCATACTGGCCTGGATTTTGGTGCGCGACCGGCCGTCGGCCAGGGGCGGCGCCGTCCTGCCAGCGCCGACTTTTGGTTCCGGCCGCGCTGACGCGCTTAACCGGCTTGCGCCGGTTAGCCTTCACCGAAAGCCGGATGAAGCCCCGGCTTTTGATAGAACCGTCATCCTGACCGGCCTGCTGCGGGTGGTGAAGAACCGCGCCACCTGGCCGACGGTCTTCGTCAACATGGGGCTGTCAGGCAGCTTCTTCGCTTTTGGCGGCCTGTGGGCGACGCCCTTCCTCATTCAGGGCCTGGGCATGAGCCGCGCCACCGCCACCGCCCATTTATCGCTCTATTTCGCCGGTTTCGCCGTCGGTTGCCTGCTCGTCGGCATGCTTTCCGACCGGCTGCGGCGCCGGAAGCCGGTGATCCTCGTCAGCTCGCATATATATGGAGTGATCTGGCTGGTGTGGTTGTCGGGCATGGCGTTGCCGCTGGTTGCTACCTATACTCTATTTGGCTTGATGGGCTTGATGACGGCGAGTTTCACCCTCAGTTGGGCTTGTGCCAAGGAAGTGAATCCGCCGGCCTTGTCCGGCATGTCGACCTCGGTGACCAATATGGGCGGTTTTCTGATGGGAGCTTTGCTGCAGCCGGCCGTTGGCTGGATCATGGATCAGCGCTGGACGGGTTTGGTGGCGAATGGCGTGCGGATTTACGCGCCGGAGGATTATCGCTGGGGCCTGCTGTTGATTGCCTGCGCCGCCTGGGGTGGTGCAGCCGCCGCCTGGAAGGTCAAGGAAACGCACTGTCGCAACATTTGGAAGGAACTCGACAAGGAGAAGGTATGAAAGGAATCATCCTGTTTGGTCATGGCGCGCGCAATCCAGAGTACATCGAGCCTTTCCGGCGCATTCGCGCGGTGGTGGAGGCGCGGCAGCCGGAAGTGCCGGTGGAAATCGGTTTTCTTGAACTGACCCAGCCGCCGCTGGAAACCAGCATCGAGTGTCTGGCGGCGCGCGGGGTGAATGAAATCAGGGTGGTACCGATATTTTTCGCGCCGGGGCGACATGTGCTCAAGGATCTGCCGGAACTGATTGCCAATGCGCTGGAGCGCTTCCCCGGCATCAGCATCACGGTGGCGGCGTGCGTCGGCGAAGTCGGCAACGTGATCGACGCGATGGCGGAGCACGCAATCCAGCCTGAGTGAGGCCTTGAAAAGGTTGTATCAGATCTTACTTATATACCCAATGAAAACCTCTCCCCACACCCCGAGCCAGAACGGGCGATTCGTTTCGGCCGTGCGGGCTGCCGCCGTAGTCTGCCTGGCCGTGGCGTCATTGACCCCTGCCCTGGCAGAATCCGCAGCCACACGCACCATCGAGCTGCGTACAGTGCAGCTTACCCTGCCCGCCGAGGCGGTTCTCGAAGCGACGCGGCAGGCCACGGTGGCGACGCAGGTCTCGGGCCGCATCGTCGAGGTGCTGGTCGAGGCGGGTCAGCGCGTCCGCGCCGGGCAACTGCTGATGCGGATCGACGCCCGCGAGGCTGGCGAAACTGCCGCTGCCGCGCGCGCGCAACTGGTGCAGGCCGAAGCGAATTTCCAGCGCACCCAGAATCTTTTCAAGCAAAAATTCGTCAGCCAGGCCGCGCTCGACAAGGCCGAGGCCGATCTCAAGTCGGCGCGTGCCCAGGCGGCTGCTGCTGGCGCAGGGGTTTCGCATGCGGCGGTTACCGCACCCATCGCCGGTATTGTTGCCGAACGCCATGCCGAACTGGGCGAACTGGCCGCTCCCGGCCGGCCATTGGTGACGCTGTTCGAGCCCAAGGGTTTGCGTGCCATTGCCAATATTCCGCAGTTCAGATTGAAGGCAGCGCAACGCGCCACGACGGCGCGGATCGAGTTTCCTGAAAGTCGGCGCTGGCTGGACGGCGCCCGCATCGAGATCCTGCCGACGGTTGACGCAAAAAGCCACACGGCGACTGCCCGGGTGTATTTGCCTGACGATGCTGAAGCCCTGCGCGGCATCGTGCCGGGCATGGCGGCGCGGGTGCATTTCGTCGTTGGCACGGCGCAAAAGCTTACCGTGCCGCCGGCGGCCATTCTCCGGCGGGGCGAGATCAGCGCCGTGTATGTCGTGGGCGGAGACAAACCGCAACTGCGTCAGGTGCGGCTCGGCGAGCCGGTGGCCGATGGCGAGATCGAGGTGCTGTCCGGCCTCGCCGCGGGAGAACGGGTGAGCCTTGATCCGGTGAAGACCGGCATCGAGATGCCTCGCCCCCCTTCGCCCCCCTCGCGGGGAGGGCGATAATGCTTGCTGCGCTCGTTTATTACGGGGTGCCTTTGACGGGGTGCAGTGCGGATTGCGACTTCGCCGCGTGCCGCGTTTGCTTGGGGCGGCCCGGCGCAAACGCTAACGTGTTACTGAAATAAGATGGGTATCTCCGGACGCATCGCGGAATACTTCCTCCGCAACTCGCTGACGCCGCTGATCGCGCTGATCGCGTTGCTGCTGGGCGTGTTTGCCACGCTGGTCACGCCGCGCGAGGAAGAGCCGCAGATCAACGTGACGATGGCCAACGTCTTCATTCCCTTCCCTGGCGCGGCGGTGAAGGATGTCGAAAACCTCGTCACGCGTCCGGCCGAACAGGTGTTGTCGCGCATTGCCGGCATCGAGCACATCTATTCGGTATCGCGGCCCGGCATGGCGGTGATCACCGTGCAATACAAGGTCGGCGAGGAGCCGGTCCAGGCGCTGGTGCGCCTCTACGACACCATCAATGCCCATAGCGACTGGGTTTCGCCGCATCTCGGCGTCGGCCAGCCGATCATCAAGCCGAAGGGCATCGACGACGTGCCGATTGTCGCGCTGACCTTTTGGACTGCCGATCACGACAAGTCCGGCTTCGAGATGCAGCAGGTGGCACGCGCCGTGGAGATCGAGCTCAAGCGCATCCCCGGCACGCGCGATGTGGTGACGATCGGCGGACCGGGTCATGTGCTGCGTGTGCTGATGGACACCGAGCGCATGAATGCCTACGGGGTGACCGCGCAGGATCTGAAGGCGGCCTTGCAGGTGTCGAACGCCTCGCAACCGGCGGGTAGTCTGGTCAGCGGCAACCGCGAATTGCTGGTGCAGACCGGCACCTACCTCGAATCGGCGGCCGATGTGCGCAAGCTGGTCGTGGGCGTACACGGCCAAAAACCGGTGTTCATGGCGGACGTGGCGCAGGTGATCGATGGCCCCGATCAGCCTGGCCGCTATGTCTGGCACGGCGAAAAGGGACAGGCCAGGGCGGCCGGCCAGGACGCCTTTCAAGAATTCCCGGCGGTAACGCTGGCGGTATCGAAAAAACCGGGCGTGAACGCCGCGGATGTTGCCGCCGGCGTCATCGCGCGCATGGACAGCCTCAAGGGCACGGTCATTCCGGAAGGGACCGAATTCACCGTGACGCGCAATTACGGCGCGACGGCGACCGACAAAGCGCAGAAACTGATCGGCAAGCTGGCCTTCGCCACCGCGTTTGTCGTGCTGCTGGTGCTGTTCGCGCTGGGCCGCCGCGAGGCGGTCATCGTCGGCGTGGCGGTGTCGCTGACCCTGGCGGCGACCCTGTTCGCCTCCTGGGCCTGGGGTTTCACGCTCAATCGCGTGTCGTTGTTCGCCCTGATCTTTTCCATCGGCATCCTTGTCGACGACGCCATTGTCGTGGTGGAGAACATCCACCGCTGGCAGGCGCTCGAACCGAAAAAACCCCTGTGGCAGATCATCCCGCGGGCGGTCGACGAGGTTGGCGGGCCGACCATTCTGGCCACTTTCACCGTGATCGCCGCGCTCTTGCCGATGGCCTTCGTCAGCGGCCTGATGGGTCCGTACATGAGTCCGATTCCCATCAATGCCTCGATGGGGATGTTCATCTCGCTCGCCATCGCGTTTGTCATCACGCCCTGGCTGGCGCTGAAGCTGATGAAGCCTGCTGTCCATGGGCATGGCGCGGTGTCCGGGCCAACCGGGCTTGAACGTTTCTTCCGCCGCGCTTTGTCTCCCTTCCTCGATCCCCGCAGCGGTCGCCGGGCGCGCGCGTTGTTGTGGGGCGGCATTGTCGTGGCGATTCTTGCTTCGGTGTCGCTCGGGGTTTTCAAGCTCGTTGTGATGAAGATGTTGCCCTTCGACAACAAAAGCGAATTCCAGATCGTGCTCGACATGCCGGTCGGCACGCCGCTCGAGGAGACCGCGCGCGTGCTGCGCGAGATGGCCGCCGAACTGGCGCAAGTGCCCGAGATCAAGGATTACCAGTCCTACGCCGGCACGGCCAGCCCGATCAATTTCAACGGCCTGGTGCGCCAGTATTACCTGCGCACCAATCCGGAGATGGGCGACATCCAGGTCAATCTGGTCGATAAGGACCAGCGCGACCGCCAGAGTCACGCGATTGCCGTGTCGGTGCGCGAGCGGGTCATGGCGGTTGCCGCAAGGAGCGGCGGCAACGCCAAGGTGGTCGAAGTGCCACCCGGCCCGCCCGTGCTCTCGCCCATCGTCGCCGAAGTCTATGGCCCCGATTACGCCGGCCAGATCGAAGTGGCGAAGCGGGTGCGCGCAGCCTTCGCCGGCACGGCCGATATTCTCGGTGTCGATGACAGCGTCGACGCGGACAACGACAAGGTGGTGCTGCGGGTCAATCAGGCCAAGGCTGCCCTGCTCGGCGTGGCGCAAAAGGATATCGTCGAGACGGTGCGCATGGGACTCTCCGGCGAGGATGTGACGCCGCTGCATGACGGCGAGGCGAAATATGAAATCCCCGTGCGCATCACCCTGCCGGCCGAGCGACAGGCCAGCCTTGATTCGCTGCTGAATCTGAAAGTGCGCGCGTTGCCGGCCTATGGCGGCAATCTGGTGCCGATTTCCGAAGTGGTCGAGGCGCGCAGCGCGCCGCGCGAAAAGGTGGTTTATCACAAGAACCTGTTGCCGGTGGTGTATGTCGTCGGCGACATGGGCGGCAAGCTGGATTCGCCCTTGTATGGCATGTTCGACATACGTAGCAAGCTCAAGGACCTGCCGCTCGAACAAGGCGGCAAGCTCGGCGAATACTTCATCAAGCAGCCGCAGGATCCCTACGCCGGCTATGCCGTGAAGTGGGACGGCGAATGGCAAGTGACCTACGAGACCTTCCGCGACATGGGCCTGGCTTACGCCGTCGGCCTGCTATTGATTTATCTGCTCGTTGTGGCGCAGTTCAAGTCCTATCTCGTGCCGCTCATCATCATGGCGCCGATTCCGCTCACCATCATCGGCGTGATGCCCGGCCACGCGCTGTTCGGCGCCCAGTTCACGGCGACCTCGATGATCGGCATGATCGCGCTGGCCGGCATCATTGTGCGCAACTCGATCCTGCTGGTCGACTTCATCAACCAGCAGGTCGGGGAAGGCATGGACTTCGCCGAGGCGGTGATCCAGGCCGCCGCCGTGCGCGCCAAGCCGATCGCGCTGACGGGACTGGCCGCCATGCTTGGCGCGCTGTTCATCCTCGATGACCCGATTTTCTCCGGGTTGGCGCTGGCGCTGATCTTCGGCATCCTGGTGTCCACCGCCCTGACGCTGGTGGTGATCCCGGTGCTGTACTACGCGGCCATGAAGAATCGCATCAAGCCCGTTCAGCAGGCCACCTGAGTGCGCAGAGCTGCTATTGGCGCCGTACCCGCTTCGGGGCATTCCATCCCGCCAGCGCCGACTTTTCCCAACCTTTGACAAGGAGCTTTCCATGACCGTCAATCGCATCGTCCGCATCGTCGCCGGATTTTTCATCATGCTTTCGCTGGCGCTGGCCCACTTCACCGGACAAGTCGACATGAGCAAGTTATCCTGGCTCTGGTTCACCGCCTTCGTCGGCGCCAATCTATTCCAGAGCGGTTTCACCACCTTCTGTCCGCTCGACACCATCCTCAAGAAACTCGGCGTGTCCGAGACGCCGCCCGCCAACTGCAAGACCGGCGGTTGCGGCTGAAGCCGTCCCGCCAGCGCCGACTTTGGATTAATCCAGTAGCCCTGGCGAATGACAATCCTCTGCTATACTGACAGAACGTGTTTGATATGGAGCATATGCCATGTTGCAAATGAAAATGTCAGAAGGTGGGAGGGTTGTAATACCTGCTGAGATACGCCATTCGATGGGTCTCAAGGAGGGTGACACGGTGCTGTTCGATCTGCGTGACGGCGAGGCGGTGCTCACCACTCGCAAGGCGCGGCTCGCCCGAGCGCGTGCCCTGTTTCGCCAATATGTTCCCGAGGGCAGTCCTTCGCTCGCCGACGAGTTGATTGCCGAACGGCGCGCCGAGGCCATGCGCGAAGAATCGGCATGACAGGGGTTGTTCTCGACGCCTCCGCCGTGCTGGCTTATCTGCATGGCGAACCGGGCTGGGCAACCGTCGAAAACGCACTCATCACCCAAGCTTGCGCGGTCACGGCGGCGAATCAGGCGGAAATTGTCGCCCGTTCGCTGGATCGGGGCGTGGCGGCCGATGCCGTGATGACCATCCTCGCCGAACTCGGCTATTCGGTGATCGACATTACCGCCATCGACGGACAGGAAGCTGGAATGTTGCGCCCCGCTACCCGATCGCATGGTTTGAGCCTCGGCGATCGCCTCTGCCTCGCCGTGGCGCGTCGGGTCAATGCCGCCGTGCTGACCGCCGACCGCCCCTGGCTCGATCTGGCTGAGGCGCTTGGCCTCGACATCCAGTGCATCCGCCCGGTTAGTCCTTGACGGCCATGACGCCAGCCGATTCCCCGGCCTATGCGCGCATCCTCGCGGCGCTGGGCAAGCACGGCGGACTGACGCTGCAGGAAATCGCCCGGGCCGCGCATGTCGGCGTCACCACCCTGTCGGGGGGCGGCTATCTGCAGCGCCTGCGGCGTGAGCGGATCATCTTCATCTCGGGCTGGCGGCGCGCGGCATCCGGGGCCTTTTCGATTCCACAGTTTTCGCTCGGCGACGGACCGGACTTTCCGCGGCCGAAAGTGGATGCGAAGAATCGCGCCGCGCCGGGCATGCTGCGTCTGGTCGCAGTGATCGAACAGCACGGCCCGCTGGATTATCGCCAGGCGGCCGCCCTGGCCGGACTGTCGCCGCATACGGTGAAAAATGCGGGCTATATCGAAGCGCTGTTGCAGCAGCGCCACATCCATGTGTGCGGCTGGCTGCGCTCGCAGAGCGGGCCGGCGCGCGCATTATTCGCGGCAGGCGATGGCGCGGATGCCCCGTGTCCGATACCGCTGACCCCCGGTGAAAAGAGTCGCGCATACCGCCGCCGCCGTCTTGCGGCCAGCGCCGCAACCAACTTCGCCGCCCAATTGCGGCTGCTGGTTGGATAGTCGCGGCAACTGCGCACCGCTAGCTGGTTGTCCAATGCCCAATCGCAAAAGTCGGCGCTGGCGGGATGAAATGCCCCGAAGCGGGTACGGCACCGACGAGAATATTGCGCCGCTGCGCGGGCCGGAATAAACTTCCCGACCCGCCACGCCAAGAAGCGCGGCGCCGATACCAACAATTTGAACATTTCAGCAATCAAAGGGGAGTGCCATGAAATACCAAAAACTGGATGATTTTCTCAACTACGTCAAAGCCCGCGATCCGCATCAGCCGGAGTTTCTTCAGGCGGTGCATGAGGTCATGGGCAGCGTGTGGGGCTTCATCGCCACCAATCCGCGCTACTCCGAAGACGCGATTCTCGAGCGTCTCGTCGAATCCGAGCGGGTCATCCAGTTCCGCGTTTCCTGGGTGGACGACAAGGGTCAGCCGCAGACCAATCGCGCCTTCCGCGTTCAGCACAACTCCGCCATCGGGCCGTTCAAGGGCGGCATGAGATTTCACCCATCAGTCAATCTGTCGATCCTCAAGTTCCTCGCCTACGAGCAGACCTTCAAGAACGCGCTGACGACCCTGCCGATGGGCGGTGGCAAGGGCGGTTCCGATTTCGATCCCAAGGGCAAGAGCCGCAACGAGATAATGCGTTTCTGCCAGGCGCTGATCGTTGAACTGTATCGCCATCTCGGTCCCGACACCGACGTGCCGGCCGGCGACATCGGCGTGGGCGGTCGTGAAGTCGGCTTCATGGCCGGCATGATGAAAAAGCTTTCGAACAATGCCGCCTGCGTGTTCACCGGCCGCGGCCTGTCCTTCGGCGGCAGCCTGATCCGCCCCGAAGCCACCGGCTATGGCCTGGTCTATTTCGTCAAGGAGATGCTGGCGCACCAGAAGAAGACGCTCGACGGCATGCGCGTTTCGGTTTCGGGTTCCGGCAACGTCGCGCAGTATGCAATCGAAAAGTCGCTGGAGCTCGGCGCCAAGGTGGTGACGGCCTCCGATTCCACCGGCACGGTGATCGACGAGGCGGGCTTCACCACCGAAAAGCTCGCCGCGCTGATGGATCTCAAGAACAATCAGTACGGGCGCATCGAGGAGTATGCCAAGCGTTTCGGCCTGACCTTTGTCGCCGGCAAGAATCCCTGGAGCGTGCCGGTCGATGTCGCGCTGCCCTGCGCCACGCAGAACGAACTGGACATCAACGATGCCCGCGAACTGATCAAGAATGGCGTCAAGTGCGTCGCCGAAGGCGCGAACATGCCGACGACCTTTGACGCGACGGAAGCCCTGATCGCCGCCAAAGTCCTCTTCGGGCCGGGCAAGGCCGCCAACGCCGGCGGCGTCGCCACTTCCGGTCTGGAAATGGTGCAAAGCTCGCAACGGCTTTACTGGTCGCGCGACGAGGTCGATGCCCGCCTCTCCGGCATCATGACCAACATTCACGAGAACTGCGTCCGTTACGGCGAGCAGGAAGGCGGCTTCGTCAATTACGTCAATGGCGCGAACACCGCCGGCTTCGTCAAGGTGGCCGACGCGATGATGGCGCAGGGCGTTTACTGACCCACCCCCTCCCAGCCTCCCCCTCGCGGGGGAGGTGACCGTGGCTCGCTTTGCTCGGTTATTACGGGGTGCTTCGTGGCGGGTCGGGTGCGGATTGCGCCTGGCGGCGCGTGTCGCCTTTCCTTGGGGCGGCCCGGCGGAAAGGCAGCTGTGGTGAGGGTTTAAGTCACATTGATTTGTTTTGTCCACGTTTAGATTAAGGAGAATACCTATGACCGCATCCGCTTTTGATCGCGCCATCGCGCTTTTCGATGCCGCCAATGCTGAAGACCCCCGTCAGGACACCAATGCGGACGGCAAGGCCGTGCCCTACGAGCTGCTGTATGCGCAACGCATGAGCGCGATGCTGGCGCGGTATGCGCCAGAGGCCGATGAGGCCATCAAGCTGGCGGTGCGTGCCCAGCATATCCAGCGCTGGAAGACGCCGCGCGACAGTTATCCGAACACGCGCGAAGGTTATCTGCAATGGCGCACCGGCTTGTACAAGTTCCACGCCGAAACGGCGGGCCGCCTGATGACCGACGCAGGCATCGACGCCGCGATCATCGAGCGCGTCAAGCAGGCCGTCGGCAAGCGCGGTTTGAAGGTGAACCCGGACACCCAGATGGTCGAAGATGTCATCGACCTGGTGTTCATCGAGGATTACATGCTCGGCTTCGCCGGCAAGCATCCCGAATATTCCGAGGACAAGTGGCTGGACATCATCCGCAAGACCTGGAAGAAGATGTCATCGCGCGCGCATGAATTCGCGCTCTCCGGCAAGCTCAAGCTGCCCGAGCCGCTGGTGCCGCTGATCACCAAGGCAGTGACCGGGGCGTGAGCATGAATATCGGCTTCATTGGACTCGGCCTGATGGGCCGCCCCCTCGCCCTGCATCTGGCGCGGGCCGGTCATGCCCTGCATCTCTGGGCGCGCCGGCCGGCTTCGCTGGAACCGTTCAAGGATGTCGACGCCCGGGCGCATGTCTCGGCGGCCGCGGTGGCGCGGCATGCCGAAATCATCTTCGTCATGGTGGCCGACGCCCCCGACGTGCGTGCGGTGGCGCTGGAAGAGGATGGCATCGCCAGCGGGGCCCGGCCCGGCTTGATCGTCGTCGACATGAGCACGATCAATCCCAATGCGGCGCGCGAGATCGGCGCCGAACTGGCCGCCAAGGGCATCGAATTTCTTGACGCGCCGGTGTCGGGCGGCGAGATCGGCGCGATCAATGCCGCGCTGACCATCATGGTGGGCGGCAAGCCGGAAGTGTTCGAGAAAGTGAAGCCGCTGTTCGAAACGATGGGCAAGTCGATCACGCTGATCGGCGCGAGCGGCGCGGGGCAGGTGGCCAAGGCCTGCAACCAGATTCTTACCGGCGTCGGCGTGGCCGCAGTGGCCGAAGCCTTCAATTTCGCGGCGAAAAGCGGCGTCGACCCGGCGCGGGTCCGTGAAGCCTTGCTGGGTGGTTTCGCTTACTCGAAGATTCTGGAGAACCATGGCCAGCGCATGCTCGACCGCAATTTCAAGCCCGGCTTCAAGGCCTGGATGCATCAGAAGGATTTGCGCATCGTCATGGAAGAGGCGCACCGCCTCGGCCTGATGCTGCCGTCGGCGGCGGCGACCGCACAACTCTTCAACGCCATTGTCGGCAGCGGCATGGGCGAGGAAGATTCGGTTGCCGCGTTGAAATTGCTGGAGCGCATCAGCGCACCTGAACAATGAACATCGGGTTCATTGGCCTCGGCGGCATGGGCCAGCCGATGGCGGAACATCTGCTGGCGGCCGGGCATACGCTGACTGTCTGGGCACGCCGTCCCGCCAGCGCCGACTTTCTGCTGGAACGCGGGGCGCGCTGGGCGGAAAGCCCGGCAGCGATGGCGCGAGCATGCGAGATCGTCTGCACCAACGTCACCGGCAGCGCCGATGTCGAGTCACTCGCCGCGCAACTGATCACCGCCTTGAAGCCTGGCAGCGTGCACCTCGATTTCTCGACCATCGCACCGCAAGCGGCGCGCGAGCTCTCCCGACGTTATGCGGAAAAGGGCGTCGATTTTGTCGATGCCCCGGTTTCCGGCGGCACGGCGGGTGCGCGGGCGGCGACGCTGGCCATCATGTGGGGTGGAAAGTCGGCGCTGGCGGAACGGCTCGACCCGCTGTTCGCCTGCCTCGGCAAGACCATCGTGCATGCCGGCGCGTCCGGCGCCGGGCAGGTGGCGAAGGCCTGCAACCAGTTGGTGATGGTGGCGGCCATCGAAGCGACGGCCGAGGCGGCGCGCCTGGCGGCCGCCGCTGGCGTCGATTTTGCCAAGGTGCGGCAGGCGCTGCAAGGCGGCTCGGCCGGTTCGCGCGTCCTCGAATTTTTCGGCGCCAAGATGGCGGCGCGTGATTTCGCCCCGGGCGTGGTGGCGCGCCTGCACCACAAGGACTTTGTCATGGTGATGGCCGAGGCGACGCGGCAGGGCGTGCCGCTGCCGGTTGGCGCCACGGTGATGCAACAGCTCGACGGCCTGATGGCGGCGGGTTGGGGTACCGAAGACACGTCGCGTCTGCTCTGCGTGCTGGAGCGGGCCAGGCCTGCCCATCTGATATAGTCCGGCCCATGCGTTTTTTCCTGCCGCTCCTGCTCGCCGTCCTGATTCCGTTCAACGCGGCTTTCGCTGCCGTGATGGCGTTGCAGCACGCCGTGCAGCCGGGTCATCACACCCACTTTCTCGATCACGCTCATGAGGGCGACGACGCAGTGGGCAATATCGGGCAAGACAGTACCGCCGATTCCTCGCAGCAGGCGAGCGACCATCACCACGCGCATGCCCATCCGGTGTTCTCCCTGATACTGCCTACTCCGGTCGGGCTGAACTTGCCGATTGCCACGGGCGCCTCCCTGCCCCGCATTGCCGAAACTTTCAGTTCGGCCATTCCGCTCCGTCCCGAACGGCCCCCGAGAGCTGCGTCCATCGTCGCCTGAGTCGGCGGGACGCTTTATTTATTTGTAGCGCACCACGCACGAACCCTTGATCGGGTTCGGCTGCGTCCCGTCGAAATCCCAACCTGTTTGAACGAGGATTTCGATGTATCCCCATCATTTTTCACGCGCCATAGTTACTCTGGCCGCTCTGCTTCTTGGCTTGAGCACTGCTTGCGCACAGGCCGGCACGGGTATTACCGAAGCCGAGGCGCTGCGTCTCGGCCTGTCGCGCCCGGAGTTTTCCGATCTGCTGCAAGCCCGTGTCGGCGAAGCCGAGGCGGATGCGCTGGCGGCCGGCACCTGGGCGAACCCCACGCTGGAACTGACACGCGACAAGACCGGCGTCACGCGCGAGACCAGTTGGCAACTGATGCAACCGCTCGACATCTCCGGGCGCCGTGGCTTGCGCGAGGACGCGGCACGCCATCGCATCCGTGCCAGCGAGTCGGACAATCTGGCCCGGAAGAACGAGCGCGCGGTCGAACTGCGGCGCGCCTTTCATGACCTGCTGCACCGGCAGGAAACACTGCGCGCCGTCGGCGAGTGGAGCGCGCGCTTCGCCGTGATCGGGAGTGTCGTAGACAAGCTCGCCCGCGCTGGCGAGGTGGCCGGTTATGACCGCCGCCGCCTGGAACGCGAACAACGCAGCGCCGAAGCCAGGCTGGCCGAGACGCACGCCGATCTGGATCGCGCCCGCGCCCGGCTGGCCGCGCTGATCGGCCGCACCGTGGTTGAGGGTGTCGACGGTCGACTGCTGCCGGAGCCGCCGCCTGCCATGCCCGCCTTGCAGGCCAGGCTTGCCGCGCGGCCCGACCTCTCCGCGCTGGCGGCACGCGTCGACGCGGCCCAGGCCGACAACGCCGCCGCGCGGCGCAATCTGCCCGAACTCACCGTCGGCATTGGCGGCAAGCGCGCGGACGATGGCGCGCTGCGTGAAAACGGCAATCTGGTCATGCTTGCCTTCAGCCTGCCGCTCTTCGACCGCCAGCAGGCGGGCGACCGGCGCAGCGCCGCGCAGGCCCAGGCGGCGCGCGCGGAGCTGGATCTCGCGCGCCAGCAGGCGGAAGGCGAACTTGCCGGTCTGCACCGGCAACTCACACAACTGATCATTGCCGCCGAACGTTTCCGCGGCACAGCCGCCACCCCTTCGGCCGAGCTTGTTCGCATCGCCGAAACCGCCTACCGCGCCGGCGAATCCGCCATTCTCGAACTGCTCGATGCCTACAAGGGCGCGCTGGAAGCCGAAACCACGGCTCTGGCCCTCGAATGGAAAGCGCGCGAAGTCCGCATCGAACTTGACCAATTGACAGGAAATCACCCCAAATGAAGACTCCACACCATGCCTCACTGGCGGCGGCCCTGATCGCCGCCTTGTTGCTCGCCGCTTGCGGTGACACGAGTTCCATCCCCGGCTTCGGCGCCAAACTCGCCGCCGAAGCCGAACAGGGGCATCCGCCGGGTGGTGAAAAGATCACCCATTTCACCGAGCGCAGCGAACTTTTCGTCGAGTTTCCGCGCCTGGTGGTCGGCGAAAAATCCACCTTCGCCGCCCACCTCACCCGGCTTGCGGATTTTCGTGCCGTCACTGCCGGCAAAGTGACGGTAATTCTCTCTGGCGACGGCCAGCCGGATGAAACCTTTTCCGTGGATGCCGCCAGCCAGCCCGGTATCTTCCGCCCCGTGGCACTGCCGCAACAGGCGGGGATGCGCGAACTCGCCATCGAGGTGGCGACCGCCGAATTCACCGTGCGCCACGAACTCGGGCCGGTGACCGTGCATGCCGACCGCAAGACTGCCGATGCAGCAGGCGAGGAACACGAGGAAGGCGCAAGTGGTGAAATTGGCTTCACCAAGGAACAGCAGTGGAAGGTGGATTTCGCCACTGCCGAGGCCGTGAAGCGACCGCTGCGTCCCGCCGTCGCCGCCACCGGCGTGCTGCGCGCCCGGCCGGATGGCGAGGCGCTGCTGACTGCTCCGGTGACGGGGCAGGTGCAGCCGGCGGGCAAGTTCCCGCAACTCGGCCAGACCGTGAACAAAGGCGACCTCCTCGCCTGGCTGTCGCCGCGCCTGGGCGGCGACACCGACTACGCCTCGCTGCAGGCAACCGCCAGCAAAACGAAGGTGGAGTTGGTGCAGGCCGAGCGCGAGCGCGCCCGCATGGAAAGCCTGTTCAAGGACGAGGCAGTGCCGGAAAAACGCCTGTTCGCGGCACGCGCGGCCGAAACCGCGGCGCGCGCCGATCACGACGCCGCGCGCCAGCGGCTCGGCCAGGTGGGTGGCAGCGGCGGCATACCGCTGCGCGCGCCGGTGTCCGGCACGCTCGCGGATGTGCGCGTATCTCCCGGCGCCTTTGCGGCCGAAGGCGCGCTGCTGTTCCACATCGTCAACCGTCGTGCGCTGTGGCTGGAACTGCGCGTGCCCGAATCCGAGGTGGCGCGGCTCACCGCGCCCAGCGGCACGGCATTTCGCGTCGATGGCATCGACCAGTCCTTCGTGGTCGAGGCGGGCAAGAACGGTCGTCTGATCGCGATCGGCGGCGCGGTCGATGCGACCACGCGCAGCGTGCCGGTGGTGTTCGAGTTTGAGAAACCCGACCCACGTCTTTTCGTCGGCATGTCCGCCAAGGCGCAGGTGTTCGTCGCCGCGCCGCGCACAGCGCTGGCCATTCCCGGTTCTGCCGTGCTCGACGAGAATGGCCTCGCCGTGGTCTTCGTCATGACCGGCGGTGAATCCTTCGAGCGGCGACCGGTACGGCTGGGCACCCGCGAGGGTGATTGGGTCGAGGTGGTGGAGGGGCTGGAGCCAGGGCAGCGCGTGGTTTCACGGGGCGCTTACCTGATCAAGCTGGCCGCTGCCAACACCGCCAAAATCGGCCACGGCCACGCCCACTGAGCGGAGAAAAATAATGATCGGACACATCATCTCCTGGTCGCTCAGGAACAAGCTCTTTGTCGTCCTCGCCGGCGTGCTGTTGCTGGCCTGGGGCGGCTGGCAGGCGACAAAAACACCGGTGGACGTGTTCCCCGACCTGACCGCGCCCTCCGTCACGGTCGTTACCGAAGCCCACGGCATGGCGCCGACCGATGTCGAAAGCCTGGTCACCTTTCCCATCGAAACGGCGCTCAACGGCGCGCCCGGCGTGCGCCGGGTGCGCTCGTCGACCAAGATCGGGCTGTCGGTGGTCACGGTGGAGTTCGAATGGGGCACCGACCTGTACCTGGCGCGCCAGGTGGTGGCCGAGCGCCTGCAAGTGGCGCGGGCGGCCCTGCCGGCGGACATCCCGGCCCCGGCCATGACGCCGGCGGCGTCGATCATGGGCGAAATCCTGTTCATCGCGCTCGCCTCCGACAAGCACACTGGCATGGAACTGAAGAACGCGGCCGAACAGGTGTTGAAGCGGCGCATTCTGGCCGTGCCCGGCGTGGCCGAGGTGCTGCCCATCGGCGGCGATACGCAGCAGTTCCAGGTGACGCTGAAGCCCGAGCGCCTGGCCGCCTACAAGCTGACCGTGCAGGAAGTCGTGCAGGCGCTCAGGGATGCCAACCAGAACGCCACCGCCGGTTTCTACGTCGAGAATGGCCAGGAATACCTGATCCAGGGGCTGGGCCGCATCGCGGTGCTGGAAGACATTGCCGAGACCTTGGTTGCGTTGCGCCCCGGGGAATCCGGGCAAATGGGACAGCCGGTGCTGATCCGCCATGTTGCCGAGGTCGGCATCGGCGTGGCGCCCAAGCGCGGCGTCGGCTCGCACAACGGCAAGCCGGCGGTCGTGCTGGGTATCCAGAAGCAGCCAGGCGCCAACACACTGGAACTGACCGACCGGCTCGACCGCACGCTGGCCGAAATCCAGGCCGGCCTGCCGGCGGGGATGAAGATCGAAAGCCACATCTTTCGCCAGGCCGATTTCATCCGCGTCTCCATCGACAACCTGCTGACCGCGCTGGTCGAAGGCGCGATCCTGGTGATCGCCATCGTCTTCGCCTTCCTGCTTTCGGCCCGCGCCACGGCGATTACCTTGCTGGCGATTCCGCTGTCGCTGGTGGCGGCAATCCTGTCGATGAAGGCGCTCGGCGTCACCATCAACACCATGACGCTGGGCGGCATGGCCATCGCGCTGGGCGCGCTGGTGGACGATGCCATCATCGTGGTCGAGAACATCGTGCGCCGCCTGCGCGAGAACCTCGCCAAGCCATCCAGCGATCAAGCCGCCACGCCGCATGTGGTGTTCGAGGCAACCAAGGAAATCCAGGGCTCCATCGTCTTCGCCACGCTGATCATCATGCTGGTGTTCCTGCCGCTGTTCTTCCTCTCCGGCGTCGAGGGGCGGCTGATGGTGCCGCTCGGCTTTGCCTATGTAGTGTCCCTTGCTGCTTCGCTGCTGGTGGCGATCACGGTCACGCCGGTGCTGGCCGCGCTGTTTTTGCCGCAGTCGAAAATCGTCCACCAGAACATCGAGCCGCGCTTCATCCACGGTCTCAAGGCCTTCTACCGGCGAATGCTCGATGCCACGGTGACGCGCTGGCGGGCGGTCGCCGCCGTCAGCGCCATTGCCCTGGCAATTGCGCTGGTCGCCCTGGCTTTTGCCGGCCGCGCTTTCCTGCCCAATTTCAACGAAGGCACGCTGACCATCGGTATGGCCACGCTGCCGGGCACCAGCCTGGAAGAATCCGACCGGCTGGGACAGATGGTCGAGCAGATTCTGCTCGCGCACCCGGAAGTCAAAGCCACGGCGCGCCGTACCGGCCGTGCCGAGGGCGACCCGCACGCCATGGATGTGTCGGCCTCGGAAATGGAAGTCACGCTGCAAATGGGCAGCCGCTCGAAAGAGGATTTCCTTGTCGCGCTGCGCGCCGACCTGAGCAGCGTGCCCGGCAGCCAGATCGTCGTCGGCCAGCCGATCTCGCACCGCATCGACCACATGCTCTCGGGCAGCCGCTCCAACATCGCGGTGAAGATCTTTGGCCCCGATCTCGGCGTGTTGCGGCAACTCACCGCCCAGGTCAAGACCGTGGTGCAGGGCGTGGCGGGGGCGGTGGATGTCAGCGACGAACAGCAAAGCGACATTCCCTTCCTCACCGTCCGCTTCAAGCGCGACACATTGGCGCGGCACGGCCTCACCATTCGCGAGGTATCGGAAACCATCGAGGCGGCCTTTTCCGGCGTCACTGCCAGTCGCGTCCAGCAGGGGCAGGCGAGCTTTGACCTCACGGTGCGCTTCGATCCCGAGGTGCGGGCCAATCTCGATGCCATACGGGCGACGCTGATCACCACGCCGAGCGGTGCGCGCCTGCCGCTGGCCGTGCTGGCCGACATCCAGAACGACCGGGCGCCGTATTCGATCAGCCGCGAAAACGTGCAGCGCAAGATGGTGGTGATGGCCAACGTCGCCGGCCGCGACCTGGCCGGCGTGGTCGCCGACATCCGCACGGAAGTCGGCGCCGGAGTCAAGCTGCCGGCGGGCTACCACATCGAATACGGCGGTCAGTTCGAAAGTGCCGAGGAGGCCGCGCAGGTGTTGCTGCTGCTCGGCGCCGTGGTCACCGTCGGTATCTTCCTGCTGCTGTTCATCGCCTTCCGCACGGCGCGCGATGCGCTCTTGGTGATGCTGAATCTGCCGCTGGCGATCATCGGTGGCGTGGTCGGGGTCTTCGCCGCCGGCGGCGTGCTGTCGGTCGCCTCGATCATCGGCTTCATCACCCTGTTCGGCATCGCCACGCGCAACGGCGTGATGATGATCGCGCATATCCACCATCTGGTGGAGCGCGAGGGCGTCAGCGATCCACTGGAGGCGGTGAAGCGCGGCGCCGAGGAGCGCCTGGTGCCGATCCTGATGACCGCGCTGGCCACCGGGCTGGCGCTGGTGCCGCTGGCACTGGCGGTGGGGCAACCGGGCAGCGAAATCCAGTCGCCGATGGCGATCGTCATCCTGTTTGGTCTGCTCTCATCGACGGTGCTCAACATGATCGTCGTACCCGCGCTGTATCTGCGCTTCGGCGCAATTCGCGGCGAAATTGAAAGCAAACATACGGTGCGTCGTCGCACCACAGACACACTCAACGAAGGTTAACAAAAGGAGAACTCACCATGAAAAAGACATTGTTTGCCATGTGCTGCTCGGCCTGCCTGCTGGCCCCGGCCGCCTTTGCCGGCGCCGGTCATGATCACGGCCCCAAACATGGGGGCATCGTGCGCGAAGTTGGCGACGTCACCTATGAACTGGTCGTCCGCGCAGAAACGCTGACGCTGTATCTCTTCGAGCGCGGCAAGCCGCTTGCCGCCGCAGGTGCCAAGGCAGAAAGCACGCTGTATGCAGGCAACGAAAAAACAAAGGCCATGCTCATCCCGATTGGCGACAACCGCTTGGCAGCACAAGGCGCATTTAAAACCGGGGTGGGGGTGCGCGCCGAAATTGTCGTGTCCCTGCCGAACAGGCCGGAAGCCAAAATAAACTTCCGCCTCAAATGAGACGGGACGCGACGGCCATCAATCGACAGGGTATTGCCAGCCTTGATCGATATCCACGCAATGAAGTCCATCATTAATAGCGGAAGGCGAAACTATTATGACAAATAAGCAATGGTTAAGTGTAGCGGCAATCAGCATTCTTGTTTCAGGTTGCGCTGGCCTCGTTTACGAGGGAGGTTACGCACATAAGGATGGTTGGCGTCCGGGAACCATTATCAGCATAGGCAATGCTCCGGAATATCTGGAAAAGCTGGCTGATGCATGCTCAAGCAGCAAGAACGGTGGTACCTATGCAATGGTTCGCTACACGGGGAACTCCCACCTGCGCTGGAGAGCGTATCCATTGGTACCCAATTCGACTTTGCGCGTCGATGACCGCGTTCATATCAACATCATGGAGTGCAACCTTGTTCCCATGCCAAAACAGGAGTAGCGCCAGCATTACTCACGTATCGCCGGGCGGTCAGTGAAAGTCGGCGCTGGCGGGACGGCGATGGCCGGGCCGCCGC
>DDXB01000058.1:0-6012 GCA_002347405.1 Rhodocyclaceae bacterium UBA2271 | reverse complement strand
GCCAACACGGGGACGGCGATGTCACCCATTGCCGATGTGGGCTGAGCCTTCGCCCTCCCGCGGCGCGGGTTCCTCCGCCTCCGGCAGGCGGCTGGCCAGTACCTTGTCGACGCGCTTGCCATCCAGATCGACCACTTCAAGCCGCCATTTTTCCCATGTTGTGGTCTCGCCGGTCTGCGGCAAATGTTCGAACAGCCACATCATGAGTCCGCTCAAGGTGTGATAGCGGCCCTTGTCCTCCTCCGGCACCCCTTTAAGTTCCAGTTTGTCCTTTAGTTCCGGTATTGGAATCAGCCCGTCAAGCAGCCACGAACCGTCTTCCCGCTGCACGGCCCAGGCATCTTCCTGATTGCGCGGCTTGAATTCTCCGGTCACGGCTTCCAGGACATCCTGCAAAGTCACCAGTCCCAGTACTTCGCCATATTCATCCACCACCATGACCATCTGGGTGCCCGAGGCGCGGAAGTGGCCCAGCAGATCCATGCCGGTCAAGGTTTCCGGGACGAACACCGCTGGCTGTACCTGTGCGGCAAGATCGGTCTGTTCCCCCTTGAGCATCTGATTGAACAATTGTTTGGCATTGACCATGCCGAGCACGTCATGCAGACCACCCCGGCAGACCGGGAAGCGCGAGTGATCGGATGCGGAAAGCCTTTGCAGGTTCTCTTCCCGTGACCGGGCGACATCCAGATAGACGATATCGGCCCGCGGAACCATCAGCGAGGCAATCTGGCGATCATCGAGCCGGAAGACGTTGCGTACCATCTCGCGTTCCCGTTGCTCGATCACCCCGGATATCGACCCTTCCTCGATCATGGCGTGAATTTCTTCCTCGGTGATGCCTTGCCCCGCCTGCTCGCGTTGTCCCATCAGGCGCAGGAGCGTATCGGTGGAAATCGATAGCAGTCGCACGAACGGGCGCGTGAGCAACGCCAGGAACTGCATCGGCCTTGCCACCAGGCGCGCAATCCCCTCGGGATTGAACTGCGCGATGCGCTTGGGCACCAGTTCACCGATCACGATGGAGATATAGGTGATGACCACGACGACGAGGGCCGTCGCCGCGATGCTGCCGGCCTCCTCATCCATTCCCATGCCGTGCAGCCAAATGGCGAATGGTTCGGCCAACACGGCTTCTCCGACAATCCCGTTGAGGATGCCGATCGACGTAATGCCGATCTGAATCGTGGAGAGGAAGCGCGTCGGCTCGTCATGCAGCTTGATGGCGACAGCGGCGGCGCCGTCGCCATTTTCGGCAAGCTTGGCCAGCCGGGTGCGTCGCGCGGTAACCAGGGCGATCTCCGACATGGCAAAGCTGCCGTTCAGCAAAATGAGGGCGATCAGGAACAGGATTTCCATGGTGTGCTCCAGAGGACATTCAATATCGCGGGGTTCGCACAGGCGAACGAAACCGCACCGAGACCCGCTGCGGGACGCCAGAGGGGAAAACTTGACATGGCAGCTTGAGGATTGATCTGGCCAAACCCGGTTGGCAGATCGCCGCCACTGGCGGCAAGGACTAAACGTTCACGGCGCCGCGTGCGCAGAGAAATGTGGTCAGGCGATGGGCGACTATGCATGGCGCTAGCAAAATCCCGCATGGCCTTTCTTGCTGTGGATAACTCGATATTATCCATGAATTTCGCACGGACGTAACTGTCGGGTTGAAAGTGCGCGCAAAGGCATGGCCGATGGTTTAGAGTTCCGGCTCATTCACCGGATGAGCCATCGATATGAACCCCTTACCTTCTCGACTGCCGCAGGTCGGCACCACCATTTTTACCGTCATGTCGCGGCTCGCCGCCGAGCATGGGGCGATCAACCTGTCGCAGGGTTTTCCCGATTTTTCGCCGCCGCCGCTGTTGCTGGAACGCGTCGCGCATCACATGGCCAGCGTTAACACTGGCGCCAACCAGTATCCGCCCATGGCGGGTGCCCTGCCGCTGCGCGAAGCCATCACCGAAAAACTGGCGGCCTGTTACGGCGCGCAGTACGACGTCGAGAGCGAAATCACCGTCACGGCCGGCGCCACGCAGGCGCTGTACACCGCCATCACCGCCTGCGTGCGGCCGGGCGACGAGGTCATCGTCTTTGCGCCCGTTTATGACAGTTATCTGCCGGCGATTGCCTTGCAGGGCGGCACGGCGCGCGTGATCAATCTTTTGCCGCCGGCCTTTCGTCCCGACTGGACGGAGGTCGCCGCGGCCATTGGCCCGCGCACGCGGATGATCATCATGAACACGCCGCACAACCCCACCGGCACGGTGTGGACGGCGGACGACATGGCGCAACTGGCCGCGCTGGTGCGCGATACCGACATCGTGCTGCTGGGCGACGAGGTGTATGAACATATCGTCTTCGCCGACAGCCCGACCGGCGGACGCCACGAGAGCCTGGCGCGTTACCCGGAACTGCGCGAACGCAGCTTTGTCGTGTCAAGCTTCGGCAAGACTTTCCACATCACCGGGTGGAAGATCGCCTATTGCGCCGCGCCCGCCGCACTGATGGCCGAATTTCGCAAGGCGCACCAGTTCATCGTGTTCACCGTCCATCACCCGTCGCAACTCGCGCTCGCCGACTTCATGCGCGCCGATCCGGGCTTTGCGGCGGGACTCGCCGAGTTCTACCGGGCCAAGCGGGATTTCTTCCACCAGCAGCTCGCGGGTTCGCGCTTCGAGCTGCTGCCCAGTGATGGCACCTATTTCCAGCTCGCGCGCTACGACAAGATCAACGACCTGCCCGATAGCGAATTCGCGCGCTGGCTGACCATCGAGAAGGGTGTTGCCGTGATCCCCGTTTCGGCCTTCATGCCGGACGGCAGTGATTACGGTTTGATTCGTTTTTGCTTCGCCAAGAACGAAGCGACGCTGGCAGCGGCGGGTGAGAAGCTGCGGGCGGTATAAGCGCCCCCCGGCGCCGTTCCGCCAGCGCCGACTTTCAGAACTCCCGGGCGATGCCGGCGTTGCCGAAGCCGCGGCCATTGCCGCGGCCGACCGCGCCGCTGAGCTTGACGCCTTCGGCGACGGTCCAGCGCAGGCCGACCTGCTTGTCCGGGCGGCCATGTTCGGCGCCATAGGTTTCCAGGGTCAGCCGCAGGTTTTCCAGCAGGGGCTGGTCGAAACCGACGCCCAAGGAATTGTTGGCCTCGTTCGGGCCGCTGACGCGCAGCCACTCGCGATCGACGTTGAAGTGCATGATCTGGCCGGAGGCGAAGCTCCAGCTCGCCAGGCCGTTGAGACCGCGGCCATGCGCGGTGTCGGCGGGGTTGATCCTGTCGTTGATGCGCACGCGGCCGTATTCGAGCTTGAGGCCGGCGGACAAGCCGACCTCGGCCTTCAGCGGCACCCACTTGGCGGCGAAGCCAACGCCGCGCAGGCGCGTGTGCGGGTCGGTGTCGCGGTCGGTGGCGCGCGCGAAGTTGATCTCGAGTTCGAGGTTGTCGATCGGCGCGTAGCCGGCGGAGCCTTCCCAGCCGCGCTCCTTGTGATCCTGGGTGAGGCCGAATTAGAGCTTGGCGCCGCCCTTGTCGAGCGTGCCGGCATCGTCGACGGCCATCGGGCGCTCGGCGAGGACGGGCGTGGCGGCGAGGGCGCCTGCCAGGGCGGCAAGGCGGGCGGCAATGCGGATGCGATGCGGCATGCAGTTCTCTTGGCCGGTTGCGATATCAGCGGCTGATCGGTTTGTAGCGGATGCGGTGCGGCTTGGCGCCTTCTTCGCCAAGGCGTTTCCGCTTGTCCTCTTCGTATTCCTGATAGTTCCCGGCGAAGAAATTCCATTGCGAATCGCCTTCGCAGGCGAGAATGTGGGTGCAGATGCGGTCGAGGAACCAGCGGTCGTGGGAGATCACCATGACGCAACCCGCGAACTCGAGCAGGGCGTCTTCGAGCGCGCGCAGGGTTTCGACGTCGAGGTCGTTGGAGGGCTCGTCGAGCAGCAGCACGTTGCCGCCGGCAATCAGCGTCTTGGCCAGGTGCAGGCGGCCGCGTTCACCGCCGGAGAGAGTGCCAACCTGCTTGCCCTGGTCGCCGCCCTTGAAGTTGAAGCGACCGATGTAGGCACGGCTGGGGGTTTCGAACCTGCCGACGGTGAGGATGTCGGCGCCACCGGAAATTTCCTCGAACACGGTTTTCGTGCCGTCGAGCGCATCGCGTGACTGGTCGACATAGGCCAGTTTCACCGTGCTGCCAATGTCGACTTTGCCGCTGTCGGGCTGTTCCTTGCCGGTGATCATGCGGAACAGCGTGGACTTGCCGGCGCCGTTGGGACCGATGATGCCGACGATGGCGCCGGGTGGCACGGCAAACGACAGCTTGTCGATCAGCAGGCGATCGCCATAGGCCTTGCTGACGCCGTCAAAAGTGATGACCTCGTTGCCGAGGCGCTCGCCGGGCGGGATGAAAATTTCCTGCGTCTCGTTGCGCTTCTGGTGTTCCTGACTCGACAGTTCCTCGAAGCGGGCGATGCGCGACTTCGATTTGGCCTGGCGCGCCTTCGGGTTGCTGCGCACCCAGGCCAGTTCATCTTTCATGGCCTTCATGTGGGCATCGATCTGTTTCTGCTCGGTTTCCAGCCGTGCTTCCTTCTGCTCCAGCCACGAGGAGTAATTGCCCTTCCAGGGAATGCCGTGGCCGCGGTCGAGTTCGAGAATCCATTCGGCCGCGTTGTCGAGGAAGTAGCGGTCGTGGGTGACGGCGACGACGGTGCCGGGGAAGCGCACGAGAAACTGTTCGAGCCACTCGACCGATTCGGCGTCGAGGTGGTTGGTCGGTTCATCGAGCAGCAGCATGTCGGGCCTGGACAGCAACAGCCGGCACAGTGCGACGCGGCGCTTCTCGCCGCCGGACAGGGGGCCGATTCTGGCGTCCCACGGCGGCAGGCGCAACGCATCGGCGGCAATTTCAAGCTGTGTTTCGCTGTCGGCACCGGACACGGCGATGATCGCCTCGTACTTGGCCTGTTCTTCGGCGAGCTTGTCGAAGTCGGCGTCCGGCTCGGCGTAGGCGGCGTAGATTTCATCGAGCTTCTGCTTGGCTTCCATGACCGCGCCGAGGCCGGCTTCGACCTCCTCGCGTACCGTCTTGTCCGGATCGAGCTGGGGTTCCTGCGGCAGATAGCCAATGGAAATGCCGGGCAGGTGCTGCACTTCCCCGTCATATTCCTTGTCCGCCCCGGCCATGATGCGCAGCACGGTGGACTTGCCGGAGCCATTGAGGCCCAGCAGGCCGATCTTGGCGCCGGGAAAGAACGAGAGGGAGATGTCCTTGATGATTTGACGCTTGGGGGGAACGATCTTGCTCACGCGGAGCATCGACATTACATATTGGGCCATGAATCAGAATCCAGTGAAAAGAAAATCGAGGGCGGCGAGAATTTCGTCGCGTTGGGATGAGAGGTTGGCAACGGGGGTTTTGAGAATGCGGCGAGGCAGGGCCGCCATGTCCTGTGTCAGCAGCACCAAGCTATCCCCATTGATATTGATCCTGGGATTGAGCCGCAGGATCGCCAATTGGCTGATGTATTCCGGGCGGGCCAGAGGGATGACGACTGTTGAGGGCAGGCTGGCCAAAAGGTCGTTTTGCGCGTCCAGAAGATACGGTCGGGATCCGGTCGTGCGCGGATCATGGTTGTGGAATACGTCGAGGTGAGCCATCAAACATCCTCGCGCATGAAGCTGCGATAGCTGTCGGAAAGCAATCCCTCACGTTCGACCAGACGCGCATAAGCGGCGATGGCCTCCTTGTTTTGGCTAAGCCATTCATCTTCATGACGTTTTTTTAGCTCGGTGGCGAGCGCAGTTTCGAGCGTCTGCGACAGGTTGATCTTGTAGGCGCGCGCCTCTTCGAGCAGGTCGGCACGCACGCTGAGGTTGGCGGCTTTCTTGGCGGTGCTCATGGCAAAATCCTTTGTTATCGATGCGCATATATTAAGCGCATGCCAGTTGCGCGTCAATGCAAAAGTCGGCGCTGGCAGGACGGCGGGTGGCGGCCCAGAGTGTGTGGAAACGCGAGAAGT
>DDXB01000045.1 GCA_002347405.1 Rhodocyclaceae bacterium UBA2271 | reverse complement strand
GCCACTAAAAATGGGGGGATTACCACGGTGATCATGGAGAAAAAACCAGGCGTTACGTAATAAGAGCATGTCGCCCGCTGGGTGCGCCTGAGTTTTGTATGCTTGCGCCGTTTCTCCGTGTCCTCCGTGATCTCCGTGGTGCGAACTGAGGTTTTTAGGATGAAACCGGTTGCGCCGACGATTAACGCCGTCCCGCCAGCGCCGACTTTTGCGGACGACCAACGACTTCGTCACCCCGGCGTAGGCCGGGGTCCAGTTTGCAGGCTCAGCGCGGCAGCGTGCGGATCTCGAAGTGCATGGCGGCCAAGTCGGCCATGATCCAGGTCGCCTCGGGCGCCCCGAGTCCGGCGACCGTGCCGGGGTTGGTCAACCAGGTGCTACCACCCTTCACGTTGGGCTCGAGCTTTACTGACGGCACGTGACTGTGGCCGCAACAGACCAGATCGTAGTCGCCGGTGCAGGCGAAGGCGCGACCGATGTGGGGGTAGTGGGTGACAAAGATGCGGCGCCCTCCCAATTCGATGCTGGCATCATTGCCGTGGTAATGCAGCTGTCCTTCCGAATTGCAGGCCAGCCGCGCGATGGCGACCGGATCGCCAAGGTTGTTGCCATGCACGGCATGGATCGGCAGGCCGAATTTCAATGAGGCCTTGAGTGTGTTGGTACCGATCAGGTCACCACAATGGATCACAGCCTCAGCGCCCTCGTTGTTTGCTGCCTCGACGGCAGCAGCCAGGCGCGGTCCGCGATCATGGCTGTCGGAAACAATGCAGATTTTCACGTTTGCCCGACTCAGATGATGATGGGCGGAAAGTATTCCTCCCCGTCGTTGGCCTTGCTGAAGTCGACCGCGTTCATGCCCGAGCGCATGCCCTGCTTGTCGCGCTCATGATCGGATTGCACCTGCAACAGGGTGATGACACAATCACCGAGGGTGTCGTATTCATCGTGGCCGGTACCAAACTGCTCTGCTGCGGTGTAATAGAACTGGCAGCGGAAGCGGTTGTCGCCAGTCTTGAAAATGACGAAATTGGCGCCGCGCTCTTCCCAGGCCAGCGTCGGGCAGATTGTCAATGCGCTGTCGAGCGGGTGAAGCAGTAACTCGGCTTCGGCGTCTTGAAAAGCCACCTGTCTGCCATAGCGCTCTTGCAAAGTCTGGCTGACAAGCCGGCGTTCGCTGGCGTTGAATTTGGGTGTTGGGCGGGACATGGCTAAATTCTCCTGGTTTGCTCGACGGAAGAAAACGACTCCGTGGCGGAAAAATAAAAGGCTGCAAGAATATCGTAAAATTCTTGTCGTCTTTGCAAATGATCAACATATAAGACAAGACTGCCAGTCACCAGTGTACTAAGCCTAAAGACAACTGCCGCATTATAAAATTTCACAATTGCTGCAACAGTAAAAGAAGCTTATGATGCAGCACCCGAAGTTTTAATCAGCTTGCAACGACTCATTAACTTACCGGAGGAAACACAATGAATTTTGATAAAGAGCTTGATGCCCGTGGGCTGAACTGCCCGTTGCCGATTCTGCGTGCCAAGAAGGCACTGGGCGAACTGACCAGCGGTCAGGTGTTGCGCATTCTCGCCACCGACCCCGGCTCAGTGAAGGATTTCGTGGCCTTCGCCAAGCAAACCGGTAACGAGCTGCTTTCCAGCGCCGAGAACAACAAGGAATTCGAGTTCTACATCAAGCGCAAGTAAGCACAGCAAGTCGAAGGCGCCAGAATTTGGCGCCTTTTTTGCTAAAAGCATATTAGTCTTTCAGACTGTACTGAAACTCTGTACTAACCCAGCGATTCAGGAGAAAAGCATGACGACAACCACCGACATGACCAACATCGACGAACTGATCAACCAGCGCCTCGAAGCCCTGCTGCCGCAAAAGCTCGAAGCCCTGCTGCAAGCGCGCGAAGAATCGAAGACCCCCTCGCTGGCCATCATCGCCACCAAGGGTACCCTCGACTGGGGCTACCCCCCCTTCATCCTCGCTTCCACCGCCGCCGCGCTGGGCTGGGATGTCACCATCTTCTTTACCTTCTATGGCCTGCAACTGGTCAAGAAGGACCTTTCCGACCTCAAGGTCAGCCCGCTCGGTAACCCCGGCATGCCCATGAAAATGCCCTTCGGCCCCGACTGGTTCAAGAGCATGAACTGGAACATCCCCAACATCGTGCAGGGCAACGTCCCTGGCTTCGAGAGTCTGGCGACATCGCTGATGCAGCAGACCATCAAGAACAATGGGGTGGCCAGCCTGACCGAACTGCGCGAACTCTCGCAGGAAGCCGGCGTCAAGTTCTCCGTCTGCCAGATGACCGTCGAGTTGTTCGGTTTCGACCACAAGGACTTCGTCGACGGCATGGAATACGTCGGCGCCGCTTCCTTCCTGCCGGTTGCCCAGGTCGCCGATGTGACGCTGTTTATTTGAGAAGTTGTCGTATCGCCGCAACGCGGAGGGTTTGAGATGATGGGTGAAAGCAGACAAACCGTTGTCACCTGCCGCCATAAAGCCTAAAGTAGCCTCGACTTGTTGTCGTTTGCCAGCAAATTTCGCTAACTGCTTGAATTCAGCCCAAAAGGGGGAAGCATGAAACTCAATAAAATCGCTGCACTGATTGCCATCGCCGGTCTGTCAACCTCGGCTTTTGCTACCAATGGTTATTTCTCGCACGGCTACGGCATCAAGGCCAAGGGCATGGGTGGCGTCGGCATTGCGCTGCCGCAGGATTCCATGGCTGCGGCGACCAACCCCGCCGGCATGGTGATGGTCGGTAACGGTATGGATTTTGGTGTCGATTGGTTCCGGCCGATTCGTGGCGCAGAGATCGTAGGCGGCAATCTGTTTGGGGCTGATGGTAGTTACTCTGGCAGCGACACTAAAAACTTCCTGATTCCAGAATTCGGCTATAACCGCATGATCAATCCCAATCTGTCGTTGGGTGTATCAGTCTACGGCAATGGTGGCATGAACTCAGATTACGGTGATGGCATTCCGTTGTTTGGTGCTGGCAAGGCTGGCGTTAATCTGATGCAGTTATTTGTTGCCCCGACTGCTGCTTACAAGGTAGCGCCGAATCATGCGATTGGGGTTTCATTAAATCTCGCTTATCAGCGTTTCTCCGCAGATGGTTTACAGAATTTTATCCCAGCTTCAGTTTCTGGCGCCAACCTGACTAACCGTGACAATGACACCTCGAAGGGCGTTGGTTTCCGCATTGGCTACACGGGCAAGTTGTCCGACATGGTTACCGTGGGCGCCACTTACCAGTCGAAGACCAAGATGAGCAAGTTCAGCAAGTACAAAGGTCTGTTCGCCGAGGGCGGTGACTTCGACATCCCCGAGAACTATGGTGTCGGTATCGCCGTGAAGGCCACACCGGCGCTGACGGTTGCCTTCGATGTCGTCGAGATCAAATATTCGGCTATCAAGGCGATTGCTAACCCACTCTCGAATCTAACCGTCTTGGGTAACCCTCTGGGTAGCGTGAACGGACCTGGTTTTGGCTGGCAGGATATGACTGTCTACAAGCTGGGTTTCAGCTATGAATACTCAAAGAACCTCACTCTGCGCGCTGGTTACAACCATGGCAAGCAACCGATCCCCTCATCCGAAACCTTATTTAATATTCTCGCGCCAGGTGTAGTGGAAAATCACCTGACCTTGGGGGCAACCTGGACACTGGCGAACAAGGATGAAATCTCGGTAAGTTACATGCATGCCTTCGAAAACAAGGTCAAGGGTTCAGCTTCGATTCCTCCTGGTTTCCCTCCTGGATTTGGTGGTGGCGAAGCCAACCTGAAGATGAAGCAGGACGCTCTTGGCATCTCTTATAGTTGGAAGATGTAACAGGTTCGGAATGACCAAAAAGGCCGGCTATGCCGGCCTTTTTCATAACAGATTCGATAAGTACGCCTGACCCATAAAGTAAATAAACCCAAGGAGGCATCATGAAAAAAGTCCTGGCCGGTGTTGTACTTGCTGTTTTTTCCCTGCTGGCGCATGCCTTGCAGCCCTATGTCACCGCCGACAAGGTGGCGGGAAGCGACCTGAAGGCGGCGATGGCGGCGACTGAAAAGAAGCTGACCGCAGCGGGCTTTACCGTGATCGGCCAGCACATGCCGGCCGGTATTCCGCAGTATGGCTCGATCGTGGTAACCGAACCGGACTTTTCGGCGGCTATGTTGCAGCTGGGCGGTTCAGCCGTGGTTGGCCTGCCGATCCGTGTCGGCGTGAAGGCGGATGGCTCGGTGTCTTACCTCAACCTCGAATACTGGCAGCGCGCTTATCTGCGTCAGAATTATGCCAAGGCCGACGGGGTCGTGAAGGAAACTGCCGAGAAGCTGAAAAAGGCGCTGGGAGCAGGCAAGACCTTTGGCGGGGACGTGAAGGTCGAAAATCTGCCGACTTACCGCTACATGGCGGGCATGGAACGCTTCCACGAAAAAAGCGAACTGAAGACCTACGGCAACTTTGACGAAGCGGTGAAAACCATTCGCGATAACCTCGCCAAGGGCGTTGCCAAAACGGCCAAGGTGTATGAGGTCGTGGTCGCGGACAAGAAGCTTGCGGTATTCGGCGTGGCGACCAACGATGCGGAGTATGGCGAAGGCTGGTGGGCGAAGAAGATCGGCCCCGAGCATATCGCTGCGTTGCCGTGGGAAATTTACGTGGTCGATAACAAGGCTTATGCCCTGTTTGGCCGCTATCGTACCGCGCTGGCCTGGCCGGATCTGGGCATGTTCCAGTTCATGGGCATCTCCAGTCACCCGGACAGCACCGCTGAAATGATGGCGAAAGTAGCCGGCGGCACCTATACGCCGCAGTAAGCTGGGGACGCGCCGTTATTTTGTCACCCCGGCGCAGGCCGGGGTCCATGTGCCTGACTTCACTGGATTCCGGCTTGTGCCGGAATGACGACGTAGCGTGGAAGAGAAAGGGGCCGCCAGGCCCCTTTCTACTTGTCAGGCAAGCTTGTCGAGCTGGCTGGCGAGCTTCTCTCGCAAGGAGTGGAAGTTCGCCAGGCGCTCACGTTCCTGTGCCACAACGGCAGCAGGCGCGCGCGCGACGAAGCTCTCGGTGGACAGTTTCTTTCCCGCCTTGACGATTTCGCCTTCGACGCGGGCGAGTTCCTTGCCAAGCCGTTCCTTTTCGGCGGCCACGTCGATTTCGATCTTCAACATCAGGCGGAAATTGCCGACGATCTGGACTGGAGCATCGCTGTCGGGCAAATTGTCGACGGCAGTCACTTCCGACAATTTGGCCAGTGCTGCCAGATATGGGCCAAATTCCTTCAGGGCCGCCGTATCGCCAGCACCGACTCCTGAACCGATCAGGGGAACACGCAGGGCGGGGGACAGGTTCATCTCGCCGCGCAGGCTGCGGCAGGCGGTGATCAGTGACTTGAGAGTCGCCACCCAGGCTTCCGAGAAGGGATCGCAGCGTGTGATATCGGCTGCCGGATAGACCTGGAGCATCACGGTTTCTTCTGGCGCCACACTAGTCGCCGTCTCACCAGTCCCACGGGGATTTCCTTCGGTCACACCGACTTTCATGCGTCCGGCAACGGGGGCGACCTGCTGCCAGAGTTCCTCGGTGATGAAGGGGATCAGCGGAT
Organism: Rhodocyclaceae bacterium UBA2271; assembly: GCA_002347405.1. GTDB lineage: Bacteria > Pseudomonadota > Gammaproteobacteria > Burkholderiales > Rhodocyclaceae > Sulfuricystis. The sequence goes on along the minus strand of DDXB01000045.1, from coordinate 49,114 downwards.
GGGCAAGGCGCAGGACGGTTTCAAGCACCAGTACCAGCGTGCGCCGGGTGGCGCGCTGCTGGGCGGGCGAGCCGTTCTGCAGACGCACCTTGGCCAGTTCGACATACCAGTCGCAATACTCGTCCCAGACGAACTCGTAAATGGCCTTGGCGAGCAAGTCGAAGCGATAGTCGGCGAAGTGCTTGGCGACATCGGCCTCGACCCGCTGCAACAGGCTGACAATCCAGCGGTCGGCGGGCGAAAAGTCAAGATAATCACCGTGGCAGGCCGCCTTGTCGTGCGTCTCAAGACCGCAGTCCTGGTCAGCGCAGTTCATCAGCACAAAGCGGCTGGCGTTCCATAGTTTGTTGCAGAAGTTGCGATAGCCTTCGCAGCGCTGCATGTCGAACTTGATGTCGCGGCCGGGGCTGGCGAGGCTCAGGAAGGTGAAGCGCAGCGCGTCGGTGCCAAAGCCGGCGATGCCGTTCGGGAACTCCTTGCGCGTGCGTTTCTCGATCTGCGTGGCCTGTTTGGGGTTCATCAGGCCGGTGGTGCGCTTGGCGACCAGATCATCGAGGCTGATGCCGTCGATCAGGTCGATCGGGTCAAGGACGTTGCCTTTCGACTTGCTCATCTTCTGGCCTTCCGCGTCGCGGATCAGGCCATGCACATAGACATGCTTGAAGGGAATCTTGCCGGTGATGTGCCTGGTCATCATTACCATGCGCGCCACCCAGAAGAAGATGATGTCGAAGCCGGTCACGAGCACCGTCGAAGGCAGGTAGAGGTCGAGCGCGGGGTTTGACTTTGCCGGCCACTCGGGAGTCCAGTCGAGCGTCGAGAAGGGCCAGAGCGCCGAGGAATACCAGGTGTCGAGCACATCGGGGTCGCGCTCGAGTCCACCTGTGTAGCCATCGCTTTGCGCCAGTGCATAAGCTTCGGCTTCGTCGTGCGCCACATAGATGCGGCCGTCGTCGCTGTACCAGGCGGGGATCTGGTGGCCCCACCAGAGCTGGCGCGAGATGCACCAGTCCTGGATGTTGTTGAGCCACTGGTTGTAGGTGTTGACCCAGTTCTCGGGGAAGAACTTGATCTCGCCCGAACTCACGCATTCAAGGGCCTTGCCGGCGATGCTCGTGCCGTCCGCGCCGGGCTTCGACATGGCGACAAACCATTGGTCGGTGAGCATCGGCTCGATGACGACGCCGGTACGGTCGCCACGTGGCACCATCAGCTTGTGCGGCTTGGTCGAAGCAAGCAGACCCTGCTCCTCGAGGTCGGCGACAATGAGCTTGCGTGCCGCGTAGCGGTCCATGCCCCGGTACTTCTCGGGGGCATGTTCGTTGATGCGCGCATCAAGGGTGAGTATTGAGAGCGGCGTCAGGCCGTGCCGATGACCGATCTGCCAGTCATTGAAGTCGTGTGCCGGCGTGATCTTGACGCAGCCGGTGCCAAATTCCTTGTCAACATAGGCATCGGCGATGATCGGAATGCTGCGGTCGCACAGGGGCAGACGGACCTGCTTGCCGATCAGGTGCGAGTACCGTGCGTCCTCGGGATTGACGGCGACAGCGACGTCGCCGAGCAGGGTTTCCGGTCGCGTGGTGGCGACGGTAAGCCCGCCTTCGGCATCGACAAAGGGATAACGGATTTCCCACATGAAGCCGTCTTCTTCCTCGCTCACCACTTCAAGATCGGAGACAGCGGTAAGCAGCTTCGGGTCCCAATTCACCAAACGTTTGCCGCGATAGATCAGGCCTTCCTTGTGGAGGCGGACGAAAGTCTCGGTGACGATTTTCGACAGGCCGGCATCCATGGTGAAACGCTCGCGTGTCCAGTCGGGCGAGGTGCCGAGCCGGCGCATCTGGCGCGTGATGGTACCGCCCGAGTATTCCTTCCACTCCCAGACCTTTTCAAGAAACTTTTCGCGGCCGAGTTCGTGGCGACTGGTGCCCTGCGCGTCTAGTTGGCGCTCTACGACAATCTGCGTGGCGATGCCGGCATGGTCGGTGCCTGGTTGCCACAGCGTGTTGGCGCCACGCATGCGGTGGTAACGCGTCAGCGCATCCATGATGGCCTGGTTGAAACCATGGCCCATGTGCAGCGTGCCGGTGACGTTGGGTGGCGGCAGCAGGATGCAGAAACCATCCTTGGCCGGGGTCTTGGTGATGTCGAGGCCGGCGGCGAAATAGCCGTTCGATTCCCAAACGGGGTACCAGCGCCGCTCGATTTCGGCGGGCTCGAAACTTTTTGCGAGTTCCATGAAAAGATCAGCTTTATTCAGGTGAAGCAGGGGGGAGCGATTATACCGAGGGTGATTCGGAACCTTGGTCAGCATTGCGGCGCGCCTCAAGCTTTTCCAGCAGGCGCGGCAGCAGGGTGTGGCGTGCCTTGGCATCCAGTTCGGTGAGAATATTCTGACTGGCGTTTGCTACTGCGGCGGGCAAGACCTCGACGAGCCAGTCCGAAAGCTCACTTTCAACGTCTTCTCGCAGAGCTTTCAGCACGCCATCAATGTCGTGTGGAGTGTCTGCCATTGCTTTGGCAGCAGCATCAACCACTTCCGTCAGCAAAGGAATTTCGCTGTCGTTTTCTGCATTGTCAGGAGCGTCTGGGGTGGCTGCCGGGTTCGCTACCTCTGCGACGCGGGCGACGAAACTGCGATGGCGTCGCATGAGCGCATCGGCCTGAGTGATGATGTCGTTATCCTGAGCCATCACAAACCATCAGAAATATCGCGACTCTCGATCGCATAGCCGCGCTCCCGATAAAACTTGAAGCGCTCCCGTGCCGGCAGGCGGTCACCTTCGTCGGTGCTGACGATTTCGACAAGATGCTCGAATCGTGAAAACGTCGCTGGCAGGGTGTTGCCGAGGTTAAGCAGGCAACTCTCCTGGCCCACCCCGCCCCGATCCTGATCCAGTTTTTCGGCCAGCAAGATGGGCGTTTCGCCAGCAAGCGGGGAGTCGATCCGGCAATGCGGCAAAAAGGCCAGCGGCGGCTGTGTCCAGAGCAGGCGATCCAGGCGCGTGGCCTGATCGGCGTCTGGGACATAGACCAATACCGCAGGCAGCTCAGCTTGGCGCTCGCCCCAAGTTTTTTGCAGCCATTGGGCGGCGGACTGGATGCGGTCGGCCGCACCATGCAGGAAGGTGATGTGCGTCATGGGTGAATGGCTTACTTTTGCGCCGTCCCGCCAGCGCCGACTTTCGCGGCGCGATCGATCAGAAACTGGGTTAGCAGCGGCACCGGCCGACCGGTCGAGCCTTTCTCCTTGCCCGACTTGTAGGCTGTGCCAGCAATGTCGAGATGCGCCCAGTCGTACTTCTTGGTAAAGCGCGACAGGAAGCAGGCGGCGGTAATCGTGCCAGCCGGCCGACCGCCGATGTTGCCCATGTCGGCAAAATTGCTCTTCAGTTGCTCCTGATAATCTTCAAGCAGTGGCATCTGCCAGGCGCGGTCCCAGCTGTCCAAGCCTGCGTCGAGCAGTTCGCGCGCCAGTCCGTCATCGTTGGCCAGCAGGCCGCTGACCACATGCCCCAGGGCGATGACGCAGGCGCCGGTGAGCGTGGCGACATCGACGACGCAGTCGGGTTCAAATCGTTCGACATAAGTCAGCGCATCGCAAAGAATCAGCCGGCCTTCAGCATCGGTATTGAGAATTTCAACGGTCTGGCCGGACATCGAGGTAACGATGTCGCCGGGACGGGCGGCGCCGCCACCGGGCATGTTTTCAACGGCCGGCACAACGGCGATGATGTTGAGCGGCAATTTCATCAGGGCAGCCGATTTCATGGTGGCCAATACGCTGGCGGCACCCGACATGTCATATTTCATCTCGTCCATTTCGGGGGCGGGCTTGAGCGAAATGCCTCCCGTGTCGAAAGTGACACCCTTGCCTACCAGTACGATGGGTTTGGCATCGGCTTTGCCACTCATGTGCTTGACGATGATGAATTGCGGAGGCTGGTGCGAGCCTATCGATACAGCCAACAGCGAATGCATGCCAAGTTTTTCCATGGCGGCACGATCGAGAATCTCTACTTGCAGACCATGCTCCTTGGCCATGATGCCGGCCTGCTTGGCCAGATAGCTGGGTGTGCAGACATTGCCGGGCAGGTTGGCGAGGTCTTTCATGTAACTCATGCCGCTGGCAATGGCCTGACCTTCAGTCAGGGCCAGTTCGGCAGCGGCCAGCTCGGTGCGGCGTTCGACACAGAAGGTCAACTTGCGCAGGGGGCGCCGCACGTCGTCCTTTTTCGATTTCATTTGATCGAAGCGGTAAAGCGTTTCCTCGACCACCAGGACGGCTTGCCTGACGCGCCATGCGACACTGCGTTTTTTTACCGGCAGTTCGGTGAGGTAGACCGTGCCATCAAAGCCGCCAGTTTCATTCAGGGTGCGGACTGCCGTGGCAATTGCGGCGCGATATTCCTTTTCACGGAATTCGCGCTCTTTGCCGAGACCGACCAGTAAGATGCGCTCGGCTTCCGCACCGGGGACCTTGTGCAGCAGCAAGGTGCTGCCGGCCTTGCCTTCCATGTCACCACGTCGCAACAGGTCGGAAAGATAACCGCGGGCAGCGTTGTCGAGCAATTCTGCCGGCAAGGATAGTTTGCGCGATTCAAAGACGCCGACGACGACGCAAGCAGTTCTCTGCTTTTCCGGGCTGCCGCTCTTTATGCTAAATTCCACCGCGTACTCCTTGAAAATGGAAAAACGTGAAGTTTAAGCAATTTTACTGGCGCCCGCTTATTTGACGCGGATAAAGTCATCGGAGTCGCTCCCCATCAGCACTGCATTTCACGTTGGTTATTCATTTTGGCCGCAAATCCCCAACCCCTCTTGTTCCGGCAACAACGATGATATTTCTCCGCGCTGCCCAGCGTGAATTTGCCCAGACGGCCGCTGCGGTTTTTGTCGCCCTGTTCGCGATTCTGCTGACCACGCAGCTGATTCGACTGCTCGGTCAGGCCGCCGGGGGGCGCATCACCTCCGAGGCGGTCGCCGCATTGCTCGGCTTCTCCGCGCTAAATTATCTGCCGGTGCTGCTTTCCTTGACCCTGTTCATAGCCATCCTGCTTTCATTGTCGCGTGTTTATCGCGATTCCGAGATGGCGATCTGGTTCTCCGCCGGTGTGCCGCTGACCGCCTGGATGCGCCCGGTGCTCCGTTTTGCGCTGCCTATCGTGCTGGTCATCGCGGTATTGGCCCTGTTCTTGTCGCCGTGGGCACTGAGCAAGCGTGCCGAATATCAGGATCGCATGGATCAGCGCGACGATGTGGCGCGCGTCAGCCCGGGTGCATTCAAGGAGTCGGCGCGGGGTGACCGGGTATTCTTTGTCGAATCGGTGGCGAGTATCGACGGGCAGGAAGATAAAGTAAAAAACATCTTCATCAATTCGATGCAACATGGCCGCCTGGGCGTCATGGCTGCTGCACAAGGCCATACCGAGGTGGCGGCGAATGGTGACAAATTCATCGTGCTGACACAAGGTCGGCGCTACGAAGCTGAAGCCGGTGCCGCGCAGTATCGTGTCATGGAATTTGAGCGGTATGCCATGCGTATCGAAACGCGCGAAAACCGGGATATCGACAAATCCACGAAGAGCATGACTACTTGGGAGCTCTTGCTTGACATCAATCCAGCCAGTCAAGGAGAGTTATTGTGGCGGATTGGAGTACCGCTTTCTGCCCTGACGCTTGCCTTGCTGGCGATCCCTTTGTCATTTGTCAATCCGCGCGCGGGCCGCACCAATAACCTGCTTTTTGCCCTTCTGACGTTTATGATCTATAGCAACCTGCTGTCAGTCAGTCAGGCTTGGGTGGCCCAGGGACGCCTGCCGTTCGAGATCGGAGTATGGGCGGTGCATGTGCTGATGTTCATCACCCTGATCCTGTTGTTCTGGAAGCGACTGGCAGTCTTTTCGGTGTGGCGGTTATGGCGTTGAAAGTTTACGAGCGCCATCTGGCACGTGAAATTTATGGTGCGACCCTGCTCGTGCTGGTTGCCTTTCTAGCGCTGTTCGCCTTTTTTGATTTGATCAATGAAATGGCCGATGTTGGCAAGGGCAGCTATCAATTGCAGCACGCAGTCGGCTATGTCGCGCTGACCCTGCCCGGCCGAGCCTACGAGATTTTTCCAATAGCCGTTCTGATCGGGTCGCTGTATGCCCTGACCCTGTTGGCGCAGCACTCTGAAATTACAGTATTGCGCACTTCGGGCTTGTCGACCGGTGAATTGTTGCTGACACTGGTGAAGGTCGGCGTTGTCTTTGTTGTACTGACTTTCGTACTAGGCGAATTTGTTGCGCCGACAACTGAGCGCGCAGCGCAGCAGTTGCGGTTGACGGCAAAGAGCAAACTGGTGGGGCAGGAGTTTCGCTCTGGCTTGTGGGTGAAGGACGGCATGTCATTCATCAACGTCCGCGAAGTCCTACCTGACGCCAGTTTGCGCAAGATTAGGGTGTATGGCTTTGACGACGCATATCGCCTGCAATCGATCAGCGAGGCAGCGGAAGGCAGATTTATCCCGCCAAACCACTGGCTCTTAACAAGTGTCGTACAGACCCAGTTCGACCTGCAGTCGGGTAATGAACGAGCGCAGGTGTCGCGCCACGATGAACTGGTATGGCAATCGGCACTCAACCCGGACATCCTGTCAGTATTGCTGGTCGTTCCCGAACGTATGTCCCTGGTTAACCTGTATCAATACATCCAGCATCTGAGCGCCAACCAGCAAAAAACCCAACGCTATGAAATTGCATTGTGGAAGAAGCTGATTTACCCACTGGCAACCCTGGTGATGATGGCGCTGGCGTTGCCCTTCGCCTATGCGCATAGCCGCATGGGCGCCGTAAGCGTCAAGGTATTTGCGGGAGTGATGCTGGGGATCCTGTTTCACATGCTGAATGGCCTGTTTTCGCACTTGGGCGTAATCAACAGTTGGCAGCCGCTCGTGGCTGCCATGACACCCAGCGTAATATTCCTGTTGGCGGCGGGATCAATGCTCTGGTGGGTTGAACGACGTTAAAGTCTGCCTGCCTTGGCGCGGACATATTAGTCAAACCGGCGCCGAGCAGCAGAGAGCGACAGTCCCGGGCTTCAGGGTACGCTGATTATGCGAGTGCCCGATAGTCGGTCATGCAGAAATTGCCTGTCCCGGTCTATCAATGCCCAGAGCAGGCCGACAACTGACAAAACCGACGGCCAGGCCAACAGGTAGCGGAACAGGGCGCGCGTGATTGATGGGGGCTGACCGTCAGCAGATGTCACGATCCGAATCCGCCAGGTTTTCAAGGCCAGCGTTTGGCCGTTGCGGTGCCATTGATAGACAAAGTAGAGCCCGGCAGCGAGTGCAACGTTCACCCAAAGAGCCCACCCTGGCATGGCGACCTGCCAGATGACGCCGACAATCAGATTCGGCAACAGTACCAATGCCGATAGAACCCCCAGGAGCAGCAGTGACTCGTAAAGCATGCCAGCGAGTCGCCTGCGGACGCTCGCCAAGTGATGTGCCGCCTCGCTCAAGAAAGCTTACTCCTCAGCGTTAGGCATGCCGGTAGTGGCAGCTGGAAGGGCTTTCGATGGGGCTGTATTTGTTACCACCAAGGGGCTTTGCGGTGGTCTTAGTGGCGATAGCGGGGAGCGGGGCGGGTTCATGGCAGGGGCGGTCGGCAATGCGGCCGAGCTTGCCGTGACACTCGCAACCGGCTTCGCGCCAGAGCTCGCCACGGGTGGCTTGGTCGGCGTCTTGATTTGTGAGGGGCGTTGTGCTGCTTCCTTTTTCAGGCTGTCCTTTGTTTCCTGGGAAAGTGTGTTGTACTCATCCCATTTCAGCTTGACTGCCTGCCGATCTTCGGCCGGGAATTTTTGCAATGACTTGAATTTCTCGCGCGCCGCCCGGCGTTCAGCGGGAGCCAGTTTTGCCCATTCCTTCATGTTCCTCTGTACGCTGGCCTGATCGTCCTCGGACATCTCAGGATAGCGTTGGGCTATGCCAAGCCATTTCTTGCGCCGGAACGATTCCATTTCCTTCCATTCCGTCGCCAGAGGCGCCAGGATGGTTTTTTGTTCGGATGTGAGCGCCGACCAGTCGGGTTGGTCGAGTGGGGTTACAACTGCCTGAGCCTGCCATTGCCAAGTTAGTCCGGCGAAAAGCAGGCAGAAAGCTATTCCCCGGCCGGTGAGCTTTTTTCCAGCCATGCCTGAAAGCCCCGGTCAATATATGCGCTGGGTGGCAGATCGCCGGCCAGAAGGGCGCTGTCAATCTCCTCGTTTACGCTTGCCTGTGCAAATGCGTTCCAGTAGTACGCCAGACTCACACCAAGGATCAACGCCAAAATCGACAGCAAGCTTCGCACGGCTCGTCCATGGCCACCAAACCAGCCGCCCTGTAATACCGCGCCACCGCCCGTACCGATTATCTCGACCGCCTGAACTGGGAAGAGTTGCCGTTGAAGTGCGCGCTCACGTGCGGCGCGCAGACGCTCTGCGACCACGGGCTCGATTGAGCGAGTACCCAAGTCAAGGACGCGGCAGATTTGCCTGGCGAATTGTTGTTCCGAGTTCAATGTCGTACTCCTTACGGCTTGATATCTTTCGCTTTAAGTGCGATTGCCAAGGCGCTTGTCGCGCGCGAACAGTGGGTCTTGACGCTACCTTCGGTGCAGCCCATGGCCAAAGCAGTTTCTGCGATATCCAATCCCTCCCAGTAACGCAGCAGGAAGGCTTCGCGTTGACGCGGAGGCAAATTTTGGAGGGCTTCCTCTATAAGACCCAGGGTCTCGGCTTGTAGCAAGGCGGCATGCGGGGTGGCAAACGGGTTATGTTCCTCATCAATTTCAATGGCTTCCAGTGGATCGGCAAATTCGTCATCGAGTGAGTCAAATGAAGAAAGCTGCACCATATGCCCCGCTCTGGTGCGCGAGCGACGATATGAATCGCGAATGGCGTTCTGCAAAATGCGCTGGAAGAGTGGTGGCAGCTCTTCGGCTGGCCGGCTGCTGTATTTTTCTGCAAGTCGCATCATGCTGTCCTGCACGATGTCTAGAGCAGTTTCCTCGTCACGCACAGCAAATACGGCCTGTTTGAAGGCGCGTCGCTCGACACTGGCAAGGAAATCGGAAAGCTCGATACGTGAAGCCAAAGCGTGTTTTCTGTCGTCTGGATGGGAAACAGCCCATCTGGGTGGTGTTGGTCAAGCCTGTCCTAGCTAACCGGAAGCCTTGACCATACTCGGTTCCGTCAAGTATCGTTGCGTGTTTCGGGCTTTGCCCGGTTTTAATGGAATCACAACAATGCAATTGACAGGCGCTGAGATTGTAATCAGGTGCCTCCAGGAAGAAAAGGTCGAGCATGTTTTCGGCTACCCTGGTGGTTCGGTTTTGTTCATATACGACGAATTGTTCAAGCAGGACCAGATCAAGCACATTCTGGTCAGGCATGAGCAGGCGGCGGTGCACGCGGCAGATGCCTATTCGCGCTCGTCCAACAAGATAGGCGTCTGCCTGGTCACTTCCGGGCCGGGTGTTACCAATGCTGTGACAGGAATTGCCACGGCCCACATGGATTCGATCCCGCTGGTGGTGATTTCGGGGCAGGTGCCGACAGCCTACATCGGCCAGGATGCCTTCCAGGAAGCGGACACGGTCGGCATCACCCGCCCCTGCGTCAAGCACAACTTTCTGGTCAAGGACGTCAAGGATTTGGCAGACACGATCAAGAAAGCCTTCTATCTGGCGAAGACCGGTCGTCCGGGCCCCGTCCTCGTGGACATTCCCAAGGACATCACTGCCAAAAAGTGTGACTTCCACTATCCAAAGACCATTTCGATGCGCTCTTATAACCCGGTAGTCAAGGGTCATACGGGCCAAATCAAGAAGGCTTTGCAACTGTTGCTGGATGCCAAACGACCGATGATTTACGCCGGCGGCGGGGTGATTCTGTCGGATGCAGCAGACAAACTGACCAAAATGACGCGCCTGCTCGGCTTTCCGATCACGCAGACCCTGATGGGGCTGGGTGGCTACCCGGCGACCGACCGTCAATCCCTCGGCATGCTGGGCATGCATGGCACCTACGAGGCCAATATGGCGATGCAGGAATGTGATGTTCTGCTGGCCGTGGGTGCCCGTTTCGATGATCGTGTCATCGGCAGCCCAGATCACTTTGCCAAGGTGGCCAGAAAAATCATCCACATCGATATCGATCCCTCCTCGATCTCCAAGCGGGTGCGCGTTGATGTGCCGATCGTTGGTAACGTCCCGGACGTATTGGATGAGCTGATCAAGCAGATCCAGGTGAGTGAAGCCAAGGCGGAGCCGAAGGCGCTGGCCTCATGGTGGAAGCAGATCGAGGGTTGGCGCAGCAGGAATTCGCTCAAGTACAAGATGGGCAGTGACCTCATCATGCCGCAGTATGTGGTCGAGAAGCTCTACGAGGTGACTGGCGGCGATGCCTTCGTGACCTCGGATGTTGGTCAGCACCAGATGTGGGCGGCGCAGTATTACAAATTCGACAAGCCACGTCGCTGGATCAATTCAGGGGGCCTGGGCACGATGGGGTTTGGGCTGCCTGCGGCAATGGGGGTGCGGTTTGCCAATCCCAAAGCCACCGTGGCCTGCATTACCGGTGAAGGTTCAATCCAGATGAATATCCAGGAGCTGTCGACGTGCAAGCAGTTCCATCTGCCCGTGAAGATCCTCTGCCTCAACAACGGCTATCTCGGCATGGTGCGCCAGTGGCAGCAGATGTTCCACGGCAACCGTTATGCCGAATCCTATGTTGATGCCCTGCCGGATTTCGTCAAGCTTGCCGAGGCCTATGGCCACGTTGGCCTGCGTATCGATAAACCGGCGGATGTCGAGCCGGCGATTCGCGAGGCCTTTGTCAAACACAAGAACCATCTGGTCTTCCTCGACTTTCAGACGGACAAGACGGCTAACGTCTATCCCATGGTTGCGGCTGGTAAGGGCCTGTCTGAAATGATTCTGGCGGAAGAGGAGCTCTGATCACCATGCGCCATATCATTTCCATTCTCATTGAAAACGAAGCAGGCGCCCTGTCGCGCGTGTCCGGTTTGTTTTCGGCCCGCGGTTACAACATCGAATCGCTGACTGTCGCACCGACCGAGGACCCCACGCTGTCGCGCATGACGATCGTCAGCATCGGCTCGGACGACATCATCGAGCAGATCACCAAACAACTCAACAAGTTGATCGACACCGTCAAGGTGGTAGATCTTTCCGAGGCGGCACATATCGAGCGCGAACTGATGCTCGTCAAGGTACGCGCCACCGGCAAGGACCGCGAAGAGATGAAGCGCGTCGCCGATATCTTCCGTGGCCGCATCATCGACGTTACCGAATCGACCTATGTTGTCGAACTGACCGGTAACACCAACAAGATGGGCGCGTTCCTCGACGCCATCGATCGCTCACTGATTCTGGAGACTGTCCGTACCGGCGTCTGTGGCATCGGTCGCGGCGACCGGATTCTCAAAGTCTGACTCCATTTCACCATTCAGCATATCGCCATTAAAAAAGGAAAGTCATGAAAGTTTATTACGACAAAGATGCCGACCTCTCCCTCATCAAGGGCCGTAAAGTCACCATCGTGGGTTATGGCTCACAGGGCCACGCGCATGCCCAGAACCTCAAGGACTCCGGGGTCAAGGTTACCGTCGGCCTGCGCAAGGGTGGTGCCTCCTGGTCGAAGGCCGAGAAAGCCGGACTCAAGGTTGAGGAAGTGGGTAAAGCCGTCAAGGGCGCCGACGTCGTGATGATGTTGTTGCCGGATGAGACCATCCCGTCCGTTTATTACGCTGAAGTCGAGCCGAACATCAAGAAGGGCGCTGCCCTGGCTTTTGCCCATGGCTTCAATATCCATTACAACCAGGTGATTCCAAAGGGCGACGTCGACGTAATCATGGTCGCGCCCAAGGGACCTGGCCACACGGTGCGTTCCGAATATCTGCGTGGCGGCGGTGTGCCGTCGCTGATTGCCATCCATCAGGACAAGTCGGGCAAGGCCAAGGATATCGCGTTGTCCTATGCGGCGGCGAATGGCGGTACCAAGGGTGGTGTCATCGAGACCAATTTCCGCGAGGAGACGGAAACCGATCTGTTCGGCGAACAGGCGGTGCTCTGCGGTGGATTGGTCGAGCTCATCAAGGCGGGTTACGAGACGCTCACCGATGCTGGCTATGCGCCAGAGATGGCTTACTTCGAGTGTCTGCACGAAGTGAAGCTGATCGTCGACCTGATCTTCGAAGGCGGCATTGCCAACATGAACTATTCGATCTCGAACAATGCCGAATTTGGTGAATACGTTACTGGCCCCGAGGTCATCAACGACCAGTCGCGTGCGGCAATGAAACAGGCCCTGCAACGCATCCAGAATGGCGATTACGCCAAGATGTTCATTCTCGAGGGCCGCACCAACTATCCGAGCATGACAGCGCGGCGCCGCCTCACCGCCGCCCACCCGATCGAACAGGTTGGCGAGCAGTTGCGTGCCATGATGCCCTGGATCAAGAAGAATCGTCTGGTGGATCAGAGCAAGAACTGATGACGTATGACCGGGACGGAAAGGCACAGCGCAAAGCTGTGCCTTTTTTAGTTCCAGTGTAATGCCCTCTTGCGCGGACATTAGCCTTCTCTGAAACTCCGTTTTATCTGACTTTCTGGAGTACTCGCATGAATTCATACCCGCACCCCCTGATTGCCCGTGAAGGCTGGCCGTTTCTCGCCATCAGTGGCGTGGCGGCTCTGGCGACGACTGCCTTCGCCGGTTGGTTGTGGTCGGCCCCGCTCTGGCTGATCTTTGTTTTTGTCCTGCAGTTTTTTCGTGACCCGGCGCGGTCGGTACCCGGAAATGCCAAAAGCGTGCTGGCGCCCGCCGATGGCCGCATCGTGGTCATCGAACCGGCGCGTGATCCCTGGCTGGAGCGCGACACGCTGAAAATCAGTGTGTTCATGAATGTGTTCAACGTCCATTCGAATCGCAGTCCGATTGATGGCACGGTGGTGCAGCGCTGGTACCACCCCGGCAAATTCTTTAACGCCGATCTCGACAAAGCGTCGACTGAAAATGAGCGCAATGCCCTGCACCTGCGCACTGGCGACGGCCAGGATATTACCTGCGTGCAAGTGGCCGGACTGATCGCCCGCCGGATTCTTTGTTATGTTGATGCAGGAGACAAGCTTGAACGTGGTCAGCGTTATGGCTTCATCCGCTTTGGTTCACGTGTCGACCTCTACCTGCCCAAAGACGTGCACGTAAAAGTCGGCGTTGGTGATACGGTGAGCGCCACCAGTACCATCCTTGCCGAACTGCCATGAATGGGCTTGGCGGCTACAATGGGAATATGTTTAGAGTCCACCCCGTAAACTTTCGCTTTGTGCGGCATGGCCGCAGCCCGCTTCGCGGGACCAGCCCTCGGCGGTCCTGCGGCCTTCGGCCTTGTGCTCGGCCCTCCCTTCAAGGGGCAAGCAACTCTTGGGATGGTCCAGCAACTTTCTTTGGCGGCCTGACTTGACCCTATGCCTGATTATCGTCCCCGCAAGACCCTGTTCAATTCCGAGTTACGTCGGCGCGGCATCTACATTCTGCCCAACCTGCTCACCACGGTAGCGCTGTTCTCGGGATTTTTCGCCATTGTCCAGGCGATGCACTGGAAGTTCGAGATTGCCGCGGCGGCGATTTTTGTTGCCATGGTATTTGACAGCCTGGACGGTCGCGTGGCCCGCTTGACGCACACCCAAAGCGCCTTCGGGGCGGAATACGATTCGCTTTCCGATATGGTGTCGTTCGGCGCGGCCCCTGCGCTGGTGGTTTATGTCTGGGCGCTCAAGGACATGGGCAAGCTTGGCTGGATCGCCGCGTTTATCTATTGCGCGGGCGCTGCGTTGCGGCTGGCCCGCTTCAATACCAACATCGAAGTGGTCGATAAACGTAACTTCCAGGGCTTGCCCAGCCCTGCAGCGGCAGCGCTGGTGGCCGGTTTCGTCTGGGTGATGATTGACAACGACTGGACCGGCTACGAAGCACGCTGGTATGCCTGTGTGCTGACCATATTTGCCGGCCTCACCATGGTCAGCAATCTGCCCTACTATTCCGGCAAGGACATCAATTTGCGCAAAAGCGTGCCCTTCATCATGGTGGCGGCGATTGCGCTGGGCATCGCTTTGGTATCGAGCTATCCGCCGGGGGTGCTGTTTGCCCTGTTCCTGCTCTATGCGCTTTCTGGCTATGTGCTGGGCATTGGCGGCTGGTTTTCGCGACGCAAACGCAAAGCGCAAGAGGACTGATACCCGCGCGAGCGAGTGGCATGTCACAGCAAAAATACTTGCGCGAACCAAACAGTCTGTTTTATAGTCGAAACCATGATGTTCACGACGCTTATGGCTGCTGCCTTCCTGACCCTCACCGGCATCCTGCTGGCGCGCACGCTGTTGCGCACCAAGCTGCGTCCCCTGCTGCGCCGCGCGCGCTAGCAAACCCCCACCCCACAATTCGAATGCCTGTCCTGTTGCCCAAGTGCAGCAGGTTGGTAACCATTAGCTGATCCGATTGGAGACGAGCATGAGCAAAGAAGCATTATTGATTTTCGACACCACCTTGCGTGATGGCGAGCAAAGCCCTGGCGCGGCCATGACGCGCGAAGAAAAGCTGCGCATCGCCCGTCAACTGGAACGCATGCGGGTGGATATCATCGAGGCCGGCTTCGCTGCCGCGAGCCCGGGAGATTTCGAATCGATTCGCGCCATCGCCGAAACGATCAAGGACTCCACGGTGTGTTCGCTGTCGCGTGCGAATGAAAACGATATTCGGCGTGCCGGCGAGGCTATCAAGCCGGCAGTGCGCGGCCGCGTGCATACTTTCATTGCCACCTCGCCGATCCACATGCAGATGAAACTTCGCATGGAGCCCGAGCAGGTGATCGAGCAGGCGGTCAAAGCAGTTAACTGGGCACGTCAATATACCGATGATGTCGAATTCTCGCCTGAAGACGCCGGACGGTCGGACATCGATTTTCTTTGCCGCGTGCTCGAAGCAGTCATCAACGCGGGTGCCAAGACAGTGAATATTGCCGACACGGTCGGCTACAACATTCCGGTGGTTTGGGGGGAACTGTTCAAAACCCTGCGCGAACGTGTGCCGAATGCCGATAAGGTGGTGTGGTCAACCCATTGCCATAACGACCTCGGGCTGGCCGTAGCCAATTCGCTTGCCGCCGTGTTGAATGGCGCACGGCAGGTTGAGTGCACGATCAATGGCCTGGGCGAGCGCGCCGGCAATGCTTCGCTAGAAGAAATCGTCATGGCGGTGAAAACGCGCAAGGACCTGTTCCCGGTCGAAACCCGTATCGATACCACCCAGATTGTTCCCGCCTCGCGACTGGTGTCACAGATCACCGGCTATGTCGTGCAACCGAACAAGGCAGTGGTCGGCGCGAACGCTTTTGCGCATGAATCCGGGATTCATCAGGACGGGGTGTTGAAGCATCGGGAAACCTACGAAATCATGCGTGCCGAGGACGTTGGCTGGAATGCCAACAAGCTCACGCTGGGCAAGCTCTCCGGTCGCAATGCCTTCAGGACCAAATTGGCCGAGTTGGGGATCGAACTGGCGAGCGAGGAAATGCTCAACGCCGCGTTTGCCCGTTTCAAGGAACTTGCCGACAAGAAGCGCGAAATCTTCGACGACGATCTGCACGCCCTGGTTTCGGAAGAGATGGTTCTGCCTGCAAGCGAGCACTACAAATTGATATCTTCGAAATTCCATTCGGAGACCGGTGAGGCGCCAAGCGCCGCAATGACCTTGTCGCTGGGCGGGGTCGAGCAGCACGCCGAAGCCACCGGCAGCGGGCCGGTCGATGCCACTTTCCGTGCCATCGAGAGTGTTGTCGGCAGCGGTTCCGACCTCCTGCTTTACTCTGTCAATGCCATCACCACAGGAACCGATGCGCAGGGTGAGGTGACCGTGCGCCTGTCAAAGGACGGTCGCATTGTGAATGGCCAGGGTTCGGACACCGATATCATCGTGGCGTCGGCCAAGGCCTACTTTAATGCCCTGAACAAACTGCACATGGGGCCGGAGCGTGTCAATCCCCAGCTCTGATGTGTTGCTGGGCCGTTGCCCGCGCAAAGCACAGCGTGGCCATGAAAAAGACCAGTGCCAGGACTACTTCGACAATGGCAAGCATCTGCATCATGCCGTTGTCGGAGAAGGCACGGGTCAGCCCTTCGAGCAGGTAAAGCAGGATCAGCAAGCTTGCCCATTGATGGGTATAGCGGCGAGCATGCAGGATGCCGAACAGCGGTGCCAGCAAAGGCAAGGCCTTCAACGCCAGCCACGATCCGCCCGGTCGCAAGGGAGCAAGCCAGAGTTCCCATGCCAGACATAAAACAATCAGGAGTAACAAGCTGGCAATTGCAGCGAAGTTGCACGGGCGGGAATATGTTGCGTCAAGTCTTGCCATACCATGAAACCTTTCTTTCTTGACCACAGCCGGTTCGGTTGGAGATTATGCACTGGCTGACAGCACCTTTCCGCCTGGTTAGTGGTGTGGCTCAGCGTTTTGGCGAAGAGCGCTGCGCCCAGACCGCTGCGGCACTCTCCTTTGCAACCCTGCTTGGACTCGTGCCGATGCTGATTGTGGCGGCGGTCCTGGTCGAACATCTGCCCCTCGCCTTCAATCCTGGCACCTCCCTCGAAAAATTCATACTTGGCACGCTTCTTCCGGACAAGGCCGGAGTGGTGATTGCCAAGTTTCTTGGTCAATTCGCGCTGCGGAGTGATCGGATAACCTTGATTGGTCTGGGTGTGCTGGCCATAACGGCCCTGATGCAAATGCTGACCATCGAACGTGCTTTCAACTCCATCTGGAAAGTAAAAAAACAGCGGCCGTGGTACCGGCGCCTGGCCTTGCACCTGCTGACATTGCTGGCGGGACCACTGGTCTTCGGTGGGGCGCTGGCCAGCACCACTTACCTTGCCAGTGCTTCCTTCGGTCTGGTCGAAGAGTCGCGCTGGGCACAGATCATCTTTGTGCAGACGATACCGATGATCTTTCTGGCGGCCTTATTCGGTTTGCTTTACTGGATCCTGCCGAATCGCCTGGTTTCGCGCTGGCACGCTGGCTTCTCCGGAGCGCTGGCGGCATTGGCCTTTGTCGGCATGCAACACCTGTTTGCCCTTTATGTCGTGAATTTCCCAACCTATACACTGATCTATGGCGCATTCGCGGCCATGCCGATATTCTTGCTCTGGCTTTATCTTTCGTGGTCGGTGGTTCTGATAGGTGCCCTACTGACGGCAGAGTTGCCCAGTTTGTCGCGGCGCTGAAAAAATCAGGGCAAATCTTGCGGAGTGCGCCGCGTAAATTCGAAAATCTCGATGCTTGACGTGAGCATGACAAGCTGGCCGGATGTGCAGTCGCAGAGCCGTATGCCGGCAGTGTCGTCAGCCAGCAGCGTAAAGGGACCAGAGTGGAATTGCCCGCGCATGGTCAACAGGGTTTCGCCGCGTTGCAGGGCAGGTTGGGCGGGCAGCAGGAGAGCGGGAACCGATGCATCCGTGCCATGATAGGCAAGGCGCACGGCCTGTGCCGTTGCTGCCAGCAATTCGAGCCCCAGTTCAATATGTGCCGGGTTGTCGCTCCTGACCCGACGGACGAGACATACTGTCCAGGAATTATCCTCGGTCAATCGCATGCCCAGTGCCGTTCCGGAACGCAGGCCGGCGCATGTCCCGGCAACGTGGAACAATGCAAAGCCCACGGTACTCTCATTGGTGATCAGCCAGTCGCTGGTGGCCAGCGGGTAAGTGGCTTCCATGTCGGCTTTGCCATCGCCACCGAGATAGTGCCAGAGTGCACCGGCAGAGGCACAGACCTCCACCCGATAATTAGCCTGTCGCCGTGCTTGTTGGCGCTTGATGGGGCCACTCCAACGGTTGGCCGCAGATGTGAGGGTATTGCGGGAATCCTCGGTGGTAGCGGCTGGCGGCAGTCCCAGGTTGGCGGGTGGCGTACCGCTTGCCAGTTCTGCAAGATGCTCGCGTGCCATGTTGGCAAGGGAGGTGCAGTCGAAAACGAACAGATTGGTTTCGTGCGCAGGCGGGCGGCGGCGGGCGAGTGCGCAGGGTGGCTGGTCACGTGAGGGATCAAGCCACCAGGCGTTGTGCGTCAGTGAGTCTTGCGGGGCAAGCCAATGGATCTTCGACGGAATGGCTTGCAGATAATCGATCAGAAAGGCTAGCTCGTGAGCGGTAAAGGATTCCGGTTGAACCACTGCCAGGGCCAACATGCGGTTGAATTCGTCGGCCAGGCGCGGATTGGCTTGATCCGCCTGAAACAGGTGCAAGGTATTGAGGGCATGCTGCCAAAGCTCTGCTGGCAGTGGTGAGCAGGCCAGCATCAAGGTTTGCGCCTGCTTGTGCAGGCTTTTCATGGCCAGCAAGACAACATCCGCCGGTTGGCGTGGAGCCTGCAGCGGCGCGCTTCTCGATAGGCCGATGACTACCGAAACAAAGCCTCGTGCCAGTAAATCATATGCTGTGGCGAGATGCTCGGCACGCAGCCGCAGGTCTGCCGACAAGGGCAGGGAAGCGATAGACAGCTCGACAGTCAGGGACGCCTGTAATTGGCCGGTACGGAGAAAAAATAGCTCCAGGATCTTGCAGCGCTGGACTGCGGTCAGCCCGAGGCTGCCGAGAATCTCGAGTGCGATTCCCAGCTTGTCAATACTCTCCAGGCTTGCTGCAGATTGCTCTGCGGCAAGCCAAGCGAGTACCTTGTCGAGCGCTACTTTTTCCTGCATGGGTGACCAGTATGTCGGAATATTCCGCGAACGGGTGGTGTCTCGATTCTAGTAGAATCATCTGCCAGCACAATAATCAACATCCCATGACGCCAATTAAGCAGATCCCCATCGCAGATCGATTGATCGTTGCGCTTGATGTGCCGCAGGCCAGCGAGGCCAGAGCGCTGGTCGAAAAGTTGGGCGATTCCGTACAGTTTTATAAGATTGGTCTCGAACTTTTCATGGCAGGGGGTTATTTCGAACTGCTCGACTGGTTGGTGGCGCAGCAGAAGAAGGTCTTTGTCGACCTCAAGTTTTTCGATGTACCCGAAACCGTTCGCTCGGCTGTCAGGGCGCTTTCTTCCAGTGGTGCAAGTTTTGCCACCGTGCATGGCAACCAGGCCATCATGGAAGCGGCGGTCCGTGACAAGGGCGCACTCAAGATTCTCGCCGTCACGGTATTGACCAGCCTGGATCGTGGCGACCTCGATGATCTCGGGTTTGCCTGCGATGTCGAAAAACTGGTGCTTTCGCGCGCGCGCCGTGCGTTGCAGACGGGCGTTGATGGCATTGTCTCCTCGGGACTTGAGGCACCCATGATCCGGCGTGAGCTTGGCGATAGGCTGCTGGTGGTTACGCCGGGCATCCGTCCAGTAGATAACAAGCCCGTCGATGACCAGAAGCGCACGGTTGATGTTGCCCAGGCATTCAGGAACGGGGCAGACTATATTGTGATTGGCCGGCCAATTCGACAGGCAGACGACCCGCGTGCAGCCGCCAGCGCCGTCCAGCGCACCATAGCCGAAGTTTTTTCCTGATGGAAAGTCGGCGCTGGTGGGACGGCGTCAGCCGCCGGAACACCGTCAGCATGGGGACGGCGTCAGCCGGAACACCGTCAGCATGGGGACGGCGCCAGCCGGAACTCCCCCAACAAGAGGAAGGCGTTGCGGCGAGCCAATAAGCAAACAGCTTGTCTTTATTACGATTAATCAATAGAATCGCCACCTTTTTAGTTCCAGCGTAATGCTGGCCGATGCCGGCGTGAGCTTTCACTGAAACTCCGTTTCCCGATTCCAGAAGGAACCCGTATGGTTGTTATCCGTCTTGCCCGTAGCGGCGCAAAGAAGCGCCCCTTTTTCAACATGGTCGTCACCGACTCGCGTAACCGCCGTGATGGGCGTTTTGTCGAGCGTGTTGGCTTCTACAATCCGGTGGCCGCCGAGAATGAAAAAAGCTTGGTGATTGATGCCGAGCGTTTGGCTTACTGGCAGGGCAAGGGCGCCCAGTTGTCGCCTACCGCTGCTAGATTGGTCAAACAATCAGCTGCTGCCAAGGCTGCCTGAGATCAATGGTCGTTCTGGGGCGCATAACCGCCCCATACGGTGTACAGGGCTGGGTCAGATTGCATACCTTCGGGGACGACCCCGAGCGCTGGCGTGAAATAGAACGCTGGTGGTTTGGGCGGGAAGAAAGTGACTTCTCCGAGTGGCACGACTATCCCCTTCAGGCCATGCGGTTGCAAGGCAAGGGTTGGGTAGTCAAACTGGCCGGGGTCGATGATCGCAGCGGTGCCGAACGGCTGGTCGGGCTGTATTTTGGAGCACCGCGCGACGCGTTACCCGTCTTGTCCAGCAAACTTGAACACGGTGAATATTATTGGGCTGATCTGATTGGGCTGTCAGTGGTTAATTTGGGCAATGAGCCACTCGGACGAGTTGACGATTTGCTTGAGTCAGGTGCCCATGCGGTGCTGGTGGTGACAGAGGAGGTCAGCAGCGGTGAAAAAGTCGAGCGCCTATTGCCCTTTGTTGCTCAGGTTGTCAAAGAAGTAGATGTTCCGGCCGGTCTGATGCGAGTGGACTGGGGAAAAGACTGGTAGTTGCGCTAGTGGGCGGAGCCGATCGGATGGTTTTGCGCTTCGATATCATCACCTTGTTTCCGGAGATGTTTGCCGCGGTGACCGCTTCCGGCATCAGCAGGCGGGCGCTGGAGCGCCGTTTGTGGGAATTGGTGTGCTGGAACCCCCGCGATTTTGTCGGTTTGGCGGAAAATGCCTACCGGTCAGTGGATGACCGGCCCTTTGGTGGTGGGCCGGGGATGGTGATGCAGGCTGACCCGCTCGAGCGTGCGATTAATGCAGCAAAAGCGGCACGTGCTGGTGTGGATGGAAATGCAGGAGAGACGACCGCGAAAGTGATTTACCTTTCGCCGCAGGGCCAACCCCTCACGCATGCGCGGGTGATGGATCTGGCGGCAGGCAGCGGCGCAATTCTGCTTTGCGGCCGCTACGAAGGTGTTGATGAGCGTTTGATTGAGCGCTGTGTGGATGAAGAATTGTCGTTGGGAGACTTTGTGCTCTCAGGTGGGGAAGTGGCTGCACTGGCCGTGATTGATGCCTGTGTGCGGCAACTGCCAGGCGCCTTGAATGACGCTGGTTCGGCAGTGGAGGATTCGTTTGTTGATGGGCTGCTTGATTGTGCGCACTACACGCGGCCCGAAGTGTATGAAGGAATGCCGGTGCCGGAGGTTCTACTCTCCGGTCACCACGAGAACATCCGCCGCTGGCGACTTAAACAGTCGTTGCTGCGGACCCGGGAGCGCCGCCCGGAGCTGTTTGCCAAATGGCTGGCGCAACACGCTCACTCGTTGAGCCGTGAGGAAACGCAACTACTTCGCGAAATCGAAGCCGATTCAAATGAGTAGCTCTGCGGTCGTGATAAACGTAGTAACAAGGATTGACCTGGAGAAAACGACATGAACCTGATTCAGCAACTGGAACAAGAAGAGATTGAGCGCCTGGGGAAGACCTACCCGGAATTCGCTCCCGGCGACACGGTAGTCGTCAACGTCAACGTGGTCGAAGGTGAGCGCAAGCGCGTTCAGGCATTTGAAGGCGTGGTGATTGCCAAGCGCAATCGCGGCCTCAATTCCAGTTTCATCGTGCGCAAGATTTCGTCGGGCGAGGGCGTCGAACGCACCTTCCAGACGTATTCCCCACTGATCGCCAGCATCGAACTCAAGCGTCGTGGCGACGTCCGTCGTGCCAAGCTTTACTACCTGCGCAGCCGTTCCGGCAAGTCGGCACGCATCAAGGAGAAGCTGGTAAGAAAGACTGTTGTGGCAAAGTCCTGATAGCAGGCACTTTCAGCACAGAATAAAAAGGGACGCCGCGGCGTCCCTTTTTATTTGTACAGCAACAGTTTCAGCTCTTCGGACTGGTGGTCTTGACGCGCTCGATAAGCGCATAGGCCGAGTGGTTGTGGATCGATTCGAAGTTCTCCGATTCGACTATGTAGGCATCGATGCGCGAGTCTGCATTCAGCACGCCGGCCACGTCACGCACGATATCCTCGACGAACTTCGGATTGTCGTAGGCGCGCTCGGTGATGAGCTTTTCGTCCGGGCGTTTCAGCAGGCCATACAGTTCGCAAGAGGCCTGCGTTTCGGCTATGCGCACCAGTTCCTCGATCCAGACAAAGCTGTTGGTTGTCGCGGTGATGGTGATGTGGGAGCGCTGGTTGTGGGCACCGCGCTCGGAAATCTTCTTCGAGCAGGGGCACAGGCTGGTGGCGGGTACAACGACGCGCGTGGTCTGGCGATAAACATCGCCGGCGAGGATTTCGCCGACAAAGGTCACCTCGTAGTCCATCAGGCTCTTCACCTTGGAAGCGGGCGCCGTTTTGTTAATGAAATAGGGGAAACTCATTTCCAGATGGCCGGTGGCCGCTTCCAGTCGCTTCACCATCTCCCGCAGCATCGACTCGAAGCTCTCCACCGAGACTTCGCGGTCGTTGGCGTTAAGGATCTCGACGAAACGCGACATGTGGGTACCCTTGAAGTTGTGGGGCAGCCCGACATACATATTGAAGGTGGCAATGGTGTGCTGCACGCCGCCATTCTGGTCCAGCACCTTGACGGGGTGGCGAATGGATTTGATGCCGACCTTGTCGATCGGTAACTGGCGCGAGTCGCGGCTGGATTGAACGTCTGGTATGGCCATGATGTCTTTCAGGTTCACGGGCTGGTCTTTCATGGAATTGGTCGAAAGGCTGATCGATTGAATCCGAACTGCCTCGTTGGCCGCGCCACTATAACATTCCCGACAAAATTGCTCAAGTAATGGATTGTTGATAAATTTTGATGCGTTCGGCCAGGTTAATCGAGTCCAGGCCCATTTCTGTCAGCATTTCACCTTGTTCGCCATGCTCGATGAAATTATCGGGCAAGCCAAGACGCAGCAAGGGTTTGAGGATGCCCATGCCTTCCAGTGCACGCGCAACTTCGGAACCGGCACCGCCGATCACGGTATTTTCTTCCAGCGTCACCAGCAGGTCATGGGTTTGCGCCAGTTCGCGGACCAGCGCAAGGTCAAGCGGTTTTACAAAGCGCATGTTGGCAACGGTGGCGTCAAGTGTATCGGCGGCATTCAGGGCGGCGGTCAGCAAGGTGCCAAAGACGAGAATCGCCACCGCGCGACCGCGCCGACGAATTTCTCCCTTGCCCAGCGGCAGGCTGTCAAGAGTCGGTGCTGGCGGGACGCCGGCACCGCTGCCGCGTGGGTAGCGCACCGCCGCCGGGCCCGGGTGATGGTAAGCAGTAGTCAGCATCAGGCGGCACTCAGCCTCGTCGGCGGGCGTCATGACCACCATGTTCGGGATGCAGGTGAGGAACGACAGATCGAAGGCGCCCTGATGGGTGGCGCCATCGGCTCCGACCAGGCCGCCACGGTCAATGGCAAAAGTGACATCGAGATTCTGCAGGGCGATGTCATGAATCAATTGATCGTAGGCGCGCTGCAGAAAAGTCGAGTAAATCGCCACCACCGGTTTCATGCCCTCGCAGGCCAGTCCGGCGGCAAAGGTCAGCGCATGCTGTTCGGCAATGCCGACGTCGTGGTAGCGGTCGGGAAACGTAGCGGCGAAACGGGTCATGCCCGAACCCTCGCACATGGCTGGCGTTATGCCGACAAGTCGTGTGTCTGTGTCAGCCATGTTGCACAACCAATCGCCAAATACTTTCGTGAAGCTGAGCTTGCCACCACCTTTTCCGGATTGGATGCCATTGGATGCATCGAACTTGGCAACGCCGTGATAAAGCACCGGATCAACTTCGGCCAGCTTGTAGCCTTGTCCCTTGCGGGTGATGACGTGAAGAAATTGCGGGCCCGTCAACTCGCGCAAGTTCTGCAGGGTGGGAATCAGTGAGTCGAGGTCATGGCCGTCAATCGGGCCGATATAGTTGAAACCGAGCTCCTCGAAGAGTGTGCCGGGCACGAACATCCCCTTGACGTGTTCTTCGGCCCGTTTGGCCAGTTGCAGCAAGGGGGGAGCGATTGACAGGACTTTTTCGCCGGCACGCCGGGCGGCATTGAAGGTACGCCCGGAAAGCAGGCGCGCGAGGTATTTGTTCAGCGCGCCGACCGGCGGCGAGATCGACATGTCGTTGTCGTTGAGGATGACAAGCAGATTGGCGTCAACCACGCCGGCGTTGTTGAGCGCCTCGAAAGCCTGGCCGGCAGACATGGCGCCATCGCCAATGATGGCGACGACGCGACGTTCCTCACCCTTGTCGCGTGCCGCCACGGCCATGCCGAGGGCTGCGGAAATCGAGGTGGACGAATGCCCGACGCCGAATGTGTCGTAGGCGCTCTCATCGCGCCGCGGGAAACCCGACACGCCATCCTTGGTGCGCAGGCGTGCCATACCCGCGCGGCGGCCCGTCAGTACCTTGTGCGCGTAGGTCTGGTGACCGACATCCCACACCAGCCGATCTGCGGGCGTATCGAATACGTAATGCAGGGCGATGGTCAGTTCGATGGTGCCGAGGTTCGATGACAGATGCCCGCCCGTCCTGGCTACCGAATCGAGCAGAAATGCGCGCAACTCTTCGGCCAGCGCGTGCAACTGCTCGCGCGGCAGCTGCCGCAGTTCGGCCGGGTCGGTTATGGTTTCAAGCAAAGGGAAGGCCATGTTCAGAAATTTCGTTCTACGATGTAATCGGCCAGGGCATGAAGTCGTGAAGTATCGGCCGGGCAAAGGCCCAATGCGTCATGAGCCTCCGCACGCAAACGCGCGGCGAGTTCCTTGGCACGGGTCAGGCCGAGCATGCTGACATAGGTGGGTTTGTCCTGTGCGGCGTCCTTGCCGGCGGTTTTTCCTAGGGTAACAGTGCTGCCCTCGGCATCGAGTATGTCATCCACTACTTGAAACAGCAGACCGGCGCGGTTGGCAAAGTGGCCGAGCGACTGCAAGTTCGTGTCGTCTGCTCCCCCCGCGTGGGCGCCAAGCAAAACGGCGGCACGAATCAGTGCGCCGGTTTTGTGGATGTGCATGAATTCAAGCTCTTCGATCGACAGTGACATGCCGATTGCGGCCAGATCGATCGCTTGTCCACCGGCCATGCCGCGCGAACCGGCGGCCTGTGCCAGCAAGGTCAGCATCTGGAGCTGTCGTTCGGGCGCCGGGGCAGCAGGTTGTTCGGCAAGTAGTTGAAAAGCCAGTGTCTGCAGGGCATCGCCGACCAGCAAGGCAGTGGCTTCGTCGTATTCGGCATGACAGGTCGGGCGACCACGACGCAGTACATCATTGTCCATGCAGGGCAGGTCGTCGTGAACCAGCGAATAGGCATGAATCAGTTCGACCGCACAGGCGGCAACATCAACCCGCTGCGGATCGGCGCCCAATGCTTCCCCGGCGGCATGGCACAACAGCGGCCGCATGCGTTTGCCGCCGCCCAGCACGCTGTAGCGCATGGCGCCGTGAAGGCGTGCCGGTGCGGTGGTATCAGGCGGAAGGCAGCGTGTCAGCGCCACTTCGGTGCGGCGCTGAATCATGGCCATCCAGGAGGCAAATGACTCGCTCAAGAAGGCTCGCCCGCGGAGTTTGGCGGCGGGACATCACCAAGGTCGTGCAGCGCGCCGTTGTCGAGTATGCGGATCTTCTGCTCGGCCTGCCCCAGGGTGGTCTGACAGAAATTGAGTAGGCCCATGCCGCGCTCGTAGGCTTTCAGCGACTCCTCAAGTGGCGCACCACCACCTTCCAGGGTCTGGACAATGCTTTCAAGTTCCTGCAGGGCGGCCTCAAAAGAGGCGGGCGGCTTGGTGTTTGGAGCTTTCATCGGGGGGTATTTTGCACGCGAACCCGTAAAAATAGCCTATGGCGACCGCTAAGGTCAAATTGGCTATACTCAGACCCCTTTGAAATATGCTTATGGCCGAGGAGATTGCCACGCAATGATTACCATCGATCACACCCAGCGCCTAGTTACAGTGGCCGTCATGGGCGAATTCGCGCTCGACGATTTTCGCGAGTTCGAGGAGTATGTGTTAACCGACGGCCGTTTCGACGGCACCCTGGATCTGTTGTTCGATCTGACCGAGATGGCCGATTTCACGGTCGACATGGCGTGGGAGGAAATCAAGTTCTCTCGCATCCATGGCGGCGACTTTCGCCGTATTGCCGTCATCACCGACAGCCAATGGGTGGCCTGGAGCACCTGGCTGGAACAACTGTTTGTCAGTGCCGACCTGCGGGTCTTCGACGACACCGCTGAAGCACGCACCTGGCTTACCATGGAGACTGATTGATGTTCGACAAACTGGTCAGCGTCGATACCCTCGCTGCGCATACCGATGATCCAGCCTGGCGTGTGTTCGACTGCCGGCACGATTTGCAGAATCTCGATTACGGCAGGCAGGCCTATGCCAAGGGACACATACCGGGAGCCTTGTTCCTGCATCTGGACAGCGACCTGTCGGGCGCGAAAACCGGCAGCAACGGGCGCCATCCGCTGCCCGACGTCGCCACCTTCGCAGCGCTGATGGGCGCCTGCGGTGTCGGTGCCGATACCCAGGTGGTGGCTTACGACAATGAAAGCGGCATCTTCGCGTCACGCTTGTGGTGGATGTTGCGCTGGCTGGGCCACGACAAGGTTGCCGTGCTTGACGGCGGACTGCCGGGCTGGCGCCGCGCCAAACTGCCGCTGGAAATCGAGGTGCGGAATCCACCACCGGCGCAATTCGTGCCGCGTCCGCGCGACGAAATCGTCGAAACCGCAGCTGTACTCACCAAGCTGCATGCGCCGGAAATGCTGATTCTCGATGCGCGCAGCGAGGAACGCTTTGCCGGCGAAAACGAAACGCTTGATCCAGTCGGTGGACACATTCCCGGCGCGGCGAACCGTTTTTATTTCGACAACCTGGATGATGCAGGCTGCTTCTTCAAGCCTGCAGACGAACTGCGTGCCGAGTTTGATGATCTGCTCAATGGCCGCGACCCGAAGAATGTCGTGCAACAGTGTGGTTCGGGGGTTACCGCTTGCCACAACTTGCTGGCGATGGAAGTTGCCGGACTCTGCGGATCGAAGCTGTATGCGGGCTCGTGGAGCGAATGGTGCAGCGATCCGTCGCGGCCTATTGCCAAAGGCGATCAACCGTAGCCAAAGGCGATCAGCCGGGGTAACGGGACAGCGCCCAGACCACATGCTCGCGCACCAGCGCTGAGGGGTGGTCCATGCGTGCAAGCAGGGCGCTTCTGGCTGCTGGAGCGGGCGCGGCATTGCCCAGGGCGACGGCGATATTGCGCAGCCAGCGCTCGTGGCCGATGCGGCGAATTGGCGAACCGGCCAGCCGGGCGTTGAATTCATCCTCGCTCCAGGCAAACAGCTCAACCAATGTCGCGCTGTCGAGACCTTGACGCGGTGCGAAGTCGGTTTCCCGGGTTTGCGGCGCAAAGCTGTTCCATGGGCAGACGCTCTGGCAGTCATCACAGCCATAAATGCGATTGCCCATCAACGGCCGCAATTCGACGGGAATGCTGCCCTTGAGTTCGATGGTCAGGTAGGAAATGCAGCGGCGTGCGTCGAGGCGGTAGGGCGCGATAAAGGCGTTGGTCGGGCATATGGCCAGGCAGGCCGTGCAGTCGCCACAGTGGGCGCTGACTGGTACATCTGCCGGCAGGGGCAGGTCGACGCATATCTCGCCAAGGAAAAACCACGAACCGGCCTCGCGCGTCAGCAGCAGCGTGTGCTTGCCGCGCCAGCCCAGCCCCGCATTATTGGCGACTTCGACTTCCATCAGCGGCGCGGAATCGGTGAACACGCGGTAGTTGAACTCACCGACCTCCGCGACGATGCGGTCGGCCAGCTTTTGCAGCCGTGCGCGTAGCAGCTTGTGGTAATCGCGGCCGAGCGCATAACGGGAGATGACCGCTGAAGTTGAAAATTCGCCCCCCTCTCCCTCAATCCCTCTCCCGCAAGGGGAGAGGGAGGCTGCCTGTCTCCTCTCTCCCCTTGCGGGAGAGAGGCCGGGAGAGAGGGGGTGGGCAGGGCGGCGCATTTCCGGCAGGTAATCCATGCGGCATGAGATGACCGCCCTTGTGCCGGGCAGCAGTTCGGCCGGACGCGCCCGTTTCATGCCATGGCTGGCCATATAATCCATCTCGCCGTGACAACCGGCCGCCAGCCAGTCCGTCAAACCGGCTTCGGCCGGGCGGAGGTCGATGTCCGCAAAGCCGACGGCGGCAAAGCCCAGGTCTTTGCCCCAACCGCGAACCTTCTCTTTAAATCCCGTCCAGTCATGCATCTTGCCGATGATACCTGCCGCGAATGGTCGCTGCCCGACGAGGCGGCGACGCTCGCGCTGGGCGCCGCTCTGGCTCAAGGGTTGCCGCGACGCGCCGTCGTTTACCTCGAAGGCGACTTGGGTGCGGGAAAAACAACACTGGTGCGCGGACTGTTGCGAAAAGTCGGCTTTGGCGGGACGGCGAAAAGCCCCACTTACACACTGGTTGAACCTTATGTAGTTTCTGGATTAAACTTATATCACTTTGATTTTTATAGATTCAACACGCCGGAAGAATTCCTTGATGCGGGACTGGACGAATACTTTGCCGAAGCTGCCGTCTGTCTGGTCGAATGGCCCGACCGGGCGGCGCCCTATCTGCCGGCAGCCGACCTGCGTATCGGGTTGGTGCACGACGGTGTTGGTCGGCGTGCGCGCATCGAGTCTGGCAGCGAGCGGGGGCGGCAATGGCTGAGCGCCCTCCCGGCAATAAACTCGACGGGCCGCCCCTAGAGTTTTTTGGCCCCCTGGGGGGAGAACGGAGCGAAGCGACGTTTTCGGGGGGGGCACGGTTCTCCCGCCGTGACATCCTCCGCTTCACCACCGCCAGCCTGACGCTGCTGGTCACGCCGCTTGCCACAATGAATGCGTGGGGCAGGGCGGCACCCACACTGCTTGCAGTACGTGTCTGGCCGTCGAGCGATTACACCCGCGTCACGCTGGAACACGATCAGCCGCTCAAGGTCTCGCACCTGATGCTGAAAGACCCCGACCGGCTGGTCGTCGATATCGAAGAAGTCGAATTCAACTCGGTGCTGCAAAGCCTGCCTGACAAGATCCTCGAAGCCGACCCGCAGATTCGCCTGATCCGTGCCGGTCGCTTCAAACCCGACGTGGTGCGCATCGTCATCGAGTTGAAGGGCGAGGTGAAGCCGCAGGTTTTCAGTTTGAAGCCGGTGGCCGAATACAGCCACCGGCTGGTGCTCGATCTCTATCCCGCCGAGCCGCCCGACCCGTTGATGGCCTTTCTCGAGAAACATCGCGACTCCGGCCAGGCAGCCGTGCGCCCCGGTCAGAAACCAGGCAAGCCAGGCGGCCCGCAGGATATTCAGCGTCTCGTCACCGTGGTGATCGATCCCGGCCATGGCGGCGAAGACCCCGGTGCGATCGGGCGCGGCGGCACTTATGAAAAGAACGTAACGCTGGCCATTGCCCGGCGCCTGAAAGCGAAGATCGACGCCGAGCCGAACATGCGGGCCGTATTGACGCGCGATGGCGACTACTTCGTGCCCCTCGGCCAGCGCGTCAGCAAGGCACGGCGGGTACGCGCCGATCTTTTCGTCTCGGTGCATGCCGATGCCTTCATCAAGCCGACCGCGCGCGGTTCCTCGGTGTACGTGCTCTCGGAAAACGGCGCATCGAGCTCGGCGGCGCGCTGGCTGGCGAATCGGGAAAATGCGGCCGACCTGGTCGGTGGCGTGAACTACGGCGTCAAGGACCCGCATCTGGCGCGCACCCTGCTCGATCTGTCGCAAACTGCAACCCTGAACGACAGCCTCAAGCTTGCCAAGTCGGTACTGGGCGAGATCGGCGGCATCAATACCCTGCACAAACCGCATGTCGAGCAGGCCGGTTTTGCCGTGCTGAAAGCGCCGGATATTCCTTCGATCCTGGTCGAGACCGCCTTCATCTCCAACCCCGAAGAAGAAAAGCGCCTGGTCGACGATGCCTATCAGGACAAAATGGCCGATGCCCTGCTGACCGGCATCAGGCGTTACTTTGCGCAGAACCCGGCACTGGCCAGATCCAAGATGGCCTCTATTTACTGACCCGCCCCCTCCCGGCCTCCCCCTCGCGGAGGCCTTTGGTTTTTGCCTACGGCCGCCGCTACGCGGCTTAGCGCCGGCGTTGCCGGCATTAGGCTGCGCCGCGTGCCGTCTCGCCTTGGGGCGGCCCGGCGGCGAGACTGCTGGGGTGTGCATTTCTCCCTTTCCCCTTGATGAATAACCTCTATGGGCAAGGCCGTTGCGGTTTGTTGCTCCGAGCCGGACTGATACAATTCACGGCTCCGCAAAACCTTCCAATCCCTGTTGCAATGCAGCTACACCGCAGCTTCCCGTCGCAGTCGACTTCAGCGCGGGTGCTGGCCATCGGTAATTTCGACGGCCTGCACCTGGGGCATCGTGCCCTGCTTGAGCGCCTTACCGCGCATGCCCGGCGCCTGAATCTGCCGCCGGCAGTGATGACCTTCGAGCCGCATCCGCGCGAGTTGTTCACCCCCGAACAGGCTCCGGCGCGGCTGACCAGCCTGCGCGAAAAGCTCGCACTGCTTGATTCCTGCGGCATCGAGGAAGTTTTCCTGCTGCATTTCAGCCGCAAGCTGGCGGGCTTGTCGGCGCAGGAATTCATCGATCGCGTGCTGGTGCGGGGCTTGAACGTGCGTCATCTCATCATCGGCGACGACTTCCGCTTCGGCAAGGGACGTGCCGGCGATTTCACCATGCTGCAAGCGGCGGGACAACAGCATGGCTTTGGTGTTGAAGCCATGCATACAATCGAAATCAATGGCGAGCGCGTTTCCAGTTCCGCCGTGCGCGATGCGCTGGGTGCTGGCGATCTCGAACATGCCGCACGCCTGCTGGGCCGTCCCTACAGCATTGCCGGACGTGTCGTGCATGGCGGCAAGATCGGCCGCAAACTGGGCTGGCCGACCGCCAATATCCAACTGAAGCGCAAGCGTGTTGCGCTCACCGGCGTCTTCGCCGCGACGGTGTCAGGTCTCGACAAGCGCCATCTGCCCGGCGCCGCCAGTCTGGGGGTGCGGCCGACACTTGGCCTTGGGCTGCGTCCCGTCCTCGAAGTGCATCTCTTCGATTTCGACCAGGAAATCTACGGTTCGCATGTCACCGTGCACCTGCTGCACAAATTGCGCGACGAGGCGAAGTTCGATTCATTCGAAGCGCTCACCGCACAAATCGCCCGTGACGTGGCG
Organism: Rhodocyclaceae bacterium UBA2271; assembly: GCA_002347405.1. Taxonomy (GTDB): domain Bacteria; phylum Pseudomonadota; class Gammaproteobacteria; order Burkholderiales; family Rhodocyclaceae; genus Sulfuricystis. The sequence goes on along the minus strand of DDXB01000045.1, from coordinate 17,775 downwards.
TTGACCCAAGAATACTTTGCTGGCAAACCCGTACCGTAATTAAAGAATAATTTGGCGACAGCTATGGCCGACTACCGCAAGACTCTCAACATGCCCGACACCCCTTTCCCGATGCGCGGCGATCTCGCCAAGCGCGAACCGGGCTGGGTCAAGGACTGGCAGGACAAGCAGCTGTACAAGAAGATTCGCGCGGCCTCGAAGGGCCGCCCGCGCTTCGTGCTGCACGACGGCCCGCCCTATGCCAATGGCGACATTCATATCGGCCATGCGGTTAACAAGATCCTCAAGGACATCATCGTCCGCTCCAGGACGCTGGCCGGCTTCGATGCCCCTTACATCCCGGGCTGGGACTGCCACGGCCTGCCGATCGAGCACCAGATCGAAAAAACTCACGGCAAGCACCTGCCCGCCGACCAGGCGCGCGCGCATTGCCGCACTTATGCGCAGGAGCAGATCGAACGACAGAAGAAGGATTTCATCCGGCTTGGCGTGCTGGGTGACTGGGACAATCCCTACAAGACGATGGAATATCGCACCGAGGCTGACGAAATTCGCGCACTTGGCGAGATGTATCGGCGTGGCTACCTGTTCAAGGGGCTGAAGCCGGTCAACTGGTGTTTCGACTGCGGTTCAGCACTGGCCGAGGCCGAGGTGGAATACGCCGACAAGAAATCGCCGGCGATTGATGTTGCCTTTCCGCTCGATGTTGCCGAGCGGGGCCGTCTTGCCGCCGCCTTTGGCGTGAGCGACCTGTCGGAGAAAATCGTCCATGCGGTGATCTGGACGACGACGCCCTGGACCATTCCCGGCAACCAGGCGCTCAACGTGCATCCCGAGTTTGTCTATGAACTGGTCGATACGCCAAAAGGTTTGTTGATCCTTGCCGCCGAGTTGCGCGCTCAGGCACTGGAACGTTACGGACTGGAGGGCAGGGTGCTCGGCGCGGCACTTGGCATCGCTCTCGACCGCATGGTGTTCCGACACCCGTTCTACGACCGCGCTTCGACGGTGTTCCTCGGTGACTACGTCACGCTCGATACCGGCACCGGCATTGTGCATAGCGCCCCGGCCTATGGCGTCGAGGACTTCGACTCCTGCCGCCGGGCCGGCATGCAGAACGACGAGATTCTGACGCCGGTACAGGGCGATGGCCGTTTCGCCGCCAGTCTGCCCTTCTTCGGCGGGCTGAATATCTGGAAGGCCAATCCGTTGATCGTCGAAAAACTGGACGAGGTTGGCCATCTCATGGCCAGCGGCGAGATCACGCACAGCACCATGCACTGCTGGCGCCACAAGACGCCGACCATTTACCGTGCCACTACGCAATGGTTCGTCGGCATGGACAGAATACCGAAGGAAGGCGAAACCTTGCGCAGTGCCGCGCTCGCCGCCATCGAAGCCACCGAGTTCTTCCCCGCGTGGGGCAAGGCGCGCCTGCACGCGATGATCGCCAACCGCCCCGACTGGTGCGTTTCGCGCCAGCGCAACTGGGGCGTGCCGATTCCCTTCTTCCTCCACAAGGAAACAGGCGAGCCGCATCCGCGCACGCTGGAGTTGGTCGAGGAAGTGGCGAAGCGCGTGGAGCAGGGCGGTATCGAGTCCTGGTTCGCACTCGATATCAATGAACTTCTCGGCGCTGAAGCGGCGCAGTACGACAAGATGAGCGACACGCTCGACGTCTGGTTCGACTCGGGCACCACGCACCGGAGCGTGCTGCGTGGTTCGCACGCGGCCGACTGCGCCTACCCGGCCGACCTGTACCTCGAAGGCTCCGACCAGCACCGTGGCTGGTTTCATTCCTCCCTGCTGACCGGTTGTGCCATCGATGGCCGCGCGCCTTACAAGGGGCTGCTGACCCACGGTTTCGTTGTCGATGGCAAGGGCATGAAAATGTCCAAGTCGAAGGGCAACGTCGTCGCGCCGCAGCAGGTGTCCGACACGCTGGGCGCCGAAATCCTGCGCCTGTGGGTGGCGGCCACCGACTACTCGGGCGAGCTGACCATCTCCAAGGAAATTCTCGATCGCGTGGTCGAGGTTTATCGCCGCTTGCGCAACACCCTCAAGTTCCTGCTCGCCAACACGGCCGATTTCGACGCAACCAGCCAGATGCTGCCGGTTGATCAATGGCTGGAAATCGACCGCTACGCGCTGGCCATCACCCGCGGGCTGCAAGACAACTGCCTCGCCGCCTACGACCGCTACGAGTTCCACAAGGTGGTGCAGGCGCTGCAGAATTTCTGTGCCGAGGATCTCGGCGCTTTTTACCTCGACATCCTCAAGGACCGGCTCTACACCAGCGCCGCCGACTCGCGCGCGCGCCGCTCGGCGCAGAGCGCGTTGTGGCATATCGTGCAAAGCCTGACGCGCCTGATGGCGCCGATTCTGTCCTTCACCGCCGAGGAGATCAGGCAGGTGCAGGGGGGCGAGAGCGTCATGCTGAGCACCTGGCACAGCCTGCCGGAGCTTCCGGCGCAGTCGGCGCTGGTGACGCGCTGGCAGGCTATCCGCAGCGTGCGTGCCGAAGTGGCCAAGGTTCTGGAAGACCTGCGTGCCGCCGGCAAGATTGGTTCGTCATTACAGGCAGAAGTCGAGATCAAGGCCACCGACGAGACATTTGACCTGCTGACCTCACTTGAAGACGACCTCAAGTTCGTGCTGATCTGCTCGAAAGTGACGCTCGCAAAAGTCGGCGCTGGTGGGACGGCGACTGCCGGTTCCACCTCCAACACGGGGACGGCGTCGATTGCCGCAGTCCCCACTTCCCACGCAAAATGTGCCCGCTGCTGGCACTGGCGCGCCGACGTGGGGCACCACGAACACGCCAGCGAGCATCCGGAACTGTGCGGTCGTTGCGCCACTAATCTGTTCGGTTCCGGCGAAGCGCGCGACCATGCCTGACAAGTCGCCTGGCTTGTCAGCTTGGCTGGGGCTGGCCGGCTTGCTGATCGTGCTTGACCAGCTCAGCAAATTCTGGGTGCTGGCGACTTTCCAATTTGGCGAGCGCGTCGAGATCACCTCATTCTTCAACCTTGTCCTGGTCTTCAACGCCGGCGCAGCCTTCAGCTTTCTCGCCGACGCGGGCGGCTGGCAAAAGTGGTTTTTCATCATTCTCGCGCTGGCCATTTCTGCCTGGCTGGTGGCGATGATTCGCCAGCATGCGCAGGAACGTTTGCTGCCATTTGCGTTGACGCTGGTCCTGGGTGGTGCGCTGGGCAATGTCATCGATCGCCTGCGCTTCGGCGCGGTCGTCGATTTCCTCGATTTCCATGCCGCCGGCTGGCACTGGCCGGCATTCAACGTGGCCGACTCTGCCATCTCCATCGGGGTAGTATTGCTGCTCTGGCAGCAACTGACCCACAAGGAAAGCGATGGCAACCCCCGATGACTGATCGCATTCTTCCAGACAGCCTGGTTACCCTGCATTACCGCGTTGCCACGGCAGACGACATCGAGATCGTCGCCACCTTTGGCACCACGCCAGCCACTCTGAAACTCGGTAGCGGCGAACTTGCCCCGCCGCTGGAGGCCTGTTTGACCGATCTGCCGGTCGGTGCCCGGCGTGAATTTGTGCTCGAACCCGCGCAGGCCTTCGGTGCGCACAACCCGGATCTGGTCAAGCGCCTGCTCGTCAGCGAACTGCCCGATGGCGGCGCCGACATCGTCCCGTCAACGGTGGTCGAATTCACCGCGCCCGGCGGCGGCAAATTCGCCGGCGTGGTGCGCGAACGCGACGACACGACGGCCCTGATCGACTTCAACCATCCCCTCGCCGGCAAGCCGCTGCGCTTCGAGGTGGAGGTGATCGGTATCCTCTGAACGGCCTCTCAACGGGCATCGTCTATTGTCTTGCATGCCCGGCTGAACTAAACTAAGCTTGGTTCAAATTTCCAATAGAGGTCGGTATGCACACTGTCAATATTCATGAAGCCAAGACGCATTTGTCGCGCTTGGTCGAGCAGGCGGCAGCAGGTGCCGAGATCGTCATTGCCAAGGCCGGGAGGCCGGTGGCACGCCTGATGCCGTTGGCGGAGGCGACCCGCAAACCACGCAAGCTTGGTATCCTCGCCGGAAAATTCAAAGTGCCGGACGACATTGATGCGATGTTCGTTGCCGACATCGAAGCGATGTTTTATGGGTCTGCCAATCCGGGGCGTGCGACAAAAGCCGGGAGCAGGCAAGCCTGATGCGCCTGTTGATCGACACCCAGATCCTGCTCTGGGTCATTTATCAGCCGGATAAACTGCCCGCCGCGCTGCGGGAACGTTTGTGCGACGCGAATAACGATGTCTTCTTCAGTGCGGTTTCGATTGCCGAAATCGCCATCAAGTCATCGCTCGGTCGCGCTGATTTTCCGTTCCTGGCAGAAGAGGTTGCCCAGGCAGCGCGCGACACCGTGTTTCTCGAATTACCACTCGATATCCGGCACACAATCCGGCTGGCGACGTTAACTTGGCACCACCGCGATCCCTTCGATCGCCTGCTGATTGCGCAGGCCATTGAGGAGGGGCTGCGTTTCATGACGGCCGACAGCTTGCTGGCCGCCTATTCCGATCTGGTGGAGATTCTCTGATGCAAATCCTCCTCGCCAACCCCCGCGGCTTCTGCGCCGGCGTCGAACGCGCCATCGCCATCGTCGAACGCGCGCTGGAAAAGTTCGGCGCGCCGATCTATGTGCGTCATGAAGTGGTGCACAACCGCTTCGTCGTCGATGGCTTGAAGGCCAAGGGCGCCATCTTCGTCGACGAACTCGATGAAATACCCGACGGCGCCACGGTCATCTTCAGCGCCCACGGCGTACCCAAGGCCGTGCGCGCCGAAGCCGCGCGACGGGGCTTGAAGGTATTCGACGCCACCTGCCCGCTGGTGACCAAGGTGCATCTCGAAGTCGAGCGCCACCGCAAACAAGGCCGCGAAGTCGTCATGATCGGCCACAAGGGCCACCCCGAAGTCGAGGGCACCATGGGGCAGAGCGATGGCGGCATCCACCTCGTCGAAAATGTCGCTGATGCCATGGCATTGAAAGTCGGCGCTGGCGAGACGGCGCAATGTGTTTCATTGGCCTATGTCACTCAAACGACGCTGTCGGTGGATGACGCTGCAGCCATCATCACGGCGCTCAAGGCGCGTTTCCCCGCCATCGTCGGGCCAAAAAAAGACGACATCTGCTATGCGACGCAAAACCGGCAGGATGCCATCAAGCAACTGGCCGAGCGCTGCGAGGTGATCGTCGTTGTCGGGTCGCAAAACAGTTCCAACTCAAACCGCCTGCGCGAGGTTGCGGAACACATGGGACGCCAGGCCTATCTGGTTGATCGCGCCGCCGAAATCGACGCCGCCTGGTTTGTCGGCAGACAGTCCGTCGGTGTCAGCGCTGGAGCATCGGCGCCCGAGTCGCTGGTGGACGAGGTGGTGCAGGCGATTGCCGCCTATACCGGTGGCGTCGCACCCGAGACCATTCATAGCGATGAAGGGGTCAATTTCCCCCTGCCGGGTGAACTGCTTTGATTTCTGCCGCCGCTCGCCGGTGAATCTCTGCCGTTCATCGGTTGCGTGTGGCGCTAGCGGTGAAAATGAATAAAGTTCAAACATGCAAAGGAGCCATGCAATGAAAATCAACAAGGGTTTCACCTTGATCGAGGTAATGATCGTCGTGGTCATTGTCGGGATTTTGGCGTCGGTGGCGTTGCCGGCTTACAACGATTATCTGATGCGCGGCAGACTGGCCGAGGCGTTTGGCGAGTTGGCAGGCGCGCGCGCCAAGCTCGAACAATATTTTCTCGACAATCGGACGTACGTTGGTGCCTGCGCGGCCGGCACCGTGGCACCGTTGCCGACGGGCCGATTCTTCACCTACACCTGCCCGACACTCACTGGCACCACCTATACCGTTCAGGCAGCCGGTGTGGCGGCCGAGGGTACCGGAGGTTTTACCTACACGATCAATCAGGCCAACGCTCGGGCAACGACATCTGTGCCGAACGGCTGGACGGCCAACGCTGCTTGCTGGGTTTCCAAAAAGGGTGGAGCATGCTGAATTCCCGCTCCGCGCGGGGCATGACCCTGATCGAGCTGATGGTCACCATCACGCTGATCGGTCTGCTGCTGCTGGCGGGGCTGCCGGCCTTCACGACGATGCTGTCCAATCTGCGGGTGCGAGCCGTGGCCGAGGGTGTCCTTGGCGGCGTCCAGGCTGCTCGGACCGAGGCGCTCAAGCGCAACCTGAACATTACTTTTCAGCTTGACCCGGCAAGCGGGATCGGTGGTGGCTGGCAGGTGTTGTTGCCCGACGCGATTTTGTCCGCGGACAGCATCCTCCACGCCAAGTCGGCGGTGGAAGGCGGGGCCGTACAGGTAAGCTTATCCACGGGCACCACCGATATAGTTTTCAACAACCTGGGGCGCCGCATCACACCCGACGCGACGACGCGAATCCTGGGCATCGATGTCAGCAATCCAGACATCGGTGCCTGTGAGACGGTTGGTGGTTCGGTGCGCTGCCTGCGCGTCACGGTGGCTATCGGCGGTGAGTCGCGGCTGTGCGACCCGAAGCGCGCCGTCGGCGATCCACAGGCTTGCTAAGGTGGATGAGATGAAACGATCGAAATCTAAACAGTCAGGCGTGATGTTGCTGGAGGCCCTCATCTCGTTGCTCATCTTTGCGATTGGTGTGCTGGGCCTGGTGGGCATGCAGGCAATGGCAATCAAGGTTGCCGCCGACTCAAAATATCGGGGCGAAGCGGCGATGCATGCAGACCAGATCATCAATCAGATGTGGGCGGACGACCGCACGAATGCCGTGCTCGTTGCCAATTATTCCAGCACCCCGAGCGGGGTGAAATACGAGGTGTGGCGTGACCAGATCCAGGGCGCCGGCACCGGCCTGCCGGGCTCGAGCTTGAGTGGGAATGCGCCGACCGTGACGATTGATGCCAACAACCTGGTAACGGTCACCATCCGCTGGCAGCCGCCCAACGCAACGGCCGCGAACCGGTATGTCACCGTCGCCCGCCTGAACTGAGAAGCCATGAAAAATTCCACCGCGCATGCCGGGTTTTCGCTCATCGAATTGCTCGTCGCCATCGTCATTGGTTTGCTCGGCTCGCTGGCCATCATGCAGATTTTTGTCGGCTCCGAGGCCGGCAAGCGCGCCGCTGGCAGCCTCGTCGATTCGCAAAGCGGTGGCCTGGTGGCACTGTTCGCCATTGAACGCGATTTGCAACAAGCCGGCCTGGGCTTCACAAACCTTGCTGCGCTGGGCTGCAATGTGCGCAGTAGCGGCGCATTCGATAACAAGCCCTTGCAGCCGGTCTCGATCATTCCCGCCGGCGCTGCGATTGCTGCCGCAAGCAACCTCTGGGGCATTCCGCCAGGGGACGCCAATTCAGACATGATCGCCATTGCCTATGGCGACGCCAGCGCCATGGTCGAAGGCGTGCTGGTGAGCGTGGCCGCCGCTCCCGCCGCAACAACTTATCGCCTATCCAGCATCTGGGGCATCAATGCCAGCGACTACATGCTGTTGGCCGAGTCCGGGCAGAATTGTACGCTGACCCGCGCTCTTGTGACCGATCCCGTCAATAGTGATATGACGGTGGATCACGGGGGGGCAGTGGCCTATTCGACCAGCGGTTTTGCCATGCATCTTGGCCGAGCGCCGCAACTGGTCGTCTATGCCGTGCGCAATGGTGCGCTGACGCGCTGCGATTTTCTCGCCAGCAATTGTTCGAATGCCGCCCAGGTTGGCGACACCACTGTTTGGGTGCCCGTGGCCAACGATGTCGTCGCGCTGGTGGCGCAATATGGCGTCGATACTGGTGCCCCCGTCGATCTCGCCGCCGATGCTTACTGCAAGTCGCGGCTGGCGGTCGCCGGTGCTTGCCCGGACCCCGACACCGGCGCCACCGCACCGGGTAACCTGACACTGGCGCAGCCGGCGCGAGCCTGCGACTGGGCGCGCATTCCCATTGTCCAGTTGGCCCTGGTGACGCGCAGTGGCCAATTCGAGAAGGAAGAAATCAGCCCGGCGACGCTGACCTTGTGGCCCGATTCCGCCGTCGCGCCGACGACCACCGGGCCGGTCTGGACGGTGCCTGATCGGCATTACCGCTACAGCGTCACGCGCGGTGCAACCGCCCTGCGTAATGCGATCTGGATGGGAGCGCAGTCGTCATGCTGAAGAACGCCTCATTCCGCCACGGCCAGCAAGGCGTGGTTTTGTTTCTTGCCTTGGTAGTGCTGGTGGCCATGCTGTTATCCGGCCTCGCCTTGTTCCGTAGCGTCGACAGCGGCGTGCTGGTGGCCGGCAACATCGCCATGCAGAAAAGTGCCACGCGTCAGGGCGACCAGGGCACCGAGGCGGCGGTTACCTGGCTGGCTGCGAATGTGGCCGGCGCCGTGATCTTCGACAATGCATCCGGTTATGTCGCCAATGGCCTGAATGACGTTCCCGGCAGCACCCAGACCTGGGCGACCTGGTGGGACGGCTATGTCGTCACCCACCCGCCGACGACGCTGGCCGCCGACAGCGCCACCGGCAATACCGTGTCCTACCTCATACAGCGGCTGTGTCGCGCCGCCGGCGCACCTTATACCAGCGGTGTCGAATGTCTCGGCCCGCCGGAAGCTTCCGGCACCGGCAGCAGCAAGGGCGGCGGCGTCGTCGCGCTGAATCGTGCCAGCTCCGTCTATTACCGCATCACCAGTCGTATCGTCGGCCCGCGCAATACCGTCAGCTTCGTGCAGACTATCGTATCGATCTGAACCACGGAACGCCCAGCAGGAGAATGTCATGAACACCTCAATCGGATACCACAAACACATCGCAGCCGCGCTGCTGACGAGCGCTGCACTGGCCCTGACTGGCACCGCGCAAGCTGCGCCAACCGATCTGGCGACCATGCCCCTCATCACGCCGGGCGTCTCCAGCGTGCGCCCGAATCTGATGTTCATCATGGATAACTCGGGCTCAATGGATTGGGATTATCTGCCCGACTGGATTTATCGGACGGGGGAAAATTTGTGCAAGGGGACAGCTGGCACCGCGAATATTCGGTGCTGCCGCAGACCGGACGGCGCTGCTGGCAGTTGGAGCTGCTTGCCGCAGGACGCCGCCGGCGTGAATTTCGACGGAAGTGGCGGCCCACACCTCCGCGGCATGCCACCCTTTCATGCCGCCGATTTCAACTCGAATTATTACAATCCTGCCATCACCTACACCGCGCCAAAAAATGCCGACGGCTCCAGCAAAACTAGCTATAGCGGCACCGGTGCGGTGCCCTGGGATGGCTATGGTGTGCAATACAACAATGTGACCAGGACCATCAATCTGACCACCGAGTTTCCCGATGTGGAGTGGTGCACCGACGCAACCTTCACCAACTGTCAACGTAACGACAACTACCTCTTGCCGAACAGCACCTACAACACCATGCGCGCCGTGCGGGCAACGGGTTCGAGCATGACCTTCGCCACCGGCAGCCCGGCTGCGCCGACCACGGTCACCGGCAACGTCGGCCCTTATTACTACACAATGGTACCCGGCGAGTATTGCACGACGCGGAAACTGGTGAACTGTATCAACACTACCGGACCAACCGTCACCCATACATTTCCGGCTAGGCTGCGCTGGTGCAACAACGCGGCAGGTCGGGTGGATGGAGAACGGGGCGCCGCCACTACCGACGCCTGTCAGGCGGTAAAGAACGCCACCTACCGGTTCCCGCGCTATCCGACCTTGCTGCTTGCCAATGAGGTTACCGCTGCGAGTGCGACGGGCACGATCACCGTCAGCGGGCTTCCAGACAGCGGCAACACGACAGGTGTCGATGCCGCCTGCAGCGCCGTAGGCGCCGGAAATAAATCCACCGTGACCAGCATCCAGCTCAATGGCGTGGAAATTCTGACCACGCCCTTTACCTATTGCGACGGCAACAACACCCTTGCTACTCGCAACAACAACTTCGCCGAGCAGATTCGCACTCGTATCGGTAACGGTTTCTCCGCCACTCGATCCAGTGCGGTGCTGACCATCACGACGCCATCGACCCCGAGCTATAACGGTGCCACGATGGCCCAAACCATCACGACAGCTTCGCTGTCCGCCTCGGCCTTCAGCGGCGGGGCGACCGCCGCCCCGGCGCTTTACGCGGCAGGCTCTTTCAAGCGGCTCGACATCGTCTCCGGCCAGACCTTCGGCAATATGTGTGTCAATGGCAGTGGCGTGGTCAGCAACGCCAGCGGCGTTTGCCCCTCAGGCAGCACTCTGGTAGTCGACCGTAACAGCCGCACTGACTGTGCCGGGCGCCCCACCTGTACCTATGCCGAGGAACTTGCCAACTTCGCCAACTGGTTTGCCTGGTATCGCAGCCGCATGCAGATGGCCAAGTCGACGCTTTCCACAGCCTTCCAGAGTGTGGATGACCGCTTCCGGGTGGGTTATTTCACCATCAACAACGCCAGCACCAATCTGGTGAACATTGCACCTTTTGATACAGCCCAGAAATCAGCCTGGTATACAAAGCTTTTCGCCGCCAACCCGGACGGCAGCACTCCGTTACGTGTGGCGTTGGCACAGGCCGGGCGCATCTATGCGGGTAAAACCGCAATCACCGACGCCACCGACCCGGTACAATATTCCTGCCAGAAAAACTTCACGATCCTGTCCACCGATGGTTACTGGAACGGCAACAATGGTGTGCGGGTCGACGGTACCACGGCAATCGCCAACGAAGACAGCACGGATATGGTCATTGGTGGAGTGACCGGTCCCTTTGCGGATACTTATTCCGGCACGCTGGCCGATGTGGCAGCCTATTACTACAAAACCGACCTGCGCCAAAGCGTCGCACCGTTCAGCAACTGCACCGGCGCGCTCGGTGTTTCGGTGTGTGCCAATGATGTACCCACCAGCACGGGCGACAAAAATTCGGCGCAACACATGGTCACCTACACGATCGGGCTGGGGATAGACGGGGTGATGATGTATCGCGACAACTACAAAACACCCACGACCGACACGACCGACGACTACGACGCCGTTCGCCTTGGCACCACCGCCAACCCGGCGACGGGGGTCTGCCCCTGGCAGACTACCGGCGCCTGCAACTGGCCGCAACCCGCCTCCGACGCGCAGACAAACATCGACGACCTCTGGCACGCGGCTGTCAATGGCCACGGCGCATACTATAGCGCCAAGGATCCGCTGGGCCTGAGCCGTGGCTTGCTCGATGTGCTGGCCAGCATCGGCACGGATGACGGCGGCGCGGCGGCAGCCACCACCAGCAACCCGAACGTCACCACTGGCGACAACTTTGTCTTCAGCTCCAAATACTGGACTTCTCAATGGACAGGCGAACTCATCCGTCAAACCATGGACCTGACCTCCGGCAACATCAACGCCGGGCAGGACTGGGCGGCCCATACGCAGCTCGACGCTGCAAGCTGGAGTGGCCGCAAAATCTACACTTTCAGCAGTGCGCACCTGGATAAGCTCAAGCCATTCCGGTGGGATGAACTAAACGGCGTGACGACCAGTTGCTCGCCCCCGACGAACGAGAAGGGTTGTTTCTCATCGACCTACATCGACAGCAGCCTGGCGCAATTCTGCACTACCGGCCCGCTGTGTCTTTCCAGCATCGAGAAGACGGCAGCCTCAGGCCAGAACCTGGTGGACTTCCTGCGTGGCGACAAGAGCAACGAGGATACGACGTCCACAACCAGCCTGTATCGCGAGCGCAAGGGCCGGCTTGGCGACATCGTGTCGTCCGAGGCGGTGTATGTGGGCAAGTATCTGTTCGACTACGGTACCGGCAGTGGCTATCCGGTCAAGGGCACCGCCCGTGCTAATCCGACCGTCTTTGTTGGCGCCAACGACGGCATGCTGCACGCCTTTGATGCCGCGAATGGCAACGAGCGCTGGGCTTACATCCCTTCAATGGTGTTGAAGGATATCTTCCGCTTGGCCGACAAGGACTATGCCACCAAGCACCGTTATTTTGTCGATGGCACGCCGGTGACAGGAGACGTGCAGTCGGGCCCGCTGACTTGGAAGACCATCCTGGTCGGTGGCCTGGCGGGTGGTGGCCCTGGCTACTATGCGCTGGATATCACCGACACCGCCACAGACACCTCCGTCCTCAACCCGAAGGTGCTTTGGGAATTTCGCCAGAAACCCGGTTGCACCGCCGGGACATCGCCCCGTTACACCACCGTTGCCGGTATCACGGAAGATTGCGATCTGGGTCACGGCTATGGCAATCCCGAGATTGTCAAGTTGCCCAGCGGCGCTTGGGTGGCCATGGTGACATCCGGTTACAACAACCACGTCACTGGCGATGGCAAGGGTTATCTGTATGTTCTTGATGCCCTGACCGGTGCTGTTCTCCACAAGGTGACGACGAACGCCGGTGATACGACGACGCCGAGCGGGCTGGGCCGCATCCGGTCCTGGGTCGACGACGCCATGAGGGACAACACCGCGAAGTATGTGTATGGCGGCGACCTGCTTGGGAATATGTGGAAGTTCGACCTGACGAGCGGTACCCCGGTAAATAGTCTGATGATCAATGTCGGATCGTCCAAACCCATCACGGCCAGGCCGGAACTCGGCGAGGTAGTGAAGAACAATGGTCAGAAGAAGCGAGTGGTCTTCTTTTCGACCGGCAAGTTGCTGGGCAACGTCGATCTTGCCGACACCAGCCAGCAGAGCTTCTACGGTATCTGGGACAAGGATGGCAGTCCCGCGCCGACGACACTGGTCGCGTCAACGGCGAGCAGCGGCGGCAGTGGGCGGACGGGTACGGTGCAACCCTCCGTATTCGAGGATGACAGTAACCTCGGCTGGCAACTCGATTATCCTGAGACTGGCGAACGCGGCAATACCGATCCACAACTGGCCTTTGGCACGCTGATATTCGTAACCAACAAGCCCGGTTCGGCCGATGCCTGCAACCCTTCCGGTTTTTCAAGCTGGGTCTATAACGTCGACTACCTCTCTGGCGGCGTCGTGCAGCAAGCCGGGAATGTGAATACACATCTGGCCACCGCTTACTCGGGTGCATCCACCCGACCGAACGTGGTGGTACTGCCCAGCGGCGTAGTCAAGAGTATCACCCGGACTTCCGGTCAGGACGTTGTCAACAACGTTGAAGATGTGCGCATCAAGAGCGGCGGCGCATCGGTACGGCGCGTTACATGGCGCGAACTGCAGAACTGATGACGGGACGTGCGATGGCTCGCGGGGAATCCTCGCTACATGTTGCGGAGGGGACGGTGGCGGTTGTTATTGGCCCTGTGTTGTTCCGTCCTCATTCACCTGCTGGTCATCGACTCCCTCTCGCGTGGAGTTTCTGGAATTGGCCTCTGGCCGCGAGCGCCGCAGGGGTTTGCGCACCAACTTGATTTGCTGATCCTGCCTGGGGCGGTAAATGGCGCTGGCGACGGGCAGCTAGTAGCAAGGCTGGCGGAACTGGAATCGACTGCCGCCGATCTTTCCTTGGCAACAGGGCATGAATCGTCAACGCTGGAAGACTCGGCGGTATCCTTTACAGCCGCCTCGCGCATTGGACTGCTGCCGGCGGGGGATTTCGGCCCGCCTTACCCGCCCCCTGCCCCGGCCTACTTGCCATCCGGTGAGCTTGACCCGCCTCCACGGCTTTTAACCGAACTGGACACGAGTTTCCCTGAGATCGGCAACATTGCAGGGGCTGGACGCATGATATTCATACTGCTCATTGACGAAACGGGGCAGGTGGATGAGGCGTTGAACGAATTCAGCAGTCTTGACCAGAGTTTTGTGGCAGCTGTGCAGGCGACATTGAATAAAATGCGTTTTGCTCCGGGGATCAAAAACGACACGGCAGTCAAATCGCGAGTGCGTATCGAATTGAATTTTGGTTATTCGATATATGGACAGCCTTAGCCAGTTGTTCGCCGAGGACAGCTGCACGTATAATCACCCCGTCGCTGCTGTAGCTCAGTTGGTAGAGCAACTGATTCGTAATCACTTATCCTGACTGGCAAGGCACCTGTAAAGCCGCTTCTAATCAATGAGTTGGAGGCGGCTTTTGCTTTTGTGGTTTTATATAGTGACCACATAGTGACCAAGCGGCAACGTAATACGCCGTAGCTATGCTTGTTGTTTTCATGGATTGCCTCAACGGGAGCTTTCTTGAATCCTAGCCCTCTTGGTTGCTATATGGGTATTGAGCGGGCACAATCCGGCTTGCACGGATAGACCTGCAACCTATGTACCTAGAAAACCTTCCTCAAAGTTGCCCTCCTGCGACCGCAATGGAGCCATCGAGTCTCGTGGTGTTCCGATTGCTGAAAACCAGTCCTGTTAAGCAGGCTGATTTTCATTCCCATAAGAAACTCGGGCTAGTTGCCCCCGCAAGTGTTGATGAGTGTCGATGGGCATCCTGTTCCGTCTATGATGATCTGGACAGGGTACAGAATATGCAGCGGCTCCCAAGGTTTAAGAAGCATAAGTATGTTGCCAGACTAACCTTGGGCAGAAATGCAGGACGTGTTACGAAGGGCGCAAATGGTCATTACGACTGGTGGATATATAACTCTTTTGATCCGGTCATTGCATCGGTAATCGTGGTTTAAGATGGCAGCAAGGTACTTAAGCATTCAACGCACCTACGTCTATTGTGATGGGCCTCAGCTTGTCATGGGCGAGGATGGGCGCAAGATTAAGTATCTTGGTTTAGCTATCCCACATGCTGAGTTGGCGCATGGGTTCTTAGCGGTGCAAGTCTCTGAAGAGATGCTGGATGACTATTTGGCTGAGGCTATCGATCTTCGTTTTGCCTTCAAACGGCCTAAGAGAAATAAGTACTTTCTGTTTGCGCTTGATGATGACAATGCAGGCCGTTTCCCCCTGAAGGAAATATACGAGATTGAAGAAGACTGGTTGCCCGAAGCTGGTTTCTTCTCGCGTAGCCATACTGAACCTGAAAGTACGGCCTCTGCTGTTCAGCAACCTTCAACACTGGATATTGGGATAGATGGACGCTGGGACATTCAAGACCTGTCCCAATTTCCCAATAAGTTTGCTGATGCCTATTCGTTCATGCACGCTATGCACCCGTCAAATCAGAGGGGGGCGGATGAAGCTTTAGGCGAACTTTTTGAGCGGTATCCTTGGCGGGGTGGTTTCTCCACCGTAGGTTTCTATAACGATCTGTATCTCAGGATTCCGCGCCCGCAAAGATTGGCGGTTAAAGAAATTCAATATGCTTCTCCGGGAACGATAAAAATTACTGCGCTTCCAGATATTGCTGCCGAGATTCAGGTATTGGTGGAGGCCATCAATAACGACTGGCGCAAGGTTCAGGAAGCATATAAAGAGCTTCATAACGGAATGTCGTTGCGGGAATTTCTTGGGCGCAGCCATCGAGAGATAACTCTCGATAACGACGATAAGGCATTTCTAGAGCGCGTTACTAAAGCCTTGTGCACGGCAATCGGCTTTAAGTATCTCGCCCGCGTTCATGAATTAGTCGGTTCCGATTGGCTTGCAACTGCCAAAATTATTGCTTCTTTCTATCGCCGGGTTGAAGAGTTAGCGGACTTCTACGAGTCAGGAAAAGCCAATTTCGCGTAGTACATCCTGGCTATTGCAATCGATTGCAATTTTGCGCGGCTCTGAGCAGATGTAGTGCCCATGGTGGCAGTAGGAGCGCAAGCCTATTTCCGCTATAGTCTCCTGCGGAAAATTACTAGAACAATAGCCGACGCAACCGTCCGCCCATGTACCGGGCATGCGAGCTTGTGGCGGAATCATGGGAACCCTGAATGCCGCTTCTCCAATGGCTAACCCGCGATGCCGATCTAAAGCTATCGAGCAAGGCCCCCTATCGGCTGTTGGAGCATGTACCGGAATTGTCGTTCGGCGCTGCCGATACGGAAAACATGCTGATCCAAGGCGACAACTTAGACGCCTTAAAAACCTTGCTTCCCTTCTACGCGGGCCGGGTGAAGTGCATCTACATTGATCCGCCGTACAACACCCGCTCTGCCTTCGAGCATTACGACGACAACCTAGAGCATGCCAAGTGGCTTGCCATGATGTACCCGCGCCTTGAGTTGTTGCGAGAGTTGTTACGAGAGGATGGCAGCATATGGGTTTCCATCGATGACAATGAGGGTCATTACCTCAAGGTGGTCATGGATGAGGTTTTTGGGAGGGGAAACTTTACGACGACTTTCATTTGGCAAAAGGTCGATAGCCCAAACGACAACAAGGTGCCCATTACCCCCGATCATGAGTTCGTATTGTGTTACGAGAAATGCAAGGATGCCGCAGGCTTTCGAAAGAAAAGCGACCATTCCTTAATCGATGCATACAGCCAACGTGATGAACATGGACGACTTTGCCGTGACCGGCTGCTAAAGAAGAACGGCAAGAACAGTCTTCGATCTGACAGGCCGACTATGTATTACGCATTGACCGCCCCGGATGGCGCTACAGTGTTCCCGGTTCATGACGATGGTAGAGAGGCACGGTGGTCACATTCTCTCGGTGGGGTAGATAAGGCACGTAAGGAAGGGCGACTTGTATGGAAGCAGCGCGAAAAGGATAGCGCAAAGGTTTGGGTTCCATATATCCGCGAATACGCTCCAGAATCGCCTGAACGCCCCCACCCGACAATTTTGCTTGATACGAAAACGAGTAGGCAAGCGAAGGCACATCAACGAGAGTTGCTATCCCCGACAACCATATGCGCTTGCGTATCCAGCACGTTCCATACTACCCGGTCGCCGTCCACATCGAAGACAAAACGCCGGGTGCTATCGTCGTAACGGAATTCCGGCAGCGCGGCAGGGTAATCCAACAAGTTCCACCCCTTCGCATCTAGGAATAACTCGCGTTCGGCAATCTCCAATTCGCCTTGCACCCAGAGACACAAACGCGGCACGCTGAAAGGTAAGGGCAAGAGTTCGATTGGCTTCGTAATGCTTTGGCTTATTGCCACTTTCTCGCTTCAAGATTTCCGCGCCGATGGCTTTGTGAAGTTCTACTACGTCGTTATGTGTGATTGATTCGAGTTTGCGGTTCTTCCACTTTGGGAGCAGCTTCTTATCGATGCGGCGCTTATCGTCGTTATAGCTTCGCTTTTTGGCTGCATGGTTCTTAAGGTATGTATCGGCTAGGTTTCCGAAAGTAGGGGCTTTGAGGAAAGCGCGATATGTATCTGCGGGATCAACTTCATTGCGGTGGGCGATTGCCTTCCTCGCTTTGTCTTGGGCCTGAGCTAATGTGAGAATGCCTACCTTGCCGATAGTGTGTAGCCGCTGCCGGCCCCGGCTACGGTAATGAATGACGAAGCTTTTTGCGTTTGACGGGAACACCCGAACGCCGAAGCCCGGTAAATCATCATCCCATCGGATATCCTGACTCTGCGGGGTAGGGCCTTCAAATGTGAAGCCCTCAATTCGCCGCTGTGTCAGCTTCTCAGGGGTTCTCTTGTCCGCTGGTTTCATCTAGAATGCCTCCCTTTCCACGTCGCGCCTTGCGGTACCTCGGTTCGTAGTGACCACATAGTGACCAAGAGTGAGCGAAAATGGCCGTAGTTGATGATATCAAGCCAGCAGAAAAAGTGTTGTTTTACAAAGAGTTTCCCCTAAAGCTGCTGTAGCTCAGTTGGTAGAGCAACTGATTCGTAATCAGTAGGTCACCAGTTCGATTCCGGTCAGCAGCACCAGTCATGCCCAGCCCCCGCAGGCTTTCAAGCCTGCGGGGGTTTTCTTGTGCGCCCGGCACGGGCG
>DDXB01000050.1 GCA_002347405.1 Rhodocyclaceae bacterium UBA2271 | reverse complement strand
GCAGGCCAGCGTGATCGCGGCATACACCACCCACAGCCCCTTGGCGGTCTGGGTCATGCGCGGCGTGAGCTGGGTATCCTTCATCGGTCCCGGCGTCTCGGCCTTGAACATCTGCCGGCCGCCGACGCCCAAGAGCGGCAGGATCGCCACGGCCAGCACGATCAGGCCCATGCCGCCCAACCAGACCATCATGCCACGCCAGAGGTTGATCGACGGTGGCAGCGTGTCGATGTTGGCGAGCACCGTCGCCCCGGTGGTGGTCAGCCCGGAGACGGCCTCGAAGTAGGCGTCGGTGAAGGAGATATTCAGATGCAGGATCAGCGGCAGGCAGGCGAATGCGGGCAGCAGGGTCCACACCATCACCACCATGAGGAAGCCGTCGCGCACCTTGAGCTCGCGTTTTTCATGGCGGGCCACCCACCACAGGATGAATCCGGCACCAAGGGTCAACAGAAAGGCTTCATCGTAGGCCGTGGTGGCGCCATCCCGCCACCACCAGGAAAACAGCAGCGGCACCAGCAGGGTGAGCGCGAAGCCCATCAACAAGACGCCGAAGACGCGCAGCAGCGGGTAGAACCGCATCACGGCGGCGGGCGGGCTCATTTGCGCCAGAAAGCAGGCGTCAGCACGACCAGCAAGGTGAAGATTTCCAGTCGGCCGAGAATCATGGCGAAGGTGCAGATCCAGGTCTGGAAGTCAGTGAGGATTGCGAAAGTCGTCCCCGGGCCGACGAGATTGAGGCCGGGGCCGGTGTTGTTCAGCGTGGCGACGACCGCGGAAAATGCCGTGACGATGTCCAGGCCGGTGAATGACATCAACAGGGTCAGCGAGACGATGCTGACCATGTAGATGAAGCCGAAAGCCATCACGCCCGAGAGCACATGTTGCGGTATCACGCTGCCACGGATGCGCACCGGCCGGACGATGCTGGGATGCATGGCGCAGATCAGTTCGCGATAGACCTGCTTGTAGAGAATCATTGCGCGGATCATCTTGAGGCCGCCGCCGGTCGAGCCGGAACAGGCGATGAAGCTGCCCAGGAACAGCATCCAGATCTGGGCGAAGAACGGCCATTGGCCGTAGTCGGTGGTCGACAGGCCAAGCGAGGTCGCCAGCGAGATCGAGTGAAAGGCGACATAGCGCAGCGCCTCGCCGAAATCCGGGAAGACGCCCAGCGCCAGCAGATAGAGCGTCAGTGCCAGAACGGAGAGCCCCAGCACGCCGAAAAAATAGGGCGCCTCGGGGTCGCGCAGATAGGGTTTGATCGAGCGCCCGTTGAGCGCCATGAAGTGCGTGGCGTAGTTGAGGCCGGAGAGCAGCGCAAAGAAAATCACGGCCATTTCGATCTGCAGGCTGGCGAAATGGCCGAGGCTGGCGTCCTTGGTGGAAAAGCCGCCCAGCCCAAGCGTGGAAAAGGCGTGCATCACCGCGTCCCACGGCTCCATGCCGAGCAACCACAGGGTCACGCCGCAGGCGACAGTGAGGATGAGATAGACGCGCCATAATCCCTTGGCGGTTTCGGCGATGCGCGGCGTCAGGCTGGCCTCCTTCATCGGCCCGGGCACTTCGGTTTTGAACAGCTGCCGACCGCCGATGCCCAGCAGCGGCAGGATCGCCACCGCCAGCACGACGACGCCCATGCCGCCGATCCAGTGCATGAAGGTGCGCCAGAAATTGAGCGACAGGGGGAGTTGGTCAATGCCGCTGAGCACCGTGGAACCGGTGGCGGTGAGCCCCGAGGTCGCCTCGAAATAGGCATCCGTGAAGGAGATGTCGAGATGCAGGTACAAGGGCAGGCAGGCGAAGAATGGCAGCACCGTCCACACCAGTACGACGAGTAAAAAGCCGTCGCGGACCTTCATTTCACGGTTTTCGCGGTATAGCCCGAGATAGAGCGCCAGTCCGCACAGCAGGGCGGCGCTGAAGGCCTTGTCGAAGGCCGCATGCGCGCCATCGCCGACCACCCAGGACAGGCCCATGGGAACGGCCAGGCAAAATGAAAAACCGATCAGCAGCGCCCCAAAGACACGGAGCAACGGATAAAACCGGTGCATGGTGGTTACAGGAAGTGAAAGCCGACCTGAAACAGCTTTTCGACCTGGGCGACTTCACGCTTGCGCGTGCAGAAAACGATGACGTGGTCGTCGCTCTCGATCACCGTGTCGTGGTGGGGGATGATGACGCGGTCGAGGTGTTCCCTGGAGGGCAGCCCGTCCTTGTAAATGATCTCGGAGTCATGGGTGCACCTGACGATGGCGCCGATGTGCGCCCCCTTGATGAGCGGCAGCTCGTCGATGCGCCGGCCGACGACCTTGGAGGTCTGCTTGTCGCCGTGGGCGATCAGTTCGAGGGCCTCGGCCGCGCCGCGCCGCAGGCTATGCACGCGCGCGACGTCGCCGCGCCGCACATGGGTGAGCAGGGCGCCGATCGACACCTGCGCCGGGCTCAAGCCGATGTCGATCGGACCGCCCTGCACCATGTCGGCGTAGGCGCGGCGGTTGATCAGGGCCAGCACGCGCTTGCAGCCCAGCCGTTTGGCCAGCGAGGCGGCCATGATGTTGTCTTCGTCGTCGTTGGTCAGGGCGAGGAACATATCCGTTTCATCGATATTTTCCTGCGCCAGCAGATTTTCGTCGGTGGCCTCGCCGGCGAGCACCAGCGTATCGCCGAGACTGTTGGCAATGATTTCGGCACGCTGCCGGTCGAGCTCGATCAGTTTGACCTGGTAATTTTTCTCCAGCATCGCCGCGACCCGCAGGCCGATATTGCCGCCGCCGGCGATCATCACCCGCTTGACGGGTTCGAGCGAGCGGCGCAGCTCTTTCAGGACATGGCGAATATGTTTGCTGTCGGCGACCACAAAGACCTCGTCGCCGGGTTCCACGACGGTGTCGCCGTCGGGCTCGATCGGCTGGTGCTCGCGGAAGATGGCGGCAATGCGGGCATCGACGCCGGCCGGCAGGTGGTCGCGCATGGAACGAATGGGTTTGCCGACCAGCAGGCCGCCCGGATAGGCGCGCACGCCGATCAGTGTCACGGCGCCGCCAGCGAATTCGAGCACCTGCAGCGCCTCGGGAAATTCGATCAGCTTGCCGATGTAATCGGTGATGTCCTGTTCGGGGCAGATGGCGTAATCGACGGCGAAATTTTCATCCGCCAGGAGTACCGGATCGAAGAGATCATGGGAGCGCAGGCGGGCGATGCGGGTCGGCACGTGAAACATGGTGCGGCTGATCTTGCAGGCGACCAGGTTGGTCTGGTCGGACTGCGTCACCGCCACCAGCATGTCGGTGTCCTCGATGCCGGCCTCACGCAGCACGGCAGGGTAGGCGGCATTGCCGGCCACCGTACGCACGTCGAGCCGGTCGGCCAGCTCGGCGAGCGCCGCGCGGTTCTGGTCGACGACGGTGATGTCATTGGCCTCGGAAGACAGCGCCTCGGCCACCGATGCGCCGACCTGTCCGGCGCCCAGAATGACGATTCTCATGGTTTCTCGACCGGGGAGTTGCGCAGGCCAAGATCCTTGAGCTTGCGATACAGGTGGGTGCGCTCCAGCCCGGTCTTTTCGGCGAGGCGCGTCATGCTGCCGCCTTCAATCCTGAGGTGATATTCGAAGTAGAGACGCTCGAACATTTCGCGTGCCTCGCGCAGCGGCAGCGCCAGCATTTCCGGTATGACGCCGGGAGGTACTTCGGGCAGCGCCGCCGCGCCGGGCGTCAGCAGATGCTGCACATCGTCGGCGCCGATTTCCTCTTCAAGCGCCGCCAGGGCCAGTGACTTGACCGTGCTGCGCAATTGTTCGTAGCCTTCCGGCCACGGATGCAGGCGCAGGGCATTCTGCGCTGCCACCGACAGGCGCCGGTTGGGTGCATCACCGGCTTCGACCAGCTGGGTGAGGATGTGGGCGGCCAGATCGGGCACGTCATCCTTCAGCTCGGCCAGAGAGGGCAAACCGATGCTGACGTCGAACAAGGCTTTCAGCAGGCCATCTTCCCAGTCCAGGGCGGCAAGCTGTGCGGCATCCAGGACGGTGGCAGCCACCAGCCGCAGGTTGTGCTTTTCCAGACGCTCCATGGCAAAGGCCAGGTTTTTTTGTTGCAGGCGCGTCAGTCGCGACAGTTCGCCGCAATAGAGCACACCACCAGCCGACTGCATCATGAGGTCGAGGGTCAACGGATTCGAGTCATGCCCCAGGTCGATCCATGCCTTGCCGGGCGGTTGCAGGGTGCGCGCCGCCAGTTCGGTGATCGATCCGGCTGGCGCCCGCAGCAGTACCGAACGGCTCTTGCCGGCCACCTGCTCGAGGCGCCGCCGTAAATCCTTGAGTGCCGCCGAGCGCGGAAAGGCAGCCAGCGAAAGCACGCTGCTGCGGCGCGGGGCACGGTCGAGCGCCTGCTTGACGCTGGCCAGCAGCTTCTGCATGCCGATGGGTTTCTCGAGGAAGCCGACGGCGCCGATGCGGGTAGCTTCCACTGCGGTGTCGATGGTGGCGTGACCCGACATCATCACCACCGGCATGGTCAGCTGACCGGCCGCTGCCCACTCCTTGAGCAGGGTGACGCCGTCGGTGTCAGGCATCCAGATATCGAGCAACACCAGATCGGGTCGGGCGGCATCACGCCTGATACGCGCCGTTGCGGCATCTTCCGCCGTGACGACATCGTGACCCTCGTCGGTGAGAATCTCCGAAAGGAGTTCGCGGATGCCGACTTCGTCGTCAATGACCAGGATTTGTGACATGGAACGTGATTATGCCGCTGTGCCGCCCGGCCGGGAAGGCTGATGTAAGGGTAATTGCATGCTTACTTCGGCGCCGCCCCCTTGTTCATTGGTCCGGTTGGCGAGCCGGATGGTGCCGCCGTGGTCGTCGATGATTTTTCGGACAATGGCCAGGCCGAGACCGGTGCCCTTGGACTTGGTCGTCACATAGGGTTCGAAGGCGCGCGCCAGAATTTGTGGCGGGAAGCCCGGGCCATGATCGCTAACCGATAGTGTTGCCATGCGGCCGCTTTTGGTCATCACCGTGACGACCGCCTGTTCCGCATGGTCGACGTGCCGCCCGGGCGCCGTGCCTGCTGCGGGGGATTTCATCCCGCCAACGCCGACTGTATTGCCCCCCCACGCGCGCAACTCTGGCTCGCTGCCCCCCACCCCCGGAGGGGGCAATCCGCTGACGTTGGCTTGGGACGGTCCGGCGCCGACTTTGTCATGCATCGCCTCGCCAGCATTCTTGATCAGGTTGTGCAGCACCTGGCGTAGCTGGCCGGCATCGGCCAGTACCGGGGGCAAAGCCGCATCAAGGTCTGCCACCACGGCTACGGGACCCTCTTCATAAAGCTCAAGCACTTCCGCAACCAGCGCGTTCAAATCCAGCGGTGCGGGCAGGGGCGGCGGCAGGCGTGCGTAGTCGCGAAAGTCGTTGACCATGTTCTTCATCGACTCGACCTGGTCGACGATGGTGCGTGTTGCGCGTTCCAGAATGGCGGCGCTGTCGCTGTCGAGTTTATTGGCCAGCTTGATCTGCAGGCGCTCGGCGGAGAGCTGGATGGGGGTGAGCGGGTTCTTGATCTCGTGGGCCAGTCGCTGCGCCACTTCACCCCAGGCGGCCGCCCGCTGAGCGACAATCACCGGGCTGATGTCATCGAACACCACGACACGCCCTGCCGCGGCTGGCAGGGTGGAGCCGCGCAACAGCAATATCTGGCGAGTGCCGGACGGGCTGTCGATTTCCAGTTGGCGTTGCCACTCGTCGCTTCCGGCAAAGGCCTCCTGAATCGCCGCCTTGAAAGCGGCGCGGTCCGGCCATTCGACAAGGGGCCGGCCGACGGTCGCGCACAGATCATCGCCGAGAATTGCACAGGCCCCGCGGTTGGCCGCGCGCAACATGAAGTCGCCATCGAAGGCCAGCACGCCGGTCGACAGGTTGGTCAATACACCTTCGAGATAGGCGTGGGCCGCTTCGCGTTCGCCACGCGCCTGGCTGAGTTGGGCAGTCATGGTGTTGAAAGAGCGCGTCAGCACGCCCAGTTCGTCGTCCGTTGCCAGTGCCGCGCGCGGCGTGAGATCGCCGGCCGCCACGGCGCGGGTACCTTCGGCCAGGATCAGCAGGGGCTTGGCGAGGCGCGCGGCAAGAAAAAATGCGAGGGCCACGGCGGCAAACAAGGCCAGCAACAGCGAAAAGGTCAGCGTCAGGGTATACAGACGCTTCAGGCCGGCACGCCCCAGTTGCAATTCCTGGTAGTCGCGCCGCGCGCTTTCCACCAGCGCGGCGCTTTGGGTAATGGATGTCGGTACGGCCTGTTCCAGTTGCAGGATCAGCGGATCGCTGCCGAGGCGATAGGTTGCTACGGGGATCAGTGCGTGCACAACCAGACCGCTGGCCGTGTCGCCCTCGATGCGCGTGATGCCGGAGCCGAGGCGCGCCTGCCGCAACTGGGCCGCCGAGGGCAGCGAGGGCAGCAGCAGACCCTGCACGCCGCCGCCGCTATTCGCCACCAGCTGACCGGTGGTGGTCAGCAGGGTGGCGCCCTGCACCCCCGTTTGTTCGCGCAGACGGTTGAGCAGCACGGGGCTGACCAAGGCCGTGCCGGCGAGGTCGTAGGCCATGGTGCGCCCCTTGGCCAGCAGGTCGTCCTGCATCGCCTCAAGTACGCCGCGACCGAGGTCGAGTCCGCCATCGAGTGCCGCCTCGATGCGCACGTCGAACCATGAGTCGATGCTCTTCACCGC
This sequence comes from Rhodocyclaceae bacterium UBA2271, assembly GCA_002347405.1. Classification (GTDB taxonomy): domain Bacteria; phylum Pseudomonadota; class Gammaproteobacteria; order Burkholderiales; family Rhodocyclaceae; genus Sulfuricystis. Next base: position 43,286 of record DDXB01000050.1, on the reverse strand, counting down.
AAATTGCATCGACACGGCGTAGACCAGTGCCCCGGGGACCACCGCCATCAGTGCCAGCATCAGCAGCAGTCGTGACTTGAGTCGCGCACCGAATACGCCGCCGCGATATTCGCGCCACAGCCGGCGCAGCTGCGCCACCACCAGGCCGAGGAGGATCAACGCCGCCAGCGCATTCATGCCGAGCAGCAGTGTCGTATGCTCGGCGAACAACGTCGCATCGGCACTTGCCGAGGCAAGCAGGAATACCAGCATGGCACTCAGGCCGGCAACGATCGACAGCGCGAGGATCATGCGGCCCCCGAAGGCATGAGCGAAGCATGGGGGCAAGCCCCGGTGCAAAACGCCTTACCCCGCAATCCCGCGATAATGTTCATTTTTCAGCTGTTGGCACGAAGCCCCAGCGCAGTGTCCTGGCCTCGACACGCCAGTCGCGGTCGGCCAGGGCGTCGATCTGCAACGGCTTGGGCAACTGGCTGTGATCGAGCGACAGGCGTACCGCGGCCGTGTAATTTTCGCCGGGAAGCAGGGCACCGCGGCCGACGACATGCAGGCGGGCGGTACGCTCCAGCACCTGTAGCGCATCATCCAGTGCGTCGAAATTCCGGTGCAGGCCGCCCAGCGATAGCCGGTACTGGCGCGTCAATGCCTGATAGCTGAGACGATAGTCGATCACATGGCCGGCGACATGTTCGTCAATCCAGTACCAGCGTTTACGCGACAGGGTGAATTCAAGACGAAAGTTGAGCGGTACGCCGCGACTCACGGCTTCTTCAAGGCGCGGGCCGAGATCGATGGCAAATTCCACGGTGAGTGCATGACCACGCTCATCAGGCACCAGCACGGCGCTTTTTGGCTCGATGCTGCCGGCCAGGGCGGCGCTCGCCGACAACAACGCACCCACCATGAGGGCAAGCAGGGCTAGCGGCTCAAGGTGTTTTTTCCAGTAGTGCGTAATAAAAGCCGTCATGCGTGGCGGAGGGCAGTAGTTGTAATTCCGTAGTATCGCTACCCGTCGGACAGCGACGGGAGTCCGGGTGGCGTGCCACAAAGGCACGCACCTGTGCGCCATTTTCTTCGGGAAATACCGAACAGGTACAGTAAAGCATTTTGCCCCCCGGGGCGAGCAGAGGCCACAAAGCATCGAGGATTGCCGCCTGGGTGCGTACGAATCGCGCCACATCGGCGGAGCGCCGCAGCCATTTGATGTCGGGGTGACGACGCGCTACGCCCGAGGCCGAGCAGGGCACATCGGCCAGGATGCGGTCGAAGTACTGGCCATCCCACCATGCAGTGGGCTGGCTGGCGTCACCGATCACCAGCGTTGCAGTCAGGTCGAGGCGTTGCAGGTTCTGCTCGATGCGGGTGGCGCGCCGGGGATCGAGCTCAAGCGCGGTCAATGCTACGGCGGCGCGTTCGAGGATGTGTGCCGTCTTGCCGCCGGGCGCGGCACAGGCATCCAGTACGCGCTGGCCATCCGCCAGATCGAGCAATGTGGCGGCACGTTGCGCCCCCCAGTCCTGTACCGACACGTGGCCCGCGGCGAAACCCGGCAGGCGTTCGACCGGTACCGGCTTGTCGAGCAGCAGCGCTGTCGCGTCTCCGACCTGCGCCGCAATCCCGGCTATCGCCAGTTCCCCAGTGTAAAAGTCGGCGCTGGCGATACGGCGTCGATTGATGCGCAGGCACAGCGGCGGATGACTGTTGCCGGCGGCGGCGATCTCTTCCCAATGGCCCGGGTAAGCTTCCCGCAGGGCATCCAGCCACCAGGCCGGATGCCGCCAGTGCGCCACAACATCGGCGTCCGCTGCTGCCAGCAGGTCGGCGCGCTGGCGCTGGAAGTTGCGCAGCACGGCATTGGTCAGCCCCTTCAGCCGCCCACCGGCTATCCGGCTCGCGGCCAGAACGGCCTGATCGACAATGGTGTGCGCATCTTCCGGCCGCCGCTCCAGTCGGGCCAGTGCCACCAGCAGCAGGGCACGGATTTCCAAAGCCTTGAGCGGTTTGGCGAGCAGCCGGCCGAGCAGGAAATCGCCGCGGCCGAAGTCGCGCAGGGTGGTGAAGGCGAGATCAAGCGTGGCCGGGCGAACGTCTGGGGTGGTTTGCGCCAGGGCGGCATCGGCGGCCCGGCCGGCCAGGACGGCGGCAACGACACGCGTCGCCGATCCCAGTGAAGCAGCCAAGCCTGGCTGCGCAATCATTTAACGTGGAATACAGCGTTTGCGCCGGGCCAATCCCTCTCTCCCAGCGGGAGAGAGGAGGCAGATAGCTTCCCTCTCCCGCTTGCGGGAGAGGGATTGAGGGAGCGGGCTGCCAAGCAAACGCGGCACGCGGCGCCAGCCGCAATCCGCGCCGACCTCGAACCAGCGCGCCCCATGATAGCCGAGCGCAGCGAGCCGTCTGGAACACCCCGCGAGGGGGGTACCAGGCCGCAGGCCGCAGGACGCTGCGCAGCAGCGGTCCGGAGCAAAGCGAGGGATGCGCCAACGGCGCACAAAGGGGGGCGGGTGTCTTTCATGATCGGAGGCGTAGCTCACGCATCATGAAAATTAGCCAGTGGCAGGGTGAAGTGCTGGCCGGCGCTAACCGGAAAGCCGTGCAGAAAGTCGGCGCTGGCGAGACGGCGACCGCCCGGTTTTTGTAGCTCGATCAAGCTGAGAGCCCCTGTGCCGCAGGCGACGGTGATGCCGTCGGGGCGGACAGCGAGGATTTCACCGGGTGCGCCTGTGCCGTCCGCCAGTGAGGCGTGCCAGACTTTGACAGTTGTTGCTCCCAACAGCGCGGTGGCACCGGGAAAGGGATCGAAGGCACGGATGCGTCGTTCGATTTCGGTCGCCGATTGGCGCCAATCGATACGGGCTTCGGCCTTGTCGATCTTGCTGGCGTAAGTCACGCCGGCGACGGGTTGATGCACCGCACGCAGTGTTTCAAATTCCCGCAGCGCGAGCACGATCAGCCGGCTGCCCAGGATGGCCAGCTTGTCGTGCAGGCTTGCCGCCGTTTCGCCAGCGCCGATTGGCAGCGCGTGCGCCAGCAGCATCGGACCGGTATCGAGGCCGGCTTCCATGCGCATGATGGTCACGCCGGTTTCGGCATCGCCCGCCTCGATGCAGCGTTGTATGGGCGCTGCTCCGCGCCAGCGGGGCAGCAGCGAGGCATGGATGTTGAGGCAGCCGCGCTGCGGGATGTCCAGCACCGCCTGCGGCAGGATCAGGCCGTAAGCGGCGACCACCAGCAGATCGGGGGCCGCTGCGACCAGCGGGGCATGGGTGGCAGGATCCTTGAGCCGTTCCGGCTGATGGACGGGAATGCCCGCAGCCATGGCCACCTGTTTGACCGGGCTCACTACCAGCTTTTGCCCACGTCCGGCCGGCCGGTCCGGCTGGGTCAACACCAGCGGAATGTCGAAGCCGGCCGCAATCAGGGCCCGCAACGTGACGGCGGCAAATTCGGGGGTTCCGGCAAAGGCGATTTTCATATGCAAACCCGATTAACCACGGCGACACGGCGAAAAAACGGACGCCACCGTGCAACAGGAATTGTTTCGCCGTGTCGCCGTGTTCGCCGTGGTGAAAAACGGCTCACGCAGTGATCCGTGCCTGCTTGGCCAGCTTGGCCTTGATGCGCCCGAGCTTCAATTTCGACAGGTATTCGACAAACACCTTGCCGTCGAGGTGGTCGATCTCGTGCTGCAGACAGACGGCCAGCATGCCGTCGGCGTCGATCTCGAAAGGTTTGCCGTTACGGTCCAGGGCGCGCAACCTGATGCGCTGGCTGCGTTTGACCGTTTCATAAATGCCGGGCACCGAAAGGCAGCCTTCCTCACCCTCGCATTCGCCTTCGCGCGACAGGATTTCCGGGTTGATGAAGACTTGCAGTTGCGATTTGTCCTCCGAGATATCGAGCACCAGCAAGCGCTGATGCACATTCACCTGGGTGGCGGCCAAGCCGATGCCGGGAGCGGCATACATGGTTTCGGCCATGTCGGCAGCCAGTTTGCGGATGCCGGCATCAACCTGCGCCACTGGCTTGGCGTGAGTGTGGAGGCGGGGATCCGGGTAGCGCAATATGGGTAATAGAGCCATGAAAACCGTCTTGAAGTGATTGATGCTTGAAGGATTTGCGGGCAGAATCCATGAAACGCCGGAGGACACCCCCTATGCAAAGCATTACCGTTATGCGACGCATTATATTCGCGCTGCTTCTCAGTTTTTCAACTGCCGCAACCACCATGGCTCTCGCTCAGGGCGCCCAGTCGTCTGCCGTCCCAGTCGCCAAGCCCATCGAGCTGGCAGCGGATGCGCCGGACCGGCATATCGTCGTGCCCGGCGACACGCTGTGGGGCATCTCGGCGAAATTCCTCAAGGACCCTTTTCGCTGGCCCGATTTGTGGAAGATGAACGCGGAGCAAGTCAGGAACCCGCACCGCATCTATCCCGGCCAGGTGGTGATCCTTGACCGCAGCGGCGCCGAACCGCAACTCAGGCTCGGTCAGGTGATCAAGCTCGAGCCGCAGGTGCGTATTGAATCGACCCCAAAGGAAATTCCCGCCATCCCGGCGCAGGCCATTGAACCTTTCCTGGCGCAGCCATTGGTGATTGATGCCGCGGCATTCGAGAATGCGCCACGCGTGGTGGCCACCCAGGAAAATCGTGTGTATACCGGGACCGGCGACACCATCTACGCCACGGGCGTGGATCCCGTCGTCAAGCTCTGGCAGGTTTATCGTCCCGGCAAGCCGCTGATCGATCCCGACAACGGCGAAGTGCTCGGAATGGAGGCCATCTACCTTGGTGCTGCCCGTCCCGCCGGGGATGGCGAGCCGGCACCGCTGACGATCAGCAGTGTCAAGCAGGAAATCGGTCGGGGCGACTATCTGGTGGCCGCCAGCCGCCCCGAGGTTTTGAGTTATGTCCCGCGTGTTCCGGAGCAAGCAATCAGTGGCCGGATTCTGGCCCTGTACGGTGGCATCGGGGAGGGTGGCCGCAATTCGATCATTTCGATTTCGCGCGGCACCCGCGACGGCCTGGAAATGGGCCATGTACTGGCGCTCTACCGTGCCGGCACCACCGTGTCAAATCGCTTCGAGGACGACAAACTGCGCAGCCATAAACTACCGGACGAGCGTTATGGCCTTATTTTCATCTTTCGTGTCTTCGATCGCGTTGCCTACGGTCTGGTGACCGATGCCTCGCGCCCGGTGATGGCGGGCGACCGCGTGCGCCAACCCTAAAGCTGCAAACTCACCGACCCGCAGCAATTTTCCGGTGAATGGCGAGCTGGCCGCCTGGCTGCGGCTGACCTTGATACCCGGCATCGGGGGTGAGACACAGCGGCAACTCCTTAAAGCCCTGGGCGACCCTGAGGCAATTTTCGCTGCACCATCTGCCGCCTTGCGCGGCATCCTTGGCGCGGGACTGGTGGAGCGCCTGCGTAGCCATGATTGTCACGCCGAGGTCGAGGCCACGCTAAGCTGGGCGGGGCAAGCCGGCAATCACATTCTTACGCTCGCCGATGCCGCCTATCCGCAGGCGCTGCTGACTGCCGCCGACCCGCCCGTACTGCTCTATGTCAAGGGCGACATCGGCTTGCTGAATCGCCCGGGCTTTGCCATTGTTGGCAGCCGCAACGCGACAAAACAAGGTGAAGCGAATGCCGAAGCCTTCGCTGCGACGCTCTGCGCGGCCGGATTTGTCGTCGTCAGCGGACTGGCGGCGGGTATCGATGCGGCAGCACACCGCGGCGCGCTCGCCGCCGCGGGGACCACCATCGCCGTCATTGGCACCGGCATCGACCGCATTTATCCGGCACGCAATGAAGCCTTGGCGCGTGAAATCGGTGCGCACGGGGTGATCATCAGTGAATTCCCCCTTGGCACGCCACCGCTGCCAGCCAATTTTCCGCGCCGCAATCGCCTGATTGCCGGGCTGGGACTGGGCTGCCTGGTGGTGGAGGCAGCACGCCAGAGCGGCTCATTGATCACGGCGCGGCTGGCGGCCGAGGCCGGGCGCGAGGTGTTCGCCATCCCCGGCTCGATCCATTCTCCCCAGTCGAAAGGTTGCCATGCCCTCATCAAGCAGGGCGCCAAGCTGGTCGAGTCGGCGCAGGACATTCTGGAAGAACTGGGCTGGGGCCACGGGATTGCCGCCGTCTCAGCAGCGCCGACTATTGATGGTGTGGCACCAGGGGGTCCTGCGGCCGATGAAGACCCCATCCTGCGTGCCCTGGGCCATGACCCCTGCGATCTCGACACCCTTGCCACCCGCAGCGGACTGCCCCCCGAAACCCTGTTGGCGCGCCTGCTGCCCCTTGAGCTGGAGGGCCGGATCGCCCCCTTGCCGGGGGGGCGCTACCAGCGGCTTGGTTAAACGGGGTTTTTCGACAAACTTGCCAGTTGGCATCAAGCGCGCTTAAGATGCCGACCCTATGCGCCCGCCGCCGGGCCGCCCCAAGGCGAGCGCAACCAACGAACCGCAGGCCACGCGAAGCGTGACCGAACACCCTTCACCACCTTCCCCTGGAAGGGGGATGGGGGGAAGGGGTAATAAGTGAGCAAGCAACTGATCATTGCCGAGAAACCTTCCGTCGCCCAGGACATCGCCAAGGCGCTGGGCGGCTTTACTCGTGAAGGCGAATATTTCGAGAGCGAGCACTATGTGCTGTCCTCCGCCATCGGCCATCTGCTCGAACTGGCCGTGCCCGAGGAATACGAGGTCAAGCGCGGCAAATGGACCTTCACCCACCTGCCGGTGATCCCGCCGCGCTTCACCGTCAACCCCATCGACAAGACCGCCGACCGGCTGCGCTTGCTGACCCGGCTCATCAAGCGCAAGGATGTCACCGGCCTGGTGAATGCCTGCGACGCCGGGCGCGAGGGGGAACTGATCTTCCGCTACGTCCTGCAGCACGCACTCGCCGAAAAGAACGCCAAGCCGGTTCGCCGCCTGTGGCTGCAGTCGATGACCGCCACCGCCATTCGGGACGGTTTTGCCCATCTGCGCTCGGACGAAGAGATGCAGCCGTTGGCCGACGCCGCGCGCTGCCGTTCCGAGGCCGACTGGTTGATCGGTATCAACGGCACGCGCGCCATGACCGCCTTCAACTCCAAGGAAGGCGGCTTCCACAAAACCACCGTCGGCCGTGTGCAGACGCCGACGCTGGCCATCCTGGTCGAGCGCGAGCGGCGCATTCGCGCCTTTGAACCGCGCGATTACTGGGAAGTCGATGCCGAGTTCCAGGCCGTCGCCGGCACCTATCGCGGCCGCTGGTTTGACGAGAAATTCAAGAAAAGCGACGACGAGCACGCCAAGGCCGAACGCATCTGGGACAAGAAAACAGCCGACGCCCTGCGCCAGAAATGCCTTGGCAAGCATGGCGACGTCAGCGAAGAGGCCACGCCGAAAACCGAAGCCTGTCCGCTGCTCTACGACCTGACCAGCCTGCAGCGCGACGCCAACGGCCGCTTCGGCTTTTCGGCAAAGAATACGCTGGGGCTGGCGCAGGCGCTGTACGAGCGCCACAAGGTGCTGACCTACCCGCGGACCGACGCGCGCTACCTGCCCGAAGATTATGTGGGCCAGGTCAAGGACACGCTGCGCGCGCTGACCGATTCGCCGCTCGGGAAACACGCCACCACCGTGCTGGACAACGGCTGGGTGCATCCGACCAAGCGCATCTTCAACAACGCCAAGATTTCCGACCACTTCGCCATCATCCCCACCGGCGTGCCGCCGAAGAGCCTGTCGGAGCCGGAACAGAAGCTCTATGACCTGGTCGTCAAGCGCTTCATCGCCATCTTCTACCCGAGCGCCGAATACCTCATCACCACGCGCATAACCAGGATCGAGCAAGAGCCGTTCAAGACCGTCGGCAAGGTACTGGTGACGCCGGGCTGGCTGGCCGTCTATGGCAAGGAGGCGCAGGGCGATGAAGAATCGCCCAACCTGCCGCCCTTGCAAAAGGATGAACGGGTCTGGGCCAACGATGTCGCGGTCAAGGACTGTGCCACCAAGCCGCCGCCGCGCTTCAACGAAGCGACGCTGCTCTCGGCGATGGAAGGCGCCGGCAAGCTGATCGAGGACGAGGAACTGCGCACGGCGATGTCCGAACGCGGCCTCGGCACCCCGGCGACCCGCGCCGCCACCATCGAAGGCCTCATCGCCGAGGAATATCTCCATCGCAATGGCCGCGAGCTGCAGCCGACCGCGAAGGCTTTTAACCTTCTTTTCGCGCTGGAACAACTCCAGGTCGACGAGATTCGCTCGCCCGAGCTGACCGGCCTGTGGGAATCGAAACTGCGCGAAATGGAGCAGGGACGCCTGAAGCGTGCCGAGTTCATGGCGCACATCTCCGAGCAGACGCAGCAGATGGTGGAGCGCATCAAGACCGGCGAATTCGCCGACCCCGACTTCGGCCCGCTCCAGACGCCCTGCCCGAAATGCGGCGGCACGATCCACGAGACCTACAAGCACTTCAAGTGCGATAAATGCGACTACAAGCTGTGGAAGGTCATCGCCAGCCGCCAGTGGGAACCCGAGGAAATGGACCAGTTGCTGAAGGACCGCCAGATCGGCCCGCTGCAAGGTTTTCGCAGCAAGATGGGGCGCGCCTTCGCCGCCGTCATCAAGCTCAACGAAGAGCATGCGCCGAGCTTCGATTTCGGCAATGCAGAGGATGATGGCGAGGAGGTTGACTTCACCGGACAGGAGGCGCTGGGTGCCTGCCCGAAGTGCGGCAGTCGCGTCTTCGAGCAGCCGATGGCCTATGTCTGCGAGAAATCCACCGGGGCAGCGAAGACCTGCGATTTTCGTTCCGGCAAGGTCATCCTGCAACAGGAAATATCCCGCGCCGAGATGCAGAAGTTGCTCGAAACCGGCAAGACCAGCCTCTTGAAAACCTTCATTTCCAACCGCACCCGCAAGAAATTTTCCGCCTATCTGGTGCGTGGCGCCGATGGCAAGGTGGGATTCGAGTTCGAGCAGCGTGCGCCCAAGGCACCCAAAACACCCGCCAAGCCTGCGGCCGAGGTCAAACCGGCCAAAGCGGTAACAAAGACGCCAAAAGTCGGCGCTGGCGAGACGGCGGTGCGGCCGAAAAAAGCGGCGTCAGCGAAGAAAAAACCCGCCGCCCGGAAAAAAGCCTAGCCGCGCAGGTTTTTCAGCATCGCTCGCACGCCGTCGTAATCACTGTCCTGAATGCGGGCGAAGCCGGTGACATGGCCGCCCATGGCGCCGAGGATTTCCGGATTCTTCAGTCCGACCAGAGCCTGGATGATCTGCTCGCGTTCTGCGGGCGACAGTTTCGGCGAGGCGCACAGCGGAAACTGGGGAATCCGCGGCGAAGTCGCGACGATCTTCAGGCCTTTGCCGCTGTATTTCTCGGCGACCGCCAGCATCAGGCCACCGGCATCGTAGTCCTTGGCAAGCACGGCCTTGGCGACGTTGTCGTGGCTGCCGACGAAGGCGTGGTGACCGAGTTCCTTCAAGCCGATGCCGGCTTCCTTGAGCATGGACTGCGGCATGGCCTTGCTGCCGGTGGATTTGGCGTCGCCAAAGGCGAAGCGCTTGGTGCGCAACTCAGCGAGTGAGTTGAGGCCGGAATCGGCGCGCACCACGATAGCGCTCTGGTAATACGGTTCGCCCTTGGCAAGTGGCACGACCAGCGGCTCGATTTTGAAGCGTGCGCGCGCATCGACATAGGTGCTCGGGGTCTGATAGGAAAGCAGGGCACGACCCGTGCCGAGATCCTCGATCGCCTGCTCGTAGTTCTCCCCCAGGCGGACGAACAGCGGTCGGCCAAGCAGCTTGCCGAGGTATTCGCACAGCGGCCCGAAAGCCTGATTCATATCCAGCGCGTCTTCGGTAGGCACCAGTCCGAGGAAACTGATGTCAAAGCTGCCGAGTCGCTTTTCGAGTTCACGCGACACCTGGCCGAGTCCCGCGGCGCTCTGCCGGGAGCGCACCGTGCGCGCCTGGGTCTCATTGGCGAGCTGTGCGATGCGTTCGACATTGAGGGTCATTTCGGCGACGCTCGCCGACTGTTGCTCGGTGGCCGCGGCAATCCTTTCGATCATGCCGTTGACTTCATCGATGCTGGTCGCCACGAGATCGAGTGAGGACTTGGTGGTTTCGGTCTGGGCGACGCTCGCATGGATCAATTCGTTCCCCGCGGCCATGGCACCCGCAACCTCGCTGGTCAGTGCCTTATTGCGGGCGATGGTGTTGGTGATCTCGCTGGTCGATTTTTTGGTGATTTCGGCGAGCTTGCGGACCTCGTCGGCCACCACCGCGAAACCGCGACCGTGTTCGCCGGCGCGCGCCGCCTCGATCGCGGCGTTGAGCGCCAGGAGATTGGTCTGCTCGGCGATGCCATTGATGACCTGGACGATCTTGCTGATCTCGTCAGAAGCCTGACGCAGTTCTTCCATCGCATGCGTGGCATTCTCGAAAACAGTGGAGAGATGATTGACCGACTTCACCACCGAGCCCATGTTCTGCATGCTGTCGGCGGTGGCCTGGGCGATGTGGGTTGAATTGGAAAATGTGCTCGAGGCGCTTTGTGCGATGTCGCTGATCGTGCTGTTGACCTGCTCCATTGCCGTGGCGAGATCGCTGCTCTCATGAGCCTGGTGTTCAGCATGGTTGCGGACTTCTTCGGCGGACTCGATCAACGAGTGACTCACCAGCAACACCTGGTTGGCGCGATTCGAGGCCGCGCCGACCAGCTGGGTAACGTTTGTGCCGTAGTGGTTGATAGCCTGTATCAGTGGCTTCAGCGATTTGTCACAGCCCGCTTCAGGCAAGTTGATGTCGTGATCGACCGATGCCTCGACGGCGGCGGCCAGTTCCAGGGAGATGCGCCGTATGCGCCGCAGTTTGCCACCGATCAGTACCAGTGCCGCCACCGCCAGACCAATCAGGAGCGCATGCGCGCTGGCGGGAAGCAGGTGTGTCGCGGCTGCGGCGAGGACACCGAGCAGCCCGGCTACCGCCAGAGGCCCGAAACCGGCAATCAGTTTATTAGACATGTAGCACCCCTTTGATAATTGCGGCCTCACCGCCAGGACTTGTCGCCCGTTTGCCAAGACAAACAGCCGCATTGTGATCCATCATCCGCCGATGCGCAAAGTTTTAGCCGTCTGCCCACAGGCGGTCGATGTCCCTGATCCCCCATTTCGCCGCTTCCTCGCGGCTGGTGATTCTTTCAGTTGCCCCGGGGCGCGATAACTCGATGATTTCGGGTATCAGATAGGTCTGCGACTTGGCGGAGAAAAACGCCTTGACCGTAGGTGCCAGCAGCGAAGCAGGTGACTGCTCGACCACCACCGCCAGCCGGTCGGAGGACAGGCGTACCAGCGAACCGGTGGGATAGATGCCGATGCTCTTGACGAATGCCTGGAAGACGCGATTGTCGAAATGGCTGGTCCATTCGGCCATCTTGCGGATCGATTCGGCCGGATCCCAGCCTGCCTTGTAGGGGCGATTCGAGGTGATCGCGTCATAGACGTCGCAGACCGCGCCCATCTTGGCGTGGAGGCTGATTTCCGCTTCCTTGAGGCCCTTCGGATAGCCGCTGCCATCAACCTTTTCGTGATGATGCAGGCAGACGTCAAGCACGATTTCGCCCGCCGCGCTGCCCTCGAGCAACATCCGGTGACCTTCGACGGGGTGGCTCTTGATGATGCGGAACTCCTCGTCGGTGAGCTTGCCCGGTTTGTTGAGCACCTCCAGCGGCATCACCGCCTTGCCCAGGTCGTGCAGCAGTCCGGCCATTGCAGCGGAGCGCGTGTCCGCTTCATCAAGCTCGAGTTGGCGCGACAAGGCCACCATCAGGGCACAGACGGCCACCGAGTGCATGTAGGTGTAATCGTCCGCCGTTTTCAGGCGCGCCAGACTGATGAGGGCACCGGGGTTGCGCATTACCGAGCTGGAAATTTCATCTACCAGTTCATTCGCCGCCGCCGAATCGACAGCCTTGCCCATGCGGACTTCATTGAACATGGAGACCACGGCATCCTTCGACTTGGCGCAGATCTTGGCGGCACGCTGGACTTCTTCGGCAATCGGGACGCGTTGCACCGCCCGCGGGGCGGGCGGCACAATTCTGGGCGGTTCGGTTCCGGGCGGCTTCGGCGGCGGCGCTTCGATCTGTTGCAGCGCCGTGTCGATCTGCGCCTCGGTTTCCTGCCGGGTAGTCCCGGCGACATCAATGCCTTTTTGCGCGTCGATCCACAGCTCCTTGATGCCGCAAGCCTTGATCTGGCGCAGATCTTCGGGATCCTTGAGGATGAACTTGGTACGCCAGAACGGGTGATCCATCCACGAACCGCAGAATTCGTGGATGTGCATGCCCAGTGTCAGGTCGGTGACGGCGATTTTTTTCAGCATGTTAGACTCGCCGGCCCTTTCACATTGTGTGCGACATGGATATTTACCCGCTGTTTCAGGCGCTGATTCTCGGCGTCGTCGAAGGCCTGACGGAGTTTCTGCCGATCTCCAGCACAGGCCACCTGATCCTGGCTGGCGACCTGCTGGATTTTAACGATGAACGCGGCAAGTTGTTCGAAATCGTTATCCAGTTCGGCGCGATTCTCGCCGTGGTCTGGGAATATCGCCACCGCTTTGCCGACGTCCTGCGCGGACTGCCGGGCGACCCGGTGGCGCGGCGCTTCGTCACCAATATCGCCATCGCCTTCATGCCGCTCGCGGTGCTCGGGCTGCTGTTCGGCAGCGCCATCAAGGCGCACCTGTTCCAGCCGGTGCCGGTCGCCATTGCCTTCATCGTCGGCGGCTTCATCATCCTCTGGGCGGAACGGCGCAAGCACACCGTTAACATCCATTCGGTCGATGACATCGGCCCGAAAGATGCGCTCAAGCTCGGCCTGGCGCAGGCCGTCGCGCTGATTCCCGGTACTTCGCGCTCGGGTTCCACCATCATCGGCGGGCTGTTTTTCGGCCTGTCGCGCAAGGCGGCGACCGAATTTTCGTTTTTTCTCGCCGTGCCGACACTCGGCGCGGCGACGGTCTATCAGCTCTGGAAGGGACGCCACCTGCTGGCCTGGGACGATCTCGGCATGTGGGTGGTCGGCTTTGTTTCGGCTTTTATTTCCGCCTTCCTCTGCGTGCGCTGGCTGTTGCGCTACATCTCGACGCACGACTTCACGATCTTCGCCTGGTATCGCATCGCCTTCGGCATCATCGTGCTGCTGACCTGGCAGTTCGGGCTGGTCGATTGGACCAATCCTTGATCCTCTATCTGCATGGTTTCACCAGTGGGCCGCAGTCAAGGAAGGTGCAGGCGCTCGCCGCGCGCATGGCCGAACGCGGGTTGGGCGATCGGCTGATTGCGCCCCAACTGCCGGCCTCGCCCGCTGCCGCCATCGCGCTGGCCGACGGCATCATTCAAAAAGTCGGCGCTGGCGAATTGTTGGGCGTCCCGCCTGCGCAAAAAGTCGGCGCTGGCGAATTGTTGGGCGTCCCGCCCGCGCAAAAAGTCGGCGCTGGCGGAACGGCGCTAACCCTCGCCGGCTCCTCCCTGGGCGGCTACTACGCCACCCATCTCGCGGAAAAACATCGCCTCAATGCCGTGCTGATCAACCCCGCCGTGGTTGCGGCGCTCGAACTCGAGCGCTATCTCGGCCCGCAGACCTGGTTGTACAGCGGCGAAGCTTTCGATTTCACGCGCCAACACATAGCCGAACTGGCCGCCCTCGAAGTGCCGCGCCTCGCCGACCCGAAACGTTACTGGCTGCTCGCCGAGGCAGGCGATGAGACGCTCGACTACCGCCAGGCCGTGGCCCGCTATGCCGGCGCCCGCCAGACCGTTTTACCGGGTGGCGATCACAGCTTCACGCGCTGGGACGACTATCTCGACGAGGTGCTGGCTTTCGCCGGGCTAACTTTCATGATGCGTGGGCTACGCCCCCGATCATGAAAGACGCCCGCCCCCCTTTGTGCGCCGTNNTGCTGCGCAGCGTCCTGCGGCCTGCAGCCTGGTACCCCCCTCTCGGGGGGTTCGATACGGCTCGCTACGCTCGGTTATTACGGGGTGCGGTGATTGGGGGGGTGCGCGGATTGCGGCTGGCGCCGCGTGCCGCATTTGCTTGGCAGCCCTCTCCCTCAATCCCTCTCCCGCAAGCGGGAGAGGGAAGCTATCTGCCTCCTCTCTCCCGCTGGGAGAGAGGTCGGGAGAGAGGGATTGGCCCGGCGCAAACGCTGCGGTCTCTTTCGCTTAAAAGTGAAGCCCAACACCGAACGCGACGGCATCGCCGCTGCCCTGTCCGCCTATACGCTGTGGGGGCTGGTGCCGGTGTTTTTCAAGCAACTGGCCACCGTGCCGGCGCTGGAGATCATCGCCCATCGCGTGCTCTGGTCGCTGTTGTTGCTCGGCGGGGTGCTGGCCGTACGCGGCCGGCTCGGCGCGGCATGGACGGCGGCGCTGAATCCGCGCATCCTGGCGCGCGTGGCTCTCGCCTCGACGCTAATCGTCATCAACTGGCTGACCTTCGTCTGGGCGGTCAACGTCAATCGCGTCCTTGAAACCAGCCTCGGCTACTTCATCACGCCGCTTGTCAGCGTCGTGCTGGCGGTATTGGTCCTTGGCGAACGACTGCGTTCGCGCCAGTGGGCCGCTGTTGCGCTGGCCGTTTGCGGTGTCGCACTCGAAGGCTGGCGCATCGGCGGCCTGCCCTGGGTGTCGCTGGTGCTCGCCGGCTCCTTCGGACTTTACGGTCTGCTGCGCAAGCAGTTACCGCTCGACGCGGCGAATGGCCTGCTGCTCGAAACCGCCTGCGCCGCGCCGGTCGCCGCGCTCTATCTCCTCTGGCTGGGCAGTGCCCGGCAGTTTGGCACCACTATGACGATCGACGCGCTGCTGATCGCCTCTGGCGCGGTGACGGCGGTTCCCCTGTTGTTGTTCGCCGTCGGCGCGCGCCGCCTGCCGCTGGTGACACTCGGCTTCCTGCAATACATCGCGCCCTCGCTGACCTTCCTTCTGGCGATTTTTTACTACGATGAACCCATGAACCTGCCGCGCCTCCTGGCCTTTGCCGCCATCTGGGCTGGATTGGCGCTCTACAGCACCGACCTGCTGCTGCACCGACGCAGATGAGCTTCGATCCCCGTCAGATGAAACGCATCGAGCGCGACGGTTACAACCTGATCGGCGCGCGCTATGCTGCCGGCGCAGAAGCCCGGACAGCGCTGACTACCGCCCTGATCGCAGCTGCCGAGCTGCAGCCCGGCCAGCATGTCCTCGACCTCGCCGCCGGTCCGGGATTGCTGGCCAGTGCGGCCCGCGAGAAAGTCGGCGCTGGCGGTACGGCGATCGCCACCGATATCGCCGAAGCGCAACTGGCCTGCTGCCCCGGCTTGCTGCGCGTCGCCACCGATGGCGAATTTCTGCCATTTGCAGGCAATCACTTCGATCGCGTGCTTTGCGGACTGGGTCTGATGGTGTTTCCCGATGCGGCGCGGGCACTGGCCGAAGCGCGGCGCGTCATGGCGCCGGGAGGCCGCCTGGTCCTGTCGGTCTGGGGTACTGCCGAGCACGCGCCACTGTTGTCCTGTGCGCTCGATTGCATGAAACGCCTGCTGCCGGCCCCGAAGGTCGCCCGTCCCTCGGTATTCCGTTTCGGCACGCCCGAGGCGCTCAGCACGCCGCTTGCCGAAGCCGGTTTCGGTGAGATTGCCATCCAGACCATCATGATCGACAGCCATTTCACCGCTGCCGCCAGCTACTGGCAGGCCTTTCTCGACCTTGCCGGCGGTGCGGCAGGCAGTCTGGCGCGACTGCCCGAAAGCATGCAGCAGCGCCTGGTCAGTGAAGTCGCCCGGGAATTGTCCGGCTTTGCTGGCGAAGCTGGCTACGCCATGCGGAGCGCCGTGCTGGTCGCCACGGCGACCAAAAAGTAAAAAGCCCGCTGCACAAGTGCAGCGGGCCTCACTATCACGCAGGCGGAACGATTAACGACCGCCGGACAGTTTAATGTCGAAAACGTAGATCACGCCGAGGGCGTAAGCGTTGCCTTTGGGAAGAAGGTAAGAGTCCCTGTTGACACGAGCAAAGTCAGCATAAGCATAGGTGTTCTTGAATATTTCGCGATTGACGAAGAGTTCGGTTGCGGCGGCATTGGTGTCGCTGTTCTTGCCGTAGTGCATGCCGACATTGAAACCCGCCACCGGGGCGACGAAGCCCAGGCCGGTACCCCGGCCTGGCGTGCCATAGAAGCCATCGGCGTGGCTGACCATGACCTTGACGACGCCGAAGTCATAGCTGCCCGACACGCCCGTGAAGTTCTCGCCGCCGCTCTCGCGCTTGGACTCGCCGACCACGCTTACCGAGAACCTGCCGGCGGCGTAGGTCAGGCCCGCCGAACTGGCTGCCTTGGCATTATCCACGCCATCTTCCTTGCCGGCGAAACCGACATGTGCCGTGAAGCCGTTCATGTTCGGGGAGATATATTGCAGGGACTGTGTCTGGCGACCCGTGCCCCAGGCGGCGACACCGGAATTGCCCAGTGCCGAGGCGGCATTGGCCTGGCCGTTGAAATCGTAGGCGCCCATCATCTGGAAGGCGACCGAATCCTGGCGACCGAAGCGCACCTCGCCAAAGTTGCCGGAAAGGCCGGCCCATGCCTGGCGGTGGAAGAAGGCTTTGTTATCCTTGCCGATCCGCAGGTCGCGGTCGATACCGGCGGTTTCGAGCTTGAAGTTGGCCTTGAGTCCGGAGCCGATGTCGGTGCTGCCCTTGAGTCCGACGCGGGTGGTCGAATTGCCCTGGGAAGCATTGTCATCGCCGCCGGAGTGGATCCGGGCGCTCTTGCCGGCAGCGTCGTCGGCAATATTCTTGCCGTAGCTGAGGTCGACCAGGCCATACACGGCGAGATCGGCGTGGGCGGCGCCCATGGCGGTGAGGAGAATGGCGGCGGGAATCAATTTCTTCATCATTTCAGTAACCTCGGAATAATTGGGGTGCCTTGCATGGTTGCATCGACACAAAAAATGGGCCTTAAAACTAAATGGATATTTCAGGGAATGATTATATTTCTCTTTCGCAACCCGGGGCCTTTGCGGAGGAAAGTTGGATTTGAAAGTCATCCGGCTGTCTCAATTTCACGACAGGCAAACCCATGAGACAAATCCGTCCCCGTTATAATCCGCACCCCTCCCGCCGCACCCTTCTTTTTCCATGAATCTTCTCTTCGAAGAGGATGGCGCCTTCAAGACCGGCACCATCGTCGCCGACAACGACGCTTCGCTTCAGGTCGACACGGCCGCTGGCCGCCGCATCAAGTTGAAGGCGGCCAACGTGCTGCTGCGCTTCGCCGCGCCCGCGCCCACCGAACTGTTGGCGCAAGCCGAAGCGCAGGCGGAAACGATCGAGACCGAATTCCTCTGGGAAGTCTGCCCGGATGCCGAGTTCGGCTTCGAGGAACTGGCACGCGAATACGTCGGCCATGCGCCCGCTCCCATCGAAGCCGCCGCCGTGTTGCTGCGGCTGCATGCCGCGCCGATCTATTTTCACCGCAAGGGCAAGGGACGCTTCCGGAAAGCGCCGCCGGAAATATTGCAGGCCGCGCTGGCCGGGCAGGAGAAAAAGCGCCAGCAGGCGCTGGCCATCGAGCGCATGGCCGATGAACTCACGGCCGGCCAGTTGCCGGCAGAGTTTCCGCCACTGCTTGACCGGTTGCTTTACAAGCCGGACCGCAATCGCCCGGAGACCAAAGCCCTGGAAGCCGCCTGTGCCAAGTCGGGGGAAAGCCCGGAACGCCTCCTGCAGCGTTGCGGGGCGCTGCCCGACAGCCATGCCCTGCACCTGGGCCGCTTCCTGTTCGAACATTTCCCGGAGAACCATGGTGGTACGGGGGGCACGCAATTCCCTGCCTATGCCGATGCGGTCGATCCGCCCGATCTGCCGCTGGCCGACGTGCGGGCGTTTTCCATCGACGACGCGCACACCACCGAAATCGACGACGCCTTCTCGCTCGCCGTAAAGCCGGACGGCAGCCTGCGCGTCGGCATCCACATTGCCGCGCCGAGCCTCGGTTTCGGGCCGGATTCCGATCTCGGTCGCATCGCCCGCAGCCGGCTGTCGACGGTGTATATGCCCGGCCGCAAGATCACCATGCTGCCGGAAGATGTCATCGAGAGCCATACGCTGGATGCCGGGCACAACGTGCCGGCGCTGTCGCTCTACCTCGATGTTGCGCCCGATTTGCGCGTGCTCGGCCACGAAACGAAGATCGAATGCGTGCCGGTGGTCGCCAACCTGCGCCACCACGACATCGAGCCGGTGTTCAACGTTGAAACGCTGGCAAGCGGTTTGCCGGAATTTCCCTTCCGCGACGAACTCAAGCGCCTCTGGGAGCTGGCCACCGTGCTTGAAGCCGGCCGTGGGCAAACCAGCCAGCAGAATCGCAAGGACTACAGTTTCGTCGTCGACTGGGATGTCGCAACCCCCCAGGGACCGGGGCGGGTCAGCATTGATGAACGCCCGCGCGGCAGCCCGCTCGATACCTTGGTGGCCGAACTGATGATTGTTGCCAACGCCACCTGGGGTGCCATGCTGCGTGACGCCCGCATCCCCGCGCTGTATCGCGCCCAGACGGCGGGCAAGGCGCGCATGACCACGGTGGCCACTCCGCACGAAGGACTGGGCGTCGACTGCTACGCCTGGTCGACCTCGCCGCTGCGCCGTTTTGCCGATCTGGCCAACCAGTGGCAGCTTATCTCGCACCTGCGCGGCGAGCCGCCGGCCTATCCGCCAAAATCGGCCGATCTCATGGCGGCGCTGCGCGATTTCGAGCTGACCTACGCGAGCTATGCCGAATTCCAGCGCGGCATGGAACGCTACTGGTGCCTGCGCTGGCTGGCGCAGGAGAACGTCACCACGGTTGTCGCGCAGGTATTGAAGGAAAACATCGTGCGGCTCGACACGCTGCCGCTGGTGCTGAAAGCCAGCGGCATGCCGACGCTCGAACGCGGTGTGCGGGTGCGGCTGGCGGTTTCCGAGATCGACCTGCTGGCGGCCGAGGCCAAGGCGACATTCCTTGAATTGATTGAATTGCCGGGTCCGGATGGCGTTGATGACGGCTTAACCGACAACGGAGTGGCTGCCGACGGGGAGTAAAATCCTCCGATGTCCGCCTCCTTCAGTTGGCCCGCCGCGTTGGCGGCAATGGATCCGCCACAGCGTCGCCTGACGCTGGCCTTGGGTGTGTCGTTGTTTCTGCATGCGATCCTGCTGTCGATTCACTTCAAGCTGCCGGAGGCGCTCGATCGCGTGCGCGAACAGGCGCTTGACGTCATCCTTGTCAATGCCAAACATGCCACCAAGCCAACCCAGGCGCAGGCCAAGGCGCAAGCCAACCTGGACGGCGGCGGCAATACCGACGAACCGCGCCGCGCCAGGACGCCCCTGCCGCCCACCAAGCAGGAACAAAGCGGCGACGATCTGGCCAGTGCACAGGCGCGAGTCGTGCAGATGGAGGCACAGCAACGCGAACTGCTTGCCCAATCGCAGGCGAACCGCACGGCAAAGATCGACGCTGATCGCCTGCCACCGAAACCGCAGCCGGAACCCGAAATTTCCGGACGTGACCTCGCCACCCGCGCGCTGGCACTGGCCCGGCTGGAGGGGGAGATCGCCCGCAATATCGAAGAGTACAACCAGCGTCCCAAACGTCGCTTCCTCGGTGCACGCGTCACGGAATACCGTTTCGCCCAGTATGTCGAGGACTGGCGCCAGAAGGTCGAGCGCGTCGGCAACCTCAACTATCCGGACTCGGCCAAGGGCAAGCTTTACGGCAGCCTGGTGCTGACCGTGGCAATCAAGAAGGACGGTGAGCTGGAACGTGTCGAGGTGAACCGCTCCTCCGGCCACCAGGTGCTGGACGAAGCGGCGCGGCGCATCGTGCGCCTGGCGGCGCCCTATGCGGTTTTTCCGGAAGCCGTGCGGCGCGACACCGATATTCTCGAAATCACCCGCACCTGGTCATTCACCGGCGCCGATCAGTTGCGCTCCGAATAATCCCTACAACCTCAATTCACACCACGGAGATCACGGAGAACACGGAGGAAAAACCCAATCGGACAAAATGCTTGCGCACTCAGCGGATGACGCACATTGCTTCTGAAATGGCTTGTTTATTCTCCGTGATCTTCGTGTCCTCAGTGGTTAACTGCTTCTTCAAGGTTAATTCTCAAAGGAAACCTCATGACCCAACCCGCCGATGCCGTCAGCATGGCCCTGTTCTGCGACTTCGAGAACATCGCCCTTGGCGTGCGCGATGCCCAGTATGAAAAATTCGACATCAAGCCGGTGCTCGAACGCCTGTTGCTGAAGGGCAGCATCGTCGTCAAGAAGGCTTATTGCGACTGGGATCGCTACAAGGCTTTCAAGGCCCCGATGCACGAGGCCAACTTCGAACTGATCGAAATTCCGCATGTGCGCCAGTCGGGCAAGAATTCCGCCGACATCCGCATGGTGGTCGATGCGCTCGATCTCTGTTACACCAAGGCGCACGTCAACACCTTTGTCATCATCAGCGGCGACTCGGATTTCTCGCCGCTGGTGTCCAAGCTGCGCGAAAACAACAAGCGCGTGATCGGCGTCGGCGTCAAGCAATCGACCTCCGACCTGCTGATCGCCAACTGCGACGAATTCATCTATGTCGATGATCTGGTGCGCCGCCGCCAGCGCGATACAGCCGACAAGCAAAGCCGTCGCCCCGCCGTTACCGGAGATCCGCAGGAACAGGAGGCGCGGCGCGGCAAAGGGCGCGAAATGGCCGCCACCACGCTGGAAGCCCTGCTGGAAGACCGCGACGACGATGAGCGCGTCTGGGCCTCGGTGCTGAAGGAGGCGATCAAACGCCGCAACCCCGGCTTCAACGAAGCCTATTTCGGCTACAAGAGTTTTGGCGCCATGCTTGAAGACGCTGACAAACACGGCCTGCTCGAATTGGGGCGCGAGAACAACAGCGCCTATGTGAAGCGGCGGCAGGCGGGGAGCGGATCGGTGGGCAGCGAAGCGGAAGCCATCGGCGCCGTCCCCGGCCACACGGCGGGAGCGGCTGACGCCGTACCCGCTGCGGGGCATTTCATCCCGCCAGCGCCGACTTTTGCCGAAACGATTGAGCCTGCCGAACCGGTAGAGTCCGCCGCCAGCGCCGCAGCCGCTCCGACGGAGGTAAACCGGCGGCGGCGCGGTCGGGGACGCAAGCCGCCAGCCGCAAGCATTCAGGCGCTTGACGGCAATGTGCCTGCGCCGACGGTGACCCCCGCTGCGGAGCCGCCGGCAACGTCACCCGCCACCGCACCGCAGACGGATGCCACGCAAGCCAAATCCGTAAAGTCCCCACGCGCAAGACAGCCGCGCGCCCAGACACCCCGCAAGCCGCGCGCCAGCAAACCAAAAAAGCCGCCCAACGGCGAGGCCTAAGATCATGACAGACCGCTACGCGGTGTTTGGCAACCCCATTTCGCACAGCCAGTCACCGCGCATCCATGCCCTGTTTGCCGCCCAGACCCGGCAGGACATCAGCTATGAAGCCTTGCTGGCCCCCCTTGACGGGTTTGCCGCGGCTGTCGAAACCTTTGCCGGCAGCGGCGGCAAAGGCGCCAATGTCACGGTGCCGTTCAAGGAAGAGGCTTTTCGGCTGGCAACGCGTCTCACGCCGCGAGCCCAGGCCGCTGGTGCAGTAAATACGCTGAGTTTTTCCGACAACACGATCAGTGGCGACAACACGGACGGCGCCGGGCTGGTACGCGATCTCAAGGCCAATCTTGGCTGCGACATCGCGGGGAAACGTATCCTGCTGCTGGGTGCCGGCGGCGCGGCACGCGGCGTGATCCTGCCCTTGGCGCAGGAACTGCCGGCCGCATTGACCCTTGCCAACCGCACCGAGGAAAAAGCCTTTCGTCTGGCGCTCGAATTTGCCGGCAGGACCGACGTTCTACCCGAGGCCTGCAACTTTGCCCAGCTCGCCGGCCGGGAATTCGACCTGGTCATCAATGCCACCTCGACCGGCCTGTCGGCTACCGAGTTGCCGCTGCCGCCGCATCTGTTCGCTCCCCGCGGGCTGGCCTACGAAATGGTCTATGGCCAGCAAACGCCCTTCATGCAGCAGGCACGCGCAGCGGGTTGCCGGGTTGCCGACGGCCTGGGCATGCTGGTCGAGCAGGCTGCGGAAGCCTTTTTCGTCTGGCGCGGCGTGCGTCCGGCCACCGGGCCGGTGCTGGTGGCAATCGCTACGCCCACTCCCCTTCGCCCCCCTCGCGGGGGGTTCTAAACGGTTCACTACGCACGAATGTTACGGGGCGCTCTTTCCGGGGTGGGTGCGGTTTGCGGCTGGCACCGCGTGCCGCGTATGCTTGGCAGCCCGCTTCCTCAATCCCTCTCCCGCAAGCGGGAGAGAGGGATTGGCCCGGCGCAAACACCGTATTTATCACGCTAAACTCCCGGCATGATCGAATTCGTCATCGGCGGCGCCCGTTCGGGCAAGAGCGCTTACGCGGAAGGGCAGGCGCTCGAATCGCATGCCGGCGGCCGCGCCGTGACCTACCTCGCCACCGGCGAGGCGCGCGACGCCGAAATGGGCGAGCGCATCGCCCACCACCGCGCGCGCCGCCCGGCTGGCTGGCGCACCGTTGAGGAACCGCTGTTGCTTGCCGCCGCGCTGCGCCGCGCAGCCGCGCCGGACACCTGCCTGCTGGTCGATTGCCTGACGCTGTGGCTGGCGAACGTGTTGTTCGCCGAGCGCGACGGCGAAGTTGCCAAGTTGCTCGAAACCCTGCCGGAACTGCCGGGCCGGATCATCCTCGTCAGCAACGAAGTCGGCTGGGGCATCGTGCCGGAGAACGCGCTGGCGCGGCGCTTCCGCGACGAACAGGGCCGGCTCAACCAGCGCGTCGCCGCGCTCGCCGACCGGGTAACGCTGGTGGCGGCGGGGCTCGCACTGCCCCTCAAGCAGCCGTAACGCCGGCGTCGAGACGGACGGGCAGGCAGCCGCGCAGGCTGTTGACGAACCAGAGTCCGGTGGCGCGCGGCAGATCCTCGCGCCGCACCACGCGTTCCGTGACCGCGCCGCGCTCCAGCAGAATGGCGCGGCCCACACCCGGCAGGAGGCCACAGGCCACAGGCGGCGTCACGCGGCAGCCGTCGAGTTCCACCACGACGTTGCCGCGCGTGAATTCGGTGATCTCGCCGCGTCCGTTCCAGAGCAGCGTGTCGAAAATGCCGGCGGGTGGCGCGCAGGCGGCGTAGGCGGTGCGTTCGGTCGTCTTGTGCAGGAGAAATTCGGTGTCGCCTTCGATCGGTCCGGCGGCCAGAACAACGGCGGCCAGCGCCGGCGCCGGTTCCAGCGGATGGCATGTCGCGCGCGGGATGCCGGCCCGGTCGCACAGCAGGCGCGCGCGCCAGGCACCCGCCGGATGCCGCCCGGCCAGTTCGTCGAGCGCCGCCGCCGCGCGCGCATGATCGAACGCGAAGCCGAAGTACGCGGCGCTCGTCGCCATGCGCGCGAGATGGCGTGAACGTTCCGGGTAGGTGCCGTCTTCCAGTCGCAGCGTTTCGAGGAGCTCGAAACCCGCCGTGGCGCGCAGCAGGAAGCGGCGCTTGACGCGCCATTCGGCGAGTTCGTCTGCCGGCGCGGAATCGAAGACGATGCCGCTGCCGACGCCGCATTCGGCGTTGCCGGCCGCGCGGTCGATGACGACGCTGCGGATGCCGACGTTGAACGTCGCGTGGCCGCCGGGCCGCAGCAGGCCGATGGCGCCGCAGTAGGCGCCGCGCGGCGCCTCTTCCAGCGCGGTGATGGCCGCCATTGCCGCGACCTTGGGGGCACCGGTGACCGAGCCGCAGGGAAACAGCGCGCGAAAAATCTCCGCGAGCGACGTGCCGGGACGTGTCGCGCATTGCACGGTGGAGCTCATCTGCCACGCGGTCGGCAGCGCGTCGAGCGCGAACAGTTCGGGCACGCGCACCGTGCCGAGCGCGGCGACGCGCGCGAGGTCGTTGCGCAGCAGGTCGACGATCATCAGGTTTTCGGCGCGCTCCTTGGCGGAAGCGCGCAGGGCTCGCGCGGCGGCGGCGTCCGTTGCGGCATCGGCGCCGCGCGGCGCGGTGCCCTTCATCGGCCGCGTCGTCAGGATGCCGCTGTCCGGCCGCCAGTCGAAGAACAGCTCGGGCGAGACCGAGAGGATTTCCCAGGCGACATCCTGTAAATGAATGCAGTAGCCGGCGGGCTGGGCCGTGCGCAGGGCTTCGAAGAGGGCGGCGCCGCTGCCGGCGAAGCCGGCGACGAGGCGCGTCGTCAGGTTGACCTGGTAGAAGTCGCCAGCGCCGATGCGGCGGCGCAGTTCCGCGATGGCCCCGAGGGCCTGGTCGCGGGGCGTGGTCATGCGCCAGGGGCCGGAGGAAAATTCTCCGTCGTCCGCTGTCGCGCCGGTGTCGGGTGCGGCATAGACCGCGAAGGCGGCGAGCGGCAGCGGGCCGGCGGACGGGCGCACGCGCAGCGCCGGATCGAAGGCGGGTGCTGCCTCGTAGGCGACCCAGCCCGCGACCCAGCGGCCGGCGCGCGCCTCCGCCATGACCGCGTCGAGCACGGCCGGCACCTCGGCGAGCGTGCGTGCGGTCAGCGTCGCGACGGGTGCGGCGAAGGTCAGCGCGAGCCGCCCCTGTCCGTCGGCGTCGGGCTGCGGAAAGTCGACGCGCGCCTTCACGCCGGGAACGGCAGCAGCGTCTGCAACAGGCGTGCGTCGCAGGCCACCTCAACCGCGTCGGCGAGGCGATCGAGGTCAGCCTCGCGGCGCGCGGCGAGGTCCACGGCGGCGATGTCCTTTGCGCCGGCCCAGGCAAGCAGGGCGGCGAGAGCCTGCGGATGGTCGAACAGGCCATGGCAATAGCTGCCGAGGATCTGGTTGTCTGCCGAGATGGCCCCGTCGCTCCTGCCGTCGTCGAGGACCACGGCGGGCCGGTCGAGCGCAGGGCCGCGCGTGACGCCCATGTGGATTTCGTAGCCCTGCATCGCCGCCGCTGTCGCCATGCTGGCGGCGGATCCGGCTACCGCCGTCCCGCCAGCGCCGACTTTGCTGGCCCCCCGCGCTCGCAAAGGCGGCTCGCTGCCCCCCATGAAATCACCCGAAGCGGTGACGGGGGGGATGTCGGCTTGGGACGGCCCGGCGCCGACTTTGTTGGCCCCCCGCGCTCGCAAAGGCGGCTCGCTGCCCCCCACAGGGGGGATGTCGGCTTGGGACGGCCCGGCGCCGACTTTCAGCCAGCCGCTCACGTTCCTCAACTGCTTTTCCGCTCCCAGCGTCGTCTCGCAATCGAGCAGGCCCAGCCCCGGGCCGCCTTGACCTTCGATACCCAGCGGATCGTGCAGCACCCGGCCGAGCATTTGAAAGCCGCCGCACAGGCCGATGAGCTTGCCGCCGTAACGCAGGTGGCGCAGGATTGCCGCCTCGTGGCCCTGCGCGCGCAGCCACTGCAGATCGGCCTGCACCGACTTCGAGCCGGGCAGCACGATCAGGTCGCAGGGCGGCAGCGGCTGGCCGGGGCCGATCCAGCGGAAATCGATCTCGGGGTGCAGGCGCAGCGGGTCGAGGTCGTTGGCGTTCGAGATGCGCGGAAACACCGGCGCCGCGACGACGAGTTTCGTTTCGCCGCCGCGTTCGGAATGATGGGCGAGCGCGTCCTCGGCATCGAGGAACAAACCGTGCAGGTAGGGCAGCGTGCCCAGCACCGGCTTGCCCGTGTGTTTTTCGAGCCAGTCGAGACCGGGCTGCAAGAGGCCGATGTCGCCGCGAAAGCGGTTGATGACGAGGCCGACGGTGCGCGCGCGCTCCGTGGCCGACAGCAGGTCGAGCGTGCCGGAAAGATGGGCGAGCACGCCGCCGCGGTCGATGTCGCCAATGAGGATCACCGGGATGTCCACGGCCTCGGCGAAGCCCATGTTGGCGATGTCGCGGTCACGCAGATTGACCTCGGCCGGGCTGCCCGCGCCTTCGACGATCACGCAGTCGAATTCGGCCGTGAGCCGCGCCCACGATTCGAGCACCGCCGCCATCGCGGTGGCCTTGTAGTCGTGGTAGGCGCGCGCATCCAGGTCGGCGATGGCCTTGCCGTGGATGATGACTTGCGCGCGCTTGTCGGTGTTGGGCTTGAGCAGCACGGGATTGAAGTCGATGCGCGGCGCCAGCCCGGCGGCCTGTGCCTGCAGCGCCTGGGCGCGGCCGATCTCGCCGCCATCCACGGTGACGGCCGAGTTGAGCGCCATGTTCTGCGGCTTGAACGGAGCGACGCGCACGCCCCGCCGGTGCAGGATGCGGCACAGCGCCGCGACCAGCGTGCTCTTGCCGGCGTCGGAGGTGCAGCCTTGCACCATTAAGGCCCTCCCCGAAAAAGCCGCCACGCGACTGTCTCCCCCCAGGGGGCCAGGAAACACTCGGGGCGGCCCGGCGTGTTTCTTGAAAGTTGCCCTTGTCGTCACCGGTAGAATCGCCGTGTTTTCATCCGCGAATTATCCCATGCCCCCTCTGCCGTTCCCGGCCGCGTCCGCACTTGTCGGCGTGCTGCTCGACCGCCTGCTCGGCGAGCCGCGCCGCTGGCACCCACTGGTCGGCTTCGGCAGGCTGGCGGATGCCGCCGAGCGCGTATTCCGGGCGGGCGCGCCGGGGCATGCCATCGGCAATCGGCTGCGCGGCCTCGCGGCATGGAGCGTCATCGTCGTGCCCTGCGTCGTGCTGGCGGCCTGGTTTGCCCATCCGCTGCTCGACGCGCTGCTGCTCTGGCTGGCTCTCGGCGGCCGCAGCCTCGGCGAGCATGCGCGGGCCGTCGCTACGCCGCTGGCGGCGGGCGATCTCGCCAACCTGGAAATTGCGCGCGAACAGGTCGGTCGCATCGTCTCGCGCGACACCACGCAGCTCGACGCGTCCGGCGTGGCGACGGCCGCCGTCGAGTCGGTGCTGGAAAACGGCAACGACGCCGTGTTCGGCGCGCTGTTCTGGTTCTTCGTCGCGGGTGGTGCCGGCGCCGTGCTCTACCGGCTGGCCAACACCCTCGATGCGATGTGGGGTTACAAGGATGCGCGCCGCATCCATTTCGGCTGGGCGGCGGCGCGCCTCGACGACGTGCTGAACTACGTTCCGGCACGGCTCACCGCGCTGACCTACGCGCTCCTGGGCAACACACAAAACGCCCTCGCCTGCTGGCGGGCGCAGGCCAGTGCATGGAGCAGTCCGAACGCCGGCCCGGTGATGGCTGCGGGCGCGGGCGCGCTGAAAGTCGGCGTTGGCGGGACGGCGATCTATCACGGCCGGGACGAGCAACGGCCGGCCCTGGGCCGCGGGCCGGCGCCGTGCGCCGCCGACATTCCGCGCGCCGTGGCGCTGGTCGAACGCGGACAATGGCTGTGGCTCGCGCTGTTCGTTCTGTGGAGCTTCGCCCGTGCTTGAGCATGGCGGCCGGCTCGGGGAGGCAGCGCGGCGCTACGACATCCCGCGCGCCGACTGGCTCGACCTGTCGACCGGCATCGCGCCCTGGCCCTACCCGCTGCCGCGGACGCCGACCGAAGTCTGGCAGCGCCTGCCCGAGGAAGAGGATGGCCTCGCCGCCGCCGCGCAGACGTATTACGGCTGCACTCGTCTCCTCATGCTGCCCGGTTCGCAAGCCGCGATCCAGTGGCTGCCGCGCCTGTTCCCGCCGGGCCGCGTCGCCATGCCGGATTTGCTCTACAACGAACATCCCGCCGCCTGGCAGGCTTGCGGCCATGCGCTCGTCGGCTGGAACGAGCCGGCGGACTACGCCGTGCTCTGCAACCCGAACAACCCGACCGGCGAAACACACTCCCGCGCCGCCTTGCTCGAACGCGCGCGCGGGGTGAAGCTGCTGGTCGTGGACGAAGCCTTCATCGACGCCGAGCCGCTGGCGTCGCTTGCGGATTGCGGCCTGGACAATGTCGTCGTATTGCGTTCGCTCGGCAAGTTCTTCGGCCTCGCCGGCGCACGCGTCGGTTGTGCCAGCGGCGCACCGGCACTGCTGGACCGGTTGCGCGCAGCGCTCGGCCCCTGGGCCGTCAGCCATCCCGCCCGCTGGGCCGCACGTCTGGCGCTGGCCGATTGCGTCTGGCAGGCCGCGCAACGCGAGCGTCTGTGTGCCGCCAGCCGACGTCTCGCCGATCTGCTCCGCGCGTCGGGTCTCGGTGCGCCGACCGGCTGCACATTGTTCCAAACCATCACCACGCCGCGCGCCGCCGAAATTTTCGCGGCGCTCGCCCGGCAGGGCATCCTCGTGCGCACGTTCACCGAGCCACGGGCATTGCGTTTCGGGCTGCCGGGAAGCGCGGAGCAATGGCAACGGCTGACCGCTTGCCTGAAGGAGATTGCATGAACCCCCTGCCCTGGATTCTGGCTGGAGCAAAAAGTTCTTGGAGATGGAAGACTGGTCGGCCAATAAAAGTGTAGCGTCCCCGTGCGCTCTTTTTAGGGAAGTCGAGCTTGCGCGCGGTGAACGAGCGGCTAGAATGTATCTACATCAACGTAGATCAACAGGGGTAACGCCATGAACCTGCATATCGCCCGATGGGGCAACAGCCTGGCCCTGCGCATTCCCGCCGAGGTGGTGCGCAGCCTGGGCATCAAGGAAGGCGACAGCGTGGAGACCAGCTTGACGGCCGATGGCGGGCTGGCCATTCGTCCTGCCCGGTGGGACAGGAAATCCTTCGCGCAGGAACTGGCCGAGGCGCGGGCCGCCATGCCGCTGGGGACATCGGTGATGGATGAGCTGCGGCGCGGAGCGCGCTACTGATGGCGGTGTATGTCGATACCAGCGTACTCGTGGCGCTTTACACGCGGGAAGGGAAAAGCACCGGCGTGTCGCGTTGGTATGCCGCCTGTACCGATGACCTGGTGTCCGCCATGTGGTGCGTCGCGGAGTTCGCCAGTGCGTTGAGCATCAAGCAGCGCACCGGCCAGATCGACGCGGCCGAGGCGCAAACAGCATGGCGCCAGTTCGAACGCCTCTGCGCCAACGACCTGCAACTGCTGCCGATGGAACCCGCGACGTTTCATCGCGCGGCCGTGCTGACTCTGGATGCGGCATCCGGCCTGCGGTCCGGCGATGCGCTGCACCTTGCGGCCGCGTTGGACGCCAAGGCCAAGAGCATGGCGACGCTCGACGACGTGCTGGCGAAGAACGCCAAGCGGATGAAGTTGAAGCTGGTGGCGCTTTGATCGCCTGACCGAATGAACCCCCTGCCCTGGATTCTGGCCCTGGCGAGTTTTTCCGTCCATGCGGAAATTGTCGTGCGGGACGATACCGCCGCCACTGTGCGCCTGGCAACACCGGCCTCCCGCATCGTCAGCCTCGCGCCGCATGTCACAGAAACACTGTTCGCCGCCGGTGCCGGCGCCCGTATCGTCGGTGTCGTCGATTACAGCGATTTTCCGCCGGCGGCGCAGCAGCTGCCGCGCGTCGGTGGCTATTCGAAACTTGACCTCGAAGCCATCGCCGCGCTGCAGCCCGATCTGGTGGTCGGCTGGGCCAGCGGCAACGCGCCGACCCATATCGACAAGCTGCGGGCGCTGGGCATTCCGGTTTATCTCGCGCAACCAGAGCGCATCGACGACGTGGCGAAGAACCTTGAGCGCTACGGCCAACTGGCCGGCACGCAGGCGGTCGCGCAAGTCGCCGCCGCCGCCTTTCGTGGCCGCCTGCAAACGCTGCGCGAAAAATATGGCACGCGACCGAAAGTGCGCACCTTCTATCAGATCTGGAAGCAGCCGCTGATGACCGTGGGCGGCGGGCAGGTCATCAGTGACGTCATTCATTTGTGCGGCGGCGAAAACGTCTTCGCCGGGCTGAAACCGCTCGCCCCCAAGGTGACGGTGGAAGCGGTGATCCAAACCGACCCGGAAGTCATCATCGCCAGCGGCATGGGCGAGTCGCGCCCCGAATGGCTCGACGACTGGCGGCGGTGGAAAACGCTCACTGCCGTGCAACGCGACAATCTCTTCTTCATCCCGCCCGACCTGATCCAGCGCCACACGCCGCGCCTTGTCGAAGGCGCGGATCGGTTGTGCGCGCATCTCGAAACGGCGCGCGGCAAGCGCAAACAGGGCGTCGCGCGAGACGGCGTGCCCGTTCAGTAGCTCGGCGCCGTCCCGCCAGCGCCGACTTTCCATAGCAGATAACTATTTGATTTGATATGGAACAGAAATACGTTTACTATCATGAGTAAATTTACTCATTAATGTAAACAATGCCTGCTCTTTCCTACAGTCGCCCCGAAACCAGCCTGCTGCTCGCGCGCCTGCTCGAGTCGCCGCGTTTCCTGATCGTCGTCGCTGGACCCAGACAGGTCGGCAAAACGACGATGGTGCGCAATGCGCTGGCTGCCACCTATCCGGCGGAACGCTATTCTTTTGTCGGCATCGATAGCCCGGAAGATCCAAGCTTGCCGGACATCGACTCGGTTACGGCGCCAACCCGGCGCCAAATGGCCGCGCCCCCCGACGGCGCCTGGCTGGTCGACATCTGGCAGCGGGCCCGTTCTGCGGCACAGCACGATCCCGACGGGCACATTCTCGTGCTCGACGAAATCCAGAAAATCCAACGCTGGTCAGATACCGTCAAAGGCCTCTGGGACGCCGACCGCGCCGAAGGTCTGGCGCTGCATGTCGTCCTGCTCGGCTCGTCGCCGCTGCTGATGCAGCAGGGCATGAGCGAGAGCCTCACCGGCCGCTACGAAACCCTTCATCTCACCCATTGGTCGTTCCGCGAAATGGCCGAGGCCTTCGACTTCGACCTTGAAGACTATCTCTATTTCGGCGGCTATCCCGGCGCGGCGCCCCTCGTCCGCGACGAGCCGCGCTGGCGCAACTATGTCACTACCGGGCTGATCGAGCCGAGCATCGAGAAAGACATCCTGATGATGACGCGGGTGGACAAGCCCGCGCTGTTGCGCCGCTTGTTCTATCTCGGTTGTCGTTATTCAGGGCAGGAGCTTTCCTACAACAAAATGAAGGGGCAACTGGAAGACGCCGGCAACACCGTGACCCTCGCCCACTATCTCGACCTGCTCGGCAACGCCGGCCTGATTCGTGGATTGCACAAATATGCCAGCCAGCAGCATCGCCAGAAATCCTCTTCGCCAAAGCTCAATGTGCTGAACATGGCCCTGATGTCGGCAGGCTCCGGCTACAGCAAGAGCGAGGCGCAGGCCGATCGCGGCTATCGCGGTCGCATGGTCGAAAGCGCTGTCGGCGCGCATCTGCACAACACCGCCGCGCCGGACTGTCGCCTCCACTACTGGCGTAACGGCACCCACGAAGTGGACTTCGTGCTCGAACGCGGTCAGCGGATCACCGCCATCGAAGTGAAAAGCGGCACTGTCCCGGCGCAACTGCGCGGACTCGATGCCTTCGAGCGCGAATTCGGTGCCTGTCGCCGGCTGGCTATCGGCGACGGCGGCATTCCGCTCGCCGAACTGCTCTCCTATCCCGCGGAGCACTGGCTTTGAACAACGCCACCGATCCCGATCTGCTGGTACCGCGCACCTGCACGGTGCCGGACGAAAAAACCGGTGCGCGCGAGAGCCGGCCGCTGGCCGACCATCGCGCGGCGCCGGCCTATGTGCTGCTGGGCGATCCGGGTGCCGGCAAGACCGCGTCGTTCAAACACGAGGCAGATGCTACCGGTGGCCATTACCTCCGGGCGCGCAACTTCGCCGCCTTCGAGCCGAGCGCCGAACTTTCCGGCAAGACGCTGTTCATCGACGGCCTCGACGAAATGCGCGCCGGCGGTGGCGACGGCAGGACGCCGCTCGATCATGTGCGGCGCCATCTCGACCGCCTCGGCCGCCCGCGCTTCCGCCTCTCCTGCCGCGAAGCCGACTGGTACGGCGACAGCGACAGCGCCGCGCTGA
The DNA here is from genome assembly GCA_002347405.1 of Rhodocyclaceae bacterium UBA2271. Classification (GTDB taxonomy): domain Bacteria; phylum Pseudomonadota; class Gammaproteobacteria; order Burkholderiales; family Rhodocyclaceae; genus Sulfuricystis. The sequence continues at coordinate 11,365 of DDXB01000050.1, read as the reverse complement.
AAGAAGTCGCGCCGGGCGGCAAGGTTGAAGTCCTGCACCTCGATCCGCTGCGCGATGACGACATTGCGTTGCTGCTCGAACGGAAATTCGGCATCGCCGATCCCGCCGCCTTTGTCGAACAGGCCGACCGCCACGGCCTAGCCGAGCTGCTGCGCAATCCGCAGACGCTGGGGCTACTGACGAATGCCTTCGGCGGGAAAGATCAGCCCGACAGCCGCGCCGCGACCTACGATCTCGCCTGCCGGCAACTGGTGCGGGAAGCTAACGACGAACACCGCAGCGCCAAGCGCATGTCGGCGCCAACCGTCGATGCACTACTCGATGCGGCGGGCTTTCTCTGCGCCGTCCATTTGCTCGCCGGCATCGCCGGCTTTGCCCTCGACGATGCGGCGGCGGACGACCAGCATGCGCTCTGGCGCGAACTACTCCCCCCACGCGATCTGCCATTGCTGGAGGCGCTGGCCAGCGGCCTGTTTCAGGGCGACGACCGGGAACAGCAGCGCATCCCCGCCCATCGCAGCATTGCCGAATATCTGGGCGCACGCTACCTCGCGGCGCAGATCGAATCGCAGGGTCTGCCGCTCGGCCGCATTGTCGCGCTGCTGGCCGGCAACGACGGCGGCATCGTGCCCGACTTGCGCGGACTTGCCGCCTGGCTGGCTGTACATTGTCGGAGCGCCCGCGGCGAACTCATCGCCCGCGAGCCGCTCGGCGTCGTGCTCTACGGCGACGTGCGCGGCTTCCCTCTCGACGACAAGCGCCGCGTGCTGGCGGCGCTCAAGGCTGAAGCCGAGCGCTACGCGAACTTCCGCTCCCAAGACTGGACCGCCGTGCCCTTCGGCGCACTGGCGACACCGGACATGGTGCCCGTCTTCCTCGAACTGCTCGCCTCGCCCTCGCGCGCCGAAGCCGATATCGCCCTTCTCGACTGCGCGCTGGATGCGCTGCGTTATGGCCCGCCGCTGGCTGAATTTGACGCGCCGCTCGATGCTGCGATCCGGGATGTCAGCTACCCCGAAGACATCCGCTATTCCGCCTTGAAGATTCTGCTGCGCGATCTGCCGCGCAACGCTGTCCGCCTTGTTGCCATCGCCAAGGACATTCATGCGGGGACAATCGAAGACAAGGACGAACAGTTGCTCGGTCGACTGCTGACCGAGCTTTTCCCCGACCACATTCGGTCGGCGGAAGTGTTCGATTTCTTGCGTCCGCAGAAACAGAGTCGTACCATCGGCGGATTTTGGGATCACTCCTTATCAGAGGATGCGCCAAACGACCAGTTGCCCGAACTTCTCGATCAACTGGCACAACGATATCCCATCTTGCGTAAGTCGCTCGACCACTATCAAGCCGAGCGCGTGGCGGGAACGTTGCTGGCGCGTGCGCTCGAAATTCATGGCGACACCATCGACGACCTACGTCTTTACACATGGCTGGGCGCAGGACTCAACGAATACGACAATCCACACATTGATGGCGAGCATCAGCAGTGTGTCGCCGCATGGCTTGCAGAGCGACCGGAGCGCTACAAGGCCATGCTGCTGATCGGTGCTTCGCGCTGCGTCGGCAAGGAAAATATCTGGTCCTGTTTATTCCATAGCGTGTCTCGCCTGTATCACGCGGAGCCGCCGGCCGATATCGTTCCTTGGTATCTGGAGCGGGCGGCGGCTGAAACGGACAGCGAATTCCAGCAGTTCTATTTTGCGCAAGCGGCAAGGCAGCTCATCCGCCAAGGCGGGCAGGAATGGCTGACGCTTGATGCCCTGGACTATCTTGGCCCCTGGATCGAGGCACAACCCGAGCTCGAACCCTATCTGCGAGGTTTCAATTCCTTACCCATCGACGATTGGCGCGGAGAAGACGCGGCAAGAAAGAGGGAACGGGCCAAGGATCGAACACAGCGGAAAGAAGGCTGGCGCAGCCATTTTCGCAAACACCTCGACGCCATCCGCAACGGCAGCGCCCACCCGCAGATCCTGCACGAACTGGCGCAGGTGTATCTCCGGAAATTCATCGATATCGAAGGCGAAGCGCCGCGCGAGCGGTTGGCCGATTTTCTCGGCGGCGAAGAGGAACTCATCGAGGCCGCCTATGCCGGATTCCGCCGCTCTCTCGACCGCGACGATCTGCCGAGCGTCGCCGAGATCGTCGATCTCGAAGCCAAGGGCCGCATGCATTTCATCCGCCAGCCCTGCCTGGCCGGCATGGAGGAACTTTACGGCAGCGATCCAGAAGCCGCCTTGCATCTCGACGACGAGGTGCTGCGCAAGCTGCTGGCCTTTCGCCTTACCTGGGTCGCCGAAAAGGAAGCGGATTGGTTTACCACCTTGGTCAGGACTCGACCCGCGCTAGTTGCCGGGGTACTCGTTGCCTACGCCTTGCCGCTGCTGCGCAAGGGAGACGAGCATCTACACGGCCTCTGGCAACTCGCCTATGACAGCGACTTTGCTGCCGTCGCGCATGCGGCACTGCCCGATCTGCTCAAGGGCTTTCCGCTGCGGGCCAAGAATCAACTGCTGACCAATGCGCTTGATCCGCTGCTCAAGGCCGCGTTGCGCTATCTCGAACGACCTGCCTTGGCTGCCATCGTTTCGGCACGGCTGGCGCAGGGCAGTATGAGCACGGCGCAGCGCGTGTATTGGCTCGCCTGCGGCCTGCTGATCACGCCACGCGATTACGAAACCGCGCTCGCCCGCCATGTCGGTGCAAGCAAGGCCTCGCGCGGCCATCTTGGCGGTTTTCTGCATAGACTGCACGACCGCGAAAGATGGCAAGATTTCTGTCGAATCCTGCCCGAATCCTCATTGGCACTGTTGATCGAACTGCTCGCGCCCGGCAGTCCGCCCGAACGGCCGATGGGTACGCACTGGGTCAGCGCCGCGATGCAAACCGCCGAACAAGTGCGCAGCTACATCGATACGCTCGGCGGCAACCCGAACAAAGCTGCAACGCAGCAACTGGAACGCCTGCTGGCCTTGCCGAAGCTGGCGCCGTGGCACAACCGCCTGCGGCATGCCGCCCATGCGCAACGCATCGCGCGGCGCAAGGCCGAATTCCGCCTCCCGAATGTCGGCGAGGTTTGCCGCACCTTGGCAAACTTGCAACCGGCCAACGCTGCGGATCTTGCGGCGTTGACCTACGATCATCTGCACGACCTCGCCGACAAGATTCGCAACGGCAGCACCAACGACTATCGGCAGTACTGGGATGACGATAAAGACCACAAGCCGGTGCGCCCGAAGCTCGAGAACGACTGCCGCGATATCTTGCTCTCCGACTTGAGAGAACGTCTTGGGCGACTCGGCATCGACGCGATCAAGGAAGGCTATTACGCCGAGGACAAGCGTGCCGATATCCGCGTTTCCTCTGGCGGCGCGACGGGCTTCAACGTACCCATCGAAATCAAGAAGGACAGTCATGCCGATCTGTGGCGCGCGATGCACGAGCAACTGATCGAACGTTACACCCGTGACCCCGGTGCCGACGGTTTCGGCATCTATCTGGTGTTCTGGTTCGGCGGCAAGGACATGCCCGTGCATCCAGAAGGAAATACGCGCAGCGCGGCCGAACTCAAAGAGCGCCTGCGCTCGACGCTGACGCCGGAAGAAGGCCGCCGCATTCGCGTCTGCGTCATTGATTGCGCGCTACCGCAGAAAAATCAGTAGCTCGGCGCCGTCCCGCCAGCGCCGACTTTCCACGCGTTCTCGAACAGCACGTCCGCCAGCGGCAGGCGCGCGCCCCAGCCGGCGTCCTCGAACATCGGGCGCGGGTAGAACGCCGGCACGCGGCCGATGCAGAGGATGGCGACGGGTCGCGCGCCCACAGGCATGCCGAGCAGCGCGGCGAGCGCGTCCGGGTCGAAGAAGGACACCCAGCCGAGGCCGATGCCTTCGGCGCGCGCCAGCAGCCACATGTTCTGGATCGCGCAGCCCACCGAGGCGACGTCCATCTCGGGCAGGGTGCGGCGACCGACGATATGACGTTCGCGCTCCGGCATCAGGCCAACCACCAGTACCTCGGCGCAGTCGCGAATGCCCTCGATCTTCACTTGCAGGAATTCCTCGTTGCGCGAGGGCAGCGCGGCAGCCGTCTCAAGACGTTCCTGTTCGACGATGGCGTGGATGCGCTCGCGCAGGGCGCGGTCGGTCACGCGAATGAAGCGCCAGGGCTGCATGTAGCCAACCGAGGGCGCGAGATAGGCGGCCGCGACCAGGCGTTCCAGCAAGCCGTCCGGCAGCGGGTCGGGCAGGAAGTGGCGCATGTCGCGCCGTTCGCGGATGGCGCGCTCGACGGCGGTGATTTCCTCGGTGCTGTAGCGGTGCGGATTCATGGCAGGAATAGTCGTGCGGCGGCTGCGGGGTTGGCGGGAAAGTAGCAGTGCATGTAGCTCGCGGTGAGACGCTTGTGACGGTAGATCGCCTCGCTGCCCTTGCCCGTCGACTTGAGTGCCTGTGCGATGGGGGCCAGCGGCGTCTCCGTCATCGAGTAGTGGAAGGTGTGGCCGCTCAGGTTTCCCTCGGGCAGATCCACCGACAACAGGCCCAGCCCGGCGAGTTTTTTCTGCATGCGCACGCTGCCCGTCAGCAGCCCGAACATCGGGTTGGCATCTAGGCTGTCGAAGCAGGCCATCATGCCGCCGCATTCGGCGAGCAGGGGCTGGCCGGCCGCGACATGTGTCCGCAACGCGGTGCGCATGCCGGCATTGGCGGCGATCTTTTCGGCATGCAGCTCCGGGTAGCCGCCGGGCAGCCAGATTGCGTCGCAAGCCGGCAGGGCTGCATCGGCGAGCGGCGAGAAGAAGACGAGCCGCGCGCCGAGCGCTTCCAGGCATTCGAGGTTGGCGGGATAGAGGAAGCAGAAAGCGGCGTCGCGCGCGACGGCGATGGTCTTGCCGGCGAGCAGTTTGTCAAAAGTGTATGGCGTTGCCCCATCCCTCGCGTTGCCCGGGCCCGCCTCTGCGTGGCGTCCTGCGCCCTGCGGGCTGGTCGGCGCTGGCGGGACGGCGGCGAAGTCGACCGGGGGAGGCAATCCGGTGGCCGGCGTCGTGGCAAGCAGGTCGGCCATGCGCGCGATGCGCGCGTCGAGGTCGGCGATCTCGGCGGCGGGCAGCAGGCCGAGATGGCGTTCGGGCAGCGCGGCCGCAGCGTCGCGGGGCAGCGCGCCGGCCCAGGCGATGTCGTCGGCGCTGTTGCCAACTAAGGTGTCGCGGCACAACTCGGCGTGCCAGTCGCTGCCGACGCGGTTGGCGACGACATGCGTGATCGGCGCGCCGTCTTTGTAATGTTTCAATCCCCACGCCACGGCGCCGAAGCTGCCGGCCATCGCGCTGGCGTCGATGACCAGCAGGATCGGCAAGCCGAGCCGGCGCGCAAGTGCGGCAGACGAGGGCTCACCGTCGTGCAGGCCCATCACGCCTTCGACGAGGATCAGGTCGGCATCTTCGGCGGCGCGCGCCAGCCGCCAGCGCGCATCACCCTCGCCGCACATGCGGAAGTCGATGTTCTCGCAGGGCGATCCGCTGGCGAGCGCGTGGATCTGCGGATCGAGGAAGTCGGGCCCGCACTTGAAGACGCGCACCTTGCGGCCCAGCCGCGTATGCAGCCGCGCCAGCGCGGCGACCACGGTGGTCTTGCCGTGGCCCGAGGCCGGCGCGGCGACGAGGAGCGCGGGCGTGGCTACCATTCAATTCCCGGCATCGCCTGCACGCCGGCCTGGAAGGCGTGCTTCACCAGCGTCATATCGGTCACGGTATCGGCGGCGGCGACGAGTTCCGGCGGCGCGGCGCGGCCGGTGACGATCAGGTGCTGCATCGGCGGGCGAGCGGCGAATGCGGCAAGCACGTCGGCCGTGTCGAGCCAGCGGTATTTGAGCGCGTAGGTGAATTCGTCGAGGATGACGAGACCGATGGCCGGGTCGGCGAGCGCCTGCTTCGCCTTGTCCCATGCGGCGCGTGCGGCGTTGGCGTCCTTCGCGTCGTCCTGCGTCTCCCAGGTGAAACCTTCCCCCATGACGTGCCAGCGCACCTGCGGCTGCGCGCGGAAGAAGGCTTCCTCGCCGGTGTCCGAGCGGCTCTTGATGAACTGGATCACGACGGCACTCATGCCGTGGCCCAGCGCGCGTGCCAGCACGCCGAAGGCGGCCGAAGACTTGCCCTTGCCGGTGCCGGTGTGGATCAGGAAGAGGCCGCGCGCCGTCCCGGCAGCGCCGACTTTCGCGTCGATGACTTCCTTCTTGCGCCGCATGCGCGTGACGTGATCCATGATGTGTCATGCCTCCGCCGGGCCGTCCCAAGGAGGCATGCGCCCCCCTGTCACCGCTTCGGGTGATTTCATGGGGGGCAGCGAGCCGGTTTTGCGAGCGTGGGGGGCCATTGTTACTCCGGTATGAAAAAATTCTCGACGCGCCTGAGCGGGTGGCCGTACAGGTTCGACAGCGTGGCGGCGTCGATGACCTCGACCGCCGGGCCCGCGATGTGCCGGCTGTCGCCGAACAGCAGGATGGCCTGGTCGCAGTAGCGCAGCGCCAGGTTCGGGTCGTGCAGCACCATCGCCAGCGCCACGCCGGTTTCACGTGCGCGCCGCGTCAGTAGTTCGAGCGTGGCAATCTGGTGGTTGAGATCGAGGTGGGCGAGCGGCTCGTCGAGCAGGTAGAGGCGCGGCTGCTGCGCGAGCAGCGCGGCGAGCGCGACGCGTTGCCGCTCGCCGCCCGACAGCGTGTGGATTTCGCGCGCTTCCATGTCGGCCAGGCTCAGCGCCGCGAGCGCGGCGCGGGCGATGTCCGCGTCGGCGCTTGATTCCCACGACCAGCGGCCGAGGTGCGGATGACGGCCGGTCAGCACGGTTTCCAGCACGGTGCTGGCGAAGGGGTCCGAGCGGTCCTGGCCGAGCCAGCCGCGCAAGCGCGCCGCTTTGCGCAGTCCGTGTTCCGCGTAACTTTTACCGTCAAGCAACAGCGTGCCGGCATCGGGGGCGCGCAGGCCGGCGAGGGTGGCGAGCAGCGTCGATTTGCCGGCGCCGTTCTTGCCGAGGATGGCCAGTCGGCTGCCAGGCGCGAGATCGAGGCCGAGCCCGCTGCAGACCTTGTGCAGGCCGATGCTGACGGCGAGGTTGCGGGCGGACAGGATCATTTTCTGCTCAGCAGATACAAAAACACCGGCACGCCGATCAGCGCGGTGAGCACGCCGACCGGCAGCTGGAGCGGTGCGACGACGGTGCGGGCCAGCGTGTCGGCGAGCACCAGCAGGCTGCCGCCGGCGAGCACGGCGGCGGGCAGCAGCAGGCGCTGGTCGTTGCCCATGTTGCTGCCGATGGCGAGCCGCGCCAGATGCGGCACGATCAGGCCGACGAAGCCGATCGAACCGGCGGTGGTGACGGCCGCCGCGGTAGCGAGCGCGGCGACGAAGTAGATCAGCCGCCGCAGCGCCGGCACCGCCACGCCGAGCGCCCGAGCCTGTTCGCCGCCGCGCGCCAGCAGGTTGAGTTCGCGGGCGAAGGGCAGGGTGACGGCCAGTGCGAGCGCCAGTACGGCCAGCGCGGGCAGGAATGCGGCGGCCTGGGACAGGTCGCCCATCAACCAGAACAGCATGCCGTGGATCTTTTGTTCCGGCGCGACGGTGAGGATCAGCGCCACCACGGCGCCGCAGCCGGCGGCGACCACCACGCCGGTGAGCAACAGCCGCGTCTGCGTCCAGCTGCCGTCGCCATGCGCGAGGCCGAACACCAGCAGCATGGCGGCAAGCGCGCCGACGAAGGAAAAACCGGCGATGCCCAGCCCCGCCAGGCCGAGCAGCATGGCCGACAGGGCGCCCACCCCGGCGCCGCCGGAGATGCCCAGCACATAGGGATCGGCGAGCGGGTTGCGCAACAGCACCTGCATCAGTGCGCCGGCCAGCGCCAGCAAGCCGCCGCAGGCGAAACCCGCCAGTGCGCGCGGCAGGCGCAGGTCGAGGATGATCTGGCGCGCAGCGGTATCCGCGCCCGCCAGGGCGGCGAAAACCTCAGTAAAAGCAAGCGGTATGCTGCCGACCGCCAGCGCCACGCTTAAGCTCGCCAGGCTCAGGACGGCGAGCAGGGCGAGGACCAGCAGGGCGCGGCGGCGGGCGGGCATGGTTAGCGGAAGTTGTGCCGGATGCCAGCGAACAGACCGGCCCGTGTCGTGGCGTAGTCGGCGGCCAGTTCGTAACGCTTGTCGAACAGGTTGACGGCGCGGGCGAAAAGCGTGGTATCCGCTGCGTAGCGGTAATCGACGCCAAGATTGACCACGGCATACCCGCCGAGACGCCGGGTGTTCGTCGTGTTGTCGTAACGATAGCCGCTGGCCAGCAGATCACTATTCACCGACCAGGCGCCGAAATCACGCCCAAGACCCAGTGTCAAATGCTCGCGAGCACGTCGCGGCAGCCATCTGCCGGTATCGACGTCCTTTGCCTCAAGCAGGTCGAGCGACGCGCGGGCATGCCAGTCGGCCAGCGTGGTTTTCCCGGTGAGCGTCCAGCCGGAAAGCTGCGCCTTCTGCACGTTTTGCGCGCGGTAATCCCAGGGTCCCGGCCCAACCCAGGCCGAGGCAATGAGATCGTTGACGCGATTGTCGAACCAGGTGGCCGAAAAGCGCTGGCGGCCCTGCTCCCAGACCAGCGCCGCCTCGCGGTTGTTGCCATGCTCTGGCCGCAGGGTCGAGGTGCCGAAGCCGGGGAAATACAGTTGGTTGAAGGTCGGTGCTGAAAATGACGTGCCGGCGCCAACCGAGGCGCGCCACTGGGCGTCGATCTGGTAGCCGTAATAGGCCATGCCGGTAGTCTTGGCGCCGAACTGGGAATTGTCATCGCGGCGGGCCGAGGCTTGCAGGCGATGGGCGCCGAGGTGGCCCTGATAACCTAGCAGCAGCGAGTCGACGCCACGCTCCTTCACTGTGTAGGCCGTGGTGCTGGTGACGCGCTGCTCAAGACGTTCCAGTCCGGCCATGATGTCACCCAGCGGCGTGTTGAAGTTGTTCTGCCAGACGGCCTGGGTCTGGCTGGTCTTGAAAACGCTCTTGGTCGTGGCCGAGGAATGGTTGGCAGCATCGTCCATGCTCTCGGCCAGGCGCAGGGTGCTGGTCCAGCCGGGTAGGAAACGGTTTTTCGATTCCAGCCCGGTTGCCTGGAGGGTGTGCAGCATGCGGTGATCATAGCCGCTGGCGCCATTGTCGTAACGGCTGACACCGTCGCTGTAAAACAGGTTCGCCGTCAAGCTGTGGCCCGGCGCGAGGTTCAGGCCGATGCGACCGCTGACATGTTCCTGGCGATAACCGTCGGCATCCGGGTTGTAGCCAAAAGCGGCCGGACTCGTGGTGGCCGAGGTGCCATCGGTCGCGAAGCGGCCCACCGTCAGGGCGTAGTTAAGCGCGCTGCTCGATCCCGCAACGCTGGCCGAGAGATCAGAGGTATTACGACTGCCGACACTGGCTTGTACCGAGACGCGCGGCGCGCCCTCGCCGCGCCGGGTGAAGATCTGCACCACGCCGCCGATGGCTTCCGAGCCGTAGAGTCCGGATACCGGCCCGCGGACGATCTCGATGCGCTCGATTTGCGACAAGGGGATGTGCTGGAGCGCCGTATCGCCGGCGGTGGCCGAGTTGAGGCGCAGGCCGTCGACCAGCACCACCGTGTGGCGGCTTTCGGCACCACGTAGAAACAGCCCGCCAGACTTGCCGGCGCCACCGTTGGTGCTGAACTGGATGCCCGGCTGCGCGGCCAGCAGTTCCGGCAGCGACGCCGCGCTACTGGTCTCGATGTCTGCGCGGCTGAGAACCGTGACATCGTTGAGGAGTTCGTTGGCTCGCGTCGGCATGCGCGTCGCCGTAACGACAACGGCGGCCTCGTCGGTGATGGGTGCGGCAAAGGCCGGTTGAAAAACCAGCGAAAGCGCGACGGCAACGGTCGTGCGTGAAAGGTGGATGGTCATTGAAATACTCCCGGTGCGGCCAGCGTCCCCGCAGGCCGTGGTAACGGAAAACGCCAAAGGGAGCATTGCGACGGGAAAATCGTGCGACGAAAAACCCCGACGCGCCGCCCCCCGCAGCGCAGTGATGGATTGTCCGAGGCCGGTCTCCGGGCTCGGAAGTCTTGCTGCTCCGCCTTCCCGGGATTTCTCCCAGTGGCCGATTGGAGCAGCCGCACTTCCTTACCGTTGCGGGGGCAGCCGAGGGTTTGCCGATTAAGCTCACCTCATTCCCGTTTCACCTGTGGGCCAGATAACAAATTGACCCGACAGACACCACGGACAAAGCGGGCGAATTATAGGCGCGCCGTTCCACCAGCGCCGACTTTTTGACTGCGCGGCGAAATGTAGCGGCGATTTATCCACGTTGTTGCGGTGATACCTTCACAAGTCCCCCGAACTACTTGACTGGTAATTGTTTTTATAACAAACTTCGCGCCCATGAATGATGAGTTTGGCGGACTCGATAACAAGGTGACTCAGGTCATAGCCCTGTGCGATGCTTTGCGCGCTGAAAATCATCGGCTGCGGACTTTGGTCGATTCGCTCGAAAATGAAAAAGCGGACCTCGCTGCGCGCATGGCCACTGCGCGCACCCGGCTCGAAGGCCTAATGGACAGGTTGCCGGCAGAATGATGGCCCCCCGCGCTCGCAAATTCGGCTCGCTGCCCGCCACGGGAGGGCGTCATTTGGCAACTGAGCCTCCTTGGGGCGGCCCGGTGGAGGCAGAATGAGTTCGACGCTCGATATCAAGCTGCAGGGACGCGAATACCGGGTAGCCTGCGCTCCCGAAGAGTTCGATACGCTTACCGCCGCCGCCGCATTGCTTGATGCCCGCATGGGTGAAGCAGCCCGCACCACCCGTAGTACGGGTGAGCGTCTGGCCGTAGTGGCCGCCTTGAATCTGGCTTATGAATTGAATGCCATGCGCCAGTCCGGAGGTGCTCCTGCATCTGCCGCGGCACCATTAACTGAAAAAGACATTGACGCTGAAGCTCTGCGGCGTAGAATAAAAATCATAGAAGCGCGGCTGGATGAGGCGCTCGCCCGGCAGGACGAACTGTTCTGACATCACTGGCAAGTCGTTCCGGGTGACGCAGCAGACGACAGCTTGGTAGTCAGCCGGGCTCCCGGAATTCCCTGCGGTGTTCGTCAAGGCCATACATTCCTTGAACCAATACGCATTTGCATCGGTCGCCGCCCATGGACGCCGCTGTTGTGAGCATTCCGCGCTCTGCGTGTGAATGCACCTGAAGCGGCAGGAACGCGACCTATCTGAACCAAGGTTCAGGATGCCGGCTCAAACGGCACAAGCGGGGAACCCAGCAAGGCACAACCGCTCCGGCAATTGCCGGAGCGGTTGTTTTTGTGCGCCCGGCACGGGCGCA
>DDXB01000010.1:1287-16193 GCA_002347405.1 Rhodocyclaceae bacterium UBA2271 | reverse complement strand
TGCCATCTTTCGTCCTTATCGCCCCTAAGTTCAAGATCATATCGGGGCGACAACTATTCTGACGCAGGGGGATAGGCAGGACGCCAAACCCGTTGGGTGGGGCGTCAGCGCGGTGGCGCGATCGCATCGACGTGAAAGCCGAAGCGGCCCGCCGCACGGTCGGCAAAGAAATGCCGCAGGGTCATGGCAATGGTGCGAAAGGCAAGCTCATCCCAGGGAATGCTGGCTTCGTCGAACAGGGCCACTTCGAGGCTTTCCTCGCCCGGCGCAAACTCCGCCTTGAGCAAGCGGGCGCGATAAATGACATGCACCTGATTGATGTGCGGTACGGAAATCATCGTGTACAGGTCATCCAGTTCGATGTGGGCGCAGGCTTCCTCGCGCGTCTCGCGCGCAGCGGCTTCCGCGATGGTTTCCTGGTTTTCCATGAAGCCGGCAGGCAGCGTCCAGCAACCGCGCCGCGGTTCGATGGCGCGGCGGCACAACAGAATGCGATCTTCCCAAAGGGGCAATGCGCCCACCACCATGCGCGGATTGCGGTAATGGATGGCGCCGCAGACATCGCAAACATGGCGTGGCAGGCTGTCGCCCTGCGGGATGCGCAAACTGACTGGCGCGGCGCAGGTACAGCAAAAATTGATGGCAGGTTCCATGAGTGCGGATTCTAGCGCGGCGGTCAGCAACACAAAGCGCTATTGCAGTGGTATAAATCCTTGTTAAATCAGGCGGCACCTTCTGACAATACTTCTACGAGGCAGGCTGACAAGATAACAATCATGAGCGAGCCGTTGCCCGACAACGTCAAACATTTCCGGTTTGATCGGTTGCAGGAACTGAAGGCGATGGGCGAGTTGCCCTCGCCCAAAGGGGCGGCTTTGGCGGTCATGCGGCTGACGCGCATGGATGATGTACCCATTACCGAACTGGTGCGCGCCGTGCAGACCGACCCGGCGCTGGTAGGGCGGCTGATCAAGGCGGCAAACGCGCCCGAGATCGGTGCAGAGCGCCCGGTTGCAGCCGTGCAGGATGCGCTGATCCTGCTGGGTGCTCCGACCGTGCGTTACCTCGCGCTGAGTTTCTCCCTGCTGACCGGACATCGTAGCGGACAGTGCGCCAACTTCAACTACCGTCGCTTCTGGTCGCATTCGCTGGCCTGTGCCGTTGCCGCGCAGGCGATTGCCGCCCAGGTGCGTACCGCGCCACCAGAGGAAGCCTTCAGCGTTGGTCTGCTTTGCCGGATTGGCGAACTGTCGCTGGCCACCGTGTTCCCGGCAGAATACTCGCGCTTGCTGGGAGAAATGATGAGCGATCGCACCGCTTCGCTTTCGGTTCTCGAGCAGAATGCCTTCGCCATGACGCATACCGAACTGTCGGTGGCCATATTGCAGGACTGGGGTCTGCCGCGCATGTTCGTCGACCCGGTATTCGCGCATGAAACTCCGGAATGCGCGAATTTGTCGCCCGATTCGCGGCCCTATCGCCTGACCTGGACGCTGACCCTGGCACGCTTGGTCGCCGATATTTGCTTGGCCGTCGAGGCGGAGCGGCGCGGCCTGATGCTCAAGTTGTTTCTGGTCGGCAGCAAGCTTGCGCTGAACACGGAAACCCTGACTGTCCTGTGCGATCGGGTGGTACGTGACTGGCAGGAGTGGGCTGCCCAGTTGAGCGTTGACACGAACGATGTACCCCCCTTTGACGAACTATCCAAGGCGCCGGCAGCGCCTGAAATCATGCAAACCGGGATGCCCAGCGCCATGGGTATCGATGGGAATTTGCGGGTGCTGGTGGTCGATGACGACAAGAACGTCCGCATGCTGCTGCGCACGATACTGGTTCAGGCCGGTTATGTCGTATTTGAGGCAACCAATGGCCGGGAAGGCTTCGATAAGGCGCTAGAAGTGCAGCCGCATATCCTGATCACCGACTGGGTGATGCCGGGCATGGACGGCGTTGAATTGACGCGCTCGTTGCGGCAGACCAAGCTTGGTCGTGCCATCTACATCCTCATCCTGACGGCGCTGGATACCGAGGAGAAATTGCTCGCGGCCTTCGATGCCGGGGCTGACGACTTCATGAGCAAGCCGCTCAAGGCCCGGGTGCTGGGCGCGCGCTTGCGCGCCGGCCAGCGCGTGATGATGCTGCAACAGGAAATCGACCGCGACCGCGAGGAAATTCGCCGTTTTGCCGCCGAGCTGGCGGTTACCAACAACCGTCTGCAGGAAGCCGCGCTCACCGATGTGCTGACCGGTCTGCCGAATCGCCGCTACGCCATCGAGCGGTTCCAGCAGGAATGGCAGGCCGCCAACCGCAGCCGACGGCCGATGGCCTGCATGATGATTGACGTCGACAATTTCAAGGCGATCAATGATACCCATGGCCATGATGTTGGCGATGCGGTGCTCAAGCAGACCGCGCAGGCGATCAAGAGCGGGCTGCGTGCGCAGGATGTTATCTGCCGCACCGGCGGCGACGAATTCATCGTCATCTGCCCGGAAACCGATCTGGCCGCCGCAATGCTGTGTGGTGAGCGCGTCAGGAAAGCGGTTGCCGATGTCCGGCTGACCTCCGGCATGCTCGATCTGAAGTGCAGCATCAGTGTCGGCGTGGCAGCACGCGGCATGGATACCCCGGATATCGATGCCCTGATCAAACGGGCCGATGAGGGCGCTTACCAGGCAAAACAGCAGGGTAGAAACTGCGTGGCTACTGTCCAGTAGCTTCCTGCCCCAGCCCTGCCCCGGAAGGCTTGACTGGTGTTCGCAAGGGTTTTCCGCTCCATGCTTCTACCGGGTCTGCCTGGTACGGCTCGAGCTAACAAGAAAAAATCAATTCAAAACATAAGATAAGAGCCATTTTGTAATGTTTTTTCTTACAAGAGGCTCCCATCCTATTCTTACAAAAGGATGGTCTTTCCATTGATTTTCTTCTTGTCAAAAACTCCGGAGAATGCCATCACTGCCAAACGGGCATGCGCGGAAGGTCTCCTCGCCCCGGTATGGCGGCAATGCAAGGAGAGCAAAGATGAAACCGACTGACACCTACAACGACATAAAGGAAGTCAATCTTGCCTACCTGATGCTGGCGCAGAACATGGTTCGTTCCGATCGGGAAACCGCCGTGTTTCGCCTGGGTATCAGCGAGGAGATTGCCGACATTCTGGAAGCCCTGACCCCCGGACAGGTCCTGAAAATGGCCAGCTCCGACATGTTGCTGTGCAGCTTCCGCTTTGACGATACCTTGCTGATCGATTTGTTGGCCAACCACGAGCGTGAGCGCGGCGTCGGCCACATCCACGCTGCCATCCTCGCTGCCGGCAGGCCGGTCGAGTCGGTTGCCTGATCCCGTCGATCCCCGCGTATCCAGGAGGTTTCCATGCGTAACAAATCCGTAATCTCGGAGGCGAGAGACATCCGCCTTGCCATCGAACTCATTGAACTTGGCGCCCGCCTGCAGCTCCTCGAGGCCGAAACCAAGCTTTCCCGCGAGCGCCTGCTCAAGCTCTACAAGGAAGTGCGCGGCGTTTCGCCGCCCAAGGGCATGCTGCCGTTCTCGACCGACTGGTTCATGACCTGGCAGCCGAACGTGCATGCTTCGCTGTTCATGGCCTACTTCAATTTCCTCGGGCGCCATACCGGCCTGTCCGGTCTGGAGCGCATCATCAAGGCTTATCGGCTCTACACTGAGCAGGTCGGCCGTTCCAGCATGGATAACGTGCTGTCGTTGACGCGTGCATGGACCATGGTGCGCTTCTTCGATGCGGGCATGCTGCAAATGACCCGTTGCAAGACCTGTGGCGGTGATTTCGTCGCCCACGCCCACGACCCGAAACGTGACTATGTTTGCGGTTTGTGCCACATGCCGGCACGCGCCGGCAAGACGCGTCGGCCAGCCCAGGCGGCAACGGTCGCGGCGGCCTGACATGGCCTGATTCATCCTCCCTGCATTTTGATGGGCACCCATTCTTCCTGAGACCGGAGGCGGGTGCCCTTTTACTTTGGTCCAAATTCGGCACGCTAGGCCATGCGTTTGCCGTTATTATTGCGCCTACTCGTCTGTGCCGCGTTCCACGCCGGCTGAAAACTGGGGTTGTTCATGTCTCTGCTCGTCGGCTACGTCATAGTTCTGCTCGCCTCCATCGGCACCTATTCCCTGCATGGCAGTCTCGGTGCGCTCTGGGTACCACTCGAATACCTCGCCATCATCGGCCTGATGATCGGCGGCTTTATCGCCAGTAACGGCAGCAAGGCGGTCAAGGCCACGCTCGGCGCGCTACCGACCGTCCTCAAGGGGTCCGCCTTCAACAAGGCGCTGTACATGGATCTGCTGGCCATGTTGTTCGAAGTCCTTGCGAAAGTGCGCAAGGAAGGCCTGATGTCCATCGAGAATGATGTCGAAAACCCGGATGCGAGCCCGATATTTTCGAAGTATCCAACGATAGCGCGCGATCACCACGTGATGGAGTTCATCACCGATTACCTGCGCATGATGGTTGGCGGCAACCTGAACGCTTTCGAGATCGAAAACCTGATGGATATCGAAATCGAGACGCATCACCAGGAAGCCCATGTCCCGGCCCATGTCATGGCCAAGGTGTCCGATGCCCTGCCGGCCTTCGGCATCGTCGTGGCGGTGATGGGCGTGGTGAACGTGATGGGCTCGGTGGGGCAGCCGCCCGCCGTGCTCGGCAAGATGATCGGCGGTGCGCTGGTCGGCACCTTCCTTGGCATTCTGGCCTCCTACGGCTTCACCGCGCCGATCGCCAGTCAACTTGAGCAGAAGGCGGAAGAGGGCGGCAAGATCTATCAGTGTATCAAGGCCGTGCTGCTGGCCAGCATGAACGGCTATGCGCCGCAGGTTGCCGTGGAGTTTGGTCGCAAGGTGCTGTTCTCCACTGATCGTCCGACCTTCATCGAACTGGAGGAAGATCTGAAGAGCCGCAAGGGCAAGTAAGCAAGCCGGCCGCTGCCGGAGTGCTGCGTTCGATGCCGTCCCGCCAGAGCCGACTTTTGCCCGAACACCTGACATGACATGAACGACAATGAGTGACGACTCCCAGCAACCCATCGTAGTCAAGAGGATCAAGAAGGGCGGCGGTGCCGCGCACGGCGGTGCCTGGAAGATCGCCTATGCCGACTTCGTGACGGCGATGATGGCGTTCTTCCTGTTGATGTGGCTGCTTGGTTCAACTTCCAAGGGCGACCTGAAGGGCATCGCCGACCACTTCCAGACGCCGCTGCTGGTCGCCATGTTCGGCGGTTCGGGCGCCGGTGACGCCTCATCGATCATTCAGGGCGGCGGGCAGGACCTCTCGCAGGCGCACGGGCAGGTCAAGCGCGGTGAAACCAAGTCAGACCGCAAGATCAGTGAAAAACGCATGAAGGAAGAGTTCGAACGCAAGGAGCGCGAGCGCCTGCAGAACCTGAAGGAAGAAATCGAAAAGCTGATCGAGGCTACCCCGACGCTCAAACCGTTCAAGAACCAGCTCCTGCTCGACATTACCAGTGAAGGCTTGCGCATCCAGGTCATCGATGAAAAGAATCGGCCGATGTTTGACCTCGCCAGTTCTGAGCTCAAGCCATACACCAAGGTCATCCTGCGCGAGTTCGGTCCCCTGCTCAATCAGATTGGGAATCGCATCACCCTTTCCGGCCATACCGATGCCACCCCGTTTGCCGGCGGCGACCGCGGTTTCGGCAACTGGGAGCTGTCCACCAACCGCGCCAATGCTTCACGGCGCGAACTGGTCATCGGCGGCCTCGATGACACGAAGATCGTGCGGGTGGTCGGGTTTGCCTCGACGGTGCTTTATGACAAGGAACAACCGCAAAGCGCCAGCAATCGTCGCATCAGCATTGTCGTCATCAACAAGCGTACCGAGGAGGCGATCCTCAGCGACGGCAAGGAAGAGCCGATTGCCGAGGTGACCGGCACCGAGGAGCTCAACGAACGCGGCATCCTTCCCCCGTCCACGGGCACCGCACCCGCCCGCTGATGCCCCTGCCAGATCGGATGAAAGTCGGCGCTGGCGGGACGGCGTCAGCCGGGCCGCCGGGTAAACCGGGAACGGTTACGGCCGGACGCGAGTTCCATTTCACCCCGGCGGATTTCGATCGGGTGCGGCTGCTCATCCACAAGCATGCCGGCATCTCGCTGACGCCGATCAAGCAGGACATGGTTTATTCGCGACTGGCGCGGCGTTTGCGGGCGCTCGGCATGGCCAGTTTCGATCAGTACCTGGCCTACCTCGAGCAGGGACATGCCGCAGAATGGGAAACCTTCGTCAATTCCCTGACCACGAATCTAACTTCCTTCTTCCGGGAAAACCACCATTTCGAGATGCTGCAAAAGCATCTGCTCGGCGTGACGGCCCGACCGATCAGGATCTGGTGCTCCGCCGCTTCGACCGGCGAAGAACCTTACTCGTTGGCCATTACTGCCTGTGAAGCCTTCAACAGCCTGACGCCGCCGGTGCAGATTCACGCCAGCGATATCGATACCAATGTGCTCAGGACGGCCGCGAGCGGTGTGTACCCGGTTGACCGGGTTGAGCGGCTGGACCCCGAGCGTTTGCGCAAGTTTTTTATCAAAGGCACTGGACCGCAGGCCGGCCAAGTGAGGGTGCGTCCCGAGTTGCAAAAACTGATTACCTACAGTCGCATCAATCTGCTCGACCCTCATTGGCCGACAGTCAAGGGGCCGCTGCATGCCCTGTTCTGTCGTAATGTGATGATCTACTTCGACAAGCCGACGCAATACCAGATCCTCAAGAGATTCGCGCCCTTGCTGCACCCGGAGGGCCTGCTCTATGCTGGCCATTCCGAGAGTTTCCTGCATGCGACAGACCTGTTCCGTTCGCTCGGGCGTACCGTCTATGAGCGCGCTGATCGTAGACACGCCAAGACCGGGATGCCGGTATGAGCGGCGCGCCAGGTTTTGCTGAAATCGAACTGTTTTGAAAGACGCACCATTGGCAATCAAAGTTCTCGTCATTGATGATTCGGCGCTGATGCGCAAGCTGCTTACCGAGATCATCGGTCGCGCGCCCGACCTCGAGGTGCTCGGCTGCGCACAGGATCCGCTGGTGGCGCTCGACATGATCCAGGCGCTCAATCCGGACGTGCTGACGCTGGATGTCGAAATGCCCAGGATGGATGGCCTGGAGTTTCTTGAGCAGTTGATGAAGCTGAGGCCGCTGCCGGTCGTGATGATTTCCTCGCAGACCGCACGCGGCTCGGAAACGACCCTCAAGGCGCTTGAACTGGGCGCGCTAGATTATGTCACCAAGCCAAATGCCGGAAGCAAGGCGCTGCTGCAGGACTTCGCCGACGAAGTCCGCGACAAGATCCGCGCCGTCCGGGGTGCGCATCTGCGGCGACCGTCCCCCCCCGCTGTCGCAGCGCGCAAGGCAACTCCGCTGGTCGGCGCGCCGAGCCGCTTGATCAACGACGGACTCATCGCCATCGGTGCCTCCACTGGTGGCACCGAGGCGATCAAGGAAGTCATCATGCGCCTGCCCGCGGCGGTGCCGGGCATTGTCATGGTGCAGCACATGCCGGAAGCCTTTACGCCCTCGTTTGCCAAGCGGCTCGACAGTCTGGGCGCGGTGCGCGTCATCGAGGCGCAGGGTGGCGAGCGCATCCGGCCGGGCCACGCCTATCTGGCACCGGGGCATTCTCACCTGACAGTGAAACGGAGCGGCACTGTCTGGGTGACGG
The DNA here is from genome assembly GCA_002347405.1 of Rhodocyclaceae bacterium UBA2271. Classification (GTDB taxonomy): domain Bacteria; phylum Pseudomonadota; class Gammaproteobacteria; order Burkholderiales; family Rhodocyclaceae; genus Sulfuricystis. The sequence goes on along the minus strand of DDXB01000010.1, from coordinate 8,478 downwards.
AGCTGACAAAGTCTGAACCGGTCAATCGCCATCGCCCGGCGGTCGATGTCCTGTTCAATTCCGTCGCCAGGGAGGTCGGCAAGACCGCCATCGGCATCATTCTTACCGGCATGGGCAAGGATGGAGCGGCAGGTATGCAGGCGATGCGGCAAGCCGGCGCCTGGACTATCGGTCAGGATCAGGAAAGTTGCGTCGTCTATGGCATGCCGCGCGAGGCTGCCATGATCGGGGCAGTCAGCGAGGTGGCCAGCCTTGGCAATATTGCCGAGCGGCTGATGTTGCGTTTGAAATAATACTGCCTTCCCGGCCGCCGTCTATCTCCTGATTTTGCAGCATTATTTTCAATGGCTCGATTACAATACCGTCCAGTAAGGGCGTCGGTCCTTCTATGAAAAAAGGGGTAATGCGGCATGGCACTGAAACAGCGCATGTTTATGGTCTTGATGGTTCTGGCAGTGACCGCGTTGGTGGCTAACGGATTTACCTTCCTCATGTTTTTGCGTCTCGCTGACGAGGCCGGGCGGCTCGACCCGCAATTGCTGGTAAAGGCTGCCGGCACCCGCAACTGGATCATCTTCGTCATTGTCGTGGCCTCCGTGGCCGGACTGGCAGCGTTCGTGCATATCCTCCGGTTGCTGTTGTCCCTGCTGGGTGGCGATCCGCAGTATGCCGCCGATGTGGTCAAGCGGCTTTCGAACGGCGACCTCAGCACCCCCATTCAACTTCGGCCAGGTGACAGTTCGAGCTTGCTGGCGGCAATTGCCGGCATGCGCAACGGGCTGCATGACATGGCCAGCGGCCTTAACTCAGCCGCAGGCAAGCTGCGTGAAACCTCCTCAGCGTTTCAGCGGATTACCACCGAGGTAAATACCGGTACTGCCGAGCAGGCTACGGCGGCGCAGCTGACCTCGAGTGCCATCGCGCGTCTTGCGGAGGGTGTCAACGGTGTTGCAGCCCAGGCGGCGGAGGTCGACCAACTGGCCGCAGCCAGCCTGACGCGCACCCAGGACGGTAATGAAAGCCTGTCGCGCATGATCGGTGAGTTGGACATGGCTGAGACTTCGATACGCCAGATGAGCGACATTACGCGTGAGTTCGTCACGAGTGCCGCTTCAATCTCCGGCATGACGCGCGAAGTGCGCGACATTGCCGATCAGACCAACCTGCTGGCGCTTAACGCAGCCATCGAGGCGGCGCGTGCCGGCGAGCAGGGGCGCGGGTTTGCCGTGGTGGCCGACGAGGTGCGCAAACTCGCCGAGAAATCGGCGAAGACGGCCAGCGAGATCGACAAGGTGACCCGCAGTCTGGAGCAACAGGCCGGCAAGGTCGAAACGTCGCTGGATCTGGGTTTGTCTTCGCTCGGCACTTCGCAGGAGCATCTGGAAACTGTTGCCATCACCCTGGGTGAAATCAACCAGACGGTGAGCCAGACTACCGATGGCATGGGACGCATCAATGCAGCGGTCGCCGGCCAGGTCCAGGCCAGTGCGGAAATTACTGAAAATATCGAGCAAATTGTCGCACTGGCATCGAGTTACGGCATTACGGTGAGAAATGCCGTCGCAAGCGCACATCAGCTTGAAGCCCTGGCAGACGAACTGGAACTCGCCGTGAAACGCTTCAGGCTATGAGGAATGGCGTAATATTACCAATCTGGTTTTAACTTGTTATGGCGTCCGGTCGGTAACTCGACGAACCTGCCTGCCCGTTGAGTGGTTCAGCGCGGTTGGCTAAAGTCTAGGTGGTCAAATGTCAGAACTGCTGAAGAATATTGATGCACGCACCCGCTTGGCCGGGACCAACAAGCTGGAAATCTTGTTGTTCTCGCTGGGCGTCGATCAGCGCACGGGGCGTGAAGAAACCTTCGGTATCAATGTGTTCAAGGTACGGGAGGTCATGCGTACGCCGCCCGTTACCTCAGCCCCCGACATGCCCGCTGCCGTCAAGGGCATGGTATCGCTGCGCGGCATTCTGGTGCCGGTGGTCGATCTGGCCGATTTCATCGGCATGCAGACTGAAACGCCGCGCGACATCATGATCGTTACCGAGTACAACGGTCATACCCAAGGTTTTCTGGTCCAGTCGGTCGATACCATTTTGCGCCTCGACTGGTCGAAAATGCGCGTCCCGCCCGAAATGCTGACTGCCAATCTTGGCGGATTGGTGACTGCCGTGACCGAACTGCAGGATGGTCGTCTGGTCATGATGCTCGACGTCGAGCGCGTCCTTTCCGAGACCGCCAAATACGATGACGATGCCTTGTTCGAGGGAATCCAGCCGATCGGCAGGGAAGGACTGACCATCGTTTATGCTGACGACTCCTCGGTGGCCCGTGGCCAGATCGAACGCACCTTGAAGGCCATGGGGGTGCGCGGGGTTGCTGCCATGAATGGCCGGCAGGCCTGGGAAGAGCTTCAGAAAGTAGCCAACTATGCCGATGCCTCCGGGCGCAGGGTCAAGGACCTGGTTCAACTGGTACTCACCGATGTGGAAATGCCCGAGATGGATGGTTATATCCTGACCAAGAACATCAAGTCAGATGCACGTTTTGCCGGCGTGCCGGTAATCATGCATTCCTCGCTGTCGTCGATGGCGAATCAGCAACTCGGCAAGTCATTGGGCGTCGATGATTACGTGCCCAAGTTCGAGGCGCAGCGACTGGCGGAAACGCTCGGCCGACTGTTGCTCAAGGCTGAGCCAGCCAAGCAGGCTGTCTGACGGAGATTTGTTAAATGAGCAACTTTGCCTCGCTGACCGAAAGCCATAGCCCGACTTCCATGATGGAAAGTGTCGATGCCCGTACCAAGCTGGCGGGATCGAACCGCATGGAAATCCTGCTGTTTTCGCTCGGCACCAACGAAACCTTCGGCATCAACGTTTTCAAGGTGCGCGAAGTCAGCAAGACGCCGAGCATTACCAAGTCACCCCACATGCCAACCGGGGTCGAGGGCCTGATCAGCTTGCGCGGCAACGTGATTCCCGTGGTGTCCCTGGCGCAGGTCATGCAACTGGCCGATGCGCCACCCGGCCGCGGCGGCTCCATGATGGTGACCGAATACAGCAAGCGTACGCTCGGCTTTCTGGTGCACGATGTCGATCGCATCATCCGTGTCGACTGGGACCGGGTGCGCGCCCCCGAAGCTGTCACCGGCGGTACCCATGCCTATATCACCGCCATCACCGAACTGGATAACGGCAAGCTGGTGTCGATCGTCGATGTCGAGCAGATCATGGCCAATACCTTTGGCGAAGCGCTGGTCGGCCAGATCGACAAGGTAGCTGGCGATGACTATGAGATATTTTTTGTCGATGATTCCGCGGTGGCGCGCAAGAAGATTGCCGAAGTGCTGGAGAAAATGGGGGTCAGGCACAAGCATGCGCTGAACGGCATGGAAGCCTGGACGCGTCTGTCGGGCATGGCGGCGCACGCGCAGCAGACCGGCAGCAGCTTGCGTGAAGAGGTGAATGTCATCCTCGTCGATGCCGAAATGCCCGAGATGGATGGTTATGTGCTGACCAAGCACATCAAATCCGACACGCGCTTCGACGGCATACCGGTAGTCATGCATTCGTCGCTGTCCTCCGAGGCCAATCGCGCGATGGGCAAGAGCGTCGGCGTCGATGCCTACGTTGCCAAATTTGATGCCGATGTGCTGGCGGAAACTTTGCGGCCGCTTCTGCTCAGGTCGCACCGCGACTGATATATTCAAGTACACAGATTCACCCGGAGAACGTTTCATGCCAGCAGATCCCAGCAAAATCAGATTCCTTGTCGTCGATGACTTTTCGACGATGCGCCGCATTGTTCGCAACCTGCTCAAGGAACTGGGTTTTACCAATGTCGATGAGGCCGAGGACGGCGCAGTCGCCTGGCAAAAAATTCAGGGCACGCCCTTCGACTTCATCATTACCGACTGGAACATGCCCAACATGGACGGCTTGGCTTTGCTGCAAACGATTCGCGGTGATGCTACCTACCGGGCGCTCCCTGTACTGATGATCACTGCCGAAGCCAAGAAGGAAAACATCATTGCCGCTGCTCAGGCGGGCGCCACCGGCTATATCGTCAAGCCCTTTACGGCGGCGACCCTCAACGAGAAGCTCACCAAGATTTTCGAGAAACTGGGCTGGTAAACATCAAGGCTGCCCGGTTTGCACCTGGGTGGCAGGGACGGAAGCAACACGTATGGCTAAACCGATCAAATTCGATGAATCCGGAGACTCGCAGGACCTGCAGGCCCTGTTCGATACCATAGCTGCCGGTCCGGCACCCGTTGCCCCCGTGGTAGCGGAGTCTAATTCCTCTGGTGATTCAGACGATTTGCAGTCATTGTTCGACAGGATTGCCGATCAGATGTCAAAAAGTGGCACCGCCGCCGCGGAGCCTGCCAGCGCTCCCGAGGCTGCTGCTGAGGGTGCTGACTGTGCAAGCCCGCAAGAGGCCATGTACAACCGCCTCGGCCAGATGGCGCGCAAGCTGCACGAGAGCATGCGCGAACTGGGTTATGACAAGGCGCTCGAGGAAACCGCCCGCAAAATTCCCGATGCGCGCGAGCGGCTCACCTACATTTCCCGGATGACCGAACAGGCGGCCAGCCGTGTCCTGAATGCCACCGACATTGCCATACCGGTGCAAAACGAACTTGAGCTCCACACCCGCTCGATGGGTGAGCGCTGGGACAAAATGTTCGCCAATCAGTTGTCAGTCGAAGAATTCAAGGCGCTGGCGGCTGATACGCGGACCTACTTTGCCATTGCCCCAGGCCAGATTGACATTACCAACGCCCAGCTCAGGGAAATCATGATGGCGCAGGACTTTCAGGACCTCACCGGACAGGTGATCAAGAAGGTCGTCGAACTGGTGCAAGGCTTTGAAACGCAACTGCTGCAAGTGTTGATCGAAGTGATGCCGGAAGAAATAAAGGCCGATACCCCTGTCAGCCTGCTGAATGGGCCGGTAATCAACCCCACGGGACGCAATGACGTGGCGACCAGTCAGGCGCAGGTTGATGATTTGCTGGATAGTTTGGGGTTCTGATGCGGCGCTGCAAGGTAGATGACGCCAGGCGTGCCGAAAGGAGAAAAGCATGAGTGATTTTGCCGGAATGGAAGACCTGCTGCAGGATTTCCTGACAGAAGCCACTGACCTGTTGTCGGATGTCGATAACAAGCTGGTCGATCTGGAAAAGAATCCGCAGGATCACGGTCTGCTGAATGACATTTTCCGTGGCTTTCATACCATCAAGGGCGGCGCGGGTTTTCTCAACGCTGCCGAACTGGTGACGCTTTGCCACCTGACGGAAAATCTTTTTGACAAGCTGAGAAACGGTGAATTGGAACTGAGCAAGGAGATCATGGACAGCATCATGGCCGCCACCGGCACCGTGCGTGACATGTTCGGCCATCTCGACAGCGGCGTATTGCCGCCACCGGCCGATTCCCAATTGATTGCCAACCTCAAGGCCGCGCTGGCAGGCGAACTGGTTGCCCCCGTTGTAAATGCCACCCCTGCCGTCGCGCCTCCTGCCGTGCTTGTCGCGCCGACTGTTGCGGCTCCGGCTGTCGCTCTCGACTGGAACAAACTCTACGGAGCCGTTGCCGGCACTGCCGCCGCACCTGTGGCATCCCCGGCCACCGTCGCGTCGACAGCAGCGATTGCTCCGGAAATGCATACCCAGGTAGCTGGTCAGGCTCCCGAAACCATCATTCAGCATGCCGTCGGCCGCCGCGCCACCGACAAGCCGGGCGCGCTTTCGGCTCCGGTCGGACGTCGCGACAATGAAAAGTCCCGCGACAACTCGATTCGAGTTGACACCACCCGTCTCGACCAGGTGCTCAACCTCTCTGGCGAGATCGGTCTGACCAAGAATCGTCTCAACGCACTGCGCAGTGACATCCTCAACGGCCGTAGTGACACCGACACCTTGCATGCGCTCGACCAGGCGGTGAGCCAGCTCGATTTGTTGGTATCCGATCTGCAGAACGCAGTGATGAAGACGCGCATGCAGCCGATTGGTCGACTGTTCCAGAAATATCCGCGGATTGCCCGCGACCTGGCCAGGAACCTCGGCAAGGATGTCGAACTGCTGCTGGTCGGCGAAGAAACCGAAATTGACAAGACCATGATCGAGGATCTGTCCGACCCGATCATTCACCTGATCCGCAACGCTGTTGATCATGGTGTCGAAGGTCCCCAGGAACGGCGTGCCGCCGGCAAACCGGAAAAATCGCAAGTGCGGCTTGAGGCGCGTCAGGAAGGTGATCACATCGTGCTGATTGTTGCCGATGATGGCAAGGGCATGAATGCCGAGCGGCTGCGTGCCAAGGCGCTTGAAAAGGGCCTCATCACCGACGAAGAAGCCAACACCATGGATGAGCGCCAGAGCTTCAATCTGGTGTTTTTGCCCGGTTTCTCGACGATGGATGTTGCCTCGGATGTTTCCGGTCGCGGTGTCGGCATGGATGTCGTCAGAACCAACATCCAGAAACTCAACGGCAGCATCGAGATCAAGTCGGCACCGGGCAAGGGCACTTCCTTTGTCATCTCGTTGCCGCTGACACTGGCGATCCTGCCGGTGCTGTTGGTGCAACTGGGCGAGCAGCCCTTCGCCGTTCCCCTTTCAATGGTGCGCGAGATCCTGCCGATCCAGATCGAACAGGTCCAGGAGGTCGGTGGTCGCGCGACGATGGTAGTGCGCGGCGAAGTGATGCCGATCTACCCGATCTGTCATCTGCTCGGCTGGACCCCTGTGCAGATACCCGAATATGGCGTACTGATGCAGACGGGCGATCATGCCTTCATCCTGGCGATCGACGGTTTCATGGGTCGCGAAGATGCAGTCATCAAATCGCTCGAAGACTTCCGGCCGAAGGGCGTGGCCGGGGTTACCACGCTCTCCAATGGCCAGATCGTGCTGATCCTCGACATGAAAGAGCTCCTCGCCGACATGGGTGAGAATCGTGGCGTGCCGCGTTCCTCCTTCATACCCGAGGTGCGGGCGGTCGCGTAATAAGGCCCGCCATTAAACGCCCGCCCTCTCCCGGCCTTCCCCTCGCGGGGAAGGTGACTGTGGCTCACTCCGTTCGTTTGTTACGGGGAGCTTTGTTCTCGTAGTGGAGCGGATTGCGGCAGGCGCCGCGTGTCGCCTCGCCTTGGCAACCCTCTCCCGCAAGCGGGAGAGGGAAGCTATC
>DDXB01000010.1:0-1188 GCA_002347405.1 Rhodocyclaceae bacterium UBA2271 | reverse complement strand
GGTAATCCCCCCACAGGATAGCGGCGGTGAGAAGTAGAATTTTCTCGAAGAGGAGATTCTGCATGAAGAAGTCGAAATTCACGGACAGCCAGGTGATGGAAGCGCTGAAACGGGCTGAAGCGGGTGTGGCGGTGCCGGAGATCTGCCGGGAGCTGGGCATCAGCTCGGCGACGTTCTACAAGTGGCGCGCCAAGTACGGCGGGATGGATACCCCGATGATCAGCCGGATGAAGGAACTCGAACTTGAGAACACCCGGCTCAAGAAGATGTATGCCGAGGAGCGGCTCAAGGCCGAAATCCTCAAGGAGGCGATGGCAAAAAAGTGGTGAGGCCATCACGCCGCCGCGAGATGGCCAAACGAATTGTGACGGAACACAGCGTGTCGATCCGGCTGGCGTGCGAACTCTTCACCGTCAGCGAGACCTGCTACCGGTACGAACCCAAGCGCGATGCCGAGAACGAACAGATCGCCAACTGGCTGGTGCGTCTGACCGACAACCAGCGCAATTGGGGATTCGGGCTGTGCTACCTGTACCTGCGCAACGTCAAGGGCTTCCGCTGGAATCACAAGAGGGTGTATCGCATCTACAAGGAGTTGGAGCTGAACCTCAGGATCAAACCCAAAAAGCGTCTGCAGAGAGAAAGGCCCGAGCCGCTCATGGTGCCCGCAGCCATCAACCAGGTCTGGTCGATGGATTTCATGCACGACCAACTCGGCGACGGCCGGAACTTCCGGCTGTTCAACGTTATCGACGACTACAACCGCGAAGCGCTGGGCATCGAGGTCGATTTCTCGCTGCCGTCGGAGCGCATCATTCGCGCTCTCGACCAGATCATGGAATGGCGCGGCGGGCCTGCCGCAATACGTTGCGACAACGGGCCGGAGAACATCAGTGGCCTGATCCAGGCGTGGGCAGACAGAAGGGGAATCCGGCTCGACTACATCCAGCCCGGCAAGCCGCAGCAGAACGCCTACGTCGAGCGCTTCAATCGGACCGTGCGCTACGAGTGGCTGTCGCAGTACCTCTGGGAAGACCTCGACGAAGTCAGGCTGTTCGCCACGCAGTGGATGTACAACTACAATCATCACCGCCCACACATGGCCTTGGGCGGCTTCACCCCGAAACAGCGGCTGGCCATGGCCGCGTAACTCTACTTCTGACGGCCACTAAAAATGGGGGGATTACC
>DDXB01000023.1 GCA_002347405.1 Rhodocyclaceae bacterium UBA2271 | reverse complement strand
GTTTGACCGCCCCCTATCCCGATTTGGTGTCATCGAGGCACTTTGCAACAGAAAAGATGAATCCTTTACGACTGGATATTTATATTAAAGAGTGCTTTAATCAATTTCACTGAGTTAAGCCTCTCTTTACTATGAAGCGCTCCACGGGAGCTTACGTTATCTCAACGACCTTGGGCGAGTCTGTCCAGGCTTTCGTTCCTTATCCGTTGCCCCCTGCCAAACCGGCGCTTGCGGGTGAATCGTACCTGGCGCAGAACCGAGAGTCAGAACTGGCGCTGGCCCGTTTGTCCGGGGTATCGGGTTTGGTGCCCTCGGCGGATTGGTTGTTGTACAGCGCCATCCGCAAGGAGGCCTTGCTGACCTCGCAGATCGAAGGGACGCAGGCAACTCTCACGGATTTATTTGACGAGGAAGCCGGATTCGCAGTTAGCAATTCCGCTGACGTGGAGGAGGTCACCAACTACCTCCGCGCCTTCCGGCTGGTACAGGACAATTTGCGTGATCCAGGCGGTCTGCCGATCAGCGTTCGCCTGCTCTGTGATGCTCACCGCCTGTTGCTCGATGGGGTACGGGGTGCCGGCAAGCAACCCGGTGAATTGCGCCGTTCGCAGAACTGGATCGGTGGTACCCGTCCAGGCAATGCGGCATACGTACCACCCCCATCGGATCGTGTGCCCGAATTGATCGGAGACATGGAGCGCTTCATCCACGACACGTCGTCGGCACTTCCGCCGCTCGTCAAAATTGCCTTGGTGCACGCTCAGTTTGAAACCATCCACCCCTTTCTGGATGGTAATGGGCGTATTGGTCGACTGCTGATTGCGGTGCTTCTCGAACACTGGGGTATGTTGCCGGAGCCGTTGATGTATCTCAGCGGCTATCTGAAGCAGCACCAGTTGGAGTACTACCGGCGGTTGTCGATCATCCGAACCGAGGGAGGCTGGGAATCCTGGGTGACATTTTTTCTGGAGGGGGTTGCAGCGGCCGCCACCGACGCGGAGCGCAGCATCATCGCAATCGCCAGCTTGGTGGCGGCTGACCGGCGGCGTTTGCTCGAATCGCCCAAGGCTGGCCCCGCAAGCTACCGCTTGTTTGAGTTGTTACCGATGATGCCGCGCTTTACCATCGAGCGCGTTCGTCAGAAGTTGGAAACAAGTTTCCCGACGGCGAGTGCAGCCGTCAAAGTTCTGGAAGATCTCGGTATCGTGACGGAGATGACCGGTCAGAAGAAGAATCGCAGCTACAGCTATCAGGCGTATATCGAGTTACTGTCGCGGTGAGTATTTAGTGGTGTTTTGGTTTATAAAGCACGCAGATGGTTGTAATCCACCCTTCCTCTCCCTTTTCATTGCCACGAATGATCATGACCACCCCCCTGTTCGAATCCTCCATTACCAGCCTACCGCTGCTCGCCCGCGGCAAGGTGCGCGACATCTACGCTGTTAGCGACGACAAACTGTTGATCATCGCTACCGATCGCCTTTCGGCCTTCGACGTGGTCATGCCTGAGCCGATTCCCGGCAAGGGAGCCGTGCTGACCGCAGTGGCCGATTTCTGGTTCCGGAAGCTTGGTCATATCATCCCCAACCAGCTCACCGGCATCGATCCGGAAACGGTGGTGCGGGGCGAGGTGGAAAAAGTTCAGGTGCGCGGCCGTGCCATCGTTGTCCGGCGCTTCAAGCCCCTGCCCATCGAGGCGGTGGCACGCGGTTATTTGATTGGTTCGGGCTGGAAGGACTATCAGGTGACCGGCAAGGTCTGCGGCATTCCGCTGCCTGCCGGAATGCGGATGGCCGAAAAATTGCCGCAGCCGTTGTTTACGCCGTCGACCAAGGCTGCAGCCGGCAGGCACGACGAAAATATTGAATTCGCCGCGGTTGAGAAGCTGCTTGGCCCGATGCTAGCCGCACAGGTGCGTGACGCTACGCTGCAGCTCTATACCGAAGCAGCTGCTTACGCCCTGACGCGCGGCATCATCATCGCCGACACCAAGTTCGAATTCGGTCAGGATGCGGCAGGCAAGCTGTATCTGATCGACGAAGTGCTGACACCTGATTCATCACGCTTCTGGCCGGCGGACACCTATCAGGTTGGCGTCAGCCCGCCGAGCTTCGACAAGCAATTTCTGCGCGACTACCTGGAAACGCTCGACTGGAACAAGAAGGCTCCGGGGCCGAAGCTGCCCGCCGAGATTCTCGAGAAGACTGCCGCCAAATATCGCGAGGCGCTAACCCGGTTGACTGGCTGAAAGCTGCCCAACGTTTCTAGCCGTTCCCTTGTCGGTGGGTTGGGTGGCGCCGTCCTGCCAACGCCGACTTTTACTGTTGCGGCTTGGGCATTGAAGTTCTCGGGGCTATCTCCATCTTGTAAATATGAACCCACTCCTTGACTTCACCGGCCTGCCCCGCTTCGACAGTATCGAACCCGATCATGTCGCACCCGCCATCCGCCAGTTGCTCGATGATAATCGCGCCCTTCTGACCAAGTTGGAACAGCCCGGCACGCCGGCGACCTGGGACGACTTTGTGGTGCCGCTGACCGATGCCGGCGAACGCTTGGGGCATGCGTGGGGCATTGTCGGCCATTTGCATGCGGTTAATGACGTGCCGCCCTGGCGCGAGGCCTACAACGCAATGCTGCCGGAGGTAAGCCGGTTTTATGCCGAGCTTGGACAAAACCTCGCGCTCTTCGAAAAATTCAAGGCCTTGCGGCAGAGTCCGGAATTCGCCACGCTCTCGCCCACGCGTCAGCGCATCGTCGACAATGAAGTGCGTGATTTCCGTCTGGCGGGTGCCGAATTGCGTCAAGATCAGAAACCACGCTTCCAGGCGATTCAGGAGGAACAGTCTGCGCTGGCAGCTAAATTTTCAGAAAACATTCTCGATGCCACCAATGCTCACGCCGAATGGGTGAGTGACGCCAGCGGCTTGGCTGGCCTGCCCGCCGACGTGAAAGCTGCCGCGCGGGCCGCGGCCGAGGGCGAAGGCAAGCCGGGCTGGAAATTCACCCTGCATGCACCGTCCTATCTGCCGGTGATGCAGTATGCCGATGATCGCGATCTGCGCGCGCGCATGTATCGCGCCTATGCGACACGGGCATCCGAGTTCGGCAAGGCCGAGTGGAACAATGGCCCGCTGATTGATCGCATTCTTGCCCTGTGCGCCGAAGAAGCGGCGATGCTGGGTTTTGCCACCTATGCCGAGGTTTCCCTGACCCCGAAAATGGCGGAGTCCCCCGCACAGGTGATTACATTTTTACGTGACATGGCGGCCAAGGCGCGGCCCTTCGCCGAGCGCGACATGGTTGAGCTGCGGGAGTTCGCCCATGTCCGGCTCGACCTCGACACCCTGGAAAGCTGGGACCTGGCCTGGGTTGCGGAGAAGTTGAAACAGGAGCGCTATGCCTTCTCGGACGACGAGGTGAAGCAATACTTTCCAGAACCGCAGGTGCTGGCCGGGTTGTTTCGGGTCATCGAGACGCTGTTCGGGCTTAAGCTAGAAGCCGATAGCGCGCCGGTCTGGCATCCGGACGTGCGTTTCTTCCGCATCCTGCGTGAAGGCAAATTGATCGGCCAGTTCTATCTCGACCTGTATGCGCGCCCAACCAAGCGCGGCGGCGCCTGGATGGATGAGGCAGTGGCGCGACGTCGGGTGCAGACCGGCACCCAGACGCCGGTCGCCTATCTCAACTGCAATTTCCCGGCCCCGGTCGGCGGCAAGCCGGCCACCTTCAGTCACAACGACGTCAATACCCTGTTCCATGAAACCGGCCACGGCCTGCATCACCTGCTGACGGAAGTCGATGAGCTTGCCGTCTCGGGCATCCATGGCGTCGAATGGGATGCGGTTGAACTCCCCTCGCAGTTCATGGAAAACTTTTGCTGGGAATGGGACGTGCTCATTGGCATGACAGCGCATGCCGAAACCGGCGCCCCCTTGCCGCGCGAACTCTTTGACAAGATGATTGCCGCCAAGAATTTCCAGAGTGGCGTGCAAACCCTGCGCCAGATCGAGTTTGGTCTTTTTGATCTTCTGGTCCACAGTGAATTCAAACCAAGTAGTGACCAGTCGTTCATGGACGTCCTTGCCGAAGTGCGACGCGAGGTGGCGGTAATCGTGCCGCCCGAATGGCAGCGCTTCCCGCACAGCTTTTCACACATCTTCGGTGGCGGCTATGCCGCTGGCTACTACAGTTACAAATGGGCCGAAGTCTTGTCTGCCGATGCCTATGCCGCCTTCGAGGAGGCGGCGCCCTCAGCCGGGTCGGTGCTGGATGCGGATACCGGCAAACGGTTCTGGCAGGAGATTCTTTCGGTTGGCGGTTCCCGTCCGGCGCTTGAATCTTTTCTGGCCTTCCGTGGCCGCGAGCCGAACCCCGATGCATTGTTGCGCCATAATGGCATGGTTGAAACTGGCTGACGGAGTTCCCAATGAAATCGTTCGCGCTGCTGTTAGTCCTGCTGTGCGCCGGCGTGACTCAAGCACAGACTACTTACCGCTGGGTCGATAAGGACGGCAAGGTGCATTATGGAGACCGAGCCCCGCTGCCCAGCGATGTTCGCGAGGTGCAGGAGAAACGCTTTTCCGCGCCGGCCGCAAACAAACAGTTGCCCTATGCCCTGCGGCAGGCCATGGGCAATTATCCGGTGACGCTTTATGTCAGTTCAGAATGCGGCGACGCTTGCAAACAGGGCCGCGATTACTTGAACAGGCGGGGTATCCCGTTCAGTGAAAAAACCGTCGCAACCAATGAGGAAATAGACGCCCTGCGTCAATTACTGGGAGGTGGAGAAGTTTCTGTCCCGGTGCTTCAGGTTGGCGTTAAAACCCTCAAGGGTTTTCAGGAGACGGGATGGACCGGCTTGCTGGGTGCGGCTGGCTACCCCAAAGCGGAACAACGTTAAGCTGTTTCGCGCATCAGCATCGACAGTTCGCGGTCCAGCAGGTCCGGATTCCCGGAATTCAGTTCGACCAGCCGCCGTAGGTGCGTCACGCTATCCAGATCAATGCTCTCGCAGCGCAGGCCGATGCGGCGACCGTCGATATGCGAGACCGCAGTACTCATGCTGATTTCGGTCTCTGCAGCAAGGTTCAGTAGTAATTGAAAAGGGTCGCCCAGACTGCCCGTCCACCCGGCTGGCACCTCGATCAAGGCTCCCTTGAGCGAAATGTCGAGTAGATCGGCCTCAATCGAATACCCGGCAGTTGCCAATTGCACCGCGGAGCGGAAGTGTGCGCGCCAGAACTGACGGCGATCTGTCACTGTGGTCATGCGGCCCATTATAAATCGCGCCACCATTGATCCTGGCGTAATCACCTGTTTCCACAGGGTTAGCCCGGATATTTCACCACGCTCGTGCGAAGGCTGAAACGGCGACGGCGAAGGGGTAAGGGCGAGGTGTTACGGGGTTGACTGCACGGGAAGTGGGCCGCGCAGCGAATTTTGGACGGACTCCCCCCAACCCCCGAAGCCGTCAGCGTGTCGGGGCCGCACTCGGTGTTGGCTATGGGGCGAGTGCCTGCGCGGCGATCAGGAAGGTGTCGCGCATCGGATGATGGGAAGCGAACAGGATGCGCACGCGGCGGGTATTGCGGACTACGGCGGCGCCGATCTTGAGCAGCTTGACGCGGATCGTCGCGGCGGTGGCGCGCGCCAGTTCGGTACCGGTAAGCGCGATGGCGCGCAACCGCTGC
>DDXB01000068.1:57541-66896 GCA_002347405.1 Rhodocyclaceae bacterium UBA2271 | reverse complement strand
GGCAAAGCCGCAACTCGCTGCGCGAGACCAGTCTTCGACTGTCCTGCGGCCTGCGGCCTGGTGCCTGGCGGCGCGTGCCGCGTTTGCTTGGCAACCCTATCCCTCAATCCCTCTCCCGCAAGCGGGAGAGGGAAGCTATCTGCCTCCTCTCTCCCTCTGGGAGAGAGGTCGGGAGAGAGGGATTGGCCCGGCGGCGCGACTGCCGGGGTTGTCTTTCTCCCCTCGCCCCTTGCGGGAGAGGGGCCGGGGGAGAGGGGGTGCCATCAGAAGGCCCTTCACCCGCTTGCGGGAGAAGGGCGGCCCGGCGGCAAGGCTGGGTAGTGCTTCCCAGCGGAGGTACGGTTGCTCACCGTGTTATTTTTCTGGCGGGTTGGACCGATTCTGCGGGTTGGTGGCTTGCGTCTGCTCGTGAATTTCTTCGACGACAATCGCCTCGCCTTCGATCACATGGCCGCCCGGCGCTGGTTGTTGGCGCGGTTGGGATTGTTGCCGTTCGCGTTGTTCGCGCATGATCTGGCGGATTTCCCGGGTTTTCCACCAGAAATAGCCCCAGATCATCAATCCCAGGACAACCGCAACGGCGAGGATCACCAGGGAAAACATGAAGGCGGCCACCAGCACCACGGTGCCGACCACCACGGTCAGCACCTTTTCCAGCATGCCGGGATTTTGCGATTGATTTCGGATCCTCATTGTTTTCCTGTGTGGTGACGGCCAAGTATCGTTGATTCAACCCAAGTTCGCACCACAGAGAGCACAGCGGACACGGAGAAACGGCGCAAGCACACAAAATTCAGGCGCACTCAACGGCGACATGCCCTTATTGCGTAACGCCTGGTTTTTTCTCCGTGATCACCGTGTCCTCCGTGGTGAACTGCTTTTTCCGGGTTCATTCAGGCTAGCGTGCGGCCGAAGAAATCGAGCGTTCTCTGCATGGCCTGCTTGGCGCAAGTCGGATCATAAACCTCCGGCCGTTGCTCGTTGCAGAAGGCGTGCGCGGCGGCGTAACGATGTATCTCGGGTTTCTGCCCGGCCGCGCGCATGGCCTGTTCGAGCTGATCGACTGCCTGCGGGGTGCACCAGTCATCCAGATTGGCGAAATGGCCCATGAACGGGATGCGGATCTGCGCCGGATCGGCAAAATCCTGCGGGGGAATGCCGTACAAGCAAACAGCCGAGGTGACTTCGGGAATGTGCACGGCAGCCGCAATGGTCAGCGCACCACCCATGCAGAATCCCATCACACCGACCTTGCCGGCCTGCTGGCGCAAGTGCAATACCGCACCGCGCAGGTCCTGATGCGTCGCGCCGGGAAAATCGAGGCCGTTCATCAGGTGGCTGGCCTCATCGGGGTCCTGGGTCACCCGGCCATGATAGAGGTCGGGCGCCAGGGCAGTGAACCCGGCTTCGGCAAACCGGTCAGCCACGCCGCAAATCTGGGGATTGAGCCCCCACCATTCCTGAATGATGATGACGGCAGGCTTGCCGGCTCCGGCCGGCGCCAGATAACCCGTGCACCGACTGCCGTCGGGACGAGCAAAATCGATCATTTCACCCATGTCATGCCTCCTTCTCGATGATTGCGGCAGTTATCGCCGGCACCAGCCCCACGGAGATTTCATTCGGTCACGCCGACTATTGCAGACAAATTCTATCGGGGGGCAAAGGCCATTGTATGCCACGACAAGCTCCGCGAACTCTGGTTCGACGGAAGGGCCGGAAACCGGCAGATGAGAGGGGTAGAATCTACTGTCTTGGCATGTCACTTCCCATCCGTACGCAAAATGGCTATAAACCGGGTACGGACATGCCAAAACCAACCCGCGTCATTACTGCTTCACAAGGGTGGTGCCCAGGAGAGGACTCGAACCTCCACGGTGTTACCCGCTAGTACCTGAAACTAGTGCGTCTACCAATTCCGCCACCTGGGCAGGCGTAAGAGGCGCGCATTTTAATGGAAACCGAACGATTGTCAAACAATACCAAGGCATCACCCAAGGGCCGCAAGCTCTCGAAGATCCGCGCCGCCGATCCGATGATCGAGCGCGAGCGCGCGAATTACGACCATCCGCTGCCAAGCCGTGAATACAT
The DNA here is from genome assembly GCA_002347405.1 of Rhodocyclaceae bacterium UBA2271. GTDB lineage: Bacteria > Pseudomonadota > Gammaproteobacteria > Burkholderiales > Rhodocyclaceae > Sulfuricystis. Next base: position 64,805 of record DDXB01000068.1, on the reverse strand, counting down.
CCTGCAGGTTCTGGCCGAGCAGGGCGTGCCGGTTGCATTCGAACGCCTGTGCCAATTGCTCGACATTGCCGATTTCGAGCACGAGCCGTTCAGCCGTCGCCTCGGCGCGATGGCGCGCGAGGCCCAGTTGCTGCAGAACCGGCGCAACGACTGGCTGATTCCCGACAAGGCCGACCTGGTGCGCGGCCGGGTGCAGGGGCATCCGGACGGCTTCGGCTTCCTCGTGCGCGAGCCAGGTGAACATGGGGGTGCCGACCTGTTCCTGTCCGAAAAGGAAATGGCCAAGGTGCTGCACGGCGACCATGCGATTGCCCGTGTGGCGGGCATGGATCGCAAGGGGCGGCCCGAGGGCAAGATCGTCGAGGTCACCGAACGCGCCAACCGGCAGGTCGTCGGTCGTGTCTTCGAGGAACACGGCGTCTATTACGTCGTCGCCGAAAACAAGCGCATCAGCCAGGACATCCTGATCGCCCCGCCGGAAAAGGGCGATCGGAAAGCCTTGCGCGCAAAAGCCGGCCAGGTGGTGATGATCGAGATCATCGAGCAGCCGTCGAAGCAATCGCAACCGATCGGGCGGGTCATCGAGATCCTCGGCACCTACGCCGATCCCGGCCTGGAAATCGAGATCGCGCTGCGCAAGCATGAGCTGCCTTTCGACTTCTCGAAAGAGGCCCAAGCGGAAACGAAGAAACTGCCCGATGTCGTACGCAAGACGGACTGGAAGGGCCGCGAGAACCTGACCGAACTGCCGCTTGTCACCATCGACAGCGAAACGGCCAAGGACTTCGACGACGCCGTGTTCTGCGAGCGGCAAGGCAAGGGTTACCGGCTGGTGGTGGCGATTGCCGATGTCTCGCATTACGTGACGGATGGCAGCGCACTCGACACCGAGGGGCGGCTGCGTGGCAACTCGGTGTATTTCCCGCGCCGCGTGATTCCGATGCTGCCGGAAAAGCTCTCGAACGGACTGTGTTCGCTGAACCCGCAGATCGAGCGCCTGTGTATGGTCTGCGACATGGACATTGCCGCGACCGGCGCGATCAAGCAGTTTCGCTTCTATCCGGCGGTCATATGGTCGCATGCGCGGCTGACCTACACCGAAGTCGCCGCGGCGCTTTACGACAAGGACGCGGCAGCGCTGCAAAAGATCGGCGGCTTGCTGCCGTATCTGGAAAACCTCGACGCGCTCTACCGCGTGCTCGCCAAGGCGCGGGAAAAGCGTGGCGCCATCGATTTCGAGACCGTCGAAACACGCATGGTGTTCGACGACCAGGGCAAGATTTCCAGCATCGAACCCTACGAACGCAACGACGCGCATCGCATCATCGAAGAGTGCATGCTGGCCGCCAACGTCTGCGCCTCGGATTTTCTCAAGGAACGCGAACATCCGGCGCTCTATCGCGTCCACGAAGGACCGACGGCGGAGCGGCTGACCAAGCTGCGCGACTTCCTCGCCACCTTCGGCCAGCAACTCGGCGGTGGCGACGAACCCCACGCCAAGGACTATGCCCAGCTGATCGACAAGATCAAGGACCGGCCGGACAAGCAGTTGCTGCAGATGGTGATGCTGCGCTCGCTGCGCCAGGCGATCTACAGCCCGGACAACGTCGGGCATTTCGGCCTGGCCTATGAAAGCTACACGCACTTCACCTCGCCGATCCGGCGCTACCCCGACCTGCTGATCCACCGCGCCATAAAGTCGGCGCTGGCGGGACGGCGTTATGACACGCTGAACTGGGAACAGGTCGGCCTGGCCTGCTCGGCGACCGAACGCCGCGCCGACGAGGCGACGCGCGATGTCGAGGCCTGGCTCAAGTGCTGGTACATGCAGGATCGCATCGGCGAGACCTTCACCGGCAGCATTTCATCGGTGGTGCCCTTCGGCATTTTCGTCGCGCTCGATCAGGTGTTCGTCGAAGGTCTGGTGCACGTCTCCGACCTGGGCCGCGATTACTTCCACTTCGACGACAAGGCGCATGCCATGGTCGGCGAACGTAGCGGCAAGCGCTACCGCCTGTCCGACCGCGTCAGCGTGCAACTGGTGCGCGTCGACCTCGAGCAGAACAAGATCGATTTCCGGCTCGCGGAATAATGACGAAATTTGAATATGCCCGGGCCACGCCGGCGACGCGCGAGGCCTTGCGGCTCGGCATGCGCGACCGCGCCGAGCAGTTCCATATCTGGCTCATGGAGGGCCAGCTCAAGCAGGTGATCGAGATGGTCAGTCGGGTGCCGGCGGCGCTCGCCGACCTGCTGCCGATCGTCGCCAATCCCGATGCCAGCATCAACGTACGCATCGGCGCCAGCGCGGTATTCGAAAGCCAGGCGGCTACGCCTGCGCTGCAGGCGCTGGTGCCGGCGCTCGGCATGCTGAGCATGCACGGCGACGCCCGCGTGCGCACCGAAGCCTGTTACTTCCTCGGGCTGAGCGGGGCGCCGGCCGCCGCGCGCTATCTGGAAGCACGCCTCGACGATCCGGCTGCCGAGGTCAGGGAAATCGCGGCGGAAAGTCTGGAAGAATTAACCTAAAAACCTCATTTCGCACCACAGAGAGCACAGCGGACACGGAGAAACGACGCAAGCACACAAAATTCAGGCATACCCAACTGGCGACATGCTCTTATTTTGTAACGCCTGGTTTTTTCTCCGTGATCACCGTGTCCTCCGTGGTGAACTGTTTTTTCTAGGATTAACCACCAAGGAACCCCCGACATGACAACTATCGACGAACTCAAGCGCCGTTTCACCGACGCCGACTTTCTTTCCTTCACCGAAATTGCGCCTGGCTTTATTTCCATTCAGGTCACGACACCCTTCTCGAAGTGCACCGTCGCCTTGCAGGGCGCGCATGTGACGAGCTGGCAACCGCAGGGTCAGAAGCCGGTGATCTGGCTGTCGTCCCAGGCCAAATTTGCCCCGGGCAAATCGATCCGCGGTGGCGTGCCGCTGTGCTGGCCGTGGTTCGGCCAACATGCAACGGAAGCAGGCTATCCCGGCCACGGTTTCGCCCGCACCATTCCCTGGACATTGCTCGATGCGCGGCGCTTGCCCGACGGTCGCGTGCGCCTCGAATTCAAGCCGGAGATGAGCGACGCGGCGCTCGCGCAGTGGCCGCATGCCTCGATCGTCCGCTACAACGTCACCGTCGGTCAGGAACTCGTCGTCGCACTCGTTACCCGGAACTCCGGCAGCGTACCCTTCCAGCTCGGTCAGGCGCTGCATACTTATTTCGCGGTCGGCGACATCGGCCAGACCAGCATCGCCGGACTCGCCGGCTGCACCTACATCGACCGGCTGGCCGGCGACAAGCGCAAGAAACAAAAGGGCGCGGTGACCTTCAACGGCGAAACGGACCGCGTCTATCTCGGTACCGCTGGCTGCTGCGGGATCATCGATCCGGTATTGAAGCGCACCATCCTCATCACCAGCACCGGCAGCCGCTCCACCGTGGTGTGGAATCCGGGCGCGGCAAAGGCCGCGCAGATGGGCGATTTCGGGAAAAATGGCGAGAACAAAATGGTCTGCGTCGAGACCGCGAATGCCGCCGACGACGTGATCACCCTCGCGCCGGGCGAAACACATCGCATGACCGCCCAGTACCGCATCATCAAATCATGAGCGAAGAATGAGCGAAGAAACCCGACTGATCCACGGCTTCCACGCCGTCGTCGCCAAGCTGCGCCAGGACGCCGCGGGCGTGCGCGAGATCTATCTCGCATCAGGACGGCAGGACGCTCGCGCCAAAGACCTCGTCAAGCTGGCCGGCGAGCGCGGCATCCGCATCGTCAGTGTCGATACGGCGCGTCTCGATGGCATGGCGAAGGGTGAGAGCCATCAGGGCGTGGTGGCCAGCGTGGCCGCCCGGCAGCGCTATGTGACGCTCGACGACGTACTGGACAGCCTTGCCGAGCCGGCTCTGCTGCTGGTGCTTGACGGCGTCACCGACCCGCACAACCTGGGCGCCTGCCTGCGCGTGGCCGACGCGGCCGGGGCGCATGCCGTGGTGGCGCCCAAGGATCGTGCCTGCGGCCTGAATGCCACGGCCATCAAGGTCGCCAGCGGCGCCGCCGACACCGTGCCCTACATCGTCGTGACCAATCTCGCCCGCTCGCTGCGCGAGATCAAGGAACGCGGCATCTGGACCATCGGCGCGGCGGGCGAGGCCAGCAAGGACCTGTATGCCATCGAACAGAAGGGCGCGCTGGCCTGGGTGCTCGGCGCCGAAGGCGAAGGCCTGCGGCGCCTGACGAAGGACACCTGCGACGAACTGGCGAAGATCCCGATGTACGGCTCGGTCGAAAGCCTCAATGTGTCGGTGGCGAGCGGGATCTGCCTGTTCGAGGCGCGCCGCCAGAGGAGGTAGAGTGAAAAACGCAGCGTTTGCGCCGGGCCGCCCTTATCCCGCCTTGCGGGAAAAGGGCTTTCTGGTGGCTCCCCCTTTCCCCCGGCCCATTTCCCGCCAAGGGAAAGGGGAGAAAACCTGCACCACCGCAGCCCACGCCACAGCAGTCTCGCCGCCGGGCCTCCCCAAGGCGAGACGGCACGCGGCGCCAGCCGCAATCCGCTCCGCTGCTCATAGTTGCACCCCGTAATAAGCGAGCGCAGCGACAACAAGCGACGCAGTCGCGCCGTTGCGGCGTAGGCTAATGCCGGCAAGGCCGGCGTTAAGCCGCGTAGCGGCGGCCGAAGGCAAAAAACAAGCTAGAACCCCCCGCGAGGGGGGCCGCAGGACGCAGGACGCCACGAGGTGGCGGTCCTGAGTGCAGCGAGGGATTCGGCGCAGCCGAACAAAGGGGGGCGGGAGAAATTGTTACCAGAGCTTCCACCACGGCTCGACCTTGTTCAGGCCGCGCTTGTAGTACTCACTGTTGGGGAAGTTCTTCTTCATGACGCGCTCGGTATCATCGCGCAGGTCGGCCATGTTGAGGGCGTCGTAAGCCTTGATCATGACGAACAGCGCTTCCTCGTTGGCCGGCGCGTTGGGGAAGGTCTTGATCGAGGACTGCGCGCGATTGACGGCCGCAACATAGGCACCGCGCTTCATGTAGTAACGCGCGACATGCACCTCGTGCGAAGCCAGCGCATTCACCAGATAGGCCATGCGCAGCGTCGCGTCCTTGGCGTACTTGCTGTCGGGAAACCGGTCGACCAGCGCCTTGAAGGACTCAAAGGATTCCTGCGCCGCCTTCGGGTCGCGCTCGGTCAGGTCCTGCATGGCGACGTAGCCCAGCAGACCGAGATCCTCGTTGAAATTGACCAGCCCCTTCAGATAGTAGGCGTAGTCGACGTTGGGGTGATTCGGGTGCAGGCGGATGAAACGGTCGCAAGCGGCAATCGCCTGCACCTTCTCCTGCTGCTTGTAATGCGCGTAGGCGACCTCGAGCTGCGCCTGCTGGGCAAAGCGCCCGTAGGGGTAACGCGCTTCGAGCTTCTCGAATAATTTGATGGCCTTGTCGTAGGCACCATCGCCCATGGCGGTCTTGGCTTCGGCATACAGCTTGTTGGCCGACCAACCGGCGGTTTCATCCACCTGGTCGGGCAGCAGGCCGCAACCGGCGAAGAAAGTCAGCGAAAGAACGGCAAGCAGGGCGGCTACACTACGCATGATGAACGAACCCCAAATAAAGACGGCCGATTATATCTCCCCAACGGAATTCGCGGTTCCGCCTGATTGTTCCGGCATGCGGCTGGATGCCGCGTTGGCCAGGCAAGTGCCTGAGCATTCGCGCAGCCGCCTGCAGAACTGGCTGCGCGAGGGCCTGATCACACTCGATGGCAACCTCGCCGATCCGAAGCGCAAGGTATGGGGAGGCGAACGCATTCGCATCGCCGTCCCGCCAGCGCCGACTTTTGCCAATGCGGCGGAGGACATCGCGCTGCCCATCGTGTATGAGGACGACGCCCTGATTGTCATCGACAAGCCGGCCGGTCTGGTAATGCATCCGGGCAACGGCAATGCCTCCGGCACCCTGATGAACGCGCTGCTTCACCACGTGCCGGCACTGGCCGGCATCCCGCGCGCCGGCATCGTGCATCGGCTCGACAAGGAAACCTCCGGCCTGCTGGTGGTCGCCAAGACCCTGACGGCGCAAACCGATCTGGTGCGCCAGTTGCAGGCGCGCACGGTCAAACGCCACTATCTCGCGCTGGCGCGGGGCAAAGTCGCCGCTTCCGGGACGGTGGATGCCCCGCTCGGCCGCCATCCGGCGCAGCGCACCAAAATGGCCGTCCTGAAGCATGGCGGCAAGGAAGCACGCACTCACTATGGGGTGAAAGAACGTTTCGCGCGCTGCACGCTGCTCGAGTGCCGGCTCGAAACCGGCCGCACGCATCAGATCCGTGTGCATATGGCCAGCATCGGCCACCCGCTGGTCGGCGATACGACCTACTGCAAGGGGAAAAGTGGCAACCCGACGCTCGACGCTTTCCCGCGCCAGGCCTTGCACGCCTGGCGGCTGGCGCTGGTCCATCCGGATTCGGGCGCGGACATGGCCTGGGAAACGTCGCCACCGGCGGATTTCGCAGCCTTGCTTGAAGTCTTGCGCGGTGAATGAATTCGCCGGCTTCATTATTCCCGACTGGCCGGCGCCGCCGCATGTGCGGGCGCTGGTAACGACACGGCTGGGCGGCGTCAGCAGCGCGCCCTTCGCCAGCCTCAACCTCGGCGACCATGTCGGCGACGCGGCGGAGGCCGTCGCCGCAAACCGCCGCCTGCTGCGCCGACACCTGCCATCCGAGCCGGTCTGGCTGCAGCAGGTGCATGGCATTGAATGTATCGACGCACAGTTTGCCGGCACTGCAGCGCCGCCGGAAGCCGACGCCGCCTTCACCCGCGCGCCCGGCGTGGTATGCGCCGTACTCACCGCAGACTGCCTGCCTGTGCTGCTCTGCGACGAGGACGGCAGCACGGTCGCTGCCGCGCATGCCGGCTGGCGTGGCCTGGCGAGCGGCGTCATCGAGTCCACGGTGGGGGCCATGGGGCTGCCGGGAGAACGGCTCATGGCCTGGCTCGGGCCGGCCATCGGTCCGGACAATTTCGAAGTCGGCGGCGAGGTGCGCGCGGCATTCATCGCACATGACCGCCGCGCAGCAGAAGCATTTGTCGCCAAGCCCGATGGCAAATGGCTGTGCAACATCTATTTACTTGCGCGACAGCGGCTCGCTGCATTGAACATACGCCGTATCGCCAGCGCCGAATTTCTTGGCCCCCCACGCTCGTCCCACAGGGATTTCCTTCGGTCACAACCCCGGCTCGCTGCCCCCC
>DDXB01000068.1:0-57483 GCA_002347405.1 Rhodocyclaceae bacterium UBA2271 | reverse complement strand
CGGCTTGGGGCGGCCCGGCGCCGACGTTTGTACAGTAAGTGACAGCGAGCGCTTTTATTCTTATCGCCGCGACGGCGTCACTGGTCGCATGGCCAGCCTGATCTGGCGGCTCTGAATCTCCGGCTTTGCTGCATGGTTGCATTGACAGCTACTATGCTGCATTGCAAAATTGCAGCATTCCATCAACCCGTTCATACAAGCGCATGACTTCTCCCAACGATCCCAACGCCGCAATGCAGGCATTTTTCCAGGCCGGCCAGGCGTTCGCCCAGGGCATGGCGCAGTTCATGGGTGGCCAGCAACAGGATTGGCAGGCACAGTTGGCCGCGCTGGCGCCCTCGGCCGGGACAGGGCAAGTGCAGGAAAATGCTGCACTGGCAGCCCTGCAGCAAGAATGGCAGCAACAGCATGCCGCCTTGTGGCAGGCCATGCTCCGGCGCAACAAAAATGAGGCAGCCGAGCCGCTGGTCAAAGCGGAACCCGGCGACCGCCGCTTCGACCATCCGGCCTGGGCCGAAAGCCCGATTTACGATTATGTGCGGCAGGCCTATCTGCTGAATGCCGGCTATCTGAAGAAGATGGCCGAGGCCGCGCCACTCACCGACAATCTGGCCAAAAGCCGGCTGCAGTTCATGACCCGCCAGATCACCGACGCGCTGGCCCCATCCAACTTTGCGGCGACCAACCCGGAGTTCGTCAAGAAGGCGCTGGAAACCAATGGCGAGAGCATCAGGCTCGGCCTGCAGAACCTGCTCGGCGACCTGGAAAAAGGCCGCATTTCGATGACCGACGACAGCGCCTTCGAGGTCGGCCGCAATCTGGCGACCACGCCAGGCGCGGTGGTATTCGAGAATGAGGTGTTCCAGTTGCTGCAGTATTCACCGCTGACCGACACGGTGGCGCAACGGCCGCTGCTGATCGTGCCGCCCTGCATCAACAAGTATTACATCCTCGACCTGCAGCCGGAGAATTCCTTTGTCCGCTACGCTGTTTCACAGGGGCAGACGGTCTTCCTCGTTTCCTGGCGCAATCCGCAAGCCGCACAGGGACATCTGACCTGGGACGATTATCTGGAACACGGCGCCCTCACGGCGCTGAAAGTGGTGCGCGAAATATGTGCCGTCAAGCAGATCAATGCGCTGGGTTTCTGCGTCGGCGGCACCATCCTGTCCGCCGCACTGGCTGTGGCGCGGGCGCGCGGCGAAAACCCGGTCGCCGCGCTGACATTGCTGACCACCCTTCTCGACTTCACCGACACCGGCGAAATCGGCTGCTTCGTCGATGAACAATCGGTGGCCCAGCGCGAAGCGACCATCGGCAAGGGCGGCCTGTTGACCGGCAAGGAACTGTCCACCACCTTTTCCTCCCTGCGCGCCAATGACCTGATCTGGCAATACGTCGTCGGCAACTACCTGAAGGGCAACTCGCCGACGGCTTTCGACCTGCTTTACTGGAACAGCGATTCGACCAATCTGCCGGGCCCCTTCGCCGCCTGGTATCTGCGCAACCTCTACCTGGAGAACAATCTGCGCGTGCCGGGCAAGCTGGCGATGTGCGGTGTCAAGGCCGATCTCGGCCGCCTCGACATGCCGGCCTTCATTCTCGCCACGCGCGAGGATCACATCGTGCCCTGGCAGTCCTCCTACCTCAGTCGCGGTCTGCTGGGCGGTGCGGTAACTTTCGTCCTCGGTGCTTCCGGCCACATTGCCGGCGTGATCAATCCGGCGACCAAGAACAAGCGCAGCCACTGGATCAACGACAGCACCACTGCCGACCCGCAGCAATGGCTGGACACGTCGACCGAAGTCAAGGGCAGCTGGTGGCCGCGCTGGAGCGACTGGCTGCAGCAATATGCCGACGGCACGGCCGCGGCGCGCGGGAAACTGGGCAGCAAACAGTACCAGACCACGGAACCGGCGCCCGGTCGCTATGTCAAGCAAAGTGCAGAAAAACTAAAACCATAATCACAAGCCAAGGAGAGAGACGATGACAACGACACAACGGGTAGCACTGGTAACGGGCGGCATGGGCGGGCTGGGCGAGGCGATCTGCATCAAGCTGGCGGCGCTCGGCGACAAGGTGGTGACCACCTACAGTCCCAACAATACCAAGGCGAAGGAATGGTTGCACAGGATGAACGACATGGGCTACGGCTTCAAGGCCTATCCCTGCGACGTCACCGACTTCGACTCCTGCAAGGCCTGCGTGGACCAGGTGATCAAGGACCTCGGCGCCGTCGATGTGCTGGTGAACAACGCCGGCATCACGCGCGACATGACCTTCAAGAAAATGACCAAGGGTGACTGGGACGCGGTGATGCGCACCAACCTGGACTCGGTGTTCAACATGACCAAGCAGGTGATGGACGCCATGGTCGAGCGCGGCTGGGGCCGCGTCATCAACGTCTCCTCGGTGAACGGCCAGAAGGGCGCCTTCGGCCAGACCAACTACTCGGCCGCCAAGGCCGGCATGCACGGCTTCACCAAGGCGCTGGCGCTGGAAGTGGCGAAAAAGGGCGTCACCGTCAATACCATTTCGCCAGGCTACATCGGCACCAGCATGGTCATGGCGATTCCCGCCGAGGTGCTCGACAGCAAGATCCTGCCGCTGATCCCCAAGGGCCGGCTGGGCAAGCCCGACGAAGTCGCCGGGCTGGTCGCCTATCTCGCATCCGAAGAGGCTGCCTTCGTCACCGGCGCCAACATATCCATCAACGGCGGCCAGCATATGTACTGATGCCATCCGGCATCCTGGCAGACGCCCGTTTTTTTTAGCAAAGGGAGTTAGTAATGACACAAAAAGTTGCACTGGTAACAGGGGCCATGGGTGGCCTCGGCACGGCGATCTGCCAGGCTTTCGCCAAGGACGGCTACAAGGTCGTCGCCGCTTACCACCCCGAATTCGACAACAAGGACGAGTGGCTGAAGGAAATGGCCGCCGCCGGTTTCAAGGATATCGTCTGCGTCGCCGGCGACGTCGCCGATATCGCCTCCTGCGCCGCCATGGTGACCGAAGCCGAAGCCAGTGCCGGCCCGGTCGACATCCTGGTCAACAACGCCGGCATCACCCGTGACAAGATGTTCGCCAAGATGGAAAAGGACCAGTGGGATGCCGTGATCTCCACCAACCTCACCAGCCTGTTCAACATGACCAAGCAGGTGTCCGCCAAGATGGCCACGCGCGGCTGGGGCCGCATCATCAACATTTCCTCGGTGAATGGCGTCAAGGGGCAGGCCGGCCAGTCCAATTACTCGGCCGCCAAGGCCGGCGTGATCGGCTTCACCAAGGCCCTGGCGCAGGAACTGGCGACCAAGGGCGTCACCGTGAACGCCATCGCCCCCGGCTATGTCGCCACCAAGATGGTCATGGCGATCCGCGAGGACATCCTCAAGAGCATCGTCGACACCATCCCGATGAAGCGTCTGGCCAAGCCGGAAGAGATGGGTGCCCTGTGCTCCTATCTGGCATCCGACCTGGCCGGCTACATGACCGGCGCCACGCTCAACATCAACGGCGGTCTGCACTTCCAGTAATCTGTTCTACCGGTGGCGGCCTGGCTCCGGCCCGGTCGCCACCACGCCTTCCAAGGGGGAAATAAAATGTCCGAGCAGGCCCGCCTCATCAAGAAATATCCCAATCGCCGTCTTTACGACACGCGCACCAGCACCTACATCACGCTGGCCGACGTCAAGGTTCTGGTGCTGAAACACGAGGAATTTCGCGTGGTGGACGCCAAGTCGGGCGACGACCTGACCCGCAGCATCCTGCTGCAGATCATTCTCGAAGAGGAAGCCGGCGGTGCGCCGATGTTCACTTCCGACCTGCTCTCGCAAATGATCCGCTTCTATGGCAATGCCATGCAGGGGATGATGGGCAAGTATCTCGAAAACAACATCACCGCGTTTTCCGACATGCAGAAAAAACTGCAGGACCAGGCCAAGACGCTCTATGGCGACAAAGCCGGGATAAACGCGGATCTCTGGGCGCAGTTCCTCAATTTTCAGGGGCCGGCCATCCAGAGCATGATGGGTTCCTACGTCGAGCAAAGCCAGAAAATGTTCCAGCAGATGCAGGAAGGTGTGCAGGAGCAAACACGCAAGATGATGACTGGCTTACAATTCCCGAACCGGCCGGGCAGTCAGGCTACTCCGGGCAAGACCGACGAGAAGAAATGAAGCGCGGCCCTATGGTGGGCTTCATCTCGCTGGGCTGCCCGAAGGCGGCCAGCGATGCCGAGCAGATTCTCACCCGGCTGCGTGCCGAAGGTTACGAAATATCGGGCAAGCATGACGGCGCCGATCTGGTCATCGTCAATACCTGCGGCTTCATCGACGCCGCCGTCGAGGAATCGCTCGATGCCATCGGCGAAGCGCTCGCCGAAAATGGCAGGGTCATCGTCACCGGCTGCCTGGGCGCCAAGGGTAATGTGGTGCGCAAGGCCCATCCCGCCGTGCTGGCCGTCACCGGCCCGCATGCGCTGGCGGAAGTCATGGAAGCGGTGCATGCCCACCTGCCTCCTCAGTTGCCAAATGAGCACGACCCCTTTGTCGACCTCGTGCCGCCGCAGGGCATCCGGCTGACGCCGGACCACTACGCCTACCTGAAGATTTCCGAAGGCTGCAATCATCGTTGCAGCTTCTGCATCATTCCCTCCTTGCGTGGCGACCTGGTGAGTCGCCCGATCGGCGAAGTGCTCAAGGAGGCCGAAACACTGGCCGCAGCTGGCGTCAAGGAATTATTGATCATCTCGCAGGACACCAGCGCCTATGGTGTCGATGTGAAATATCGCACCGGCTTCGTCGGCGGCCGCCCGGTGAAGACGCGCCTCTTCGACCTGTGCCGCGAACTCGGCGAACTCGGCATGTGGATTCGCCTGCACTACGTCTATCCCTATCCCAGCGTCGATGATCTGTTGCCGCTGATGGCGGCGGGAAAAATCCTCCCCTATCTCGACGTGCCGTTCCAGCATGCCAGCCCGCGCATCCTCAAGCTGATGAAACGGCCGGCCTCCGCCGAGAAGGTGCTCGAACGCATCGCCGCCTGGCGCGCCGTCGTGCCCGATCTGACGATTCGCAGCACTTTCATCACCGGCTTCCCCGGCGAGACCGAAACCGAATTCAATGAATTGCTCGATTTTCTCGATGTAGCCCAGCTCGACCGCGTCGGCGCCTTTGCCTATTCGCCGGTCGAGGGCGCCGCCGCCAACGCCCTGCCCGGCGCCTTGCCCGAAGCCGTGCGCGAGGAACGCAAGATGCGCCTGATGGCACATCAGGAAGACATCTCCACGCAGCGCCTCGAAGCCAGGATCGGTCGCACCCTGACGGTGCTGGTCGATGACATCGATGACGAAGGCGCCATCGCCCGCACCATGGGCGATGCGCCCGACGTCGATGGACTGGTCTATATCAGCGATGGCCACGATCTCGAGGTCGGCGAGTTTGCCGAGGTCACCATCACCGACTGCGACGTGCATGACCTGTACGCCACCCTGAACACGGGCTCCGCATGAAACTCAAGGTCGGGCTGGCGCTGGGTAGCGGTTCTGCGCGCGGCTGGGCGCACATTGGCGTGATCCGCGCCCTGGAGGAAGCCGGCATCACGCCGGATGTGCTGTGCGGCTGCTCGGCGGGGGCCTTTGTCGGTGCTGCCTATGCCGACGACGCATTGGATCTGCTTGAAAATTGGGCAGTCAAACTGACTTGGCCGGATGTCGTCGGCATGCTGGATGTCAGCCTGTCCGGCGGCTTGCTCAAGGGCGACAAGTTGATCGGCCTCTTCGAGCGGCATTTCGTCGACAAGGATTTCGCGGCGTTGCCCCTGCCTTTCGCCTGCGTCGCCACCGATCTGGCCAGCGGACGCGAGATCTGGCTGCGCGAAGGCTCGGTGGCAGCCGCAGTACACGCCTCGATTGCCCTGCCGGGCCTGCTGTCGCCGGTCAGTCACGATGGTCGGCTGCTGGTCGATGGCGGCCTCGTCAACCCCGTCCCGGTCTCGTTGTGCCGGGCACTGGGGGCCGACATCGTCATCGCCGTCGACCTCGGCTCGGATGTGGTCGGCCGCTCCCTCAGGCAACATCTGCCGGCCGCCGCACGCAGCGGCGCCGGCTGGACGGAGCGCATGCTCGCCAGCCTGGGACTGAAACGCAACCACGGCTACCCCTCGGTGGCCACCGTCATCTCGACCAGCATCAACATCATGCAGGCGCGCATCGCGCGCAGCCGGCTCGCCGGCGACCCGGCCGACGCGCTCGTCGCGCCGCGGCTGGCCCACCTCGGCCTGATGGACTTCCACCGCGCCGCCGAAGCCATCGAGGAAGGCGCTGCTGCCGTCAAGCGCATGTTGCCGGCCATCGAATTCGCACTCAACCAATGAAACCACTGATCGACAAACTGCGCAGCATCACCGGCACGGCATATGTCCTCACCGCACCCGACGACATCGCCCCCTATTGCACCGATTGGCGCGGCCGCTACAGCGGCCAGCCGCTGTGCGTCATCAAGCCGGGCAACACCGATGAAGCTGTCGCAGTGGTGGCGGCCTGCAGCACAGCCGGCGTCGCCATTGTGCCGCAAGGCGGCAACACCGGCCTGTGCGGCGGCGCCACGCCCACCGGCGGCGAGGTCCTGGTTAGCCTGACGCGGCTCAACCGCATCCGCGCCATCGATCCCGCCAACAACACCCTGACCGTCGAGGCCGGCTGCACCCTCGCCAGCGTCAAGGAGGCTGCTGCTGCTGCGGGCCGGCTGTTTCCCCTGTCGCTGGCCGCCGAAGGCACCGCCACCATCGGCGGCAACCTCGCCACCAATGCCGGCGGCGTGCAGGTGCTGCGCTACGGCAACACCCGCGAACTGTGCCTCGGCCTCGAAGTCGTGCTGCCGGACGGCCGCCTCTGGGATGGCCTCTGCGGACTGCGCAAGAACAACACCGGCTATGACCTCAAGCAACTGTTCATCGGCGCGGAAGGCACGCTCGGCCTGATCACGGCCGCCGTGCTCAAATTATTTCCGCAACCGACGCGCAGCGCCACGGCCTGGGCGGCCGTTCCCGATCCCGCCGCCGCCGTGGCACTGCTCGCGTTGTTGCGCGCCAAACTCGGCGATCGCCTGACGGCGTTCGAACTGATCAGCCGCACGGCACTCGATCTGGTGCTGAAGAACATTCCTGACAGCCGCGATCCCCTGCCCGGCCGGCCCGCCTGGCAGGTACTGATCGAACTGGTCGACACCCTGCAATGCGACCTCGCCGGTGAACTGGAAACCGCCCTCGGCGCCGGCCTCGAGGCAGGCCTCGCCAGCGATGCTGCGGTCGCCCAGAGCCTGGCCCAGGCGCGTGCCTTGTGGGCACTGCGCGAAGGCATCCCGAGCGCCCAGAAAATCGAGGGCGTGTCGATCAAGCACGACATTTCCGTGCCCATATCGCGCCTGGCGGAGTTCATCGCCAGCGCCGATGCTGCCCTGACCGCCAATTTTCCCGGCGTGCGCATCGTCTGCTTCGGCCATCTCGGCGACGGCAACCTGCACTACAACCCATCCAATCCGGTCGCGGCGGACAACGCCGCCTTCATTGCGCAGACGCCCGCCGTCAATCACATCGTGCACGACATCGCACACGCACTCGGTGGCTCGATCTCCGCCGAGCACGGCATCGGCCAACTGAAGCGCGCCGAACTGCTGCGCTACAAGAGCGCGGTCGAGATGGACATGATGCGCGCCGTCAAGCAGGCGCTCGATCCGCGCGGACTGATGAACCCCGGCAAGATTCTCTGATTTTTTTGCCGCAAGTGTTTACACGCATCGGTCAAAATGTATAATGCGCCCTCTCTTTTGGGGGTATAGCTCAGCTGGGAGAGCGCTTGCATGGCATGCAAGAGGTCCGCGGTTCGATCCCGCGTACCTCCACCAACGATATGACCCTATCGTCTAGAGGCCTAGGACAATACCCTTTCACGGTATGAACCGGGGTTCGAATCCCCGTGGGGTCGCCAGTAAATGAAACGAGCCACTAACCCGCAAGGTTAGTGGCTTTTTTCATGGGCTGCGCCGCGCCTGCAATTCATTCAGTGCGCATGCGGCAAGCAGGCGTTACCCCTGCCGGGCTTACAGCACGTAATTGAGAATCGCAATGAAATGGGCGGCGCTGCCGGCGATCACGAACAAATGCCAGATGCCATGCGCGTGACGCAGACGGGTGTCGAGCGCGTAGAAGATGATGCCAATCGTATAGAGCAGACCGCCCGCCGCCAGCCAGGCAAAGCCGGCCAGCCCGAGTTCTTCCAGCAACGGGACGATGGCCACCATGGCCACCCAGCCCATCACCACGTAAATCGTTACTGACAGGATGCGGGCTTCGCCCCTGAGGCTCTCGATAAAACCGCCAAGTCGCCCCGGAAATTTTCTGGTATTCGGCGGGGAGAAGTCTGCAGAGCCGCTTTTGCGCGCCGGGATCATCTCCTGAAGGATGCCGAACACGGCGAGCCCCCACACCACGCCGAACAGCGACCAGCCCCAGGGGCCGCGCAGCGTCACCAGGCAGAACGGCGTGTAGCTGCCGGCAATCAGAAGATAGATGCCATGGTGGTCCAGCTTGCGCAGGATGCTCTTGGCGCGTCCGCGCAGGCTGTGGTAGAGCGTCGAAAAGCTGTACAGCAGCACCAGCGTCGTGCCGTAGATCGAGACGCTCACCACCTTCCACGGATCGCCGTCCAGTGCCGAGACCATGATCAGCCATATGGCGCCGGCGAGCGCCAGCAGGGCGCCTAAGAGGTGGGTCACTGCGTTGAATTTTTCGCCGTAGTACATGAAGTGGATCGTGTTTCTGTCGATCAGCGATCGTGCTGGAAAAGGCTTATGGTACTCCGCCGTTGCGCAGTGGCAAATGTGCGCAGGGGATCAACTCGACGACCGCATGTGCCGGCAAACCCTTGAGCCAGTCGCCTATCGGGCGACAGTCCTGTTTGACGCAGATGGTGTAGGGCGCCACATAGGGCGAGTGCGTCAGGCGTACCGCCGGCAGTGGTGGCAATGTTGGCACGTAATGCCAGGCGCCATCCCTGAACTGTGCACCAGCAGGAGGTTCCATCCCCGCGCCGCTACCGCGTACGCGGGCCTCCTGGATGACCAGCATCTGACTCGCCAGATGCCAGTCTTCCTCCCAGAGAATCTTTTCGATCGAATGCTGCCACGACAGCGTCAGCGATCCGGTCATCAGCGATGTGGCCAGCGCACCGGCGGCCAGGCACAGGGACACGTTACGCTAACCGGCAGCCCGCGCCGAACGCCAGAATCGCCAGGCGAAGAAGGCTACGCCCATGAGGATGCCGATCTCGTCGGTCAGCGGCAAAGCGGCAATCAGCAGAGCAGCGCTGCCAGCGGCAAAGACCCGCTCCCATGCCTTCAGGCTGCCCTGCAGGTAGCCGATGGCGGCAGCGCCCCACAGCGCGATGGCCAGCAGGGCCTTGCCGACGATGTAGGCAACGGCCAGCACGGTCGGGTCACCCTGCAGCATCAGCGCGTTGTCATAGACGGCCATAAAGGGCACGACAAAGCCGGCGATGGCAATCTGTACCGCCTTGAAGCCGATTTTCATCGGCGACTCCTTGGCGATGGAACTGGCGGCGAAGGCGGCCAGCGCGACCGGCGGCGTCAGGTCGGCCATGATGCCGAAATAGAAAACGAACATGTGGCTGACGATCAGCGGCACACCAAGCATCAGCAAAGCCGGCGCGGCAATGGCGCTGGTGATGATGTAGTTGGGAATGGTCGGGATGCCCATGCCCAGCACCAGGCAGACCAGCATGGTCAGCAGCAGCGAGAGGAACAGGCTGCGTTCGCCCACCTGCAGGATGAAGCCGGCGAAGTTGGAGGCGGCGCCGGTCAAGGTCAGGATGCCGATGATGACACCGACGATGGCGCAGGCGACGCCGACCGGCAATGCCTGGCGCGCGCCCTCGACGAGGCTGACGTACATGATGTGCAGGGTCTTGCGGCCGCCCTTGAGGGTGGACGCCACGAGAATCAGCACGGCGATCACCGTCAGCACGGCCGTGGCACCCCACTCAACCAGGGTGGCGCTGCCGAGGCCGATGGCTACCCAGAACACGTAGCGGAAGGCGGTCTTCGAAATGCGCGCGGCGATGGCCGCACCGAGGATCAGGATCGCCGTCAACGCCAGGCCGACCATGCCCGAATACATCGGCGTGAAGCCGTTGAACAGCATGCCGACCAGGCCGATCAGCGGCAGCAGCAGGAACCACTGCTCACGCATCGCCTTCCATGGATTGGGGCATTGGTCTTTCGGCAGGCCAACCAGGTTCTTGCGGCCGGCTTCAAGATGGACCATCCAGAACGCCGTGACGTAGTAGAGGATGGCGGGAATCAACGCGGCCTTGACGATCTCGGTGTACGGCACGTTGAGGTTCTCGGCCATGATGAACGCGACCGCGCCCATCACCGGCGGCATGATCTGCCCGCCCATGCTCGAGGTGGCCTCGACCGCGCCCGCGAACACACCCGAATAGCCGAAGCGCTTCATCAACGGGATGGTGAACTGGCCGGTGGTCAGCACATTGGCGACGCCGGAACCCGAAATCGTCCCCATCAGGCTCGACGACAGCACCGACACCTTGGCGGCGCCGCCCTTGGCATGGCCGACGAAGCCGAGCGCGATGGAGTTGAACAGATTGATCATGCCGGCATGTTCGAGGAAGGTGCCGAACAGGATGAAGAGAAAAATGAAGGTGGCCGACACGAGGATCGGGATGCCGAAGATGCCTTCGGTGCCGAAACCAAGCTGGTCGACGATCTGCGAGAAGGCATAGCCGCGGTGCGCCAGGTCGCCCGGCAGATATTGGCCGAACAGGCCATACAGCAGGAAGGCGCCGCACACCAGCGGCAGCGCCGGGCCGAGGATGCGGCGCGCGGCCTCGAAGACCATCAGCACGAGAATCGTGCCGACCCAGAGATCGAGGGTAGTCGGGTCGCCGGCGCGCTGGATCAACTCGCCTTCGAAGATCATCTGGTAACTCGTCAGGGCGAATGCGCTGATCGCCAGCAGCCAGTCCAGCGGCGAGACGCGGGAAAGATTGGCGCCGCGCTTGAAGGCCGGGTAGATGATGAAGGTCAGCGCCAGCAGGAAGCCGACGTGGAAGGCACGGGTGACCAGGCTGGAAAACGGGTGGAACGCCGCCACCACCAACTGGTAGATGGAAAAAGCCAGTGCGAGCGCCAACAGCAGCCGCAAGGGCCAGCCGCCGAGCTGGCGCTGCAGGCCATGCTCGGAAAAACCTTGTTGCCCGGACTCTGCCGTATTGCCGTGTGCACTCATGCAAGCTGCCCTTCAAAGGTTAACCAACGCAGCGTTTGCGCAGGGCCGCCCCAAGCAAACGCGGCATGCGCCACCAGGCGCAAACCGCTCCGCTGCAAGAGCGGCAACCCCCTACACCCACGAGCGCAGCGAGCATCAAAGAACCCCCCGCGAGGGGGGGGTGAAGGGGGCGGCGTTTACTTGATGAAACCGGCTTCGCGATAGTACTTCTCGGCGCCCGGGTGCAGCGGCACCGGCGAACCCTTGCCGGCCTTGTCCTTGTCGATCGCCTTGGCGGCGGCGTGCGCGGCGATCATGGCATCCAGATTCTCGAACATCGACTTGGTCATCTTGTACACGGTGTCGGTCGACACGCCTTCATGGGTCACCAGGTAGTTCTGCACCGTGATGGCCGGCACGTCGGTGGTCTGGCCGTTGTAAGTGTTGGCGGGGAAGACGCCGGTGGAATAGGCCGCATCGCCGATCTTCGCCACCACGTCGGCCGGGATCGGGATGAGGACGATCTTCACGGCCGTCGCCAGGTCACGCACCGCCGCCATGCCGAGGCCGGAGGATTGCAGCGTGGCATCGATCTGGCGGTTCTTGATCAGCTCCATCGACTCGGCATAGCCGAGGTATTCGACCTTGCCGAGATCCTTGTAGCTCATGCCGACCGCCTTGAGAATTTCACGGCTGTTGATTTCGGTGCCGCTCTTGGGGGCGCCGACGGAAACCTTCTTGCCCTTGAGGTCGGCCAGCGTCTTGATGCCGGAATCGGCGCTGGCGATGAAGTGGATGTAGTTCGGGTAGATGCCGGCGATGGTGCGCAGCTTCTTCAGCGGCGTCTTGAAACCGACTTCCTCGTTACCCTTCCAGGCCTCGCTCAGGGTGTCGCCAAGCGTGAAACCGACCTCGCCGCGACCGGCCTGTAGCAAGTTGAGATTCTCTGCACTGGCTTTCGTCGCCTGAACCGAGGTCTTGGCACCGGGAATCGCCTTGCCGTAGATCTGGGTCAGCGAGACGCCCAGCGGGTAATAGACGCCGCTGGTGCCGCCGGTCAGGACGTTGATGAATTCATTGGCATGACTGACCGTAGCGGTCAGCACAAGCGCGGATGCGGCAATCAGGGTACGTAGTCTCATAACTCTCTCCTTTATGAATTGGCCTGCTGACGGGTGAAGCGCGAATGATACCTTCGACAGATGACTGGGTGTGCCGCAGCCCTCAGAATGCGGCAATTCCCGTCTGCGCACGCCCGAGAATCAGGGCATGGATGTCGTGCGTGCCCTCATAGGTGTTTACCACCTCAAGGTTGACCAGATGACGAATCACGCCGAACTCGTCGGAAATGCCATTGCCGCCGAGCATGTCGCGCGCCTCACGGGCAATCGCGAGCGCCTTGCCGCAGGAATTGCGCTTGAGCAAGGAGGTCATCTCCGGCGCATCGCCGCCTGCATCCTTGATGCGCCCCAGGCGCAGACAGCCCTGCAGGCCGAGCGCGATTTCCGTCTGCATGTCGGCCAGCTTCTTCTGGATCAACTGGTTGGCGGCGAGCGGACGACCGAACTGCTGGCGGTCGAGCACGTACTGGCGCGCCCTGTGCCAGCAGTCTTCCGCCGCCCCCAGTGCCCCCCAGGCAATCCCGTAACGCGCTGCGTTGAGGCAGGTGAACGGTCCCTTGAGGCCACGCACTGCAGGAAAGGCATTTTCTTCCGGCACGAACACGTCAGCCATGACGATTTCGCCGGTGATCGACGTGCGCAGGCCGACCTTGCCGTGGATCGCCGGCGCGGACAATCCGGCCATGCCTTTATCGAGGATGAAGCCGCGGATCTGCCCCGCCTCATCCTTGGCCCAGACGACGAACACATCGGCGATCGGTGAGTTGGTGATCCACATCTTGCTGCCGGAGAGTGTGTAGCCGCCCGCAACCGGGCGGGCGCGCGCCGCCATGCCGCCGGGATCGGAACCGTGATTCGGCTCGGTGAGGCCGAAGCAGCCGATCGATTCACCGCTGGCCAATTTCGGTAGATATTTCTGCTTTTGCGCCTCGGTGCCGAACGCGAAGATCGGCACCATCACCAGCGAGGACTGCACGCTCATCATCGAGCGGAAGCCGGAGTCGACCCGCTCGATCTCGCGGGCGATCAGGCCATAGCTGACGTAGTTGAGGCCGGCGCCGCCGTATTCGGGCGGCAGGGTCGCGCCGAGCAGGCCAAGCGCCCCCATTTCGCGGAAAATCGCCACGTCGGTACGCTCGTGGCGAAAGGCGTCGAGCACGCGCGGCAGCAGCTCGTCCTGTGCATAGCGCCGCGCCGTGGCGCTGATCATTCGCTCCTCGTCACTGAGTTGAGCGTCAAGCAGCAGCGGGTCATCCCACTGGAATCGATTGGAGCCCACGGTCATTTCCCCTTCTGCACAACAAGCTCGGGCAGCGTGGCCATTTGCCAGCCGGCGGCTTGAAGGGCCTGGCGCAACTGCCGGGCCAGTTCCACCGCATCCTGGCCATCGCCATGCACGCAGATGCTGCCGATATCGGTTGGGATCAGCTTGCCGCTGGCGGCAATCAGCGCGCCGGCATCGAGCATCGCACAGATGCGCACCGCGCAGCTGGCGGCATCGTGCAATACCGCGCCGGGCTGGTTGCGCGGCATCAACTGGCCGTCATCGAGATAGGCGCGATCGGCGAAGATTTCCGTAACGGTGGCAAGCCCCGCCGCCTGACCGGCTGTGAGCAGGGCCGAAGCGGCTGGTGCGAGCAGGATAAGGCCGGGATCGACGGCGCGCACGGCGCGGCAGATGGCGTCGGCAACCTCGCGGTCGACACAAGCCTGGTTGTTCAGCGCGCCATGCGGCTTGACGTGGGTCACCCGGCCGCCTTCCAGCCGGGCGACGCCGGCCAGCGCGCCGATCTGGCAGGCCACCAGGTTCTCAATTTCGTCAGACGTCAGCTTCATGGGACGGCGGCCAAAGCCCTGCCGGTCGGCGTAGCCAGGATGGGCACCGAGCGAGACGCGGCGCGCCAGCGCCGTCTTGACGGTGCGACGCATCACGTCTGGATCGCCGGCATGAAAGCCGCAGGCAATATTGGCCGAGGCGACGATGTCGAGCATGGCCGGGTCATCACCCATGGTCCAGGGGCCGAATGATTCACCGAGGTCGGCGTTGAGGTTGATCTTCCCGTCAGTGCGCATGAATGACTCCATCGACAAGGTTTTGTGAATACAGGGCCAGCAGATCGACACCACCGGCCGGCGGCAGGGCGCGAATCGCGGCAATTTGCGCGGCCAGCCAGGCATCGGTCGCCTGCCGGACAGCACGGGCAGCGGCGGCATCGACCGGGGCAAAACGCAGTTCGTCGCCCGGCAGCAAACGTCCCAGCCTAGGCAGGTCGGCACTGATGACGGTGGCGATCTTGGCATAACCGCCAACCGTCTGCCCATCCGCCAGCAGCACGATGGGCTGGCCGTCGCCGGGCACCTGAATTGCCCCCGGCGTGACGGCATCGGATGCGATGTCGGCGCCGCGCAGCGGATCGTGCTGCAGCAGCGGCCCTTCCAGGCGCAGGCCCATGCGGTCGGCGGCACGGCCGACGCGGTAACTGTTGCCGTACAGGGTAGCAAAAGCAGCCGCGGTGAAATGCCCGGCCTGCGGACCGGGCATGACGCGCAGCGGGTCCTCATTATCAAAAGTCGGCGCTGGCAGGACGGCGCGTTCGTCCCCCTCGGGCGCTTGCGCCGTCACCGGTAACTTCGTACCAACACCCAGGCTCGCGCCGATGCCGGCACGCGCATAGAACGAGCGGCTGCCCAGCACCATGGGGACGGCAAAACCGCCGGACACCGCCAGATATGCTGCGCCACCGCTCACCTGACCGATGCGCAGGCAGTCGCCCGCCTGCAGGGTGGCGGTCTGCCACGGCGGCAGGCTTTGCATCTCCTTGCTTTCACCCCCCCGCTCGATGCTGCCGGTGGCATGGGCGAGCGCAACGCGCACGGCCGTGCCGGCGCGCAGGGTCGGGCCGACCAGGCGCATTTCCAGCACCGCAGCATCGACCGCGTTGCCCGCCAGGGCATTCAGCAGTTGCAGCGACAGGCCGTCGAGTGCACCGGAAAGCGGCACGCCAAGGTGGCGATAGCCTGGCCGGCCAAGATCCTGAATGCTGATCGGCATCGGGCAGGCAACAACTTCCAGCGCGCCGCTCATGCGCCGCCGCTTGCCAAACCCGTCATTCCGGCGAAAGCCGGAATCCAGGGGTTTTGTAACCCGTTGAGATTCCTGGATTCCGGCTTTCGCCGGAATGATGGATTGTTGATTTTTATGAGCATTGCATGAGGCTCATACTGAAAAGTTCCTGGAGGAGAATTCGCCGCTGGTGATGGCCAGTTCCAGCCGGTCGTATTCGCTGCGCTCGATCGCCACGAAACTGACCGCATCGCCCGGCGCCAGCAAGGCCGGTTGATCGCTATCGTTGGCATTGAACAGTCGTGCCGGCGTACGGCCGAGCAAGTGCCAGCCGCCCGGACTCTGCCACGGATAAATCGCGCACTGTGCGCCGGCGATGGCGACGCTACGCTCCGGCACGGCAGTACGCGGCGTGGTCAGGCGCGGCAGCCGCAGCCATTCGGGCAATTCGCCCATGTAGGGGAAACCGGGCAGGAAGCCGATCAGGAACACCCGCCAGGGTTGGCCGCACAATACGGCGACCACTTCTTCCGGGGCGCGCCCGGTGGCCGTGGCGACAGCGGCGAGATCCGGGCCACAGTCGCCATCGCAGCAGATTGGAATCCGCCAGCGCCGCACCCCATTCGGGGCATTGCATCCAGCCAGCGCCGACTGTTGTGGTGCATTGGCGGCGGCCAGCAAGTGACGCGACAATTCTTCCGCCGCAAGCCGCCGCGGGTCAAAATGCACGGTCAACGAACGATAGGTCGGCACCACATCGGTGATGCCGGGCAGGCGCGGCAGGGCGTCGCGCGCGGCGATCACCCGGGCATGGAGCACCGGATCGATGCGATTGCCGAATTCCAGGGTGAGCGCAGCGTCGCCAAGTTCGACGATTTTCACAGGAGCCGCGCCGGGCGCCGCCATCACCCCACCATGCGCTGCGGCAGCCAGGTGACGAGATCGGGGTAGATGTACAGCAGCCACACCGCCACCATCATCAAGGCAAAGGCCGGCAGGGCCGTGCGCGCGATCCACGGCAACTGCTTGCCGGTGAGCCCCTGCAGCACGAACAGATTGAAGCCGATCGGCGGCGTGATCTGCGCCATTTCCACCACCACCACCAGAAAGACACCGAACCAGAGCAGATCGATGCCGGCTGCGACGATGGTCGGCTGGATCACGGCGATGGTCAGCACCACCATGGAAATGCCGTCGAGGAAACAGCCGAGGATGATGAAGAAGATCATCAGCCCGAACAGCAGGCCGAATTGGCCCAGTTCGAGCGTGCCGATCCACTCGGCCAGGTGGCGCGGCAGACCGAGATAGCCCATCGCCAGGGTGAGAAAGGCCGAGCCGGCAAGGATCAGCGCGATCATGCAATACAGCCGCGTCGCGCCCATCAGGCTGTCGCGGAAATTCTGCCAGCTCAAGGCACCCTGCCCCGCCGCGACCACCAGGCTGCCGACCACGCCGATGGCGGCCGCCTCGGTGGCGGTGGCGATGCCGGAATAGATTGACCCCAATACCAGCATAATCAGCAGGATCACCGGAATCAGATTGCGCGAGGCATACAGCTTCTCGGTGAACGTGGTGTGCTCGGTGGCGGGCGGAATCGCATCCGGATGCAACAGCGCCCAGACGATGATCCAGCCCATGAACAAGCCCGCCAGCAGGATGCCCGGCAGCACGCCGCCAATGAACAGCTTGGCGATCGAGACCTCAGCCGCGACACCATAGACGATCATGATGATCGACGGCGGAATCAGCAGGCCGAGGGTGCCGGCGCCGGCCAGCGTGCCGAAGGTGATGCCTTCCGGGTAGCCACGCTTCTTCAGCTCCGGCAGGGTGATCTTGCCGATCGTGGCGCAGGTTGCAGCCGACGAACCCGACACTGCGGCAAAAATGCCGCAGCCGATGACGTTGGTGTGCAACAGGCGGCCGGGCAGTTTTTCCAGCCAGGGCGCGAGGCCCTTGAACATGTCTTCGGAGAGGCGCGTGCGGAAGAGGATTTCGCCCATCCAGAGAAACAGCGGCAGCGCGGTCAACGTCCACGAAGAGGACATGCCCCAGATGGTCACCGCCATGGCATCGCCAGCGGGGCGTGAGGAAAACAGTTCCATGCCGATCCAGCCGACGCCGAGCAATGCCAGGCCGATCCAGATGCCGCTGCCGAGCAGCGCGAACAGCGCCAGAATCAGCCCGAAGGTAATTGCCAGATCCACGTATAGGCCTTTCTATTCGCTGCGGGCAGGTTCGCTGCCGGGGTCGCGGCGGCGATCATGGCCACCACGCAGGGTAATCAGCAGGCTTTCGGCCATGGCAATCAGAAAGATCGCGCTGCCCAGTGCCATGCCTATTTGCGGAATCCACAGCGGCGTGGCGTCGTTGCCCTGCGAGATGTCGTGGAAAGTGAATGACTGCCAGGCCAGGCGGATCGAGAACCAGGCCAGCAGCGCCGCGCACAGCAGGCCCGCCACGTGGCTCCAGATATCCAGCCAATGACGGGTTCGCGGGCCGGCAAAATCGAGGAGCAGCATGACACGGATATGCTCGCCACGCTTGAAGGTATGCGCCATGGCAAGGAAAGCTGCCGCCGCCATGCAGTAGCCGGCATAGGCGTCGGTGCCGCGCACATGAAAATCGAACAGGCGGCCGGTGACCGACAACAGGATCATGACCAGTATGCCGATCATGAACAGCGCCGCGACCCAGGCCGCAGCACCGTACAGCACATCAAGTGCGCGCTTCATGAATGATTGCCCGAGAAAAAATGGTTCGCCACGGCGAATACTGATTAATGCGTCACCCCGGCGCAGGCCGGGGTCCAGTTTTTGACTGCCCTGGATTCCGGCTTGCGCCGGAATGACGGCAATTCATTAAATCAGCGCCTTGCTCGCATTCGCCGTGGTTCAAGGATTATTTCCGGTAGGCATCCAGAATGGCCTGGCCATCGGCCCCGGTCGTCTTCATAAATTCGGCCACCATGGTGTCGCCAATCTTCTTCAGGTCGGCCTGCAGGGCAGGTGACGGCGGGGTTACCGTCATGCCGTTCCTGGCCAGCTCGCCCAAGTAAAACTTGGTCTTTTCCTCGCTGATTTTCCAGCCGCGCACATCGGCTTCGGCCGCAGCTTTCAGCACGGCGTCCTGGGTCGCCTTGTCGAGGGCGTCAAACGCCTTCTGCGAAACCAGCACGGCATTCTTCGGCAGCCAGGCCTGGGCGTCATAGAAATACTTGACCTGTTCCCACACCTTGGCGTCGGAGCCGGTCGCGCCGGAGGTCATGAAGGCGCTGACCGCACCGGTGGCGAGAGCCTGCGACAGTTCGGCGGCCTGGATGGTCACCGGCTGGGCGCCGACCAGTTCGGCGATGCGCGAAGTCTGCGGATTGTAGGCACGCCACTTGACGCCCTTCAGGTCGGCGGCGCTGTTGATCGGGTTCTTGGTGAAGATGCCCTGCGGCGGCCAGGGGATCGAGAACAACATCTTCAGGCCCTGCTTGGCAAGCAGCGCATCGAGGCCGGGCTTCTGCGCAACGTAAAGCTTCTTCGCCTCGGCATAGGAGGTGGCAAGGAATGGAACGTTGTCGGTGCCGAACAGCGGATTCTCGTTGGAGTAACCGCTGAGAATGATTTCACCGATCTGCGCCTGGCCGCCCTGCACCGCGCGCTTGATCTCGTTGGCCTTGAACAGCGAACCGCCGGGATGCAAGGTGATCTTCAGCTTGCCGCCGCTGGCCTTGTCGATGTCGTTGGCGAACTGCTGGATGTTCTCGGTGTGGAAATTGGTCACCGGGTAGGGGGTGGGCATGTCCCACTTGGTCTGCGCGGTGGCAGAAAAGGCGGCGAGGCCGAGACTTGCGCAGGCAAAAGCGGCAACGAGCTTACGGACTGTATTCATCGTGCGGTTCCTCCAGACGGGAAAATGAACAAACTCACACCAGCGCCGCGCAGCGCACAACGCCGGTTACCGTGAAACGCGGGGCGTAATTTACAACACAGCAGCGGATCGGGAGCAGCTTTTCTCTATATTTCGGCATATTTTCGAGGCAAGTGGACGCTAACCCGTCACAGCAAGCGCGGGTTCAGCAAATCCGCGGCAATTGCTCGCCCGCGAGCCAGTCGACATTGCGCCGCCCGCCCAGGCAGGTGGTCATCTGCACAAAATGGCCGGGGTCGGCCTGCACGGTACCGATGCGCGCCGCCTTGGCGCCCAGCGGATGGGTGCACATGGCCGCCAGCACCCGGTTGGCATCGGCAGAGGCAACGATAGCCACGAGCTTGCCCTCATTGGCAACGTACAGCGGGTCGAGCCCGAGAAACTCGCAGGCGGCCGCCACGGCGGGCTGCAGCGGAATCGCCATTTCATCAAGCAGCATGCCCACGCCGGACTGGCGGGCAATCTCGTTCAGGGTCGTCGCCAACCCACCGCGCGTCGGGTCGCGCAGGCAGCGCAGGTCTGCCCCCGTAGCCAGCATGGCCGCTACCAGTTCGTGCAGCGCGGCGGTATCCGAGACGATCGGCGCCTCGAACGCCAGGCTTTCGCGCTGGCTCATGATCGCCATGCCGTGGTCGCCGATGCTGCCCGACAACAAAATCACATCGCCAGGCCGCGCGCGCGTGCCCGACAGTTCCACCCCGACGGGCACCACACCGAAGCCGGTCGTGGTGATGAACACCCCGTCGCCCTTGCCGCGCTCCACCACCTTGGTGTCGCCCGCCACCACCGGCACGCCGGCCGCACGGGATGCAGCCGCCATCGACGCGACAATGCGGTCGAGGTCGGCCAAGGCAAAGCCTTCCTCGATGACGAATCCCGCCGTCAGCGCCAGCGGCCGGGCGCCCATCATCGCCACATCGTTGATCGTGCCATGCACCGCCAGGCAACCGATGTCGCCGCCGGGGAAGAACAGCGGCGACACCACATGGCAATCGGTGCTGAGGACCAGCTTCCCCTCTGAGGGAAAAGAGGGAAAAGGGGCCAGGCTCGAATTAAGCACCTCATTTAATTCGAGCCTGGCCCCTTTTTCGGCTTTTTCGGTTTGCGTGACCGCAGGGAATCCCCATGGGACTGGCAGGACGGCGCCATCATCACCTTGGCGCAAAAAAGGGTTATCCAGATGGCGCAGGAACAGTTCCTCGACCAACTGGGCGCCCGCCCGCCCGCCGGCACCGTGACTCATGTCGATGCGGCCCTGTTTCAGGTCGAGCGGGCGGATGTAGGTTTGGCGGGGCATGGGAGGAAAATAGGAAAAATGGCTTGGCTCAAATTTAGTTCGATTGACTACTTAATTCAGCACCCTGGCGCAGACCGGTGTCAAGTTTGTTTATTGAATCAATTTCATACCGCACGATTTTGCGGCACCTTTGTCGAACGTCATCGTCCGCACACAGCCGGCAGCTACGGCCGAGCGTTCGATCAGGCAGTCCGCGAAATCGCTTGTGCTGTCACGAAAGATGCGCACCGCCTGCCATACGATGTCCGAGTGTTCGACGACAATCTCCTTGCTGCGGATCAAGCCTTCCAGCGCGCTGGCCACCTGGGAGCGATCCAGGCCATAGCACGACGCCAACACCCAGCTCATTTCGACCACCGCTACCAGTGTCACAAAACCCGGGGCCGCCACTGTCAGCGACTCCATTAACGCGCTGGCCAGAGGGGACTGCTCCGCGTCATCTTGCATTATGTAGCGGACCAGCACATTGGTATCGAGACCGATCATCGCGCCGACGCCCCGCGTGCCTCGATGGCAGCGTTCATGTCTTCGATGGACACCTGTCTTTCCGGTTTCCCGAACATGCCGCGGAGCGCACTTACCGGCCGCGTCGCCGCCACAAACTCATAACGGCCCGGTGCAATTTCGACGAACTCGACCCGATCGCCCACACCAACATGCAAAGATTCCCGGACGGTAGCCGGAATTGTGATCTGACCCTTGCTGCTCACTGTTGCCGTACTCATGCGCACCTCCAAATAATTTCTTGATTCCTTACTTTATAGTAAGGAATACTGGTGTGCAAGTGGGCTGACGGAAACGGTGGTCTGACCCTGGTTTTCCTGGTTTTCTCCTGCGCGAGTTTTTTAGTAGGATGGCGCCGATCAGGAAGGGAGAACACGATGGATCTTGGCATTCAGGGCAAACGTGCGCTGGTCTGCGCCGCAAGCAAGGGGCTGGGTCGCGCCTGCGCGCTGGCGCTGGCGCAGGAAGGCGTGAACGTCACCATCATCGCGCGCGGCCGCGAAGCGCTGGAAGCGACAGTGGAAGAATTGAGGAAAGTCGGCGTTGGCGGGATGAAATGCCCCGCAACGGGTACGGCGCCAATTGCGGTCTGCGCTGACATCACCACCCCAGAAGGCCGCGCGGCGGCGCTCGCCGCCTGTCCCGACCCGGACATCCTCGTCACCAACGCCGGCGGTCCGCCGCCCGGCGATTTTCGCGACTGGAATCGCGACGACTGGCTCAAGGCGCTCGACGCCAACATGCTGACCCCCATCGAACTCATCAAGGCGACGGTGGATGGCATGATCGCGCGGAAGTTCGGCCGCATCGTCAACATCACTTCCGGCGCGGTCAAGGCGCCCATCGATGTCCTCGGCCTTTCCAACGGCGCACGCTCCGGCCTGACCGGCTTCGTCGCCGGCATCGCGCGCAAGACGGTGCGGCACAACGTCACCATCAACAATCTGCTGCCCGGCCTCTTCGACACCGACCGCATCCGCAATGTCGTCGGCGCGCAGGCCAGGGCGAAAGGCATCGACTACGCGCAGGCGCTCTCCGAGCGCATCACCACCATCCCCGCCGGCCGCATCGGCGACCCCGCGGAATTCGGCGCCGCCTGCGCCTGGCTGTGCAGCGCGCAGGCCGGCTACATCACCGGGCAGAACTGGCTGCTCGACGGCGGGGCCTACCCCGGAACATTCTAGCTGGCACGGGCCAGGCAGGATTAATTCGAGCCTGGCCCCTTTTCTGCTTCTTTTCTCTTTTTTTCTGCTTTTTCTTGTGCTTCGATTATTCGGAATTTTCGCCGGGTTGTTTGTCGTTTTTCGCCATCCAGGCGAACAGCGAAGAACGCATTAACTCTTCCACGGTCATGTCGATCGGCGTAAGCCAGCTGCGGGGCACGAACACCGTGTAACCGCCGATCATGTAGCCCATGGGCAGGTAGACGCCGACCCGGTCGCCCTGCTGGAAACCTTCCGGCAGCCCGCGCACGCTTTGCCGGGTGATCAGCCCGACGATTTCGAGTTCGTTGCCCGGAATTTTGAGTATCACGACCTGCTGGGCAAGTTGTTCGCTGTTGGGGGCGAAATAGTCGGCGAAATTCTTCAGCGATGAGTAGATGCTTTTGACCAGAGGCAGGTTGGTAAACGGCAGCTCGATCAATGACAGCAGCTTGCGTGCGTATGGCTGGGAAATCACAAAACCCAGCAGCACAATGACACCTATCCCGATCAATAGTCCCAGACCGGGCAAATTGAAATCCCCGATCAGTGGCCGCAGCCACCACAAGGCGAACTGCTCCGTCCAGGAGAGGAATGCGTACAGCAGATAGATCGTCAGACCGAGCGGCAGCGCTGCGAGGAGGCCACGGAAAAAATACTGGTAGAGGTATTTCATCGGGAGGAATATCCGGAATGTTGAGGTCGGGCTGACCTACCCCCTGTAGTCGCACCAATCATTGGGCAGGAAGTCCGGATGCAAGGTTAATCGAATTGGTGATGGGTTGCATTGCATCGTCAGCAAGTTGATGACGCAATGCGGCAAATTTGGCGGATGTGCGCGGTGCGACTACGCACCAACTGCATGCGCCTGACGCGCTGAGCGCGAGAAGAAAAGGGGCCTGGCCCCAATGGCATTACCTTAAGAAAAAGCCACGATAAACCATGGAGATAGAGGGTGGGCTGACGGACTCGGAGCGTTACGATGCGGGTGTCGAATCCGTGATGCATAACGCTGGAGGGTCAGCCCAAATGGATCATAACAAGCGGCGGGGAATGGCTGGGCAAGTTAAGCGGTTTTGCGAGCGATTTGCTCAGGGAGCGGGCGGCGCATTGGGGCGGGTGATACCGCATCAAAGTCTGCTGCAGTGGATCGAGGAGGAGGCAGGGGATTACCGTGAGCGTGTCTATGGACCCATGCAGACCCTGATGCTGTTCATTGAACAAGTGCTGGGCGCGGACCATAGCTGTCAGGATGCGGTGGCGCATGGCGTAAGTCAGCGGGTGGCGTTGGACCAGTCGCCGTGCAGCCTGAACAGCGGCCCCTACTGCAAGGCCCGAGCGCGACTGGCGCTGAGTCTGATCGAACGGCTCGGTCGCGAAGTCGGGGAACGGCTGCGTGCAGGGCAGCCGGAAGTCTGGCGCTGGCGCGGTCGGGAAGTCAAACTGATCGATGGCACCACGGTCTCCATGCCCGACACGGCGGCGAACCAAGCCGAATTCCCCCAGAGTCCGACCCAGAAGGCCGGGCTGGGATTTCCGCTGGCGCGCGTGGTGGCGATCATCTCGTTGTCGTGCGGTGCCGTGCTGGAATGGGCCACGGGGCCTTGCGAGGGCAAGTGCAGCGGGGAGACGGCGCTGCTGTGGCAGTTGGCCGATCGTCTGCGGCCGGGAGATATAGTCATCGGCGATCGCTATTTCTCCGGGTACTTCCTGCTGGCCTGGTTGACTCGGCAAGGGGTCGATGTCGTGATGCGGCAGCATCAACTGCGGCACACCGACTTTCGCCGGGGCCGACGGCTGGGCGCGAAGGATCATGTCGTGGCGTGGGCGCGTCCGCAGCGGCCGTCCTGGATGGACGCCGCGACCTACGCGACGATGCCTGAAACCCTGGTCCTGCGAGAGGCTCGCGTCGGCGGACTGATCTTGGTCACGACCCTCGTCGAGGCCGCAGACGTCAGCAAGAAGGACTTGCTGCATCTCTACCATGCCCGCTGGCAGGTGGAACTGGACTTGCGTGCGATCAAGACGGTGATGCAGATGGAGGTGCTTCGCTGCAAGAGTCCGCAGATGGTGCAAAAAGAAATCGCCGTACATCTGCTGGCCTACAACCTGGTGCGCGCCGTCATGGCCCAGGCGGCATTCCTCGGCCATGTGCTACCGCGCCAGTTGAGCTTCAAGACAGCCCTGCAATTGATCCGCGCCTTCGACGAGAGCCTGCGCCACGCGCCGCGCGGACGGCTTTCCTTCCGCCAGGCCTGTCTGCGCGCCGGGATCGCCCAATCGCGCTTGCCACACCGACCGGGCCGCGTCGAACCTCGTGCGGTTAAGCGACGACCCAAGCCTCACCCACTTCTGACGCAACCGCGCCACATTCTCAAAGCAGCCCTTGTCGAACAGCAGCACGCGCTTCTTGCCAATGACTTATGGTAGTGCCATTGGGGTCAGACACTATTTCCGCGCGCTCTGGCCGCTGGAGTTTTCCAACGTGCTGCGCAAGGCGCTGACAGGAAAGAAGCTCGACCCGGCGCGGGCACAGGAAATCTACGTATCCAGACCGAACTGTGGAAATGGTGTCTGACCCCATTTTCCTGTTTTCCTCGTTTTCCTTCCGGTTTTCTGGTTTCTCGCTTCTAACCGGCCGCCTTCTCAAGCAATTCAAGTCCGCGTTCAACCCGTCCCGTGCCGCGGGCCGCGCGCACCTGGAAACGGGTTTCCGCATCAAATTCGGCCAGCATCAGCGTCGTCATTTCGTCAATCAGGCGATTGAGCGGCGTGCCACGGCTCTTTGCCAGCGCCTTTAGACGGCGGTGTTTTTCGTCTGGCAACCGTACGGTAATGGCGGTCATGTCAAATCTCCTCCAGAAAAGCCTCGGGCGTTACAACCCGCAAGGCCGGGAACCTCAATTCCATGGCGCGCAGATCGCGCAAGTTGCGCGTCACAATGCATTCGGCGGCACCGGCAACGGCGAGTTCCACCAGATGGTTATCCGCCTCGTCACGCAAATCAGGGCGCCACAGGCAATACAGGCGCGTCCATTCGCAACGGGACAGGAAGACGTCAAGCAATTCCTCGCGTTCGCCGGCATCCAGTCGACAAGCTTGAAAGAGCGGGGTTCGCCCCATCACGTCCTCATATTCGGCAAACAGCGCCGCCCCCATCAAAGGCGTGCAGCGCCCCTGCAAGCAAGCAGCCACAACTGCATTAGCCGCGCCGCGCCCCAGACAGGCACCAATAAACACATTCGTATCAAAGACTACACGCATGATCTGATGGTAGCATTTTTGACACCATCAACAAGTAGGCAAACAAATAATGATGGTTGCGAGTTCATGATCTGTCCGGTTTTCCAAGCACCTGGACCCCCGGCCTGCACCAGGGTGACGAATTAATCAGTGCTTTCCTAAAGTTTCACAAAGCGGCTCCGATAAAGAACCTGTCCGAGTAATGAATCGCAACCCAATCGGAACCGGCACGAGCGACCAGCAAAGTGTCCGACTAGCAAAAACCTCTCTAGGAGATTGAAAAATGGCACAAGTAATCAACACCAACGTAGCATCCCTCTTCGCAGGTGCCGCCCTGAACAAGTCGGCCTCCGCCCTGCAAACCGCCCAGGAACGCCTGTCTTCCGGCCTGCGCATCAACAGCTCCAAAGACGATCCCACCGGCATGGTCACCGCCACCGGCTATGACAGCCAGGTCCGCGGCGCGAACATGGCCATACGCAACGCCAACGACGGCATCTCCAAGGCGCAGATCAACGACGGTTACCACCAGCAGGTTTTGGAAAACCTGCAGCGCCTGCGCGAAATCGCGGTGCAGTTGGGTGGCACGGCCGCAGGCACGGAAACCACCGCTCTGGTCGCAGAGAACACCCGCATCCTGGGGCTGGCCACTGCCACCGGTGCCGTGGTGGTGAACTCCAACGGCGGCACCGTGACGGGCGTGGGCGTCGTCGCCACTGTGGCAGGTACATTGACCGTCGCCGGCATCGATACGGACATCGGGGCGGTAACCACTGCGCGCGCCACCTACGGTGCCGACATGTCGACCTTCCAGTCCGCGATCAACACTCTGGCCGCACAGTCCGTGAATACTTCAGCCGCTTACAGCCGCGTAATGGATACCGACTACGCCGCCGAAACCACCGCCATGACTCGCAACAACATTCTGCAGCAGGCGGGTACGGCCGTGCTGGCGCAATCCAACCAGACGCCGAACGCCGTGCTGACGCTGTTGCGTTAAGCGGTTAATATGGTAGAAGTCCGACCGGATGCCCGGTCGGGCATTCTGGACTGAAAGAGATACAGAAATGAACATACAGAATTCAGTCAGTCTCGGCCAGGCCCCGCAACCGGATTTGCGGGCGGTGAATGCCGCGCCCCGGCCCGCCGTCCAGGCGCCCGTTCAACAAAAGCCGGAACCCACATCACAACAGCTTCAGCAGGCTGTGCAATCCATCAATCGGGTGCTGCAAACCTCAAGCAGCAATCTGGAATTCAGTGTCGATCAAAGCACCAAAAGGACGATTGTCAGGGTCGTGGACACGGAGTCGGGCGAGTTGATCCGGCAGATTCCGTCGGATGCGGTGTTGGCGATTGCCGAATCGATCGGGGAGTTGCAGAAGGGTTTATTGTTGCGGCAGGAAGCGTAGTAAAGGAGGCAAGACATGGCATTAGCCTCGAGCTCGACCGTCCTCGACGTCCCCACGCTCGTTTCGCAGTTGATGTCGCTCGAACGGCGACCCATCGACAAGCTCAACACCAAGGTAGCGAGCTACCAGACCAAAATTTCCTCTTTCGGCACGCTCAGCGGCTTGGTTTCGAGTTTTCAGACCGCCGTGCAGGGCTTGAAGAGCAGCCTGCAGGGCTATAGCGCCACGCCATCCGACGCCAGCGTCTTTTCCGCCACTGCGGCGAACACCGCCGCGGCAGGCCTGTATTCCCTGAATGTCACCAAGCTGGCCCAGGCGCAAAACCTGGTGGCCGTCGGGCAGGCATCCGATACCAGCGCAATTTCCAGTGCCGCCTCGACGGTCGCCTTCACCATCGGCGCCACCAGTACCGATATCGCCATTCCCGCGGGCGCTTCGCTCCAAGACATACGCAGCGCGATCAATGCCGCCAATCTGGGCGTGACCGCGACCATCGTCAACGATGGCAGCGGCACGCCCTACCGCCTGGCCTTGACCTCGACCGCCACCGGCGTGAGCAACGGCATCAGCCATATCACCATCCAGGCCGGCGGGGACGACAACATCAACAACCTGCTGGCGTATAACCCGACCGCCAATGCTCCTGCCACCCCCACGCTGACCCAGACCGTTGCAGCGCAGAATGCCGAGTTTACGGTGAACGGCATCGCGATCACCAGCGCATCGAACACGGTCAGCGGCGCCATTCAGGGCGTGACGCTGACGCTCAAGAGCCTCACCACCACACCGGCCACCTTGACGGTTGCGCGCGACACCAGCGCCATCGAAACGGCGGCAGCCAAATTTGTCGATACCTACAACGCCCTGGTGAGCCAGCTCAAATCCCGCTCCGCTTACGGCAGCGGCGACTCGGCGGCTCCCGTCCTGGCGGGCGACAATACGGTGCGCCAGATGCTCGACCAGTTGCGTGGCGTCTTCTCTACGCCGGCGAGTGGCGGCACGCTGACTTACCTCGCCGAGGCTGGCATTACAACCCAAGCGGGAGGCTCACTGAAACTGGACAGCAGCAAGTTCGGCGCAGCACTGGCCGGCAATTTCAACGACGTTGCCAACCTGTTCTCTTCCGCAACGGGGTTCGCCACCCGGCTAGATGCCTGGGCCACCTCCGTTGTTCAAGCAGGCGGTTTGATCGACTCACGCACCACCAGCCTGAACGCATCCATCAAAGGCTACAACGACCAGATCGACAAACTGGAAATTCGGATGAAAGCCCTGCAAAAACAATTCACGACGACGTATAGCAACCTGAATATGTTGTTGAGCCGCATGAACGCCACGGGTGCTTATCTGACCTCGCAGTTCTCGAAGAACACCACATCATGAACACCACCACCGCAATCAATTCCTATAAAAATGTCGGCATAGAAACCAGCGTCATGAGCGCCGATCCGCACCAGCTCGTAATGATGTTGTTCGAGGGTGCGCTGCTGGCCATCGCCAAGGCGCGCTACGCCATGCTGGACAAGCAGACTGCCGCCAAGGGCGAATCGATTTCCAAGGCCATCGCCATCATAGGTGAGGGACTGAATGCCAGCCTCGACAAGAGTGTCGGCGGCGCATTGGCGCAGAACTTGTCGGCGCTATACAGCTATATTGTCGGTCGTCTGGTGGAGGCCAACCTGAAAAACGACACCGCGATCCTGGACGAAGTGACACGCCTGTTGTCAGAATTGAACGGCGCGTGGGCAAGCATCCGCCCCCAGGCCAGGCAATCCGCTGCGCAGCCCGATGCCGCCCCCAACGCAAAACGAGCCTACGCTCGCGCATGAGCATGAGATCCCACCCCGCAAACCATCGCTGCCCTCGGCTCTCCCCTGAAGGGGCAAGAAACACTTGGGGCGGCCCAGCGTGTTTTTTGTGAGCGCAGCTCAAATCATCGCCAATTACGCATCGCTTGCTGCGCTGACCGGGCAGATGCGCGCCGCTGCCTTGCGCGGCGAATGGGACACGCTAATCAGCATCGAGCAAGAGCGCAGTAAACTGGTCGCCACCTTGAAGCCGCTTGATGCCGCAGCACAGCTCGATGAGGCTGCGCTGCGCAGCAAGGATCAACTGATAAGCGAAATTCTCGCCGGTGATGCGGAGATTCACAAGCTCACCCAAACCTGGATGAGTGAATTTCAACTCAGCAGGAAAAGCAACCTTCAGGAACTCCGTTTACTGAGGGAATATGGCCGCTAATTTGGCTCTATGGCGCCCGGCTAGAAATAGCCCGCGATCCAGCCGTTGTTCCCTCCAGTAGACCGACCACGTGATCGTTACCATGCTGCTGATGCCTGCCCAGATCGAGATCTACGAACAGATGTGCACCCTGTCCACCCGCATGGTGGAGGCGGCCCGCGCCAACGACTGGGACCGCCTGATCGACCTGGAACACGCGGTGGCCGGATTGCGCGACACGTTGGCACAGGAAGCCGAAAATGCTTCGAGCGATCCGCGCGACCTGGAAAGAAAGCGCGACATGATCCAGCGCATCCTCAAGGACGACGCCGAGGTGCGCCGCCATACCGAACCGTGGATGGAACAGGTGCGGCGCTTCCTGAGCGGAGATGTGCGTAAGCGGCAGGTCGACCAGGCTTACGGCGCAGGCAGCTAACTCCCGCCCAGCTGGACCACAACTCTCCCAAAGGTTACCTTTAGGAATCTTTCGGTCTAAAATGGGCCTTTTCAAGGAGGCTACCGTGTCCATCAATGTCAAACTGCCGGAAGACCTGGTCGACCAGGCCAGGCGTCACGCACACATCCAGCACCGCTCTGTTCCCAAGCAGATTGAGTATTGGTCGAAGATTGGCAAGATCGCCGAGGAAAATCCCGATCTGCCGTTCGCCATGATCCGCGAGATTCTGGTCGCCGATCAGGAAGAGGTTGTTGGCGAGTACGAGTTCGGCTGATGCGCCTGCTAGTCACGCCTTCCTTTGTGCGTGCGACCAAAAGGTTGCATCGGCCGCAAAAGGAAAATCTCGACGCAGCGGTACGTGCCATCAGCATCGATCCCGCAATCGGGGAGGCCAAGCTTGGCGACCTCGCCGGCGTGCGCGTCCATAAATTCAGACTGCCGAATCAGCTTTGCTTGCTGGCCTGCCGCGTTCTTGATGCTGAAAGCATCAAGCTGCTCACCTTTGGTCCCCACGAGATTTTCTATCGTGATCTGAAGCGGCTGGACGAATAAAAGCAAATCCCATGGCGCTCATCCCCCCCGATGCCGGCCTGCGCATGCGGCTGCAGTCCGAAACGAACCTGCTGCAGCCGGTCAAGCCGCCGCAGGAACTTCCGTCCAGATTCCCGGAATTGCGTCCGGGCCAGTCTTTTACGGCCCAGATTCAGGAAACCCTGCCCGGCAACACCTACCGGGCGCTGGTGGCCGGCCAGCAGATGACGCTGCAACTGGCCGCTGGCGCCAAATCGGGCGACTTGCTCGAACTGGTGGTCGTCGATCGCTCGGGCAAGGTGATCATCGCCAAGCAGGCGGACGGCAGTACCGCAGCTGATGGCAAGGCGGCGGCACCGTATCCGTTTGCTCGCTTCAGCCCGGCCGCACGCCTGATCGGTCAGTTGCTGCCCGCTGAGGGCCAGAGTGCACCCCCTGCCCAGTTGAATCGCGGCCAGCCGCTGCTGGCGCAGCCGCCCCTGTCCGGTGCCAATGCCGCCCAGCTGGCGCCAACACTGGCCAGGGCGGTGTCGCAAAGCGGACTGTTCTATGAGGCACATCAGGCGCTATGGGTAACCGGCAAGCTGCCGCTCGCCCAGCTGCTGCAGGAACCGCAAGGGCAACGCTCGGCCCCAGGCGCTTTTCAGTACGCCGCCGGCGAGCGCTCCATCAACACCGGCAGCATCCTGCAAGCCTTGCAGACGGGTGGCGAGAAAGTCGGCGCTGGCGGGACGGCGCAGGCTGGAACCAGCCAGTCCGCCGCCCTACAGGCCGCTCAATCAGCCATCTTCGCCCGCCAGGTGCCGGACGAACTCCGTCCGCTGGTACAACAGCAGCTTGAGGCGGTCGCCACCCAGCGGGTCTTGTGGCAAGGCGAGGTCTGGCCGCGCCAGCTCATGGACTGGGAAATCGAGTGGGATGGCGAGCGCGCCGCCAGCAACGATGACGAAGAGAAGTCGAACTGGCGCACCGCGTTGTCACTGACCACGCCGCGCCTCGGACAGGTCGATGCCACGCTGCAACTGACCGCCAGCGGCGTACGGATAAGTATCGCCACACCCAATGGCACCAGTGCTGTCGACCTGCGCAATGGCGCATCGGCACTGGCCGAGGCACTCGCCGCGGCGGGCGTGCCGCTGGCCGATTTCAGGGTTCAGGTGCCCGAGTCCGATGACCGGGGATAAGCCCACCATCGAAACGCAGGGTACCCGTGCGTTGGCCGTTGCGCTGAAGTACGCACCGGGCGATCGCGCACCGAAGGTGGTCGCCAAGGGACGCGGCCTGATCGCCCAGGAAATCATTTCACGCGCCCAGGAACATGGTGTGTATGTGCATGAGTCGCCTGAACTGGTCACTCTGTTGCAACAGGTCAATCTGGACGACCATATTCCGCCGGCCTTGTATATTGCCGTGGCCGAGCTGCTGGCCTGGCTGTATCGGATCGAACAAAAAGCCCTGCCAGAGCAGTCGAATCCCGGTGTGAAGCGCGGCAAACAGTAACGCCCGGAACGTCGGCCGGCACTTTCCATGAAAGCCGATGCTGTGCTGGAATAGAATCGACGTTCGTCAATTTTCACCAACGCCACAATGGCCAACGAAACCACGCCTGCCACCGCACGTCCTCCAGCCATTCTTGAAGGCGGCGAATACGACCAGTTCATGTTGCGCACGCCGGCGGAAATTCTGGTGGTGCTGCGCGGGCTGTACAGCCATGTGTCGCAGATCACGGCCTTCTTCAATGAAGGCAATGACATGCTGATCACCACGCTGGCCGTCGTGGCGGACGACCATCTCATCCTCGACTTCGGCCCCAGCAGCGAGATGAACCGCAAGGCCTTGCTGGCCGAGAAACATTTCTGCGTCACCACACTGGAGAAGGTGCGGGTGCAGTTCATTCTGCGCGGCTTCACCAGGGTGGAACAAGATGGCCGCCCCTCCTTTCGCTGCGCATTGCCCACAGAGTTATTGCGCCTGCAGCGCCGCGAATACTATCGCTTGCTTACACCCATCGCCCGTCCGCTGAAGTGCATGGTGACGATTCCCCTGCCTGACGGTGGCCTGCACGCCCATGAAGCGCATGTGTTCGACATCAGCGGCGGTGGCCTGGGCATTTCGGCCCCTCCCGAGAGCATTCCGTTCGACATCGACAGTGTATTTCCCGATTGCCAGCTTGAATTGCCCGAGGTCGGCGCGATCACCGGCAAACTCAAGGTGAAAAGCCTGTTCGACATCACCCTCAGAAGCGGCATGCGCGTCCGGCGCGCCGGCTGCGAGTTCGTCAAACTGCCCGGGCCGATGATGACGCTGATCCAGCGTTACATCATCAAGGTGGAGCGGGAGCGCAAGGCGCGCGAAATGGGGATGGGGTAGAAGTAATATCCCGCCCCTCCCGGCCTCCCC
Organism: Rhodocyclaceae bacterium UBA2271; assembly: GCA_002347405.1. Taxonomy (GTDB): domain Bacteria; phylum Pseudomonadota; class Gammaproteobacteria; order Burkholderiales; family Rhodocyclaceae; genus Sulfuricystis. The sequence goes on along the minus strand of DDXB01000068.1, from coordinate 24,816 downwards.
TCGCGGGGAGGTGACTGTGGCTCGCTGCGCTCATCCTAGAAAAAGCAGTTCACCACGGAGGACACGGTGATCACGGAGAAAAAAACAGGCGTTACGTAATAAGAGCATGTCGCCCGTTGGGTGCGCCTGAATTTTGTATGCTTGCGCCGTTTCTCCGTGTCCTCCGTGATCTCCGTGGTGCGAACTGAGGCTTTTAGGCTCATTTGTTACGGGGAGCTTCGTGGTGTTCCATGAGCGGTTTGCGCCTGGCGGCGCGTAGCGCGTTTCCTTGGGGCGGCCCGGCGGAAACGCTGCCGGTTAAGCTCTATGGCGCTCGTTTGTTACGGGGTGCTTCGCTGGTCCTTGGGCGCGGATTGCGGCTGGCGCCGCGTGCCGTCTCGCCTTGGCAGCCCTCTCCCTCAATCCCTCTCCCGCAAGCGGGAGAGGGAAGCTATCTGCCTCCTCTCTCCCTCTGGGAGAGAGGTCGGGAGAGAGGGATTGGCCTGGCGGCGTGACTGCTGTTGGGGTGCTTTTCTCTCCTTTCCCCTGTTTTACCCTGACGTTTACCCACAATACAAGCCGGTACTATCGCCCTTCAGCAGCCTTATAAACTGCACTGCGCTCACGCTTGCCGACGGCAACGACCACCACGATCAACTGGCTGTCCCGAACCTCGTAAACGAGGCGATAGCCCACTGAGCGCAGCTTGACCTTGTAGCGATCTGGGTGACCGGCAAGCTTTGCCGATGGCACACGCGGATTTTCCAGTCGTTCGCCAAGTTTCTTCTTGAACTGATCGCGGATGCTGGTATCGAGCTTGCGCCACTCCTTCAGCGCATCGACGACAAAGCCCAACTCATAGGTCATCGAGCTTGACCTTGGTCACGCGCTGCCCGGCACGCGCATCCGCAATCGCGTTGAGCTCCATATCTTCAAGCCGCTCAAGCATGGCCTCGTACACCTTCGACGGCACGCAGTAGAACGCCGGGGCGTTACGGTTCAGGATCGCCACAGGCGCGCCTTCGCCGGCCGCAACCGTCGCCATTGGATTCTTTTTCAGTTCCGATACGCTCGCTGTCGTTTCCGCAAAAATATGATGGGCCATGATGAACTCCTGAGACCAGTTAACGGCACCAATATTAGCACTCTAAACAGGCCATGAAAAGTCGGCGCTGGCGAGACGGCGGCTTGCCCCAACTGACTGCCGGCGCAGCCGGCTATAGCGAGCGCGCTGCAGGCGCGGAAGCGCAGCTGCAAGGTTGAACATAGGCCACCCAGCGCGCAGCGGTAGGCCACCAAGCAAAGCCTTGCGCAGCGCCGGCCGTCAGGGGTGATTGCAATCGGCAACAGACAGGAGGATGGCAAGGGGTGTCATGAGTGCGGGTAAACCGGATTTCGATACCCACAAGCTTACCCACAATTGACTGAGACAGCAAGAAACAGCCAGATACCCAGAGAATCACTAATTCTCTGTTTTTTAACGACTTATGGTGTTATTTGAGACTGACTGAAATGCCCTTAAACCGGCATGTTCATCACGTCCTGATAGGCGCTGACGAGTTTGTTGCGCACCTGCACCATCTGCTGGAAGGACAGGCTGGCCTTTTGCAGGTTGATCATGACATCCTGCAGGTCGACATTGCTTTGCCCGCCGACAAAATCCTTGGTCATTTGCTGGGCGGATTGCTGGGCGGCGCTGACTTGATCAATTGCGGACTTGAGTGCCTGGCTGAACTCGACGCCTCCGGCAGGTGCGGCAGGCGCAGCCTTGCCCTGCGCCACGGCACTGGCGGCACTGAGTTGGGAAAGCATCTGCTCGAGGTTGCTGGTATCAATGGCCATGGTGATATTCCTGTCGCCAAAAAATTGGCATTCATGAATTTATAGCAAGCGGCGTGCCGGAATTCTACTCCCGGTCGGTTTCGCCTTCCTTGAATAAACCTTCCTCGCGATATTGCTTCAATTTGTAGCGCAGCGTGCGTTCGGAAATGCCCAGAATCTCGATGGCGCGTCGGCGCGAACCGCCCACCTTGGCGAGCGTTTCGAGGATGTGTTGGCGTTCGAGATCTTTCATGTTGGCAGGATTTCCTGCTGATACAACAGCTTGCGTTATTGATGGGGCAAAAGTCGGCGCTGGCGGTACGGCGGCAGATGGCGTCGATGTGGAGTTGAACGAGGGTACGCCATCGTCTTGAAGCAACAGGTGCCCGGCTTCGATGCTGTCTCCCGGGGCCAGGATCAGGGCGCGCTGCATGACGTTTTCGAGTTCGCGCACGTTGCCGGGCCAGGGGTGGGCGGCAAGTATTGCCGCCGCCGCCGGACTGATTTTTGCCACCCGGCCGAGGCGCGCGCCATGCATGGCCAGAAAATGCTGCGCCAGGGGTACGACATCGGCGGGTCGCTCGCGCAGGGACGGGATCGCCAGGGGGAAAACGTTGAGCCGATAGTAGAGATCCTCACGAAAACGACCCGCCGCCACTTCTGCCGCCATGTTGCGATTGGATGTCGCCAGCACCCGGATATCGACCGGTGACGGCCGTTTCCCGCCGACGCGCTCGACTTCACGCTCCTGCAGCACGCGCAGTAATTTGGCTTGCAGTCCCTGCGGCATTTCCGATATTTCGTCGAGCAGCAGAGTGCCGCCATTGGCTTGCTCGAACTTGCCTGCCTGTGCGCTTTGGGCACCGGTGAAGGCGCCTTTTTCATGGCCGAACAGCGTGGCTTCGAGCAAGTTGTCGGGGATTGCCGCACAGTTGATGGCGACGAACGGTCCCTTGCTGCGCGGCGACTGGTCATGAATGTAGCGGGCAAAGACTTCCTTGCCGACACCGGATTCGCCCGTCAGCAACACCGTGGCATCGCTCCTCGCCACGCGTGCCGCCAACAGCAGCACATCGCGGGTCACCTGGGCCACCGCGATCACGCCCTCGGCGGCAGGTGGCGTGGCATAGCGTTCGATCTGGTCGAGCAGTGCCTTCGGCTCGAAGGGCTTGAGCATAAAATCGCAAGCGCCGCCACGCATTGCCGCCACGGCCTTGTCGACATCACCGAAGGCCGTCATCAGCAAGACCGGCAGGCCGGGCCGCTTCAGGCGGATTTCCGCGAGCAGCTGCAAACCGTTCATCGGCGCCATGCGCAGGTCTGAAATGACCATGTGAAACGTCTGGCGTTCGATCAGCGCAAGTGCCGCCGGACCGCCGTCGGCGCCACTGATGCGGTACCCCGCGGCTTCCAGCGTGATCAGTAGCGCATCGCGCAGGGAATCGTCGTCTTCGACGACCAGGATGTTCATGGCGACATTGGTCATTGACTCGACTCCGGAGGATTGTCGGTATGCGTGCCGCGACTCACGGTCAGCACGAAAACCGTGCCGACCCCGGGCTCCGACGTGACATCGATGCCCCCACCATGGGCGCGCGCCACCCCGCGGGCAATGGCCAGGCCGAGGCCCGTGCCCTCGGTACGGGTGGTGTAGAAAGGTTCGAACAGGCGGGCCACGACATCGGCAGCCATGCCGCGACCATTGTCCCGGACGCTGAAGGCGAGTCGCTCGCCGGTCGCCGCCACCCCCAGACTGACGCGTCCGCGGGCGCCGGCAAGCACTGCCTGCAGGGCGTTCTCGAGCAGGTTGGTGAGCGCGCCGGCAATCGCCTTGCGATTACCGGTGAGCCCCAGTTCCGGCGGAGCGGGCAGCAGCACAAATTCGACCCCGCGGGCACGGGCCAGCGGTTCGAAGGTGTGCGCCAGTTCGTTCAACAGGTCTTCCACCGCAAACGCCTCGCGTCCCAGCACCTCGCCACGGGCGAACAGCAGCATGTCCTGAATCAGCCGTTCGAGATGCTTGAGCCGCCCCACAGTTTTCTGCGCGATGCTGAGGCGGTTCGCTTCCGGAAGTTCCGGATTTTCGAGGTTGCCAGCGTAGAGCAGCGCGGCGGCCAGCGGGGTGCGTAGCTGATGGGCAAGTTGCGCCGCCATTTCGCCCATGGCGGTCAGACGGGCGTTGCGTTCGGCCTGCTCGCGGAGACGCTCAGTCTCGGCATTGGCTGCGGCAAGTTCGGCGGTCAGCGCCACGACCTGCCTCTCCAGCGCGCCATAAGCCGTCGACAGCTCCTCGGAAACCTGGTTGAAAAGCCTGAACGCCTCGGCAAGTTTGGCCGGGTCGGTCGGTATTTCAGGGGCGGGTGAGGTTTGCAATGCGGGCGGCGCTGGGTCAGTGATATTCATTGTCGGGACATGTTCGCAAAAAGTCGGCGTGGGTGATACGGCGAACAGTAACCGAAATGGCGGCAAATTTTGCCGCTACTTGCTGGAACCCGACTTGCTAGGGCAAGACACAATTGCTGCGCAGTTGCGGTGGAGGCTAATGTATGCGCAAGCGCACGTTAAGCTGCGTAGCAGCGACCGCAACCACAATCGTCATAACCTATCAGGATAACGCTTCGTAAACCATGGCAGAACAGGCAACGGCAGCATCAACGTCCGCATCACCCATGGGCCTGGGGTTTCTCTCCGGCCTCGACGCGCGCCAGAAGATGGGCGTAGCGGTCGCCATCGCCTTGGCCATCACGATACTGGTTGGCGCCTGGTTATGGGCCAAGGATCCCCCTTACGGCGTGCTGTTCTCCAATTTGAACGACCAGGATGGCGGACAGATCGTCACGGCACTGCAACAACAGAACATTCCCTACAAGTTTTCGTCCGGTGGCGGCGCCATCATGGTGCCGGCGGGCATGGTGCACGACGCCCGCCTGCGACTGGCCTCGCAGGGACTGCCGAAAGGCGGGCTGGTCGGCTTCGAGGTAATGGAGAACCAGAAACTCGGCATCAGCCAGTTTGCCGAGCAGATCAATTACCAGCGCGGTCTGGAAGGCGAACTGGCCCGCACCATCCAGACACTGTCAGCCGTGCGCGGCGCCCGCGTCCATCTGGCCATCCCCAAGCAGACCGCTTTCCTGCGGGATGATCTTAAACCGTCAGCATCCGTGTTGGTCGGGCTGCAGCCTGGCCGCTCGCTCGAAGCGGCACAGATCGCCGGCATCGTACATCTGGTGTCGTCCTCGGTGCCGCAACTCAGCCCGGCCAATGTCAGCGTGATCGACCAGAATGGCAATCTGATCTCCCAGCAACAGGATTCCATCAAGAACGCCAGCCTCAATCCCAACCAGATCAAGTATGTGAAGGATGTCGAGGCGCAATACCAGCAGCGCGTCGAAACAATCCTCGAACCCCTGGTCGGCAAGGGAAATTTTCGCGCCCAGGTGACGGCCGAGCTTGATTTTTCCCACGTCGATCAAGTCGCGGAAACCTACAAGCCCAACCCGACGCCGGAAGCCACCATCCGCAGCCAGCAGACCGCCGAATCGGGCGCCGGCAATCCGCCGGCCATCGGGGTGCCCGGCGCCCTGACCAACCAGCCGCCCGTTCCCGCCACCGCGCCGATCACCAACCCGCAGGTTGGCGGCATAGCTGCCGGCGGTGGCCAGAACAACAATTACACCCGCAACGCCACCATCAACTACGAAGTCGACAAGACCGTACGACACACCCGTGGCCCGCCCGGCATGGTCAAGCGGCTGTCGGTCGCCGTGGTGGTCAATCACAAGAAGGGGCCGGAGAAAGACAGCAAGCCGGGCAAGCCGCCTACCGCCGAGGAATTGAAGCGCATCAACGATCTGGTACGCGAAGCCGTCGGCTTCAACCAGACGCGTGGCGACTCGATCAATGTGGCTGCCGCCTCTTTCGTGACGCCGGAACCCGAGGTTTTACCCGAGATTCCGCTCTGGCAGGATCCGGAACTGGTTGCGCTGGGCAAGGAACTCGGCAAGTATCTGGTTTTCGCACTCATCGCCTACCTGGTCTGGACCAAAATCATGAAGCCACTCTTTGAAATGCTGGCTGCCGCGGCACAGCGCGCCGAGGCTGAAAGAAAGGCGGAGGCCAGCAGGATGAGGGACACATCCGAGGCATACCGGGCCTCGCATGGGATGGCCACATACGACGACAAGGTCAAAGCGGCACGTGACGTGGCCCAAAAGGATCCCAAATTGGTGGCCGAAATGATCAAGGGGTGGATGGGTGCCAACGGGACCTGAAGAGGGCATCGAGAAGAGCGCGATGCTCCTGCTCACGCTGGGTGCTGACGCAGCGGCGGAAGTCCTCAAGCACCTCGGACCGAAGGAGGTGCAGAAACTCGGTCATGCCATGGCCGCCACCAAATCCGTGCCGCGGGAAAGGGTCGAAAGCATTCTGCAGGAGATGGATGACCACACCGCTAGAGGCGCTCCGCTGTCTGCCGACTCAGACATGATTCGAACAATGCTCACCAAGGCACTGGGTGACGACAAGGCGGCCAACCTGATCGGGCGCATCCTGCAGGGCGGTGACACCGCCGGCATTGAAAGCCTGAAATGGATGGACGCGGGAACCGTCGCCGACCTGATCAAGAACGAGCACCCGCAGATCATCGCCACCATCCTCGTGCACCTGGAATTCGACCACGCCGGCGAAGTGCTCAAATCCTTCTCGGAACGGCTGCGCAACGACGTTCTGCTGCGCATCGCCACGCTCGATGGCGTGCAGCCCAACGCCCTGCATGAACTCAACGACGCCATGACGCGGCTGCTGGCAGGCGCGTCGGCGAACGTCAAGAAGACCGCAATGGGCGGCATCCGCCACGCTGCCGAGATTCTCAACTTCGTCGGCCAGGCCTCCGAGACGTCGATTGTCGACAATGTGCGCGAATACGATCCCGAGCTCGCCCAGAAGATTCTCGATGAAATGTTTGTCTTCGAGAACCTGCTCGATGTTGATGACCGTGGCATACAATTGCTGCTGCGCGAAATCCAGTCCGATTCGCTGATTCTGGCGCTCAAGGGTTCATCGCCCGAACTGCGTGAAAAGGTCTTCAAGAACATGTCGCAGCGCGCTGCCGAAATGCTCCGGGAAGACCTGGAATCCAAGGGACCGGTCAGGTTGTCCGAAGTTGAATCCGAGCAAAAGGAAATCCTCAAGATCGCCCGCCGCCTCGCCGACGAAGGCCAGATCCAGTTGGGCGGCAAGGGTGGCGACGATCAGATGATATGAACTGTTATTGCCCACCCCCTCCCGACCTCCCCCTCCCGGAGGTCTTTGGTTTTTGCCTCCGGCCGCCGCTACGCGGCTTAACGCCGGCGTTGCCGGCATTAGCCTGCGCCGCAACTGCGCGACTGCGTCGCTTGTTGTCGCTGCGCTCGTTTGTTACGGGCAATCCGTAATGGCAATGGTGCGGATTGCGGCTGGCGCCGCGTGCCGCCTTGTGTGCGACAAAGTCGCATACCGCTGCGCGGAACCAGCCTTCGGCTGTCCTGCGGCCTACGGCCTTGTCTTGGGACGGCGCAGCGGCGCGGCGGCGCTCTGTCATGAGTGAGCCATCAAAATTAACCGCCTGGGAACGCTGGGAACTCGCGAGCTTTAACGAGGGGGGCAGTGGAGAAGCGTCCGCGGCAACTTCACCGCCCGGCGCCGGCGAAGCGCTCCCGTTCAAGCTGCCCACCGCCACGGATGTCGAGCAGATCCATCAGCAGGCGCGTGACGATGGCTATCAAAAGGGCCATGCAGAAGGCTATCAGGCCGGCCTGAAGAAGGGGCATGATGAAACCCGTGGCGAAGCGCAAAAACTTGCTCAGGCCGCCGCCAAACTGACAAAGGGGCTCAACGAGCTTGACGCCCAGGTTGCCGATGAACTGCTGATGCTGGCTGTCGAACTGGCGCGTGAAGTGCTGCGCCAGGAAATCTCCGTCCGCCCGGAAACCCTGCTCAACGTGGTGCGTGAGGCACTGGCACAATTGCCCCATCAGCATGCGGCCATCTACCTGCATCCGGACGACGCCTCCCTGCTCCGCTCTTACATGGGCGAGCAACTCACCCATGCCGGCCATCGCATCCACGAAGATTTCAAGCTGTCGCGTGGCGACTGCCTGCTGGAAAGCGGTGGCAGTCAGGTTGACGCAACCACGGCCATGCGCTGGCAGCGGGTATTGGAAGGCTTGGGCATCGCCTCGGCCTGGCAGCCAGCGGAGAGCGAGCCGACCAAGACCAGCGACAGCAATGAATCCTGAAAGAATTCGCGAGCACCTCGCCGACTGCCGGCGCCGCGTGGTGAACCCGCAGCCGTTTCGCATCGCGGGCCGGCTGACGCGCATCAATGGCCTGGTCATGGAAGCCGCCGGGCTCAAGCTGCCGCTGGGTTCGGGTTGCCAGATCGAGGCGCCCGATGGCGGCGTCGTCGAAGCCGAAGTGGTCGGCTTCGCGGGTGACAAGCTTTACATGATGCCGACTGAGGATGCCTATGGTCTGGCGCCCGGCGCACATGTCATTCCGCTGGAAATTCCGCCACGCCCGCCAAAACTGGGACAACGCAGTGAACCGCGCCGCCGCAACCAGGATCGGGCCAAGCATCTGCCCGTCGGCGACCAATTGCTGGGGCGGGTCGTCGATGGCAATGCGCGGCCGCTTGACGGACTTGGCCCGCTTGACGACAAGCTGACCCGCTCCCTCGTCGGGCGGCCGTCCAACCCCTTAAAGCGTGCTCCCATAGTGCAGCAACTTGACGTTGGCATTCGCGCCATCAATACCTTGCTCACCGTCGGGCGTGGCCAGCGCCTCGGCCTGTTCGCCGGGTCGGGGATCGGCAAGAGCGTGTTGCTGGGCATGATGGCGCGCTACACCGCCGCCGATGTGATTGTCGTCGGGCTGATCGGCGAGCGCAGCCGCGAAGTGAAGGAGTTCATCGAACAGAACCTCGGTGGCGAGGGCTTGCGCCGCTCGGTAGTCGTCGCCGCACCTGCCGATGTCGGTCCCCTGATGCGACTGCAAGGCGCCGCCTATGCCACTTCAATTGCCGAACATTTTCGCGAAGCGGGTAAGCATGTATTGCTGATCATGGATTCGCTGACGCGTTACGCCATGGCACAACGCGAAATTGCTTTGGCGATCGGCGAACCGCCGGTCACGCGGGGTTACCCACCCAGCGTATTTGCCCGAATGCCGCAACTCGTCGAGCGCGCCGGCAATGGCCCGGTCGGCGGCGGCTCGATCACCGCGTTCTATACCGTACTGGTCGAAGGCGACGATCAGCAGGATCCCATTGCCGATGCTGCACGCGCCATTCTGGATGGCCACTTCGTGCTCAATCGCACCCTGGCCGATGCCGGACACTACCCGGCCATTGACATCGAGCAGTCGATCTCGCGTGCGCTGACCAATCTCATCACGCCCGAACATCTGCTGCGGGTGCGACGCTTCAAGCAGTTGTATTCACGCTATCAGCGCGCGCGCGACCTGTTGGCCGTGGGCGCATATGCGCCCGGCTCTGATCCCCTGCTTGATCGGGCCATCGCGCTTTATCCGGATCTTGAAAACTTCTTGCAGCAGGATATCGAGGAACGCGCCGACGTTGCTGAAAGCCACGACGCTCTCATTGCGCTGTTCCCTGAAGTCTGATAATTCTGAGGGCCACCACTCCAAGGTTATACTTAGCCAATGAGCAAGCCGTTTCAACTGCAATCATTACTGGATCTTTCCAGCTTGCGCCTCGACGAGGCCGCTCAACAGTTGGGCAAGCTGATCTCCGGCGAACAGGAGGCCAGTCAACGTCTTGATTTGTTGTTGCAATACCGCGAGGAGTACCGGTCGCGCTTTGTCATTGCAGCCAGCAACGGGATCGGACCGGATACGTGGCGCAACTATCAATTCTTTCTGGGTCGGCTCGACCAGGCCATAGATCAGGCACGGGCAATCGTCGATACATCGAAACAGCACACTGCCGCCGGTCAACGTAACTGGCTCGACAAACGTGGCAAGGTCAAGGCTTTCGACACCCTGGCGCAACGCCACCAGGCGCGCATGACCTATGCTGATGCCCGACAGGAGCAGAAGCAAACCGACGAGCATTCATCCCGACGCCATGGCGTGGTGACTGAAGAAGAATAAACCTCTTTACTGGCGCGTTCCTTGCTTAATGTCGGTGACAAGCTGTATTCACCGCCAGGATCGCCCACATGACCGCAACTATCAGTACTGCTTCCAGCCCTGCCGCCTTGGTCGTTCAAGCCACTTTGGCCGGGTCAGGCGACGCCGATTCTGCGCTTGCATCTGCAGATGCCGGCGACCCCGGGCAATTCACCGCGCTTTTCCAGCAACTGCTTGGCAAACAGGCTTCCGTAGATGCAGCCTTGGGTCAGGTGGTGTTGCCCGCTGGGCTGCCGGAAGGAACAGATCCCGCAGATATCAGCCAAATGCTCGATGCTTTGTTGCCCTTTATCGAGGCCATCGGACTGAATCAAGATTCCCAGGAAGCTGCTGTCGACACAATTATGGATGGGGCCTCACTGGCAGTACTTGCCGCGGCCCATACGCCACAATCGGCAAGCATTCCGGCAATATCTGCCGCAATGGGCCCCCCTGAGCATGTCGGCAAAGGTCCGTCAGCCAGGTTGGCAGACCTGGCTACGCGACCGGAGATCGTCGGCATCAGTGGACGAGGATCGGCATCAACTGGCGAGTTCTCATCCCAGTTGGCGGCAGTTCAAGGAGGTTCAGGAGAAAAGCCGCTGCCCCAGTTTTCTGTAAACCCCAATGGGCATGTCCTCAACACCTTTGGGCATGCTCCTGCCCAGGTCAGCACCGCCCCTCTGCCGGCACTCCCGGTCGCGCAAACCGTCGGCGCTCCCGGCTGGGGCCAGGAATTGGGCAACCGGATCGCCTGGATGGCCAACCGCATGGAAAGCCGGGCAGAACTGGTGCTGACACCGCCACAAATGGGCCGCATCGAGGTCAGCCTGAAGATTTCGGGCGATCAGGCCAATGCGATCTTCACTTCTGCCAATCCGGTCGTGCGGGAGGCGCTGGAGGCCGCCATGCCACGTTTGCGCGAGATGCTGGCGGACGCCGGCATCCAGTTGGGACAAGCCCAAGTGGGCGCCGAAAACGCACGACATTCTGCACAACAGGAGAAAAACGGTGATAATTTTGCCTTGGGGAAAGGCGCCACCCCTGATATGGGGCCGTTTCAGGCAATCACCGATATACCCATGACGCCCAGCAGCCTCAAGATGGGGCGCGGTCTTGTCGATGTATTTGCCTGACCCTTTGAATGTTCAGTCAAACCAGACAGGAGTGAAGCATGGCTGATGCCAAAAAGCCGGAAGCGGCCGCGGACGGCGAGGAAGTCGTTCCCAAGAAAAAAAGCAAGCTGCTCCTGATCATCATCATTGGCGTGCTCGTGCTGGTACTTGGCGGAGGCGGGTTGACTTATCTGCTCCTGAAGAAAAGCCCCAAGGACGAAGAGCTCGATGAAGGCGATGGGCCACCGGCAAAATCGGCTAAAGCTAAAAAGAAGGGTGTTGAAGCGCCGCCGATATTCGTCAAACTCGAGCCATTTGTTGTCAAGTTGCAATCCGTGGAGCAGGAATCCTATGTTCAGACGCTGCCTGAATTGAAATTGCTCGACGCTCCGGTCGCAGACCAGGTCAAATTGCTGATGCCCGAGATTCGTCACAAGGTGCTGATGATCCTGGCCGGAAAGAAACCTTCTGACCTATCGACGCCGGAAGGACTGCAATTGCTCGCCAACCAGATTCGCGTTTCAATCAATGCCTCCCTCACCGGGGAGCGCGTAAATCCGGTACTGGAAAAACAGGATGTCGCAGATCCCGGCGCGCCGGTGCAGGCGGTTTACTTTTCTTCGTTGATCGTGCAGTAACACCATGATTTCGGAAACCCAATTCACTCCGGCGAAACGACGCAAGCCTGACAAGCTTCGCCGTGTTGCCGTGGTTCATCATCTGAACTGCTCATGAGCCAGGATTTTCTCTCCCAGGAAGAGGTTGATGCCCTGTTGAAGGGCGTCACGGGGGAAGCCGACGAAGCGCCCCAGGAAGAGCAGACCGAGGGTGTCCGCAACTACGACCTCGGACGGCAGGAACGCATCGTCCGTGGCCGCATGCCGACGATGGAGCTGATCAACGAGCGCTTTGCGCGTTTCCTGCGCATCGGCCTGTTCAACTACATGCATCGCAACACCGAGATTTCGGTGGGGCCGGTGCGCGTCCAGAAATACAGTGATTTCATCCGCAATCTGGTAGTGCCGACCAACCTCAACCTGATCCAGATGAAACCATTGCGTGGCACGGGGCTCGTGGTGTTCGACCCGAATCTGGTGTTCCTGGTGGTCGACAACATGTTCGGCAGCGACGGGCGGTTTCATACCCGGGTAGAAGGACGTGACTTCACGCCAACCGAGCAGCGCATCATCAAGGGCATGCTCGATGTGGTGTTTGCCGAGTATGAGAAATCCTGGAAGCCGGTATATGAAGCGAAATTCGAATACATCCGCTCCGAGATGAACACCCAGTTTGCGAACATCGCAACACCTTCCGAGGTGGTTGTCGCGTTCACTTTCACCATCGAACTGTCGGGCAACTCGGCGGAAATGCACATCTGCCTGCCCTACTCGATGATCGAGCCCATCCGCGACTTGCTTTACAGCACAATGCACAGCGAACAGGCCGGCAGCGACAAGCGCTGGATAAGCACCCTGCGGCGCCAATTGCTGACTGCAGAGGTCGAACTCGTGGTACCGCTGGGCGGCGCCCAGATCACACTCGGCGAGGTGGCAAAATTGCAGGTTGGCGATATCGTGCCGATCAACATTGATGAACTCGTCAAGGTGCGTGTCGACGGCATTCCGCTGATGAACTGCCGCTATGGCGTCAATAGCGGGCAATACGCACTGAAAGTGGAACAATTTGTAGCGCAGGAAGAGGCCGCCGAAAACAGCCTGCAATGAAGTCCGATATCCGCATCCGCGGAGGATGAGCCGTAACCAATTGAGGTTTAGTCATGAACGACGAAGTGAAACAGGAAGAAGCTCAAGTCACCGATGACGACTGGGCCGCGGCAATGGGCGAGCAGACCGTCGCCGCTGCCGCTACCACCGCCGATGACGACTGGGCCGCCGCTATGGGCGAGCAGGCTGCAGCCGACAAGGCAGCCGGCGCAGCAGCCCCGGCCAAGGTTTTCGAGCAGTTTTCCGGCGCGCAGACGGCTCCAGCTTCGAATCAGGGTTTCGAACTGATTCTCGACATACCGGTCAGCCTGACGGTCGAACTCGGCCGTACCAAGATTTCTATTCGCAATCTCCTGCAATTAGCCCACGGCTCGGTCGTCGAGCTTGATGGACTGGCCGGCGAACCGATGGACGTGCTGATCAACGGCACCCTGATTGCCCAGGGCGAGGTCGTGGTGGTCAATGAAAAATTTGGCATCCGGCTGACGGATATCATCACACCGCAGGAGCGCGTACGGAAACTCAACAAATAGGCTCCTTAGGCTCCTTCCCCCCGCCCCCCTTCCTGAGGAAGGGGGTGACTGTTTATTGCCTACGGCCGCCGCTTTGCGGCTTAACGCCGGCGCCGCCGGCATTAGCCTTCGCCGCAACGGCGCAACTGCGTCGCTTGTTGTCGCTGCGCTCGTTTGTTACGGGCGACTCCGCAATGACAAAAGAGCGGATTGCGCCTGGCGGCGCGTGCCGCCTTGTGTGCGACAAAGTCGCATTCCGCTGCGCGGAACCAGCCTTCGGCTGTCCTGCGGCCTACGGCCTTGTCTTGGGGCGGCCCGGCGGCAAGGCTGCTGGATTATGTAGGCCTGATTTTCCCCTGTAATCCCGCCATTACCCGCCGGTGAGCGAGCTAATCTCGTGGCCATGTCGCCACGTCATGCTTTTCTCGTCACCCTGTTGCTGACGCCCGCCGTTTGGGCTACGAACGCCGTCCCGCCAGCGCCGACTTCCGCGCCCGATCTCGGCTCCAGCGCCCTGCAGATGGTTTTCGGTCTGCTCCTGGTGCTCGGTTTGCTGTTCGGTACGCTTTGGCTGTTGAAGCGCCTCAGCCAGCCACGCGGTTCCGCCGCCGGACTGATGCGCGTCATCGCTGCGACCTCGGTCGGCACACGTGAGCGCGTAGTAATCCTCGAACTGGGCAACAGCTGGCTGGTATTGGGCGTCGCCCCGGGCCGCATTTCGACGCTCGCCGAGATCCCCCGTCAGGAAGTCCCCACTTCACCCGAAATGCCTGCCGGACGCGACTTTCCGGCTTGGCTCAAACAGGTCGTCGAGCGCCGTGGCAAAGCCTAGCCGGCTGCTTTTGCTGCTGTTGCTGGTCATGCCGGCAATCGTGCCCGCAGCGGCGCTGGCACAGGTATTGCCCGCCATTACCAGCGCCCCGGCGGCCGGCGGCGGCACGCAATGGTCGCTGTCGATCCAGACGCTGCTGCTGCTCACCGGCCTAACCTTCCTGCCGGCGATGCTGCTGATGATGACCAGCTTCACACGCATCATCATCGTGTTTACATTGTTACGCCACGCCATGGGCACGCAGACCTCGCCGCCCAACCAGGTACTGGTCGGCCTCGCCCTGTTTCTCACCTTTTTCATCATGGCCCCGGTGGGTGACAAGATTTATGCCGATGCCTATTTGCCCCTGTCGGAAAACCGCATCACCTTCATGCAGGCACTTGAGCGCGGCGCCGTACCATTGCGGGCCTTCATGCTCAAGCAGACACGCGATGCCGATCTTGCCATGTTCACGAAAATTTCCCAATCGCCGCCACCGGCCAATGTCGATGAGATTCCGCTACGCGTGCTGATTCCTGCCTTCGTCACTTCCGAACTGAAGACCGCTTTCCAGATCGGCTTCATCATCTTCATCCCGTTTCTCATCATCGACATGGTGGTCGCCTCCGTGCTGATGTCGATGGGCATGATGATGATGTCTCCGGTGTTGATCGCATTACCATTCAAAATCATGCTGTTTGTACTGGTGGATGGCTGGCAACTGGTGATCGGTACGCTGGTGACGACCTTCGGATGATGCCCGCCGTCCCGCTTTGCTTAAGGCATACCTTTGCTACGCCAGGTAAGCCCACACTGCAACCACGCCTTGCTGGCATATTGTCCGAGGAAATGGATGAATAAGGTTCGCGGGCCTTGCCCGCTCCATGTGCTGCCTGTTGCTCCTCCTTGGCTCGGCCCGGCGGAGGAACCATGACCCCTACCGTTGTAGTTGAAATCGGTCGACAGGCCGTCGAAGTGCTGCTGATGATCTCCGCTCCACTGTTCATTGCGGCATTGGCCACCGGTCTGATCGTCTCAATTTTTCAGGCAGCCACGCAAATCAACGAGGCAACGCTTTCCTTTGTGCCCAAGTTGATCGCCGTGTTCATCACCTTGGTCGTAGCCGGACCGTGGATGATCACCGTGCTGACCGATTTCATGCGGCGCCTTTATGGTTCGATACCCGGCATCATCGGCTAGTGCTCCCCGGAGGGAGTCGTGATCTCCTTCACCAGCGCACAATTGGATGCCTGGCTGACCTCGTTCATTTTTCCGCTGGCGCGCGTGCTGGCCCTGCTGGCGAGTGCGCCGTTTTTCAATAACCTCGCCCAGCCGAAACGCATTCGCCTGGTGCTTGGCATTGTCATCACCCTCGCGCTGGTACCGGTCTTGCCGCCCATTCCAGCGGTGCCGCCTGGCTCGTGGATCGGCATGGCGATACTCGCGCAGCAGATTATCATTGGCGTATTGCTTGGTTTGACACTGCGCATCGCCTTTGTCGCAATCAACCTTACCGGCGAGTTGATCGGCATGCAAATGGGATTGTCGTTCGCCGTTTTCTACGATCCGAAAAGTGCCGGTCAGACCCCCGTACTTGCCGAATTCCTCGGCCTGATCGTCATGCTGGTATTTCTATCCATGAACGGCCATTTGCTGACCTTGGCAGTGCTGACTGAAAGTTTCAAGCTCCTGCCGATCTCCACCACGCCGTTTCACATCGGGGGCATCGGCAGCTTCCTGGCGTGGTCGTCAGTGCTGTTTTCTGCCGGGCTGTTAATGGCCCTGCCCTTGATCACTGCCATCCTGATCACCAACCTGGCGATGGGCGTACTGGCACGAGTTGCGCCGCAACTCAACATTTTTGCCGTCGGCTTTCCGGTCACACTGACGGCCGGCTTTGTGCTTCTGATGTTTTCGATTCCCTACTTTGGCGCGGCAATGGAAAACCTGTTCGACCAGGCATTCCGCGCCATGGCAACGGTTATACGGATGTCTAGCCCGCCACTTTCATGAAGCGAACCACGCCTTCGGCGGTGCGCTGCGAACCGAGCACCGAGGACTCCAAGCCCTCGGAATACTCGACCACTTCGTAGCTGCTGAACCCACCGGCGCGCATCATTTCCTTGGCGCGTCGATTGAAAATCACGCGCGCCTCGCCTGCGCCGCCGGCATAGAAACGCTTCATGTTCATCCGGAAGTGCATGTGGTTTTCCGGAAAACGCGCTTCCTGGATGTCCCAGTTGGGTGCCAGCGGATCGAGAATCAGCCAGGCCGCGCCGACGTAGATGCCCCAATAGACCAGCTTCTCCAGAGGGTAGGCGACTGACGGGCCCAACTGCACCACACTATCCGGAATCAACGGCCCGCCGATGATCTTGCTGGTCGACTTGGCGACGACTTCGGTGGTCTTGCCAGCGGCACCGGTAGCGCTTACCGCATTCGGATTGCTGGCGCAGCCGGCCATAACTCCAGACAGGAGGATGGCCAGTAAAAGTCGGCTTTGGCGAAACGGCGTCATAGGTAGTTGAACAAGGAAAGTTGCGATACGCGCACGAAGGATTGCTGCGCCGCTTCAAGACCTGTCTGCTTGCGCGTCAGATCGGAAATTCCTTTGACAAAATCGAGATCCTGCAGCGTGGACAGCGTTTGCGCGTATTGCAGTTGCAGCTCCTGGTTCATGTCCGACAGCGAATCCACCTCGTTCAAGCGCGAGCCAATTGCCGCGCGAACGCGCAAGAAATTGTCGGTGGCCTGGTCGAGATTGATCATGGCGCTGCCGAGGTTGGTGTTGTAGCGCGCCCGATCCGCCGCCGTCGCGGTGCCAGCCTCCAGCGTGGTGATGAGGTTCGCCAGGCTCGCAAAAACCGACTGGCTGGAACTGGGGCTAACGACAAAGCTGTCGCCGTCACTCGGTGCGCCCGTGACAACCACATGGGCGCCGGAACTGGCAAGCGGAGGTAGAGCGATGGCTTGCCCTGCGGTAAAGGGCATTGCACCGGTCAAGTCAGTAATCCCGTCATAAATCTGGTAGCTGGTGGCGCTGGGAGCTCCACTGAAGCGGATGGTATAGCTGCCACTCGATGGCGCAACCCAGGCGGCGGGGTTGGTCACCGCACCGCCATTGATGACGCCGGTGCCCAGGTTCGGCCCTGGTGTGACGTTGTTGGTGCCATAGGTAGTGGCAAAGGTGCCGTTGCCGTTCCTGATGCGATTGAACACATCGTTGCCTGAGTCGCCGACCTCGAGGAAACGCGTCGGGGCCACCTGGAGCCGACGCTGCCCGTCGTCACCGGAATAGCTAACGCCGCCGGCGACTGTGCCGGCAAACGGCGGGGTAGCGCCCATGTAGCCGGCAAACATGTACTGGCCGCTGCCGTCGGTCGCATTGGCAATGCCCAGCAGCGCATCAAAGCGGGCGCGCAGTTCCACGGCGATGCCGCGACGATTGTCGTCCGATAGTGTGCCATTGCCGGCCTGCACCGTCAGTTCCTTGAGGCGCACCATCAAATCGATGGCGCTGGTCAGTTGCACTTCCTCCAGACCCAGCAAAGTTTTGGCATTGTCATGATTGGTCGAGTACTGGGCCGTGACGTCTTTCGCCTGTGTGACTTCGAGCGCGCGCGCCGCGCCAACCGGATCGTCTGCAGGAGTAAGAATGCGCCGGCCGCTGGCAATCTGCTGCTGCAAGTGCAGCAAGGATGCGGTCTGGGTATTGATGGCATTGACCCCGGCGTTGAAGATCATGCTGGTGCTGACTCTAATCATGGAACTTCTCCGTTAACCTCGGTTTTCCCCGGTTGCCTTTAGCGAGTGATGGCGAGGATTTCGTCGAACAGACGCCCCGCAATCTCGATCAGCTTGGCCGAAGCCTGATAGGCCTGTTGGTAGCGCAGCAGGTTGGCGGCCTCCTCGTCGAGGTTGACGCCTGACACCTTGTCGACCTCGATTTGCGCCTGGTCGGCCAGGGTTTGTTGCGCCTTGCCCGTGACCTCGACCTCGCGCGTCTTGTTGCCGGTCTGGCTGACGATCTGCGAATAGGCCGACTGGTAGCTGGCGGTGCCGTTGCTCATCTTCGTCTGCGTCTGCAACGCGCCCAGCAGCATTGCGTTGCGGTTGTCGGAAACCCCGTTGGCATTGACGGATACTGTAAACACATCTCCGGCAGCAGGAGTACCCGCTATTTTTATCGTCCAACCGTTATAGGAAATATCGCCGCCGGCCGTGTAGGCGACACCCGCTGGATTCCCCGTACCGGTACCACTGACATCAAACGCAGTCGGACTGATGAAGGTGAGTGTCACGGTCTGGGTGAGGTTGGCATTCGGTGGCGGTGGCGCATTCACCGAACCGGCATTGATGCTCCCGGTGCCGCTGTTGGTGAGTGCCGCTGTGGTGCGAATCGGTGCTGCAGCCGCGATGTTGCGTGGATCAGTAATGGCCAGCGCCAGGTTACCCGCACCGTTTCTTGTCGGCTGGATCAGGAAACTGTCACCCGCCACTGGCGTCCATGCGCCCGCCGCAATCGTGAGGCCATCGACATTCCAGGAGAGTGGCGCCACACCCGCATAGGTTTGTGACACGCTATCCGATAACCGGGTCAGCGTGTAATTTCCAGCGGCATAGGTCAAACGGTAGTCGCTCGTCGTCAGTGCGCCAGGATCGCTGATTGTCACTGCAGGAATCTGGCTCGGCACGGCATTATTCGCATTCGCCATCACCGTCGGCCCGGCCCGGCTGAGATCAAAATAATTGCCGCCCAGCACTCCGGTCAAATCCTGCCCCAGCCGATGCTGGTCGTTGAAATTGGTTGCCAGCGTCAGGGCGATGCGGCCCAGGGCGTTTTGCACCGGGTCGAGCGATTCGGCGCGAAAGGCAATCAGGCCGCCGAGTTTGCCGCCGCTCAGCAGGGATTCCGGAATGTTGACCGTCGTACCCGTCGGCGAGCGCAGGGCAACGATGGTGCGCTCTGGGTCGTCGGGCGCGGCGACGGCCTGCAGGGAGTAATTGAGTGTCCCGACCACCAGCGGCTGGCCGTTGCCGATGAACACGCTGTAGGTGCCGTCGTTCTGTATCTGCGTGGTGACGCGGATTTCCTTGTTGAGTTCGGCGATCAACTGGTCGCGCTGGTCGAGCAGGTCGTTGGCGGGCACCGTCGGTCCGACCGCCTGGGCGACGATGATGCGTTGATTGACGTCGGCAATCTGCTTGGCGTAGGAGTTGATCAGCGTGATTTCGCTGGTGATCTGGCTGTTGACGCCTTCGCGAATCTCGCGCAGGCGCTGATCAATCGACTGAAAGCGCCCCACCAACGACTGGCTGGCCGACAGCATGGCCTGCCGCGCGGGAATGGACGCCGGATTGGCCGCCACTTCCTGCACACCCTTGAAGAAATCCGCCAGGGCCGGGGAGAGACCCGCGTTTGGATCGGCCAACAGATTGTCGATTTGCCTGATCTGGGCCAGATAACTGTCCGCCTGGGCCGCGCCGGTTTGCGCCGACAGCACCTGGCTGCTGAGGAACTGGTTGTAAATACGCTGGATGGTGTCGACGTTCGCGCCCTTGCCGATAAAACCCGCGCCGGTAAATTGCGGCGTATTGGTCGTCTGGACGATCCGCTGCCGCGAATAACCCGGGGTCGAGGCATTGGCGATGTTGTGGCCGGTGGTAAGCACACCGGCCTGGGCGACGTTGAGGCCGCTGATTGCGACGTTGAATATTCCGCTGGCCATGATTTCTCCGTGTAACAGATTCAATATCGGCAATAACTGCCGATCATTGAGGGGTTACCGGAAATACAGCAATAGTTATGCCAGTTTTAGCCCGCCCCCCTTCGCCCCCCTCTCGGGGGTAATTTGGTTTTTGCCTCCGGCCGCCGCTTCGCGGCTTAACGCCGGCTTTGCCGGCATTAGCCTACGCCGCAACGGCGCGACTACGTCGCTTGTTGTCGCTGCGCTCGCTTGTTACGGGGTGCTCCGATCAACTATCGATGCGGGTTGCGCCTGGCGGCGCGTGCCGTCTCGCCTTGGGGCGGCCCGGCGGCGAGACTGCGGGGTTTTCTCCCCGCTCCCCCGGCGAGAGAGGGGCCGGGGGAGCGGGGTGCCACCAGAAAGCCCTTATCCCGCAACGCGGGATAAGGGCGGCCCGGCGCAAACGCTATTTTTCGTTAGTCTGTCAGGCCGCGAGCCGTGCCAGCCATTCGGCCGCACGCTCGACCGTGATGCGGCCACGCTGCTCGGTCTGGCGCAGATAGCGCACCAGCAGCGTCGTGCCGGCCGCCGGGAAGCGCTCCGCCACGGCGGCAAGAAAGGGCGGCACGGTCGAATCGGCGAGCTTGCATTCGGCGAAACCGAGCGGCTCTTCCTTTTCACAGAGGACGAAATCGATCTCGCGTCCCTCCTTGTCGCGAATATAGTGGAGGCGAATTTCGCGGCCGGCCGCATCCTGCAGAAAGTGGGCATGCCGCAGCAGCATCGTGGCGCAGGCATTTTCAAAACGCACGCCTTCATCACCCTCGACCAGGCCGGTATCAAAGAAGTAGATCTTCGGTTCCTTGAGCAGGGCGCGGGCAATATTGCGATGAAAAGGCCGCACGGCGAACACGATGTGCAATGCCTCCAGAATTTCGAGGTAGCGCCCGAGCGTGGTCGGAGACACCTGCAGATCGCGCGCCAGCGAGGCTAACGAAACCGGCGAGCCGACTCGGCCACGCAGCATGTCGATGAACAGGCGCATGGCGCGCAATTCACCGACGCGCGAAAATTCAAGAATATCGTCGCGGATCACACCCTCAAGATATTGCCGCCGCCAGCGCGCGGCGTCGCTCGGCTGGTCGGCAAGGAAAGGTTCGGGGAAGCCGCCACGCTCGAGGATGCGCGCCAACGCTTCTTCCGCGCTGGCGCCGGAGGCGGCCATCCACTCCGCCACCGTCACCGGGTGCAGCCGCCAGGCAAAATAACGGCCAGCCAGCGATTCGCCAGATTGTCGGAATGTTTCCAGCCGGGCGCTGCCGGTGACCAGAATCGCTTGTCCATCTGGTTTTCCGTCATGGACGCCCTTGAGCCAGACTTTCCAGTCCTTCATCTTGTGCAGTTCATCAAAGACCAGCAACCGGGCAGCGGGTGACCAGCTCTGGTTGATTATCACGCGCCGGTCGGCGGCGACGTCCCAATTCAGCACCTGGGCGTTTGGCCAGTCTGTCGCCAAGGCACACGCCAGGGTGGTTTTTCCGGCCTGGCGCGGACCGGATAAAAAAACCATCTTGCGGGCGAGATCGGTCTGGAGATAGGGGGTGAGATTGCGCTGCATTCTGACCATTTTCCTTTTAAGTGGAAAATAGTCAAGACTTTATTCCATATTACTGGAATAAAGTCAAAGAAAGTAGGGCGGGCGTGAAAGCGAAAACACAGCGTTTGCGCCGGGCCGCCCCAAGCAAACGCGGCACGCGGCGCCAGCCACCAAGCCGCAGGCCGCAGGACAGTCGAAGACTGGTCTCGCGAAGCGAGATGCGGCTTTATCGTACACAACCCGCTCCGCTGTCAAATGAAGCGCCCCGTAATAAACGAGCAAAGCGAGCCGTAAAGAACCCCCGCGAGGGGGCCAGGGGGCGGGCTAAAACCTAGCCGACCAGCGCGGTTCTCAGTGTCGGGCCGCCGATGATGCGTTCGAGCTTGGCTGCATACAGCGGGTCGGTGGCGTAGCCGGCGCGTTGCAAGCCGCGGGAGAAACCGGCGGCGTCCGTGCTGGCGATGACTTCCCGGTAGCGCGGTGATTTCGCCAGGAGTTGCGCGTAATCTTGAAAGGCTTCGGCATACGAGCCATAGGCGCGAAAGCGTTCGACACGCTGCACGGCGACGCCGCCTTCATATTCCGTGGTGGGTGCACTGGCCACGGCGCCCTGCCAGTTGCCGCCGGCCTTGATGCCAAACAAGTTATAACTGGGGCGGCCGTCGGCCGCACGCGGCTCGGCGCGTCCCCAGCCGCTTTCCAGCGCCGCATGCGCCACCATGAAATGCGGGGGGATGCCGGTCTGCTGGCTCGCCGCCACGGCATGCGGCCAGACGCTGTTCACAAAGGCTTGTGTCTGCCCATCGCCCGCTCCTGAAGTGGCCGGCAAGGCGGGCCGCACGGGGCTGCTGTCGATCGGTAGCGACCGCGGCGCCTGGTCATTGGGCAGCGGGTAGGCGCGTTGCGCCGGCCCAAGGGGCAGCGGCCGGGCCGGTGGTGCTAAAGCCCCCCCCGAAGTCGCGGCTGCGCCGCGCCCTCCCCCCAGGGGGCCGAACAAAACTTGGGACGGCCCGGCGTTTTGTTCGAGGGGAATTCCCCCCGCAAAATCGGGCGCATTCACCGCATCCGGCCGCGACAGTTGACGTTCGATCACCGCCGCCAATCCCATGCCACCCTTTGCGGCCATGACCTGGGAGAGTTGCGCGTCGAGCATTTCCTGATAGAAGCGCGTCTGATCGCTGTCGAACATGCCGTCCTGCGGCGTGGCCGCGCGCATCGACTTCAGGAGCATCTGCACGAACACCGCTTCGAACTGTTGCGCGGTCGCTTTCAGCGCCTGCGGATCAGCCTTCTTCAAGTCGCCCTTCAGCGCGGTGAGCGATTGCGTGTCGAAAATCGAGGGGACGGAGGTAGCGGAGTTCATTGTCTTGAAGTGTGCCCTGTCCCGGCAACGGCAATCGCCGGAACATGGCGGCAATTCGTGCCGAGTTAAATGATCTCCAGCTCGGCGCGCAGCGAACCAGACATCTTCATCGCCTGCAAGATGGCGATCAGGTCTTGCGGATTGGCGCCGAGGGCGTTGAGCGCTTTCACCACGTCGGCCAGATTCGCGCCGGTCCTCAAGGTCTGCAAGGCACCGCCCTCCTGCTTGATCTCGATTTCGGCATTGGCCACGCCCACCGTTTGCCCGCCCGAGAATGCGCCCGGCTGGCTGACGGTATTGTCGACCGTGATCGACACGGAAAGGTTGCCGTGGGCGATAGCGCTCTCTTCGATCATCACGGCGCGGTTCATCACCACCGAACCGGTGCGTGCATTGACGATCACCTTGGCCGCCATCGGCATCGGCGTCACGTGGAGATTTTCCACCGCGCCGAGGAAAGCGACGCGTTCGCTCGGATTGACCGGCAACCTGACCTGCACCTGGCGCGCATCGATCGCGCTGGCCGTGCCCTGGCCCATGGCCTGGTTGATCGCATCGGTGACGCGGTGGGCGGTGCCGAAATCGGTGCGGCGCAGTTCCAGATGGATGATGTCGCCCTGGCCGATGGTCAGCGGCACTTCGCGCTCGACAGTCGCGCCATTGGCGATACGGCCCACGGCGAGGTGATTGATGGTGGTCCTTGTACCAGCCGCTGAAGCACCCGCGCCGCCGACGACGATATTGCCCTGCGCCATGCCGTAAGTTTGCCCGTCGGCGCCTTTGAGCGGCGTCATCACCAGCGTGCCGCCGCGCAGCGACTTGGCGCTGCCGACCGAGGAGACCGTCACGTCGATGGGCTGGCCGATGCGCGCAAAGGGCGGCAGATCGGTCGTCACCATCACCGCCGCGACATTCTTCAGCTGCATCGTCTGGCCCGGCGGCAGCGAAACGCCCATGCGCGAGAGCATATTGACCATGCTCTGCGTGGTGAATGGGGTGTTTTCCCCGGTGCCGTCCAGACCGACGACGATACCGTAACCCACCAACTGGTTATTGCGCACCCCGGCGATCGAGGCAATTTCCTTGATGCGTTCGGCGCGGGCGGCATCACTCACCAGCAAGAACGCGAAGACCCACATCATGCCGATCAGAATTTTATGCGTGGTACTCATGGTAACGTCTCCCGCAGGGCCGCCCCAAGGGAGGCGACGCCCCCTGTGGGGGCAGCGAACAGAGTGAGCGTGGGGGCCATATATTTTCCAAGTCAGAACGGCAGGAAAGTCAGGAAAAAGCGCCCCAGCCAGCCCATGACCTGGGCCGAATCGATGAAGCCGTTGGCCTTGTATTCGATGCGCGCATCGGCGACTTGCACGGACTGCACGGTGTTGGCGGCGGTGATGGTGTTGGGGTTGACCACCCCCGAGAAGCGGATGAACTCCTCGCCTTCCTTCAGGCCGATCTGTTTCTCGCCCGACACCAGCAGGTTGCCGTTGGGATAGACCTCGATCACGGTCACCGTCAGCGTGCCGGTGAAATTGTTCGACGAGGCATTCTCGCCCTTGCCCTCGAACGCGGTACTGCTGTTCGCGCCGACCGTCGCGCCCTGGAAGGTCTTGAACGGCAGGCCGGCGATCGTCGGCACGCCGAGCGCGGCATCGTAGCTGCGGTCGGCCTTGGTGTCGGATTTCTTCGCCGCCGCGGTCTTTTCGGCAATGTTGATGGTGATGGTGTCGCCGACGTAGCGCGCGCGCCGGTCCTCGAACAGCGGCCGCGCGCTGGCGACGTTGTAGATGCTGCCGTTGGCGGGGGCGGCGAGGCTCTTCAGCTCCGGCCGGATGGTCATCGGCTGATGCACGCCGGTCGGCGGCGGAGTGGTGACGCAACCGGCGAGCAGGGCGGCGGCCAGCGCCAGCAGAGAGACACCGCAGTTCCGGCGCAGGGCCGCCCCAAGCCGGAACGTCACGTGCCGGAGGCGCAACCCGCGCCATAGATGACACGGAGTCGCCCGTAACCATCGAGCGCAGCGAGCAACAGTCACCCC